>CAZSXM010000023.1:0-73738 GCA_964610435.1 uncultured Pirellulales bacterium | reverse complement strand
CCCCCGTTCAATGGCGTTCAAGATGCGCGTCACATCCGTCATGCCAACTCCCCACTGTGTTGCATCGCAGACAGGGCCATTTTCGACGAACATGCGAGAAATGCAAGCATTTCACCGCCACCCCGCCTGCTGTTTTGCCAAACCCCGGGAGAATCGGACATGCTGTGCTGCCAACGCCTCCGGCCGAGTCCGGACATCCTGCAGGGAAGGCGACCTCGAAGCGGTTGCCGGACCTTCGCCTTTCTCAGGGGGCTCCGCCTGACGGCGGTTCGTTTCGAGGTATTGGCAGGGCCGCTCACGTTCCGTCGTCGAAGGGGCGACAAAATCGCGAGAAATCTCGAAGAGACGCTTGACGGAGTTAGGGGGACCTAACTATACTGAAGCCCTCGACAACTGTACGATGGTGAAACGGTGAAGGCCGAACCTGTGCAAGAACTCAGTGCGTCGCTGGAAGACTACCTGGAGGCCATTTTCAATCTGGCCGACGAGTCGGCAGGGGCGCGCAGCAAGGACATCGCCGAGGCGCTCAGCGTCGCCCGGTCTTCGGTGACTGGGGCGCTGCAGGCCCTTCGGGAGAAGGGCTTGGCGAACTATCGTCCTTACGGCTGCATCACGCTGACCGAATCGGGCCAGGCGCTGGCGGCCGAGGTGGTGCGAAAGCACAACATCCTCAAGTCGTTCTTCGTCAACGTGCTCGGAGTGGACGCCGAGGTCGCCCAGCAGGCGGCCTGCAAGGCCGAACATGCCCTGGGCCCGGAGATCATCAGCCGACTGCTGAGTTTCATCAAGTACGTCACGGAGAGCCACAGGCACGGCCGCGACGTGGCCGAGGAGTTTCGCCAGTTTCATAAGAGCAGATCGGGCAGAGAGGCCCGCAGGGCAGAACCATGAGTGAGGCCGTCAAAGTGCAGGGAAAGCCGCCGCAACCGTTGTCGACCGCCAGGGCCGGCCAGAGCGTCCGAGTCGTTCGGATCGACGCCGGACGCGGGCTCAACAGCCGTCTGGCCTCCATGGGGCTGGTGGCCAGCGCCGAGTTGAAGGTCGTCAGCAATGGCCACCCCGGCCCTTTCGTCCTGATCGTCAAGGACGCCAAGGTCGTGCTCGGCAGGGGGGTCGCGCAGAAGATCCTGGTCAGATAGAACCGGCGGGGCGTTCACTTTTTTTTATCCGGATAGTTCGGTGGGCCTAACTTCTTCAGGCCTGGTTTCGATGAATGGGCGATGTCTATGAAGTCAATCACAGTGGCGCTGGCGGGCAATCCGAACAGCGGCAAGACCAGCGTGTTCAACATGCTCACCGGGGCTCGCCAGCACGTGGGCAACTATCCCGGCGTGACCGTCGAGAAGAAGGAGGGGCAGTGCACCCATCGCGGCTGGCGGATCACGTTCGTCGATCTGCCCGGCACGTACAGCCTGACTGCGTATTCGACCGAGGAGCTGATCGCCCGCAGCTACATCCAGGAAGACAGGCCCGACGTCGTGGTGGACGTCGTCGACGCCTCCAACCTGGAGCGGAATCTGTACCTGGCCACGCAGATCATGGAGATGGACGCACCCATGGTGCTGGCCTTCAATATGAGCGACCTGGCCAAGCGACGCGGCCTGGAGTTCGATCTGACCCAGTTGTCGCAGCTCTTACAGATGCCCATCGTCCCGACGGTCGGCAACAAGGGCCAGGGGCGAACCGAGCTGCTCGATGCCATCGTCGAGACGGCCGGCGCCGAGCGCAAAGAGCGAACCCATCGCGTCACCTATGGCGGCGAGATCGAGGACGAGTTGCTTCGGATCGAACAGACGCTCGGCCAGGCCGACGGCGGGGTGGTCGCCAGGTACGGCCGGCGATGGCTGGCGATCAAGCTGCTCGAACAGGACGAGGATGTCACGTCGAAGATCCGGGACCCGGAGGTCCAGGAGGCCGTCGGTCAAAGCGTGGCGCATCTGCGGGACATTCTGGGCGATGAGCCGGAGATTGTCATGGCCGACCGCCGGTATGGATTCATCTCCGGCGCCTGTCAGGAGACAATCCAGAGTTCCGTCGAACGGCGACATGATGTCAGCGATACGATCGATGCGGTGGTGACCAACCGGATCCTGGGTCTGCCGATCTTCCTGATGCTGATGTATGTGGTCTTCTTCCTGACGTTCAAGGTCGGCAGCTATCCAATGGAATGGCTGGAGACCTTTTTCGGCGCGCTGGCCGATGGAATCACGCGTCACTGGCCGGAGGGTCGCGCCGGATGGCTGCAATCTTTGCTGGTCGATGGTGTCATCGGTGGGGTCGGCGGCGTACTGGTGTTTCTGCCGAACATCCTGCTGCTGTTCATGGCCATCGCCTTGCTGGAGGACTCGGGCTACATGGCCCGCGCGGCGTTCGTGATGGACCGGATCATGCACAAGATCGGCCTGCACGGCAAGAGTTTCATTCCCATGTTGATCGGGTTTGGCTGCTCGGTGCCGGCGATCATGGCGACGCGCATCCTCGAAAACCGCCGCAATCGACTGACGACGATCATGGTGATCCCCTTGATGAGCTGCGGCGCCCGGCTGACGATTTATGCGCTGTTCATTCCCGCTTTCTTCGCGCAGCAATGGCAGGGGCCGATGCTCTGGCTGATCTATCTGATCGGCATCGTGTTGGGGATCGTGGCGGCCAAGGTGCTTCGTCTGACCGTCTTCCGGGGCGAGACGACGCCGTTTGTGATGGAGCTTCCGCCGTATCGGATGCCCACCAGCAAGGGCGTGCTGGTCCACACCTGGCAGCGGGCGTGGCTCTACATCCGCAAGGCCGGCACGATCATTCTCGCGCTGTCGATCGTGCTGTGGTTCGCGATGAACTTTCCGCGACTGCCGGCCGACCGGCTCAGTGGTCTGGACGCCCAGGAGGCGCGCCAGCAAGGCCTTCGCTATTCGACGGTCGGTCGAGTGGGTTCCGCCGTGGAACCGGTCCTGCAACCGCTTGGCTTCGACTGGAAGATCGGCACGGCCCTGATCGGCTCGGTGGCGGCCAAGGAGTTGTTTGTCTCGCAGTTGGGCATCATCTATGCCGTCGAGAGTCCGGACGAGGATTCCCCGAGCCTGCGCGAGCAGCTTCGGACCAATTACACGCCCCTGGTGGGCTTCTGCGTGATGCTGTTTTGTCTGATTAGCGCGCCGTGCGTGGCCACTGTAGCTATGGCCCGACAGGAAACGCAGTCCTGGCGATGGGCGCTGTTTCAGTTCTTCGGCCTGACCGGCCTGGCCTATAGCGTGACCCTGGTGGTCTATCAGGTGGGGCGGATCTGGCTGTAGAGGCGCGAAAAAAAGTGAGTGTATTGTTCAGATTTTTGTTGACGAAGTTAGGCATGCCTAATAATATTAGGCCTATCTATGGTTCTCGAATCCACACAATCACTGAGTGCGAGCCTGGAAGACTACTTGCAGGCGATCTTCTGGACGGTGGCCGCCAAGGGGGTGGCCCGGGCCAAGGACATCGCCAGGCAACTGGGAGTCAAGGCCTCCTCGGTCACGGGCGCTCTGCAGACGCTGGCGGAGAAGAGGTTCGTTCACTATCAGCCGTATGAGGCGATCACCCTGACGGCTGAAGGTTTCGACGAAGCGGCGCGAGTCGCTCAGCGGCACTTCATTGTCCGCGAGTTCTTCGTCACGGTGCTTGGGCTCGATGAAGCGATCGCCGAGAAAGAGGCCTGCCGGATGGAGCATTGCCTTGGCGACGATATCGCCCAGCGGCTGGCGATGTTGATGGAGTTCGTCAAGGCCCATCCGGATATGGAGAGCGGGGTTTCGCAGCTCCTCGCGGAGCGGTGTCGCAGTGCTGAGATGCCGGCCTCGGTGCGGAGTGGGCCGGTTACGGTGGCGGACCTGCGATCCGGCCAGAGGGCGGTGATCGTTGCGGTACGCTCCGGAGGGGCGCTGGCCAGGCGGCTGGTCGATATGGGTCTCGGCCGAGGGGCCCTGGTCGAGGTCGAAGGGGTTGGGCCGACGGGAGACCCGATTCGCGTCAGGATCCGCGGCTACCAACTGGCCCTGCGCAGAATGGAGGCGGCGGCGATTTCGGTGGTGGGAAGGTGAGTCTTTTTTTTGACCTCATAGTTAGGAATGCCTAACTCTGGGGCAGCAGGCGACGGGGACAACATGGAACGATCTGACTTTGACACGACAACGGAGGGAGCCGGTCTCAAGGATGCCGGCGATGATGGCCGGCGGGACAGATGCATCGATTCGCAGGCGATCCTCGGCGAACGGGACGAGGTGCTGATTCGACACGGGGACCAGATGTATCGATTAAGAAAGACCAGGCATGGGAAACTGATACTGAACAAATAGGACAACAACACAACTCGTCACGATCGCGACCGAGCCAGCCGCACGCCAGCCAGGGAGCAGATGAGACCTTCGCCCACGGAGGTCTTGCCTGCTCCCTTGTTCTTTCCCCGATTGGGGGCAGAACAACATCGCGGGAATAGAGACTCAGATAGAAATTGTCAGAAGGGAAGAACGTATGAACGAGGAAAGCTCTCAGGAGTCAATGCCTCTGACACCGTGCAACTGCTCGGGGGTGTGCGAAGAATGCCAGTGCCGCAAGGCCGAGTCGCATCAGAACGCGACACAGATCGTCCCATTCTCCATTGTCAGGACCATGATCTGGTTGCTCCTGCTGTGCGCCGCTGCATGGGGCCAAACCGCCCGCCCGAAGGCTGGAGGGCCCGGACTGCTGATCATCGCGCACGGATCGCCCTGGCAGCCGTGGAACCAGAAGGTCATGGAACCGGGGCCGAAGATTCGCGACTCAGTCGGCGATGAGAACCCGTTGGAAGGGCTGAACTCTCAGTTGTCCGAGCAGGGGGCATTGCCCGGCGGGATGGTGACGCAGTGGATCGTAGACACCGCTCGCGGAGAGATGCAGCGGCGTCCCTCGCGACCGTGAAGGAAGATGAAAGGAGCGAACATGACAAGGATCGGGCTCTTTTGCGGCAGTACGACGGGAAACACCAAGGATGCGGCCACGCAGATCAGAACCGCATTTGGTGACGACATTGTGACAGTGGCGAGCATCGCCGGCGCCACGGCCGAGGATGTGAACCCGTGCGTGCAAGATATGAAAGAACCAGTGGGTTCACGCTCGAGGGACGGCTCATCGTGATCGGGGTGATCGGGGCTCTTATGGCGATCCTTCTGCCGACGCTGGTCCTGGAGACGAGTCTCCGGTGATGAGAATTGGTTTGCGTCGCGACCTGGGCAGTGCCGGTCCGCCAGGGCGACGGCGCCGATCGGGCGAGGTGGCCCGAAGACGACACGTGGCATTCGTGTTCTTCACAGACATGTTTCCAGAACAGAAAGATGTAAGGAGATGATGATGATCACAACGAAGCACTCCATCAGTGTCCTGGCGGCGGTCCTGTTGACCGTTGCCTCTGTCTGGGCGGCCGATGTGCCGGTCTTCAACGGGGACTTCGAGACACTGACCAACGCGGGCAAACCCGCCGGCTGGGTCAACATGGGAGTGGCTGACGGTTTCGGGTCTACGACATGGCCGGCCGACAGCGACCATCGCGTGGGATTTCTGGCGGATGGACAGTTGATCTATCTGGATATCGAGGCGTCGCAATTGCAGCTCGGCCATCGCCTGACGGTGGCGTTTGACGCGGTCAAGGACCCGCAGTCGGGACCGGCGACTCTTCTGGTCCAACTGGTCTATCGCAACGCCGAAGGAGTCCTCAACTACGCCGGCAAGCAGGCGGATTGCGAGAGGGAGTTCGAGATCTTCGGTGGCAACAGCTTCACGCGGTACAGCATGTCCATCAACATCGACGACGAGGCGATGGTCGGCTATCCGCTGCGGGTGCGGTTCTCTGCCACCGTCCAGAACACTGGAAAGATGATCTATCTCGACAACGTGACGCTCGACGACAAGCGACTGCTGATCGGCGACCTGAACTATGACGGTGTGGTGGACTGGGCCGATCTGGAGATTCTCTTGGCGCATTGGGGCCTGTCCAACTGGGTCCCCACCGTCCTTCGTCCGGACGTCGGTCCGATGCCGCAAGACCTTCTACCGGAACGTCCCTGAATCACAACAAGAGACAGCATATCTACAGATGTAGGAGTGTGTTATGAATCCATTGCGTGTCCTCAAGATGTTGCAAGCGGCGGCGATCCTGCTGCTGGTTCTGGCCACGATCGGCCAGGCCGCCGTGCTGACCTATCCCATGGGGTATTCCCAGGACGACGATAATCCCGACTTCCCGGCCGGGACGTCCGGAGCGTCGGTCAGCTCCACCTACGGGAACAACATCACCCAGGCCGAGATCGACGCCGGATACTACGGCGCGGCGGGCGGGCCGACCCCCAATGTCCTGGTTCAGAATGACTACGCGAACATCTTCGTCAAGGTGCGCAACGACGGCTATGGCGACCTGCCCTCGGTGCTGTGTTCGACGTACAACTGGTACATGATCGAGTTCAGGACCGACCACAACCACCTGATCGACTTGCACGGCTTCGACATGGCGACACGGGCCGACGAGGGGGCGCAGGTCACGGTCGATCTTCTCATCGATGGTCAGTTGGTCAAGAGGCTGTCGCCCTACATCTTCGGCAAGGCGATGATCGACGGCCCCCGACGCACCCATTTCGATACCAGCGACGCCCAGGGCGAGTCCGGGACCTATGGCTTTGGCGTCATTAGCGGTCGTCACCTTGGGATACGGATCTGGCCGAATCCGTTGGGGGAGAATGTCGGGATTGCCAATATCCATTTCAGTCAGCGAGAGGACTTCCAGGCCTTTGCGCCGGCTCCCGCTCCCGAAGCCACGGGTGTATCGCTCGATACGGCGTCGGTGGCGTGGACCAGTCACGACGACGTCGTATATGACGTGTGGTTCGGGACGACGGCGGACCTTGCGGGAGTGGCACCGGTGCGGACGGCCGAATCTGCGCTGGATCTGGCGGAGACGGCACTGCCCTTTGGGGCACTGGACCCGAATGTCACCTACTTCTGGCGCGTCGACACCATTCAGGCGAACGGGACCGTGACCGACGGCTCGCTGTGGTCGTTCACCACGGTCCCCGGACAGGCGCATGCCCCCATGCCGTTGTCGGGGAGCATCAACCAGGGGGCCTTATCGGGGCAGTTGAGCTGGACCGGGCCGCAAGGCGCCGAATCCGTGCAGGCGCGGTATCGCCTCTTCCTGGGCCGCGACGCTGCTTCGCTGGACTCGATCGGTCCCGCAGAAGGACTGGGCGAATGCGTCTGGCCCCTGACGGCAGCGCTGGAGGCGTCGGCCACCTACTATTGGCGTGTGGACACGGTGATTCACGGGCAGACCCTCACGGGCTCCGTCTGGTCGTTCGATACGGCCCCGCCCAAGGCGAGCTGTCCCTTGCCGGCCCACGAGGGCGCCGGATTGCCCTCTTCGAACCTGCGGTGGGTTCCCGGAGCGACGGCCCTGTCGCATCGCGTCTATCTCGGCACCGAGGCGAGCCTGAGCGACGGCGACCTTCAGGACGTTGTGGACGTGGCGGCCTTCATGCCCATTGAGCCTCTGCAAGCCGGCCAGACCTATTACTGGCGCGTCGATGAGGTGGTTGCCGTCAGCGGTGCGGAATCCGTGGTGCGCGGCGACCTCTGGCAGTTCACGGTTGAAGACCTTCCAGTGGACGGCCTGATCGTTGCGCTGACGCCGCAGACGATGCTCACCAACGGACAATACATCGAGAACTGGCGCGATCTGTCCGGGCGCAACAATGATGCGATGATGTACGACCAGGAGTCTCGACCGTGGCAGGTGCAAAGCGAATCGACCACGCATGTGGTTGTGGACTTCGATGGAGTGGACGACCACTTGGTTATCGGCGCCAACCCTGAGGATTTTGACGGGAACACCTTCACCTGGTACGTCGTGGGTGTCCCTCTGCACCCGACCGACACCATGGCGATGATCAGCAGCGGCTATGAAGGCGGCTCTTGCTCGGGCTGGATGAGTCGGTTGTGGGGCACCGCCTGGGAAGACAGCACCTGGATCACCTGGGCCAAGTCTCCTGGCCACAACTCCGTCGTAAGCAACGGCACGCCCTCCGAGCTGGCGATCGTCAGCGGGGTTTGGGACGGAAACCACCTCTGGCAATACGTCAACAGCCTTGTGGCCGGGACGGTCGGCGCCGGCTCGGATGGCAACCCCACGTCGCACCAGTTCACCCTGTTGGGCAGCGGGTTCGCTCAGCCGGGCAAGGGCAATTACCTCAACGGCCAGATCGCTGAGGTGCTGGTGTACAACCGCACGCTCCGTCCTGAGGAGAAGGCAGCGGTCGATTCCTATCTGGCGGCCAAATACGGCTTCGTTCCGGAAATCCCGACGAACCCGTCTCCGCCGGATCGCAACAAGCACGTGGACCTGGAGATCGTGCTCGTGTGGGACGGCCCGACCGGCGCGACCTATGACGTGTTCTTCCAGGAGGCGGGGGCCGCTGATTGGACGCAGATTGCCGTGGGAGTCTCCGAGACATATGTGGTCCTGCCCGAATTGGCCGATCCGATCGTGCTCGACTACGACGGGCAATACCGCTGGCGCGTGGATATGTGGAGAAATGGGAGCCGTGTGAAGGGGCCCGAATGGGGCTTTGAGACCTGGGTTCCCTATTGCAGCGCTCCGATCCCCGGCGACCTGAACGGTGACTGCGTGGTCGATGTGCAGGATCTTTTGTTGATGTTGGAGAACTGGCTTCAGAGCAACTGATGGAATCGCTTCTGCATGCGGACGGAGGCCGGACTTGGTCGCGCGCAGGCCGGGTCCGGTCCCCACCGCCGCAGGCCCACAGAAGGGAATGGATGAATGAAACGGACATGCAAGGCATTCACAGTGGTCGAGGTTCTCGTTGTAGTGGCTATCATCGCGCTGCTGATGGGAATCCTCCTGCCATCGTTGGGCCGGGCTCGGGCGCAGGCCAAATCGGTCCTGTGCCGGTCCCGGCTGCGGTCGTTGCACCAGGCAATGGAACTCTATACCAACGATCATCATGGCCGCACGTTCGGGTGCGGACTCAACCACAACGCCGGAACGTTCTACTGCGTGCTGGACCCTTACGTCGGGCAGATCGACCGCATCTCGCTGTGTCCCGTAGCTGAACGGCGAACGGATGCAGCGACCACCAACGACGTTCTCGGGACAGCGCGCCAGCCGTGGGTCTGGGCGGCCAAGGCCCTCAATTGCCCGGCGGGGAAATGCAAGCTGGCCGGTTGCCAGGAGTTTGGTAGCTATACGTTCAACGGCTACCTCTACAACGCCGCGGCGCGGCGCATTCTCGGGGGCGTTCAAGGTTCGCTTCCGCTGCACGCCGGCGACCCCACATTGTGGTACAGGTCCTGGCACGACGTGAAGACGCCGGCCAACACCCCGTTTCTTGGAGACGGCATCTGGGTCGAGGCGTGGCCGCAGGCCGACGACACGCCGCCGTTCGCCCGCGAGCATCTTACGACGCCGCATCCGAGCTACAACGCCGGCATGCTGCGTTTCTGTCTCGATCGGCACGGCCGGGCGATCAACATGGCGTTCGTGGACGGCCACGTGCACGCCGTGCCGCTCAGCGATCTGTGGCAGTTGAAATGGCATCGTACGTTCGAAGTCACCGGTGGGATCACGATCCCATAATACTGGCTTCGTAGATTTGGCTGACACTTGCATTCAAAAAACGAAAGGTTCTAACATGAGCACCGAGAAGAAACCGTTTTCCCCGAACGCCCTCGCCGCGGCATTAGCGACCTGCTCGCTCGCTGTTCTGAGCGCTGCGAGTGTTGCCCATTTGATCGCCCCCAACTGCAGCATGGCACGTCTGACCGGCTGGACGTTCCTGGGGCTCTCGAAGGACTCCTGGGAGGCCTTGAGCACCTGGTTTGGATTTCTGGCGATTCTGTTGGGCTTGCTCTACGTGATCCTTCACCGGCAGTTCCTGCTGGGCTTCTTGAAGACCGGAGGCGCAAGGCCATCGCGAGAGGTCGGCATGGCCCTGGTCGTTGCCGTTGTTCTCGCTGCCGGCTCGGTCGGAGACGTGGAGCCGTTCGCCGCTCTCATGCGGTGGCATGAGACACACAAGCACAGCGGCACAGCCAGGGCCGCAACGCGTGTCCATGCCGGCGCGGGCCGGGCCGGGTCGCACAGCGGCTGCGGAGGCGGCGGTTGCGCCCATGAGACGTCCCATGCCGGCTGCGAAGGCGGCGCGTGTGGCGAGCACGAGGGGCACGTCGGTTGCGACGGAGGAGGCTGCGATCGGGATGAGGCGCACGGCGGTTGCAGTGGCGGCGCGTGCGATGGGCATGGTCATGGGACCGAGGCGCATCGTTGAGATGCTCTCAAGAACGAAAGCGATTCTGAACGGGGCGGTGTTGTCGCCGCCGCGATGGCTTGCCGTCACACTGCTGTGTCTCACAGCACTGGCGGTGTTTGCACGTGGCGACAGGGGCAACGGCCGGCGGGCTGATCATACGCCGACGATCGCGCAGGCCAGGGAGCTGTTTCCCGAGGCCGCGACGGTGACTTACGATTCTCTCGCCAAGGGCTTCGTCGTGCGCGACAGTCATGCGCGGGCGCTCGGGAGGATTGTCGACTCGTCCGGCCTGGGCCCTTCGTACATCGGTTATGCGGGTCAGATTCCCGTGCGGATTGCCCTCGATATGGAGGACGGGATTGTCGCCGTTCGGCTGGGCGAGAACCGTGAGACGAGGAGCTATCTGGCCTATCTGGACAGGCGCGGCTTTCTGGATCGATGGCGCGGCCTGACGGCTGTCGAGGCCGTCGAGCAGCAGGTGGCGGCCGTCAGCGGTGCGACACTGAGCAGCCAGGCGATCGCCAAGACGTTGCGTCACAGCCTCGCCGTTGCCTACGATTGCGAGCTTCCGGCTGATATGCGGTCGCCGCAGCGCTCGTCCCTGCGCTGTCCTGTGACGTTGGCCACGCACGCCGTCCTGCTGACGGCTGTTGTGGCGTGCTTGCGCCCATCGCTGTTGGGCGGCTATCGCCGGGTCGTCCTGATCGCCGACGTGGTGGTCCTGGGCATTCTGAGCGGGACCATGCTCTCGCTCTCACAGGTGCATGGGCTGTTGGCCGGGGGCGTGGACGTCCGGACCCAGTTGCCTTTGCTCTGTCTTCTGGGGATCGCGCTGCTGGCTCCGTTGCTATGGAAGACGAACCTCTATTGCTCCTGGTTGTGCCCGTTCGGGGCCGCGCAGGAACTGGTCGGCCTGACAGACGGACCGAGGCGTGCGCTGCCCGCAAAGATCGCGCGTCTCCTGCGCATCGTTCGTAGCGGCTTGCTCGTCTCGATTGCCATCGCCTTGCTGGCCGGCGTCGGTCTCGATCTGGCAACGGTCGAGCCGTTTGCGGTGTTTTCGGCGCGGGCCGCCTCCGGCTGGGTGCTGTTCCTGGCGGGGACGTGCCTGTTGGTGTCGGTGTTCTACCCGCGTCTCTGGTGTCGCTGCCTGTGTCCTATCGGTCGGATCGTTCAACTGTTGATGTGGGGACTGCTTCGTTCGCGACGGGCATCGGCAAGACCAGTGACGCCGTCGCGTCGTTGCCCGGTCCATGAGAGACTCTCGTGGCAGAGCGCCGAAGCTGCGGGCGATACGTAGGCCGAGGGAGTGTTCCACCCTGTCCTTGCGAAGCTACTGTCTGCTCTCAGCGGTGTGCGTCGTTGTCTCGCAGCCAGGCGACGAAATGGGTCAGCCCGGTGGCGATGTGGGTGGCGGGGTCGTAGCCCAGTTCTCGCTGGGCCTTGGCCACGTCGGCATAGGTCTGGTCAACGTCGCCTGGCTGAGTGGGCAGGTGGTTCCTGATCGCCTTCTTGCCCAACGCTTTTTCGATCTCGGCGATCAGATCGCTGACGCAGATCGGACGCGACTCGCCGAGGTTGTAGATGTTGTAGCCGGTGCACCTGTCAATGGCGGCGACGACGCCGTTGATGATGTCGTCGATGTAGGTGAAATCGCGTCGCATCGTGCCGTCGCCAAAGACGGGGATCGGCTCGCCGGCCTGGATCAGCCGGGCGAATTTGTGGATGGCCAGATCGGGACGCTGCCTTGGTCCATAGACGGTGAAGAACCGCAGACAGGTCATGCCGATATCGTAGAGATGGTGGTATGTGTGGCAGATCAGCTCGCCCGCCTTCTTCGTCGCGGCATAGGGTGAGATCGGGAAATCGACGTTGTCGCTCTCGGAGAAGGGGACCTTCTTGTTGTTGCCGTAGACGCTCGAACTCGACGCGAAGACGAACTTCTCGATCCGGCGGGTGCGCGCGATCTCCAGCAGAACCACCGTTCCGTTGATGTTGACATCGCTGTAGAGGACGGGCTGTTCGATCGACGGGCGCACGCCCGCCCGCGCCGCCAGGTGGACGATCACGTCGATATCGTTGCCGATGGCCCGTTCCATCGCCGCCTGGTCGCGGATGTCCGCCTCGACAAGATGAAAGCTTGGATTGCGAAGGGCGACGGCGATGTTGCGCCGTTTGATCTGCGGGTTGTAGAACGTATCGAAGCTGTCGATGCCGACAACCGTATGGCCCATTTCGAGCAACCGCTCGGTCAGGTGCGATCCGATGAACCCCGCCGCGCCGGTAATGACTGCTTTCATGCGATTTGTTTCCCCTCTGCGAGTTGTCCCTGTGTGTGACCGTTTCTCCGGCGATCTCAGAGCGTCTGCGCCAACTGCCGGATGTACTGGACCATGTCCTCGGCCATGTCTTCTCGCTTCAACGCAAATTCGATGTTCGTGCGAATGAAGCCGTCCTTGTTGCCGATGTCGCACCGGCGGCCGTCGAGCCTGAGCCCGTACATGGGACGCTCCCGGACGAGGGCCCGCAGTGCGTCGGTCAGTTGGATTTCCCCGCCGGGGTCGGGTCCGGTCGTCCCGATGTGGTCGAAGATATCGGCGGTCAGCACGTAGCGGCCGGCGATGGCCAGATTCGACGGGGCCTGGGCCGGCTGAGGCTTTTCGACGATGTCACGAATTCGATAGACCCCGGGGCGGACCTCGTCGCCGTCGATGATGCCGTACAGGTGGACCTTCCTCGATTCGACCTGTTCGACCAGAATGACCGGCGCCTGCAATTCCTCGTGCAATTCGACAAGCTGCCGTGCCGCCGGCTTGGATGCGTCGATCAACGTATCGCCCAGCAGGACCACGAACGGCTCATCGTGGACGTGGTGTCGCGCACAGTAAACGGCATCGCCGAGCCCCCGCATCTCCTTCTGCCAGACGAAGTGAATTTCCGCCAGTTCGGAGATTCGCCGCATCGCGTCGAGTTCATCCGTCTTGCCCTTGGCCTGAAGCTGCGATTCGAGCTGGAAACTGCGATCGAAGTGCTCTTCGATCGAGCGTTTGCCCTTGCCGATAATCATCAGCAAGTCGGAGATTCCCGCCGCGACGGCCTCCTCGACCACGTACTGGATCACAGGTGTATCGACAATCGGCAGCATCTCCTTGGGCTGCGATTTGGTGGCCGGCAGAAACCGCGTGCCGAAACCTGCCGCCGGGATTACGGCCTTTCGTATCATGTCCGTGTCCTTGCCTCCGGGTCGGGGATCTTTGGCTTGATGACTTTTATGTTGAGCTTTCCCAGCCTCTTGCGCAGCTCGGCGAACACTCTCTCGTCCTTGTACGTGCCCACGATCGCGCCGCCGGAGCCGGTGAACTTGGCGCTGGCGCCGGTGGCGCGGGCCTCTTCCACCATCCGCAGGTTGTCGTCGCTGATCTTGTAGATCTGCCGTCGGCGGTCGAAGTTGGCGTTGAGCAACTCGCCGATCTCGTCACCCTGGCCATCGAGAAGACGGCGGTGGACCTGGTCCGTCAGGCGAGCCCAGAATCGCATGGCGTTGACGACCTTGCGCTCGCCCTGTTCGAATCGAAGGCGGATGTTGTTGTGGAACTTCTCCGTTGGCTCGCTGAGGTCGTCGCGATAGGCAATGTAGAGCTTGGGCAGCAGGGCCCGGTCGAGCGGGGTATAGTTGCCGTACCCCTGTCGCGTCATGATCTCCTCGGCGAAGTCCATATACACGAGGCCCTCGTAGACCTGGATCACGCGGTCCTGGAGGCCGGCCGGGATGTGCAGCTCGTTCCTCTCGGCCGCCAGCACGAGGTTGGCCTGGACGTATTTCGGGATGCTGACGCCGTAGAAGGCCATCAGGGCGCGGAGGCAGGCGGTGATGATCGCGCTGGAGCCGGCCAGGCCGACCCCGTGCGGGATATTCGAGCAGTAGCGGATCGTGAAGTTCTTCTCGTGGAGCACGATCTGGTTGTCCTGGCAGTAGTCGTAGAACGTCTTGATGGTGGCCTTGAGCAGGCGGATGCCCCCGTAGTAGCCGTGCAGACGCACGTCGCGCACGATGTCGGCGATGTTGTTGAAGCACGAATGGTCCTTCTGGCTCGGCAGAATCTCCAGTTCCGGCGTCTCATACAGAACCACCTCGGCCCGGAAATTGCCGAACACGAACGAGATGGTCTTGCCGAAATAGCCGTCTGAAGGATTCCCGATCAGACCCGCTCTCGGATAGGCCTGCGTGCGGATGATCATAGCCCTCACCTGACAAAGGTTCTCAACGAACCAGACGCTCCTGTGACGTGCACGTCATCACTTGGACCGATTTCCGGACCTTGCTCCGGCTGCCGTCCGGAATCTCTGCGATTGCTGTAAACATTTCAGGCGGGCGGCCGCGACCGGCGCTCCTCCACCGGCTCGATCATGTCGATGTCGATCTCGACGCTTGCGGCCTGGCCCAGCATGTCGATTTGCAGCACCAGCCGGGTGTCGCCTCGGCTCTGCACGACGATCCCTTCAAGACCGAGAAGCGGACCGGCGATGACGCGACACCATTGGCCCTTCTCGATGTACTTGTGGGGGACCAGAGGCGCCCCGGCGCTGATCGCCCGTTCGATCCTGCCCAACTCGTTCAGAAGGCCATCCTGGTCGGGAACCTCGAGCAGATGGACCACGCGGTTGGTCTTGAGCAGCTCGATCCGGTCGTTTTCATTGCCGCAGAAGAACACATAGCCCGTGAACAGCGGCAGCAGCGATTTGAACGTGCGGTGGCTGCGCCGGCTGACCTTTAATGTCATGGGCAGGAAATAGCTGATGTTCTTGGCCATCAGATCGTGAGCCAGGACCTTCTCGTTGCGACTCTTGGTGTGTACCACCCACCACAGTCCCTCGAGGGTCCGAATGGACTCGACCGGGGGCCAGAGCACGGGCGGGTTCTCATTCATCTTGAGCACGTTTGCTCTCCCGAACCTATCCGAAACCGTCCGCCGCCTTCCAGGCTATGCGGGTCCGCGGCGATTCGACGGGTATATAGCGTCTCAACCAGCATCCGAATCTGGTCGATTCTCATAACATGCCGAGTCTATAGAGGTTCGGTGGAGCTGTCAAAGACAATCGCAGATTGGGCCGGCTGATGTCAAAGATCCAGAAATGTTCGGATGGAGCGGTGCTGTTCACTTGTATCGGCCGCCGTGTGTCGCTGCTGGAGGCCTTTCGCGAGGCCGCCCGGCGTCTACGGCTCGGCGTTCGCTTTTGCGGGACCGATGTCACGGCCCTGGCCCCGGCGCTGCATCGTTGCGACGAAGCCTTTGTGGTCGAGCCGACCACCCATCCCCGGTATGTCGCCCGGCTTCTGTCGATCGTCGAGGACCGTCGCGTCCGATTGGTGGTTCCGACGACCGACCTCGATCTGCGGGTGCTTGCGCGGCAACGATCCCGATTCGAGAGACTCGGTTGTCGGGTGTTGGTCAGCGATCGCGACGTCATCGACATCTGCCGGGACAAGAGGCAGACCAGCCGCTTCCTGAGACAACATGGCTTCGACGGCCCGCGCACCCTGACGGTGCGCAGCGCTCTGGCGGCTGACCGAAAGAAACAGCTCACCTGGCCTTGCCTGCTCAAGCCCGCCGACGGTAGCGCCGCCAAGGGACAGGTCCTCGTGCGCAACCGCAAGGAACTGCTGTTCTTCGCCAAGCGAGTGCCCAACGCGATCTGCCAGGAATGGCTTGAGGGGACCGAATACACCTGCGACGTCTACGTCGATTTCGAGAGGCGCGTGCGGTGCGTTGTCCCTCGGCGGCGGATCGAGGTGCGTAGCGGCGAGGTCAGCAAGGCCCAGGTGGCCAAGGCCCCCCGCATCATGGAGGCAGCGGCCGATCTCGTTCGGAAACTCCGCGCCGGCCCCGGCGTCATCACCGTCCAGTTGTTCGTGACGAAGGAGGACGCCATCAAGGTCATCGAGGTCAATCCGCGTTTCGGTGGGGGCGCGCCGCTGGCCATCGAGGCCGGGGCCGACTTCCCCAAGTGGATTCTCCAGGAGCTTGCGGGCAAGCGACCTCGCATCGCCTTCGACGGCTTTCAGGACAGGCTCATCATGCTGCGCTACGACAGCGAAGTCTGGCTCATCGAATCCGGGTCCTGACCGACGAGCCGTCACAGCGTGACTGTCAGGTACTCGGTGTCGGCGCTGAACGTGACGGCCCCATCGTAGGCCGCAGGGACCACCAGGCAATCGCCCGCTGCGAAGTCCACCGGATCGGCCTGGGCCGACTCAATCGTTCCACTGCCTGACAGGATGAGAATCGTTCGCATCTGCCCGTGCGCCAGCAGCAGTTCGGTCCCCCTGATTCGATGGCCCTTGTCGACTTTGAAGTGCTCGCAGTCCACGAGGCGTCCGATCGTGGCGACGGGAAGCCGGTCGGCGGTGACGTCGAAGTGAATGCTCTCCAGGGCCTCTTCGATGTGAAGCTGCCGTGGCTTGCCGGCGTCGTCGAGGCGGCCCCAGTCGTAGACACGATAGGTCGTGTCGGACGGGGTCTGGATCTCGGCGATGAGCAGTCCGCCGCCGATGGCGTGGACGGTGCCGGCCGGCAGGAAATGGCACTGGCCCGGTTCGACAGGGACCTTCGCCAGCAGATCCGCCGTGGCGCCGTCCTTGACTGCGCGGGCGAACCGCTGCCGAGTGATCGGCTCCTTGAAACCCTTGTAGATGACCGCTCCCGGCTCGGCGTCGATGATGTACCAGCATTCGGTCTTGGGCTTGCCCCGGCCCATCCGCCGGCACGTCTGTGGATCGGGATGCACTTGCACGCTCAGCACATCCCGGGCGTCGAGCAGCTTGATCAGCAGGGGAAACAGCTTCGGGAAGTCCCTGTCGCCTGTAATCTCCTCCGGATGTTCTCGCACGACATCGGCAAGGACGCGGCTGCGAAACGGTCCGTTGGCAACGGTCGTCCTGTCGTGCGGCAGGTCGGCCAGTTCCCAGCTCTCTCCGATCTTCTTGCCCGGCGGAAGGGCCTTGCCGAAGGCGGTCTCAAGGCCCCGGCCGCCCCAGATCCGCTCTTTGAAGATCGGCTTGCATTTCAGTGGATACGGCTTCATGGAGGCGATTCTACCGCCGGAGACCAGCCGTGTCCATGCCGCCGCACGACACCCCACGACGCCGGCATACGGATAGGAGGCTGCGGTTGTGATGCCGGCGCTATTGCAGGTAGTCGAGAATCCCCGTGGCGATCGCCGCGGCCAGCCGGTCCTGGAAGGCATTGTTCTGCAGCCGTAGGGCCTCCTGACGGTTGGACAGATATCCCATTTCCACGAGCACCGCCGGTCTGCGGTTCAGCACAAGGACGCGGTAGCTCGCCGGCCGCACGCCTCGATTCTCCAGGCCGGTCGTCGCCATGGCGCGGGCGATGTTCCGGGCCGCACGCTGCGAGTCGGGCGACGCCCCCTCAGCGACGTACAGGGTGAAACCCTGGGCCGATGGGTTGGGGGCCGAGTCGGCGTGGAGACTCACGAACAGATCGGCGTTGCGTCGGTTGGCGATGTCGGCCCGCGCCTCCAACTCGATGAATACGTCTCCCTGCCTGGTCAACACGACTTCGATGCCCCTGCGCCGCAGAATGGCGGCAACCTTCTGAGCGACGTCGTAGTTGACGGTCTTCTCGTAGATTCCCGTGACTGCGATGGCGCCGGAGTCCCGGCCCCCGTGGCCGGGATCGATTACGACGACGCCGCGTGCCGGGCGTGGTAGCGGGCGGGCCGGGGCGACGGCTGTGCCCAAGTGCGCCTTGATCTGAGCCGCCAGCGATTCGGAGACGTAGACCGTCCCGGACGCCCGACGGACTGTCCCCACCGAGCCGATGGGTTTGCCGTTGACGAAGAACCGCCCGTCGCTGTGCGTGAAGATCAGGACGGTGTTGGCAGCGTCCCGCAGGACCACAAAGGTGTCGTCGCGGTCATCGAGCCGCAGGCCCAGTTGCCGCGCCAGTTCCTCGACGCTGATGGTATGGTCTTTGGTGACCACAGAGGGCCGGGGGGGCGGCGGGCCCTCGCAGCCGAAAGATGCCAGGACCAGAAGGGCAGCTACGATTGTGATCTTCGTCGTTGTCTTCATGTAACCTCTGTTATCGGAGAGGATGGTTCCATGTGTACACGTTTTTCAGATTCTACCCGATGGCAACGACATTGGGAAGCTGCGGAACGGCATTTGAGGTGGCAAGTGTCTCTGCGTAGGGTCTGCTGAGGCACGTTGGGCAGGAACAAGAAACTCCGCCATTCAGACAGGAGATGCGGCGAACAGCCGATGCTGCCGGTGGTCCCGGTGCGTCACTCGGCTGGGACGACTCGCCAGTTCCGGGCCATGTGGGCGAAATCGAGCAGATCCACGACGCCGTCGCGATTCGTGTCGGCGCGTTCCCAGTAATCGTTTGGCCTTGTGGCATCCGCTCGCAGCCAATGCCGCGACAGCGCCGCCAGATCGGCGAGGTCGACGACGGTATCGACGACGAGATCGCCGGCGAGAGGTTCGACGTTGAAGACGATGGTGAACGGCTCCGAGGGCTCATATAGCCCCAGTTCGTCGTAAAGCCGATAGGTGATCCAGTGAAGGCTCTCGCCGTCGACGGCCTGGTACGACAGGTGTACGTGACCGTCGCCGCGAAGGGCGAAGATGGAGCTGTGGTCGAAACGGTCGCCCACACCGGTGATGGTGAACTGGGGATACTCCCTGTGCACCGCCCGCAGTCCGTCTGAGAGGGCGATACATTCGACGATCACGCGATAGTCGAGATTAGGCTCGCCGACCAGCGCGCGATTGGGATCGTAGGTGTGTGGGGCATGCGCATTGGTTCGCTGGAAGGTGTCAAAGCCCGGTTCACCGATCCGATAGCCATAGTCGGCAAAGATGCTCTTGCGCAGCGGGTAGAACCACTCGGCGTATTCGACTTCGCTGCTGTTGCGATACTTCTGCGCGCCGTCCACAAACAGCTTCCAGTCGTCTTCGGTGCCCTCGATGCCGTCCCGGTTGCAGCCGATGATGACATGGTCGAGGGGGCACTGCGCCCGGGCCGGCACGCAGCACGACAAGAAGAACAACAGGGCGCCCATCACAACGAGGAGTCTCATGGCATTGCTCCTGACTCACGGGTTCTCCGGCCATTTCGGGGCCGATTCGGGATACCAATAGCAGTCGCCCGGCCAGGCGTAGGTCCGCTCGAACGGTAGCCCTTCGGCGTGCCCGTCGGCGAAGAGGTAGTTCGACGTGCCTCTGTGCCGGTCCCAGGCGACCGACTGCCGGGCGTATTCGATCGATCCTTCCCACAGATCCGGATGGATATGGTCGGCCAAATCGAAGCTGTCGCTCTCCGGCGCCTCGCTGATCCATATGGTATACATCGGCCGGCGGATGTTGTTGACGTTGTTGTACCGGTTGCTGTTTGGTCCGTAGCGGAAGTGAACAGGGTCGAGCAAGGCGTTGACGGCGACGCTCGAATACCGGGCTTGCTGCTGTTCGCCGAGCGGCCGAGTCCAGTCGACGAACTCCTTGCTCCGGTCGCTCGGACAGCGGACCAGCAGTGGTTCCTGGGTATACCGACTCAGGACGCGCAGCCAGTGGTCGTTCGGGTCCTTGCACCGGCACGAACTCGGAGGCAGTCGATACTCCGAATCGATCAAATACGCCTGTAGCGCGACGCCCATCTGGCGCAAGTTGCTCAGGCAAGCGATCTTGCGAGCCTGCTCACGGGCCCGGCTCAGCGATGGCAGCAGAATGCCCATGAGCATGGCGATGATCGCGACGACCACCAGCAACTCAATCAGCGTGAACCCGCGACTCGGGCCGGATAGAAACGTCGGAGATTCGGGGTGTCCGCGGACACACCCAATCCCTTTGTACATCTTGTACATCGGTCCGTCTGGCGATGATTCCCTTCGCATGATCATCCCTTCACTCTGCAGGCCTAATCATCATGATCGTGGTCGTGGTCATGCGGCTCGGCGTCTTCGCCATGATAGATGCCGGACTTGCCCCAATTCTCAATGAGAATCTCGAAATCGTGAATGTCCACGATCCCATCGCCGTTGAGATCGCCGGGAATCGGCTGGATTACGGTCTTGGCGAATCGCATGATGAAATCAGCGGAGCGCTCGTACATCCCGCCGGCGTCATGCGCGGACAGGACGACGTAGACCTCCTGATCTCCCTCGTCCAGCCAGAAGTAGAAACCCATGTGGTCGTGGATGCCCCAGGCGTTCTTGTCGGCCAACCATCGCTTTGCGAGGAAGTGGATGGCCCCATCGGCATCCAGGACCGGCGTATCGTCGGGCAGCAGCAGGAAGAAATCATCCTCGTCCAGATTTGCGCTGACCCGCTCCCGCCGCAGATAGATGTCCCATTCCGGGACGATGGTTTCGTCGATGCTCTCCAGATTCCATGCCCCCTGCGGACCGTGCGCGGAATGCCAGCCGTCCACATGCCGCAGGCCGCTTGGGTCGCCGTAGCCGTTCGCCTTGGTGTAGTGGAAATTGCAGGTGTACAGGACCTTGGCAGGATCGCCGGGCTTGGTGATGTAATGTCCCTCGTCGAGCACAGGGCTCAGTACGAGAAAGGGCGTGCCGTTGGTCTGCTCCCAGTTGGGCCAGCCCGGTGTGGCGCAGGCGTGGACCGGTGGCAGCGAGAAGAACCACAGCTTGTTGTCGTCCGTCGGGTCCGGATCGACCGACCCTTCGCCCGGTTGGCTCCAGTCGGCGGGACGCCACGTGGGGTTCACCCCGATGTGCGTATGGGCCGCACGGCATTGAGCAAATGTATTCCCTGCTGTGAGGAGAAGTATCGCGGTGATCATCAGCAGACGAGTATTCCTCATTGACATCAAACGAACCTCCTTCGGTTGCCGGATTGGCATAAAAGAAGATATACGCGCACCTGAAAACGTGGAGGCTGCACGGATCGGATTCTGGAATTGCAGAGCGGCGGGGCGGCTACAGAGGAGGTGCGCGGGCCTGAAGGCGGCCGACGCTGGTTTGTGGTCGGGGTGCGATGAGGGGGACCTCGACGGCCTGTCCGCCTTCGACGATGTCGCCCCGTGCTGCTTCGACCGTGGAGACGAAGTCCTTCATAGAAGCGAGCAGTCGCTGGCAGAAGGAGCAATGCTCGCTGTCGTGTTCCAGCGGGTCGTGGTCGCAGTGGTGATCGTGGTGATTGGCCAAGTGCAGGTGGAGGTACAGCACGAACCCCGAGGTCATCGCCACGAAGCACCCGGCGGCGGACAGCAGAACGGCATGTCGCAGAGGCGACCTCACGCCATCACGCTCCTATGCGCATGTAGGGCAGAGCCCTTCAAGACGCACCTGTTGATGTTGAATGACAAACCCCTCATAGGATCTCGGCGCCATGGGCATGGAGAGTCCCTTGAGGCAGTGCGTTTGCCCGCAGTTCGAACAGGTAAAATGGGGGTGGCACTGACTGGCGGTGCAATGATGGGCCATCTCGAAATGCCAGGCCCGCTCGTGCATGAACGCGCGATGGACCAGTCCGGCATTGGCCAGAGACTCGAGCGTTCGGTAGATTGTCACTTTGCTTTGCGTTCGCCCGGTGAGCCGTTCGGCGATCTGATCCTGCCGCAGCGGCCTGACCGCCTGAGAGAGGACCTTCAAGATCGCCACGCGCGCCTCGGTGCAGTACAGGCTTGCTTGCTTGAGCATTCGCCGACACTTGTCGTCGAGACTGGCGTTCATGAGACGGCCTCCGGTTCCGGCTCGGCATGGGCGTGCCCGTGCGCATGCGGCCGGGCGGACTTGATGAACAGCAGCGGAAAGACGATGTCGCTGATACAACAGGGCAACCAGACAGCGAGGAACAAGACTATGAACACGCCGGCGAGCATCATAGCGGTCAGTTCCGTGTGGGTGTTCATCAGGACGTGGAATGACGAAGCCCATGTGCTGACCAGGACGTGGCCGGCGTGTGGGAAGGTCGTACGCGGCCAGAAGTAGGCGATGAGAATTCCCAGCAGGGCGGCGGGGTTGACCACGTACCAGTCCTCAATGAAACCCAGATGCAGCCGTGGCCGAACCGTGCAGTCCTCGTGAGAATGGTCGTCGTGGCCCGCTATGCCGTGATCGTGACCGTGGCTGTGTCCATCATGGTGGTGATGGAGGTCTGCGTGGGTTGGTAACGCCACGCCCAGAACGCTCTCGCCGAAGAACGGAAGCACCGAGTCGCTGACCGTCGCAACGCCCACGCCGCCGAGGTATCCGATAATCAGCAGCTTGATCAGACTCGTCTTGGTCTCGTAACGCTTCAAGAGAGAAGCAGTTACCATGGCCGACAGGACGACGTGGGCCGGGTGGAACACCAGGAAGAGCCGATGGTTGACCGCGTGGCCGGCGTTGTGGAACAGCAGCATGCAGGCGATTCCCGTCGCCGCTCCAAAAAGGGTGAAAGGGGCATGGTGTTTCAGTTCCGAGCCAATCGCTGCAATTCGTCCCCGCATAGAATGGGCATCCTAACGCTCAACCGTTTGTACTGTATCTTCGCACATTCATTGTAGAGGGTTCGGAGGAAAATGCAACTTAGTTTCATATTTTTGGGGCATGCTTTTACTTTGTACGATTTAGATATGGTACGGCGGTGCTGTTCCGTCCGTCGTGCAGAGCAGCGCATGGAACCGAGAATCGACTATCGTTGAAGGCGGATACTGTGATTTCGAGCATCGATACATTGATCGGCGAGTCCTCCGTGTGGGCCCTGCTGGGTGTGTTCTGGCTGGGCGCGATGACCTCGCTCAGCTTGTGTATGGCCATTCGGCTGCCCGTGGTGATTGGCTACGTGGGCGGCGCCGGAGCGTGCAAGAGGCGAGGCGTCGTGCTGGCGTGCCTGTTTGCGGCCGGACTGGTGGTCAGCTATGTCCTCGTCGGCGCCCTCATCATGAGAGGTGGCGGTGTCGCGGCCAGACTGCTGGGGCTCAACAAGTACTTCTTCTGGTTTCTGGGCGGTCTGTTGATCGTCGTTGGCCTGTTCGTATCGGGCTTGCTGAATGCGAAGCTCGTGCCGGAGAAATGGCGTAACCTCGGGCCGAAGTTGCGCAAGGCAAGTCTGGCTGGGGCGGGGCTGCTGGGGCTCGTCTTCGGACTGCTGGTTGTGCCCGCGTGCCCGTGTTGTGGGGCGGGCCTGCCCGTTCTGGCTGGCACTGCCGTCGCAAAAGGGCTTTCAGTCTACGGACTGCTGCTGTTCCTTAGCTTCGGGCTCGGACAGAGCCTGCCGGTCCTGGCTGTGGGTGTGTTGACAGCAGTGGTCAAACCGAACGTGATCGGCCGAGCGCGAGCCCGCATCTGTTCGCTCGAAGAACGAATGCGCCTGTTCGCCGGCAACGTGCTGGTGGTAGTCGGAATCTACCTTATTGTTGTGGGATGACGGAGGCGTTATGACGGAAGGACAGGTCGTGTATCCCAAGCCTCGGCGGGGCCACGAAGAATGCCGCGAGCTGGTGGCCAAGGGATCGTATAGCGTCATCTTCATCGTGGTTGCGGTGATCGTGATCCGGCCGCTGATGGTCAGCCAGATCCTCAGCCGGGCCGACGCCTACTCGGTGTTTCAACTGCATGATGAGGCCAAGCGACAGTGTGACAAGGTCCTTCTCATCGAAGCGGACAACAGTCATGCGTGGTACCTGCTGGCCTGTACGTACAAGGTTTGGGGCGACCGGGATGCGGCCTATGGGGCCTACCAAAGGGCGACCGAAGCCGACCCCGGCAATGTGCCGGCCCACTTCGAACTGGCGCTGATGTACGTCCAGGATGGTCAGCCACAGCAGGCGCTTCCCTATTTCGATCAGGTGCGACAGGTCGAATCCACTCGTGTGCGTCAGCCGGCGCCGGAGAGATTCGCCTACCACAGGGCCGCCCTGGACATGCTCGTGCTGTGCTACGAAAAGGTCGGCGACCCGACCAAGGCCGAATTTACACGCGAAGAGCTTCGCGTCTTCTACCCGCACCACACGCAGATCGGCGAGCAGCAGGCCGCCTCCACCGAGGGACGGCCCGGGTGAGCGGACCCCCTCCGAACTGATAATGGGTTCATCTCAGCCTGTTCCGTCTGCCGACCTATCTGCTCACATCTCTCCTTTTGTCGCTGAAAAGCCGTTGCGTCCGCACTGTGCGACGATACACTCTCTCTGACGTCCTTGTGTAGAGGGACAACGGCTCTACGATGGTCGTGGCCGCTCCCTTGGCGGAAGGACGCGAATTGAGGTCTGCACGGAAGAATGCCGCAAATGAAGGTCCTCACGTCGCTGGCGGAGTTCGGGCGCATCCGAGAGGGGTGCGTGCTGACCATCGGCAATTTCGACGGGGTGCATGTCGGGCATCAAGAGATCCTGCGCACCGCGAGGGCCCTCGCTGCAGACCATAGCGCCGAGATGGTCGTGATGACGTTCGAGCCTCATCCGGTCGCCGTCCTCTATCCGGAGAGGGCGCCGGGCGTCTTGACCCCGCTGCCGCTCAAGCTCGATCTGCTGCGCGACTACGCCGACAATTGCGTGATTGTCCTCGAAGACAACAAGGAATTGCTGGAGCTGTCGCCGGAAGACTTCATTGACAGATTCCTGGTCACCGGCTTCGCGCCTCGCTTCATCGTGGAGGGCGACGATTTTCATTTCGGCTCCGGCCGTGCAGGAGACGTCGACACGCTGCGGGCCTTCGGCCGCCGGAAAGGGTTTGAGGTGGTCGTCGTCGGTCCCAAGCAGATGACTCTGCCGATGGGCGAGACGATCCGCGTCTCCAGCACGG
Source organism: uncultured Pirellulales bacterium (assembly GCA_964610435.1). Lineage (GTDB taxonomy): Bacteria > Planctomycetota > Phycisphaerae > Sedimentisphaerales > Anaerobacaceae > Anaerobaca. The sequence continues at coordinate 48,656 of CAZSXM010000023.1, read as the reverse complement.
TGATTCGCTACATGGTCGAGAGCGGCCACGTTGTGGATGCTGCGGTGGCCCTGTCGCGCCCGTATCGTCTCCTGGGCCCGATCGTACCCGGCCGAGGCCGAGGCCGGGAGTTGGGCTTCCCGACGCTGAACATGGCCGTGCCCGATCAGGTCATCCCGGCCGAGGGGGTCTATGCCGGCTTCGTCCAGATCGCCGAGAGTCCCGAATCGCTGCCGGCCGGCCCCCGACGACTGGCGGCCGTCTTCAGCATCGGCCAGATCCGAACGTTTGAAGAGGAGCATCCTCTGCTGATCGAGGCCCATGTCCTCGATGAGCCGCCGGTCGATGTGAGCGGCCGATGGATGGTGATGGAATTCGTTCGCCATTTGCGGCATCAGCATAAGTTCGGCAGTGCCGAGGACCTTGCAGCCCAGATCGCCAGAGATTGCGACCAGGCCCGGACCGCACTGGAGAAGTTCGTCGAAGGAGAGACACCATGAAAGAGTCGCGTCACATCGTCTTAGGCGTTCACATCACCGACCGAACCCGTCACGCCCATCCGGTCCAGGACCTGTTCACCGAATACGGGTGCAGCATCAAGACCCGCATCGGGCTCCACACGGTCTCCGACAACTTCTGTTCGCCCAACGGCCTGGTCCTGCTGGAGATGGCCGGCGACGAGAAAACCATCTTCGAACTGATCGACAAGCTCGGCGCCATTGAGGGCGTGGACGTACAGAAGATGATCTTCGAGCACGACTGATCGCAACGGAAGACCGTTGCACGAACCGCTCATACCCTCTGCGAGGGATGATACGAAAGGTGTTGGATGACGGACATGCATCAGCAGGCGCTTTCGCTGATCGAGAATGCCAGTGACATCTTGATCACCACGCACAGCCGGCCCGACGGCGATGCGTGCGGATGCCTTGCCGCGCTGACCGAGGCCCTGCGAGGTCTGGGCAAGACCGTGCGACCGCTGTTCCTCTCGCCTGTGCCTTCCTGGTACGCGTTTCTCTTCGACGAGAAGGTGCCCGTGCTGCGAACGGACGTGCAGGTTGACGAATTGGCGATGGGGCCGTTCGGCCAATGCGACCTGATTGTCATTGTGGACACCAACAGCTACAGCCAGTTGCCCCATTTCGAGGAGCATCTCAAGCGGATCGACACGCCGATCCTGGTGATCGACCATCACGTCACCAGCGATGGTCTGGGGATCGTCGAGATCGTCGATGCGACCGCCGCTGCGGCCGGCTTGGTGGTGTGCGACTTCCTCAAGGCCGCCGGCCTGCCCATCTCAGCGAAGATGGCCGAGGCCCTCTTCGTCGCGATCGCCACCGACACCGGATGGTTTCAGTTCAACAACACCACCAGCCGGGTGTACCGCTGTGCCGCCGATCTGATCGACTTGGGTGTCTCCCCGACCGACCTGTATGACAGGCTCTACCACACATTCTCGCCGGCGAGGTTCCGGCTCCTGGTGACCATGCTCGACCGGCTCGAACTGCACCTGGATGGACGCTACGCCGTGCAGCACCTGCTTCAGGAAGACTTCGCGCAGACCGGTGCCGTCTATGAGGACACCGAGAACTTCATCAACGAGTGCCATCGCATTGCCTCGGTGCTCGTCTCGGCGTTGCTGGTGGAACTGAAGGACGGGCGCGTACGCTGCTCGCTGCGCAGCCGGGGCCCCGTCGACGTCAGCGAGATCGCCGCCAGATTCGGCGGTGGCGGCCACAAGATGGCCTCCGGCACCTTCCTGCCCGGCCCCATCGAGCACGCCAAACAACTGATCTTCCACGATATCGCCCAACGCCTTCGGTGAACCCCCGGTTGAAAGGGCGGGTTGTCAGAAGGGGCGCCGAATCTCACATGCTCTCGATGACCGACAACCACCCGCTTGGAATGGGATGCCACGCGGTCAGAAAAAGAGCCAAGTGTGGAGGCGCCTGAGAAGGCGTCCACACCTGGCTGACTGAGATCCAGCGTTGCTGCTGCTGAGTGTCAGGAACTCACCTGGCCGGTTGACACCCGCCGGAGCCACACGGCCCGGCTGTCAGTGTGGCCTTCATGGGGCAGGCCGAACCGGCACTGTGGGCGGTCATGGCGACCGGACAGGAGGGTGCTTTGCTGCCGGCACAGCACACGTCATCGGGACAGAGCCCGGTCTCGGCCGGGCACATACCCGCCTCTTTGGGGCACTCGTCAGTACCCTTGGCCGGGCAGGCGGCGCAGTCGCCTCTATTCGCCACGGCCGTCCGGCTGCTGATCCCGGGTCTGTCTGCATAACCGGCCACCAACGCCGTTGCGGCGATCAGGCCGACGATAATCGCGATTATCCAAACCGGACTTCTGGGAAGATTGGCGCTCATCGTTCTATTCTCCATATGCACTGGGCCTATCGGATAACGGCCGGTCGGTTCCGATAACCGCCGCAGCCGTCTTCATGCACACAAGCACTACTGTGCCGGCTCGATTCATGTTCGGCCCCGGGTGCAAACTTTCGCTGTCCAGGCTGCATGTCATCGGAGCCGACTCGGCCGGCGATAACCGATATGAGGTCGGCGCAAAATCCTTTTGACGGTGCAAGGGCATCGAATTATACTGCCCGCTTTGATGGATCTGAGCGGAAGCCTCGTTTCGGAGCGTTTCATGAACAGTCTGAAGATCGTTGCTGAAGGGATCACGTTTGACGATGTCCTGCTGATTCCCGCCCAAAGCGACTTCGTACCGTCTCAGGCGGATACGAGCACCCGCCTGACGCGGAACGTCCGCATCAACATTCCGATTGTCTCGGCGGCAATGGACACGGTCACCGAGTCGGCTCTGGCTATTGCGCTGGCGCAGGAAGGCGGCGTCGGCATCATCCACAAGAACCTCACAATTGAGGCCCAGCGGCGCGAAGTTGCGAAGGTCAAACGCTCGGAGCACGGCGTCATCGGCGACCCGGTCACGCTTTCGCCTAACGATCCGGTCCGCCGGGCCCAGGAACTCATGCAGGAGCAGAACGTTTCGGGAATTCCGATCGTCGAGGGCAAGAAGCTGGTGGGCATCCTGACCCGCCGAGACCTCAAGTTCTTGAAGGATTACGACGCGAAGATCAGCACGGTGATGACCAAAAGCAATCTGGTCACCGGTCCGGCCGACACCAAGCTCGAACAGGCCAAGGAAATCCTCCAGAAGCACAGGGTGGAGAAGCTGCTGTTGGTCAATCCCGAGGGGGAGTTGGCCGGGTTGATTACGATGCGTGATATCGACCGGGTCCAGCAGTACCCACGCGCCGCGCGGGACCATCGCGGGCGCCTCCGCGTCGGCGCCGCCGTCAGTGTCTGCGACTACGACCGCGTCGAGGCCCTGATCGAAGCCGACGTCGATATCCTGTGCGTTGATACCGCGCACGGTCACTCGCAGAACGTCGTCGAGACCGTCAAGAAGATCAAGTCGCGTCACACGATCGACGTGATCGCCGGCAACATCGCCACGGGCGAGGCGGCCCGCGATCTGATCGACGCCGGCGCCGACGCTGTCAAGGTGGGGATCGGCCCCGGCGCCATCTGCACCACACGCGTCATCTCCGGGGTCGGCGTGCCCCAGGTTTCGGCCATCCTGGACGTGGCCGAGGTCGCCGGAAACCTGGGCGTTCCGGTGATCGCCGATGGAGGCATCAAACAATCCGGGGACATCACCAAATCCATTGCCGCCGGTGCATCGAGCGTCATGATCGGCTCACTGTTCGCCGGCCTCAAGGAGAGCCCCGGCCAACTGGTGATCTACAAGGGCCGCCAGTTCAAGGAATACCGCGGGATGGGCTCACTGGGTGCGATGGTCAAGGGCTCGGCCGAGCGCTACGGCCAGAGCAGCCAGGCGGAAGTCAGTAAGCTCGTCCCCGAGGGCGTCGAAGGACGCGTGCCCTATCGCGGCATGCTCAGCGAGTTCGTCTACCAACTGGTCGGAGGGCTGCGAGCCGGCATGGGTTACTGCGGCACGCCCAACATCGAGACCCTGATGGAGAAGGGTCGCTTCGTTCGGATCAGCGCCGCCTCCGTAGGCGAATCGCATCCCCACGACATCCAGATCACCAAGGAGGCCCCCAATTACTCGGGCCACGTGCCGAGCGACGATTGATTGTAAGGGCAATCCTCGGTAGGGTTGCCCTGCATCGGGCAGGCGCCATGGCCTGCCCTGCGGAGACTCTCATGATACGTGAAATGATTGCGATCCTGGATTTTGGCAGCCAATACGGCCAACTGATCGCCCGTCGCGTTCGCGAACAAAGCGTCTACTCGCGCCTCTGCCCGGCCGGGACAGCGGCAGACGAACTGGCGAAAATGCCCCTCAAGGGCATCATTCTCTCCGGCGGACCCGCCAGCGTCTATCAGAACGGGGCTCCCAGATGCGACGAAAGGATCTTCGATCTCGGTGTCCCGATCCTCGGCATCTGCTACGGCATGCAACTCGGCTGCCACATCCTCGGCGCCGAGATCGCTCGCGCCGCCAGCCATGAATATGGCCGGGCCGCGCTCAGAACGCTCGACAAGAGCGACCTGCTCGCCAACCTGCCCGACGAGACGCTCGTCTGGGCCAGTCACGGCGACCAGGTCACCAGGCTGGGCCCCGAGTTCCAGAGGCTGGGCGAGACGAAGACGTGTCCCTGGGCCGTGGTTCGACACGAAACGAAACGCTTCTACGGGGTCCAGTTTCATCCGGAGGTCAGCCACACACCCAAAGGCGACGTCATCCTCAAGAACTTCCTCTACGGCATCTGCGGCTGCGCCGGCGATTGGAAGATGAGCGATTTCGTCGCCGAGACCGTCGCCAACGTACGCAAGCAGGTCGGCGACGCCACGGTCATCTGCGGCCTCAGCGGGGGCGTCGATTCGTCCGTGGTTGCCTCGCTGGTCCACGAGGCCGTCGGCGACCAGCTGGTCTGTATCCTCGTGGACAACGGTTTGCTGCGAAAGAACGAGCGCGAGAACATCGTCTCCACCTTTCGGGACCACTTCCACATCGACCTGCACGTCGTCGACTGGTCGCACAAGTTCCTCAAGTCGCTCCAGGGCGTGACCGAGCCGCAGGAAAAACGCAAGATCATCGGCGCCGAGTTCATCGCCGCGTTCAGATCGGAGGCCGTCAAGATCCCCAACGCCAAATTCCTCGCGCAGGGCACGCTCTATCCCGATGTGATCGAGTCCGGCTCCAAGGACGGCAACCCCGCCGCCAGTATCAAGCTGCACCACAACGTCGGGGGTCTGCCGGCCGAACTGGGCTTCGAGCTGGTCGAACCGCTGCGAGACCTGTTCAAGGACGAGGTCCGCATGGTGGGCGAACACCTGGGCCTGCCGGAAGACATCGTCTGGCGTCATCCGTTCCCCGGCCCCGGCCTGGGCGTGCGCATTGTCGGAGAGATCACGCCCGAGAGGCTCGAACTGCTCCGCGCCGCCGATGAGATTCTGATCGATGAGATCAAGGCCGCCGGACTCTACCGACAGATCTCACAGGCCCTCGCGATTCTCCTGCCTGTCTCGACCGTGGGCGTCATGGGCGACGGCCGAAGCTATGAGAACGTGATCGCCGTGCGAGCCGTCGATACGACCGACTTCATGACCGCCGACTTCTCGCACATCCCTTACGACGTCCTCAGCCTCATCTCCACCCGAATCATCAACGAGGTCCGAGGCGTCAATCGCGTTGTCTACGACATCTCCAGCAAACCGCCCGCTACCATCGAGTGGGAATAATCCCGATTGCGAATCGTGGAAGCCGTCTTCAAGGTAACCTTGACATGTCGCTATGGGGGGGTGTTCTCTCTGGGCATGGACCCCGACGCTGCCGCCGACCTTGGCGGTCGGCCTCGTCCTGACCGGGGCGGCCCCCGGCGCGATGGCCAGCAACACCATGAGCTATGTCGCCAAGGCCGATGCGGCCTATTCCGTATCGCTGACCACTGTCTCGACCCTGCTGTGCCCCATCCTGACCCCGCTGCTGACGAAGGTGCTGGCCGGCTCGCAACTGCCGGTTTCGTTCTGGTCGATGTTCCTTCAGATCATGGTCATGGTCGTGCTGCCGCTGCTGGCCGGTTTCTCGATTCGATCTCGCTTTCGTGGGCCGATCGAGCGGATCCTGCCCGTCTTCCCCGCCCTTTCGGCCACGTTCATCGTCTTCATCTGCTCGGTGGTCATCGCACGCAACCAGTCGAGGCTGCCCCAGGTGACCGGCCCGGTTCTGGCGGTGGTGCTAATCCTGAACCTCTATGGCATGGCCGCAGGGTACGGCATCGGCTCATTGTTCGGCCTCGACCGACTCAAGCGGCGGGCGCTGACAATCGAGATCGGCATGCAAAACGCCGGGCTCGGCAGCGCCCTGGCCCTGGAGCACCTCGGCGAGGAGGCCGCCATCCCGGCCGCCATCTTCGTCTTCGTCTGCATCATCACCGCCTCGGCCCTGGCCTCCTTCTGGCAGCGCCGCCTGGGCCATTAGCCGGGCAAATACAAGATATTCGCAGACAGCGCGTTGAATTTCCCGCTACGATCAGGTAGACTAATGGTTCTATCGTCTTTTTCAAACCAGCCCTATGGACGGTCAATCGTGGGCCGTCCTTCAGTGAAAATGCACAGTTAATGGAAGGAGTATGTGAGCATGGCTTGTCATCTGGCAATCGCAGGGGTGACCGGTGCCGTCGGTCAGGAGTTTCTCAGTATCCTCGAAGAGCGTAACTTCCCGTTCACGACGCTCAAGATGCTCGCCAGCAGCCGCTCCAAGGGCAAGAAGATCACCTTCAAGGGCAAGGAATATACGGTTGAGGAACTGACCAAGGACAGCTTCGCGGGCATCGACATCGTCCTGTTCAGCGCGGGCGGCGGACGCAGCAAGGAATTTGCACCTGCCGCGGCCAAGGCCGGGGCAGTCGTCGTGGACAACTCTTCGGCGTTTCGCATGGACCCCGGGGTGCCTTTGGTGGTCCCGGAGATCAACGCCGAGGCAATCAAGGCGCACAAGGGCATCATCGCCAACCCGAACTGCTCGACCATTATCGGCATCGTGCCGGTCTGGCCGCTGCACCAGGTCAATCCGGTCAAGCGGATGGTCGTGAGCACCTATCAGGCCGCCAGCGGCGCCGGGGCGGCGGCGATGGCCGAGCTCGAAGCCCAGAGCCGCGAGATTCTCGACGGCAAGAAGCCGACCTGCAACGCGTTCCCCTATCAGATCGCGTTCAACTGCTTCAACCACAACTCGCCGCTCGGGCCCGACGGGTACAACGAAGAAGAGGCCAAACTCGTCAAGGAAACGCGGAAAATCTTCAACTGTCCCGAAATCGCCATCACCGCGACGTGCGTGCGCATCGGCGTGATGCGAGCCCATTGCGAGAGCATCAACCTGGAGTTCACAAGACCGATGACGCCCGAGAAGGTGCGAGAGCTGCTCGCGGCGGCTCCGGGCGTGACCGTGATGGACGACCGGGAGCACAACCGCTTCCCCATGCCGATCGATGCCTCGGGCAAGGACGATATCCTCGTGGGCCGTATTCGCCAGGATGAATCGCTGCCCGACCAACGCGGGATCAGTCTTTGGGTGGCCGGCGATCAGCTCCGCAAAGGGGCCGCCCTGAACGCGGTCCAGATCGCCGAGCGACTGCTTAAACCGTAGTCTTCAAGACGGCTGGGCGCAGGCGCACCGGCGGCTGCGTCCGGCCGCCTTTCCGTGCTCCCGGATGGCACTACGCAACGTCAAATTGACCATCGCCTATGACGGCAGTGAATACCACGGCTGGCAGATTCAGCCGGGATTCACCACCGTGCAGCAGGCCGTCCAGGATGCCGCCCGCAGTCTGCTGGGTCCCAACGTGCGTGTCTGCGGGGCCAGCCGGACCGATGCGGGCGTCCACGCCCTCGGCCAGGTCGCCCTGATCCAGATCGATTCGCCCGTGCCGACCGAGAACATCGCCCGAGCTCTTACCGACCGGCTCCCGGACGACATCGCCATCATCAAGGCCGAAGAAGTCCGAATGGGTTTCGACGTGATCGGCGAGGTCACGAGGAAGCTCTATCGCTACAGCATCTTCTGCGGCCCGCCCCGACCTGTTCTGCACAGGCGCTATTGCTGGCACGTACCGTCGAACCCGGACGTGGCCGCGATGAACGCCGGGGCCAAGCTTCTCGTGGGCAGGAACGACTTCAAGTCCTTCGCGTCGGCCGCCGACAACCGCACCGATTCGGTTCGCATGATCTTCCGTTGCGATGTAGCCGAGGCAAACAAGGACGGCGATCATTGGGTCTACATCGAGGTCGAAGGGGACGGGTTCCTCTACAACATGGTGCGCAATATCGTCGGGTCGTTGATGGAAGTCGGTCTCGGACGATGGGAGCCGGAGAGAATCGGGCGGGCCCTCGAAGCACGCGATCGCACGGCCGCCGGGCCCATCGCGCCGCCGAACGGACTGTGCCTGATGTGGATCCAATACTGATGCTCGTTGCAAGAGATCATATCGGTATCTTCGGCAAGATGAACTCGGGCAAGAGCAGTATCATGAATCTGCTCACCCAGCAGGTCACCTCAATCGTCGATGCGACCCCCGGGACCACGGCCGACACGAAGATCGCGCTGCAGGAAATCCACGGGCTTGGACCGGTCAAGCTGTTCGACACCGCCGGGCTCGACGAAGCCTCCGGACTGGGGCAGAAGAAGCGGGCCAAGGTCTTCTCCGATTTGAAGGAGTGCGATCTCGTGCTGCTTGTGATCGATCCGGAGACGGATGACTTTGCCACGGAAGACGAGATCGTGAACAAGGCCCGCGAGCTGGACAAGCAGCTCCTGGTGATCTACAACCTCTTCCGGCCGGAAGCGGCTGGGCGAATCGCCGTCGTGGAGCAGCAGGTGGCGCTGTTGCGCTTCCACCAGAAGGCCCGCGTCGTCGCTGTCGATGAGCAGTGCCGCCCAGCGTTGCTACAATTTGTCCTGGACCATTTCATCTCAAAGAACACCCGAATGGAACTGCTGCCGTTCGTCGAACGCGATGCGTTCTACGTGCTGAATATCCCGATGGATGACGAGACCCCGCCCGGCCGGTACCTGCGCCCGCAGGCGATGGCCGAGGAATACATCACGCGTCACTGGGCCTGGCCGGTCTCGTATCGTATGAATCTGGGCAAGGCCCGGGCCGGCGATGCGAGCGAGCGGAAGCGCTTCGACAGTTTCCTGTCCGGTTTCGGCCGGCGGCCCAAGGCGATTGTCACCGATTCGCAGGCGATGGACCTGATGCACACATGGACGCCCGACGACGTTCTGCTGACGACGTTTTCGATCATGATGATCAACTACGTCAGCCGGGGCCGATTGGCCGCCTTCGTCGCGGGGATAGAGGCGGCGGCGACCCTCCGGCCCGGCGACAAGGTGCTCATCGCCGAGGCCTGCAACCACTCACGGATCGCCGAGGACATCGGCACGGTCCAGATCCCGAGCTTCATCCGGAAGCGTTGGCCGGGCGTGCAGATCGACCACAACTTCGGCCGTGAGTTCCAGGAGAACGAGCAACTCCAGTCCTACAAGCTCGTTGTCCACTGCGGCGGCTGCATGATCACCGCCCAGAAGCTGCTGGCCCGCATCCGCGACCTGGAATCCATCGGCGTGCCGTACACCAATTACGGCATCTTCCTGTCCTATATGCAGGGCCCCGAAGCCCTGCGCAAGGTCTTGCGGCCCTGGGGTATTGAAGGCACAGAACCTATGACTGGCGAGGCCCACTCGTGAAGATCGTGCACATCATCACGCGGCTTATCCTGGGCGGGGCGCAGGAGAATACACTGATCACTTGCAAGCTGCTCGCCGAGCGAGGCCATGATGTCACGTTAATCACCGGGCCGGCCCTCGGACCCGAAGGAGAGCTGTTCAACCAGACGAAGGGGCAGGAATACGACACGATCGTCATCGACAAGATGCGCCGGGCTATCGAACCGGTCAAGGACTTCGTCAGCTATCGCAAGATCAAGAAGCTGCTGCGCCAATTGCAGCCCGACATCGTCCACACACATTCCGCCAAAGCGGGCATTCTCGGCCGGTACGCGGGCAGCGCCCTGAAGGGCGTCTGGGCCCCCGGGCGGCCGGCGGTCGTGCACGGCATCCACGGCCTGGCGTTTCATCCTTACCAGAGCCGGTGGATCAATGGCATTTACGTCGCTATCGAGAAGGCAGCCGCGAAACACACGGACTACTTCATCAGCGTTGCCGACGCGATGACCGATCAGTGCAAAGCCGCCGGCATTGGCGTGAACAAGCCTTATATTGCAGCGTATTCGGCCATCGACGAAGAGCAGTTTCTTGAACCGATTCCCGCCGAGCGGACGCAGGCGTTTCGACGCCGGCATGACATCGCGGACGATGCGGTCGTGCTCGTAACCATCGCACGGCTCTTCATGCTCAAGGGCCATGATTACATCATCGCATCGGCCCCGGAGTTGGCGAAGCGGTTCGACAACGTGATCTGGCTCTTCGTGGGCGACGGCAACCTCGCCGAGCAATACAAGCAGCAGGTCCGCGATCTGGGTCTGGCCGAGAGGTTCCGTTTCACCGGCCTGATGCCCCCGAGCGAGATTCCGCTTGCGATCCAGTCATCCGACGTCCTCGTTCACTGCTCGCTCCGCGAGGGCCTCGCCCGCACGCTGCCCCAGGCAATGTTGTGCGGCCGGCCGGCCATCAGCTTCGACGTCGATGGTGCCCGCGAGGTCGTTAATGAACGCACGGGCCGACTCATTCAGCCCGAGAACGTCCCGCAATTGATCGACGCCTGCGCCGAACTGATCGCCGACGCGCCGCTGCGCTCAAGACTTGGTCAGACCGGGCGCGAGTCGGTCAGGACCAGGTTCGCCCCCGAAACCATGGTCGATACCATCGAGCGCGTTTACGAGAAGCTTTTGGAATAGGTCCTATTGGCGGTATGGGACCCATTACCACCTTGGGCGTCAATCGCCTGGGAAGCCCACGAATTCCACCGGATAACTCGCGGGCTCGCGGATGGCCTTGACCGGCTCGGGCAGAGCCGCTGTCTGACTTCGCACACGCTCCTGGACGGTCTCGATGGGCTCGACGGACTGGAACGGACGCAGCAGATCGTTCGCATCCGGGTCGAGCGGACGGACCGTGTCTCTGTCGAATTGACTATCGCCGGTACGAAGGAGCGTTTTACGGCCCGGCAGCGTCGCCTTCTCCGGCGAGGTCTTGTGCGAGGGACGATCGTCGTATCGGGCGAGCTTGTAGACGATGCTGATAGAGGGAGCGTGTCGGGACACGGCGAAGTGAGTTCCGACACCGAAACCATCGAACTGTCCTCCCGCCGCCAGCAGATCGCAGATATTGAACTCGTCGAGGTCGCCGCTGGCGAAGATCCTCAGGAAGTCCAACCCCTGTTGGCGGAAGTGGTCTCGTGCGAACCGGCTGTCAGTCACGAGGTTGCCGCTATCGAGGCGAATGCCGCGCAACCGGACGCCTCGTTCAAGGAATTCACGCGCCACGCGGGCGGCCGTCTTCACGCCCTCGATGGTATCGTACGTATCGACGAGCAGTATGGTTCTGTCCCGATAGACCGCGGCGAACTTGCGGAACGCCTGCTCCTGTGAGGCGTAGGCCTGAATGAACGAGTGCGCCATCGTGCCCGAAGGCGGCATGCCGAGGCGTCGGGCGGCAAAGACATTACTCGTTGCCTTCCAGCCGGCCATCTGGGCGGCGCGGGCGGCGCGAATCGCGGCCACCGGCCCCTGCGCCCGCCTCATGCCGAATTCGAGCAGCGGCACAGCGCTGGCCGCGAGCACCATCCTCGTCGCCAGACTGGCCTCGATGATCGAGAATCCGAAGATATTCAGGATATAGCTTTCGAGCAGTTGGGCGGCCAGGATCGGCCCGCCCACTTCCAGGATCGGCTCGCCGGGGAAGAACACGGTTCCTTCGGGCAGCGCCCGGACCGTCACGTCCGGCCGGAAATCGCCGAGATAGGCCAGGAAGTCCGGCTCGAACAGCTTCGTCGAACGCAGGTAGGCAACGTCGTCGTCGGAGAACCGGAACCGATCCAGATAGGACCGCAACTCCGGCAGGCCGGCCATGACGAAGAACCCCCAGTTCTGAGGAAGATGCCGCACCGTGACCTCGAAGTACGCCGAGCCTGTCATCCCTTTCTGGTAGTAGACCTGAGCCATCGTCAGCTCGTACAGGTCCGTGAACAGAGCGGGCGTCCCGTCGATCAGCCACATGCCAATTGCCTCTTGAACTCGTCAAACGTCACAATTGCCACTCCCATCCGGCGGAACTCATCGTAGATCTCGTCGTCGGGCCTCGACTGCAGCCCCTTGACCGCATCCCGGAGCAACGTCAACCCCGTTCCAGACCGCTCCGCCAAGCACTTCACGACATACGACACACAGAAGTCGAGCGCCACGCCAAACACGACGACCTTTTCGGGCCGGATTATGTCCATGAGCCGGTCTGTGTTCGGATTGTCGAAGACGCTGAGACTCTGCTTGCGAATCACGATATGAAACGGCTTCCTCTCGGCCAGCCTGCGCAGGTCCGCCACGTCCATTTCTTCGACCGGGACGAAGTCAATCGGCCGCGTCCCAACATATCCGACCCGCTCGCTGCCTGGCTCGCCGGCCATGCAGTGAGGTGGAAACGCAATCCTGTAGTCAGGATGGTCCGAGATTTCGGGATTGCCCGGCGTGTGCCAGTCGACATCCGCGAGAATCGAGTAGCCGTTGTCCAGGGCGAATCGTCTGACCTGGCTGACCGTGTCGATGATGGTCTCGGCCCCCGGCACGTACAGACGCCCTTCCGGCTGCATGAAGTCGAATTGCGTATCGACATCCCAGAATAGAGGGTTCTTTTTCATGATCGGCCCCCCTGTCGCCACCGCCGTGCCTGGAGGGCCTCCGTGCCCATCCAAAGGCATCGGCAGCTTGCTCTTTCTTCACACACACAAGAACGCTACCATCTCTGCTCCCATATGTACGGTGGGATTTCGACGCCGTTCAGTCCATTTGTGCATGACGAAAGGCTGGTCATGATCAGTAGCAAGAAGGGGCTGTGGTTCGACACCACGCGGCCGACCGATCTCTTCATAGAGCCGAGTCTCCCGCTGCCGACCCCCATCGACCTTGGCCTGCCGGACGCCGCCGTACCACAGGCACGCCAGCCTATCCACTGGTCCAAAGAAGTGGGAGTGTTATGAGATACTTGTGCTACTGGCCAGCGAGCTACTTCTTGTAGGCAGCATCGGGATCGTAGGTCTTCTCGGCGATCAGTTCCAGATCCTTGTCTGAGCCGGGTTTGAGGGCCCGGTAGAAGCAGGACTGGTACCCCACGTGGCACTGGCCGGCGTCGACGGCGACCTTGAGGATCAGGCAGTCCTGGTCGCAGTCGACAAGGATTTGCCGAACCTGCTGGACGTGGCCGGACTCCTCGCCCTTCTTCCAGAGCTTCTTTCTACTGCGGCTGTAGTACGTGCCGCGCCCCGTGGCGATCGTGTAGTCCAGCGCCTCTCGGTTCATCCACGCGACCATCAGGACCTGACCGGTCTCGGCGTCCTGTGCGATGGCTGGGATCAGACCCTCGGCGTTAAACTTCGGCGTGAACTGCAATCCTTCTTCAACCCGCTTTGATTCCAACAGCAATACCCCTTCTCAGTCGATACTTTCCGCGCTTGCCTGAGCCGACGGCTCGTCTCAGGGGCTTAGCCATACCACATCGGCCGCCGCCAAGCAAACGGAAAACCTCCGCCTCGCCGTGATCGTGCGGACATCTTTCTGTTTGGCCAAACGACGCGGTGTACTGCGTCTCAAGGGACGGAGCGGATTTTCCGTTGATGGGCCGCAACCCGTGGGGCATAATGGACTCGATCCGTTGCGAGCGTGGCGGAATTGGCAGACGCGCCAGGTTTAGGTCCTGGTGTCCTTCGGACGTGGAGGTTCGACTCCTCTCGCTCGCATTGGGTGGGGGCGAATGATGATTCGCCCCTACGGGCAGACGACGCGCGATGCGAGGGGCGAAATGCCAAGGGATTACTTCGAGCTCGACAAGCGGCGGACGAACGTGCGGGTCGAGGTGGTTGCGGGGATCACTACCTTCCTGACGATGGCCTACATCATCTTCACCCACCCGAACATCCTCGAGCCGACCGGGATGGACAAGACGGCGCTGATTGCGGTGACGTGCATCATCTCGGCATTGGCGACGATCGCGACGGGCCTGTTCGGCAAGGCCCCGATCGCGATGGCGCCGGGTCTGGGGCTCAACTCGATCTTCACGGTGCTGGTGGTCTCGGGCAAGATGGACTGGCAGACGGCGCTGGGCGTGGTGTTCCTGTCGGGCGTGTTCTTTCTGGTGCTGACGCTGGTCGGGCTTCGCCAGCGGATCGTCGAGGCGATCCCCGGCTCGCTGATCGCGGCCATCGGCGTCGGGATCGGGCTGTTCATCACGTTCATTGGTCTGACCGACCTGGGGATCGTCGTGGCCGATGAGTTCACGATGGTCTCGGCCGGCCCGATCACGGCCAAGGTGCTGATTGGTCTGGCGGGGCTGCTGACGATGGTCTTCCTGGAGAGCCGCAACGTGCGAGGCTCGCTGCTGATCGGCATCGCCGTCTCGACCCTGCTGGCGGCGGCGACCGGGCAGGTGGCCTTGCCCGAGCGGGTGGTTTCTCTCGACGTGAACGTTCGTCCCATCGCCTTCCGATTGAACGTTCTCGGCGCGCTGAAGTGGGGCTTCATGGGTAGTATCTTCACGCTGATGTTCGTCGATATGTTCGACAGCATCGGGACGCTGGTCGCTTGCTGCCACAAGGCGGACATGCTGGATGAGCGCGGCAAGATTCGCGGCCTGGACCGCCTGCTGGGCGTCGATGCGGTCGCCACGATGGTCGGCGCTTTGCTGGGCACCTCGACGACGACGTCGTTCGTTGAGTCAGCCTCGGGGATCGAACAGGGCGGCCGCTCCGGCCTGACGGCCGTTGTCACCGGGGTCCTCTTTCTCGTGGCGCTGCTGTTCATCCCGCTCGTCGCGATGGTTCCCAAGTACGCCACGGCGCCGGCGCTGATCATGGTCGGCCTGTTCATGGTCAAGGAGGTCAGGCGGATCGACTTCGGCGACTTGGCGGAGGCGTTCCCGTCGTTCATCCTCATTGTGATGATTGCGCTGAGCTTCAGCATCAGCACGGGCTTGGCGTTCGGGTTCGTTTCGTTCGTGGTGATCAATCTGGTTTCCGGCCGGGTGCGGCAGGTCAAGCCCGCCATGTGGGTGATCGCGATCCTGTCGGTGACGTTTCTCAGTCTGGAGCAACTGCCGGGCCTGATCGAATGGTTGCAGTGACGCCGTGAGGCGTTGTCTTCCCATATGCCCTGACGGGCACGCCGATATGGGACGACCTTGGTCAATGGGTTCGTCTTGTGTTCTTTCCAGGTCTTCCGTTGCCTGGTTTTGGACCAGATGCCCGGAGGCAGGCGGCTTCGACGAGGCATCTGTCAGACATGCGTGGATTAGCCGCTTCACCCTCGGTTCTCCGCACCCCCAATGGCTTTGCCCGGAAATCGGTATCGACACGGTTCACACGTCGGGCGGATTGGGTCTTGCGGCCTTCCCCCAAAGCGGTATAGTTGCTGGAGACGTGTTTCTGATGGAAGAAGATCGAATCCGGGTGATAGAATCGTCGCAGGGTCTCATCCTCGCGAGCGACGATGGCATCCCGGTTTTTTTTGAGGGCCTCTGATATGCGAAGACTCATTGTTGCCGCCAACCGTCTGCCCGTCACCGTCTCGGCGCGAGAGGGGCAGTATGAATTTCGCCCCAGTCCCGGCGGCCTGGCGGTCGGGCTGTCTTGCTTGCCCGACTCAATGGAACGGCTGTGGATGGGCTGGCCCGGGATCTCCAGCGAGCGACTCAAGCCGGACGACAAGGAACGCATCCAGGAATCCCTGCGCGGGCACAACTGCGCGCCGGTGTTCCTGTCGCAGAGGCAGATCGACCGGTACTATCTGGGTTTCTGCAACAAGACGATCTGGCCGCTGTTTCACTATTTCCCGGTTCGCACGGTGTTCGAGCCACAGTTCTGGAAATCCTACAAACAGGTGAACCACCTGTTCTGCGACGAAGTGCTCAAGGTGGCCCAGCCGGGGGATTCCGTTTGGGTGCATGATTTCCAGCTGATGCTGTTGCCGCGTCTGCTGCGCGAGCGGATGTCCGGCCTGACCATTGGATATTTCCATCACATCCCATGGCCCTCGTTCGAGTTGTTTCGCCTGTTGCCCTGGCGCGAGGAGATTCTGGATGGATTGCTTGGCGCGGACTTGATCGGGTTCCACACGTACGATTACGTGCGTCACTTCCTCAGCGGCGTCTCGCGGATCAGCGGGCTGGAGCATACGATGGGCGAGGTCAACGCGCACAACCGGGTCCTCAAGGTGGACGCCTTCCCGATGGGGATCGACTACCATCGGTACGCCGGCGCGGTCGAGGATGCGGAGGTCAAGAGCGAGATCAACCGGATCCGCGGCATCGTAGGTCAGCGGAAGATCATCGTCTCGGTCGATCGGCTGGATTACACCAAAGGGATTGTCGAGCGTCTGGAGGCCTTCGACTGGTTCCTCAGCACCCATCCCGAATACAAGGGTCAGGTTACGCTGATCATCGTGGCCGTCCCGTCCCGCTCGGGAATCGAAGACTACAAACAGCTCCGGGGGCACCTGGAACAGCTCGTGGGGCGCGTCAACGGCGAGCATGGTTCGCTCGGCTACATGCCCGTATGGTATCTATACCGCTTCATGCCGTTCACGAAGCTGACGGCGCTCTACAACGCCGCCGACGTCGCGTTGATCACGCCGCTGCGAGACGGGATGAACCTGATCGCTAAAGAATTCGTAGCGACCAAGAACGGCGGCTCGGGAGTGCTGATCCTCAGTGAAATGGCCGGGGCCGCCAGTGAATTGGGCGAAGCCTTGACCGTGAATGCGAACGACAAGGCCGCGATTGTCCGGGCGATTCGTGAAGCGTTGGAGATGCCGGTTGCCGAGCAGTGTGAACGCAATCGAGTGATGCAGGAGCGTCTGAAACGCTACGACATCGCGCGATGGAGTACCGATTTCATTCACGCGCTGCATGAGATTGAGGTCAGACAGCAGGGGGTATCCGTGCACAAACTCGGAACGGCCGCACAGAAGACGCTGAAACGCCAATGGCAGGCTGCCGACAGGAGGCTGTTGCTTCTGGACTACGATGGAACGCTGGTGGGGTTCCAGGGCCGTCCGACCAAAGCGGGCCCGGACGAGGAGATCCTGATGCTCCTTCATCGGCTGACCGAAGACGAGCGCAACCGCGTCGCGATTGTTAGCGGACGGGACAAAGCAACGCTGGAGGCTTGGCTCGGGCAACTGCGCGTCCATCTCATCGCCGAGCACGGCGGCTGGCTTCGCGAGATCGGCCAGACATGGCGAAGCTTCCAGCCGGTGAACGAGCAATGGAAGGACACGATCAAGCCGATCATGGATCTTTATTCGGACCGAACGCCGGGATCGCTGGTGGAGGAAAAAGATTTTTCCTTGGTCTGGCATTACCGTCGGGCTGACCCCACCCTGGCGAGCGTGAGGACACACGAATTGCGAGATGCCTTGGTGAATCTGACCGAGAACATGGACGTGGGCGTCTTTGAGGGCAGCAAGATCCTGGAGGTGCGCAAGCACGGTATCAACAAGGGGCGCGCGGCCGAGTTTCTACTGGCCCAACAAGAGTGGACGTTCGTCCTGGCGGCCGGTGACGATTACACCGATGAAGAAATGTTCGCGGTCATGCCGGATACGGCATACTCGATCAAAGTGGGCTCGAACATTTCGAAGGCCCGATTCAATGTCGATACAGTTGTGGACTTCAGGAATTTGTTAAAGGAAATCACGGGAAGTTAGATGCTTAGACTCGAAGACTTTCGTCACATCGTACCGGATGAAACACTCGCCGAAATCTACGCCAGGGCCCGAAGCCTCTACGGCAGGCACGTCATTCATCTCAACGCCACCTACCAGGGCGGCGGGGTGGCGGAGATCTTGTATTCGCTGGTGATGCTGATGAACGACGTGGGCGTCGACGCCGGCTGGCGGATCCTGCACGGCAGCCAGGAGTTCTTCGAGATCACCAAGAGCTTCCACAACGCGTTGCAGGGCGCCAGATTGAATCTCTCCGAGCGCAAGAAGCGCATCTACCGGAGGGTCAACGAGGATTTCGCCCGCTTCACGCACATCGACCACGACTGTGTGATCGTGCACGACCCGCAGCCACTGGCGCTGATCCGCTCGTACCGCAAGACGCAGCCATGGATTTGGCGCTGTCACATCGACCTGACCGAGCCGCACGCGGAATTGTGGGACTTTCTCAAGGGCTTCGTGCTCAAGTACGATCAGGTCGTGATGTCAAGCGAGAAGTACTTCAAGAAGGACCTTCCGATCGATCAGCGTCTGATGTATCCGGCGATCAATCCCCTGAGCCCGAAGAACATGGCCGTTTCGGATAAGGGCGTTGAAGACCACCTCGCCAAGGCCGGTGTGCCGATGGACAAGCCGCTGATCACCCAGGTCTCCCGGCTCGATCCCTGGAAGGACCCGGAAGGCGTCATCGACGTCTTCAAGCTCGTCAAGGAGCAGGTCGATTGCCGGCTTGTGCTGTGCTACAACGTCGCCAGCGACGACCCCGAAGGGCTCCAGATGTACAAGAAGGTCCAGCGCAAGGCCAACAAAATGCTGGAAACCGGCGACATCCTTCTGGTTGTGGGCAACAACGAGAAGCTGGTCAACGCGATCCAGCGGTATTCGAAGGTCATCATTCAGAAGTCCATCAAGGAGGGGTTCTGCCTGGCGGTGACCGAGGCGATGTGGAAGGGGACCGCCGTGGTGGCCTCCAACGTCGGGGGCATTCCCAGCCAGATCGAGGACGGCAAGAACGGTTATCTGCTCGAACCCCAGGATGCGCCAGGATTCGCCGACCGCATCACGCGTCTGCTCAAAGACCCCGACGAGGCGACCGAACTCGGACGCCAGGCCAAGGAGACCGTGCGCGAGAAGTTCCTCATCACCCGCCTGCTCTCCGACTACCTCGACATGCTCAATGCCGTCATGGGCTGACAGCAGGGGCTTCGTCAAGCCACCTGCTGGCCCTGTGTGATGCGCTTGGTCAGTTCGCCGAGCAGAGCCTGCATCTGCGCATCGGAGCACTGCGCCTCGGCAATCTTGCTGCATGCGTGCATCACCGTGGTGTGGTCCCGGCCGCCCAGATGGCCGCCGATCTCTTCGAGGCTGTGACGGGTCAGGTTGCGGGCCAGGTACATGCAGATCTGTCGCGGCATGGTGATGCTCTGGCTTCGCCGCTTGCTCTGAAGGTCGGTCAGGCGAACATCGAAGTGATCCGTCACCACATCGATGATGTCGGTAATGCTGATGTGTTTGGTCGCCAGCTTGATCTGGCCTTCCAGCGCGGTCTGGGCCAACCGCAGATCGACCGGTTCGCCGAGCGTCGTGGCCAGAGCATAGATCGTCGTCAGCGCGCCTTCCAGTTCGCGGATGTTGGCTTGGACCTGCCGTGCGATGTACTCTGCGATCTCGTCGTTGATCTCCAGTCCTCGCAGATGCGCCTTTTTCTGCACGATCGCGACGCGCGTCTCATAGCTCGGCGGGTCGATCCGCGCGACCAGGCCCCAGTTGAACCGGCTGATCAACCGGGCTTCGACCGACGGAATCTCGTTGGGCGGGCTGTCGGCGCTGAGGATGATCTGCTTGCCGCTGTTGTACAGCGCATTGAACGTGTGGAAGAATTCCTCCTGGCTCTGCTCCCGTTCGCGCAGGAACTGAATGT
This sequence comes from uncultured Pirellulales bacterium, assembly GCA_964610435.1. GTDB lineage: Bacteria > Planctomycetota > Phycisphaerae > Sedimentisphaerales > Anaerobacaceae > Anaerobaca. The sequence continues at coordinate 28,817 of CAZSXM010000023.1, read as the reverse complement.
CGTCGATCACGAGGGCATCGACCGTCCGAAACTGGCCGTGAAAGCTCGTGATGTTGCCTTGCTCGATGGCGCGGATGAATCGATTGACGAAGTCTTCACAACTGAGCAACTGGATGACGGAGCCGTGCGTGTGCCGGTGCGTTGCGTGGCAGACCGCATGCAGCAGGTGGGTCTTGCCCAGACCGGCGTTGCCGTAGAGGAACAGCGGGTTGTACGTCTGGCCCAGCGACTGGCCGACCGCGACGCAACTGGCGTGTGCCAGGCGATTGCTGGGGCCGACCACGAAATTCTCGAAGGTGTAGTCCGGGTGCAGGGCCGGTCCGGGCCACGCGGCAGGGTCGGTGGCAGCCTGGTCTGCGGTCCCTACGACGAACTCCATCGTGACCAGGTGTCCGGTGACCTGCTGGGCCGCCCGCGTGAAACTCGACCGGCAGTGCTCGTGCAGGAATCGAACATTCGATTCGTCGGGACAGCCGATCGCGATGGAACCGCCGTCGAAGCGCACCAGGGTCAGATCGTCGAACCACTTGCGCGCATTGGTTGGGTCGATCGCCCGGGCCCGGCCGACGATCTCCGTGAAGATATTCGCCACTTCATGTGCGGACAACGCGAGCCTCCTGCACGATGTCGTCCGTGGAACCGGGTCTGTCGACGTGTGCGGCACGCGCCCACGCGAGAAACAAACGAAAGACCGCTGAACACCTCAACGCCATAAACTACGGTATCCGGATTCGAGAAACAAGGCTTTGCCCCCTGAACACGCCCAGCCTGGGTACTATGCGGGGCACAAGAACGAGTGCTTGAATGTAGTTGTACGTGCAGCGTCTGTCAAAGGAAAAAGCCGCCTGGACGGCCCCCCCCAGATCCAGGGGGGGGCCGCACCCGGTGGAACTCGCAAGGAGATTCGGCCGTTACGGTTGTGGGAATCGATGAGTGGGCTCCGGCGGCATCTGCGACAAGATGGAATTACGCCGGCTCCGGACGAATTGCTTGATGCCGTCGCGCCGACCGGTCCCGAGCCCCTCGGCGGCCAGTGCGGCCGACGCATCGTCGAGAAAACGGTCGAATGCGGTCGGCGGATTGTCCGTGCCGTACGACGTCTGCCACGGGCCTTCAACCAGCGCCTTCAACGCGGCCCAGTACATCTGCTCGTATTTGGTGTGGTTGACGAACTGGTGGACCTCCGGGAAGATGCCTGCATGGACCGGGGGCAGTCCCGCAGACGGCCCATCGCCCGACCCCAACGTAAAATCGATATCCCAGGGCAACAGGTACCATTTGCCCTCCGGCAGGGCGTAGTAGAAATAGTTGTTCTTGCTGCGTCGGTATCCGTAGCTGTCCCAGTCGCCCACCGCATGGCGAATCGCCAGAGCCGCCGCGAAATGCTCCGGATGGATCACGGACTCGACCGCCCGCTCGTACGTTGAGCTGCTGGAAGGCGTGTTCATCGCAGCGGCGAAGTCGAGCAGATGGTCCCAACGGTCGTCCTGACGGTGCGAGCGCTTCTTGAAGCCCCACCGATACGTCTCCGGAATCGGCGGGTGTTGAGAGCCGTATCGCAGTCCCTCGTCAAGGTTGGAGAACTCCGTGCCGTGGACGTTGAACTCGAAGTAGTCGTCGATCTTGTGGAGGTATCCTTCGTCGTTGCCGCCGAACCACATCTCGATGTAGTCGCTGTCCACCTTCTGGACGTCCTCGTAGATTCTGTGGCTTCGTCCGTTGACGATCAGGCGTACAAACTCCTGCGTCGAATACGGAAGCCCCATCTGTCGGTAGAACCAGTACGAGGCCCGTTCCTGAAGCGGCCCGCGATCTGTGCCCTCCGTGTTGTCGAGGTTGATCTCCTTGCGTCCGCGCAGAGACTCGCCCGGCGAGTGCTTGAAATCGATTCGGTAGGCATAGCGCTCCCGCGGGTCGCGCCCCGAGCCGCTGCGAATGAACGGACTGCCCCGGTAGCGGATTCGCGCGTTGTACAGAATCTCGGTGTCGTTGTAGACGAATGTACAATCGAGCAACTCGTTCGAGCGGTTGGGACGCGATTGGAACGCATCAAGAACATCGTTTGACAGCCAGACACGATATGTTGCGAACTGGGTGTTCATCTGTGTGTCGCCGACGCGGACCAGGCAAGTCCTTTCGGGCGCCTCGGCGGTCGGCTCCAGGCGAGTGGGAAACCGTGCGGCGCCTGCGCTGTCGAAAGCCTCGACATAAAACGCGCGCATTGTACCGGCGCCGGCGCCCGGGATCGTGGCGGTATAGATGCGGTCTCCGGCGATTCGGTCATCGCCGGATCCGTCATCGACCATCGGGATCCGCGTGAACGTTGTCTGGCCTTCGGACCGATAGCTGAGCGAGACTACGGGCCGGCTGTCTTGGCCCGTGCCGATCACGCGGGCGGTAATGACAATGGGCTCGCCGCCTGCGGGGAGCACGGGTGCATGACGCACGTCGAGGATGTCCGGCCCTTGCGCCGAAGTCAGTGCGGTATTGGGCAGGCCGGGCGTGCCCAAGTCCAACGGCATATCGAGTTCCAGCACGTGGGCCGGTCGCGGCGGCTGCACGGGCGACCGCTCTCGCGCGGTGCGCAGCAGCAGAAACCGCCCGCCTCGCAGCCAGCGAGCCCAGCCTCGGAAGGTTACGGCGCCGGCATGGACCGGGCCGATCGACCGGTTGATTCGATTCGTGCCGGTCTCACCCCGACCGGTCGCGATCAGATGCAGCGATCGCGCCCCCGACCGGCTGTCGGCAGCAGTGGCGAACGAACGGACGTGCGTGCCGAGGAGTCGCCACCCGGACGTGCCGCTTTCAAATCCGCCGTTGGTCAGGCGGTTCGAGCCATCGATGACCAGTTCCAGATCATCCAGCAGCACCTCGCCGGCGTTGAGCATGATCATGTCGAAGACGTTGATCTGATCGTGGGTGTACCGGGTATCGTTCCTGTTGATTGTGAACGCGAACGGTTGCCAGGTGCTCTTGCTGCTCTCGTCGCTGGCGGTCCAGGCGCCGGGTGTGCCACCAAAGCGGTCGGGGTCGCGGCGTTCCAGGCTGGCCCCCCGCCCGTCGGGCCATTGCGACCAGTGGCCGCAATCGGAATAGAGGACTTCATCGGCCGTGGCCAGGTAGGTTTCCCCGTGCAACACGAATGGATACGACAAACGAACCAGGTCGCGACGGTTGCTCAGGCGACCCGAATAGGGTCCGACCACATTGACCCCGACGACAAGATGGTCGTAGATTTCCGCGAGGAACTCGGGATTGTTGGCCACGACTAGGTACGAGTCCGCCGGCAGGATCGTGCCGTCTTCGAACGTGTAGTTGACCCCCTCGGTGAAGGCCCACCCGCCCAGATCGACGGATCGGTCGCTGCGATTGTACAGTTCGACGTACTCGAATCGCTCCTCGCGCATCGGGTGGTGATACATAATCTCGTTAATCACGATGTCGCCGATCCATGGATAGGCGTTGCTTGCCCCCGGCGTCGGCGCACGGAGGGCGACCAGATTGTCCGCTCCATCGGGGAATCGGCCGAACGCCGTGCCCGGCTCCAGCGGTGCATACCGCACGGCATCCAATACGCGGATCGGCGTGGGCACGGGGCCGCGACTGGCCGCCGTCAGATAGATGGTCATGCCGGCATGGGCCAGCCCTAAGGGCAGGTCCTCGGACGGTGTGGCGGCGACCGTCCAGAATTCGCCCGGCTGGAGCACGATGCCGTCGGGGATCTTGAGTCGGAGGAGGTCGGCGGCTGTGTTGCTCAGGTACACATCGCTCAGATCGACCGCCACAGGACCGGGATTGTACAGTTCGATCCAGTCGTTCGCGGTCCCCGTAAACACCTCATTGATCAGGATACGGGCGCGAGCGTCTGCCGCATGCTCGGCCTCATCCACTACGGCCCAGAGAATCGGGGCCCCGAAGGCGTCAGAACTGCCTGACAGGCGCACGTTGTGAGCCTGGATGGCCAGCACGTTCGTGCCCGGTACCAACAGGTCCGTTCGATCGGTCAGATCCACGCTCATCATCGGCGGGTCCCACGCTCGGGTGCCCGTCTGATCGAAGGCGGGCGGATAGCCGGTGATGTAATCGGAGTGCCCCACTCGCACGCCGTTGAGATAGAGGACGAAATCGTCATCGTAATGGACGTCGGCCTGCAACCGGGCGAAGCAGGCAATCTGCTCGGCCGTCAGAGTGAACCGCAACCGTGCGTAGACGGACACATAGTTGCCGTGCATGTCATCGAGGTGGGTCCCGATGTACTGCAATTCCGCCGGGTCGTTGCTGTATCCATATCCGTTCGGGCCGTCGAGCCACGCGGTTGCGTTGGGATCGTCGTCAAGATCGATATGCGTCCAATCTATCGTCGCCTGCCCGAGCCGATCCGGCGCCGGTTCGCGGGTTCCTTTGAAATAGCGACCCGGATCACCGATGTCCACGAGTGTCAGCACAGTCGGATCCTCCGCCCAGGCCTGCACGGGGTCGGGGCCGCCCGGGGTGCCGCCGATATAGGTGCTGGGCGCCCAGCTCTTGGCATCAGACGGATCGCCGGCAAGGCTGGCCAAGACGAGCGAATGCCCCGTCCCCGTCGGTATCGCCGACCAGGGCCACCGCCGGTTGTACCGAAACGACAGGACAATCCCCCCGTTGGCGTTGCACAACTCGATCCGCTCACCCGAATTGTCGAGTCGGCCGTCGAAGGGACCGAGTACGCCGGTGATGCCGTACGCGGTCTCCAGGGCCGCCGGGTCCTTGGCCACGACGAGATATCCCCCGGCCTCGATGATCGTTCCGGGTGGAAACTCGTAGCGGATGCCGTTGGTGAAGGCGTATCCACTGAGGTCTTCGAAGACAGTTCGCCGGTTGTGCAGCTCGATGAACTCGTGCCGTTCCGGCTCGTCGGCCGGCTGGTACATGATCTCGCTGACGACCAGTGCCGTTGACGCCTGACTGATCCAGAGAACGACGATGCAGGCGGCCGCCGGAAGGCTGTACGGGCGCTGCTTGTGGTTGGCCATGGTGAACGACTCCTCTCTGCTGGGCACGGCTATCCCGGGACGGCGCGCATGGCCCGCCCCTCGTCTGGAAACGCCGCGGTGGCCAGAAGATCCAGGGACATGGGGTCCGGGATCCCGGACGTTGATGCTGTGGCTGTTCTTCGGTGTACCATCTTGACTTTGCGGCTTTCCAACGCTTTTCGACAACCAACTGACATCATTGATTATACCATACTTCCCCATGGAGATGTTCTGTTCTCTTGTCGATGGGCCCCCAAGGCCGTAAGACCGGCACAAGAAACGCTCGAAACAAGGCTCGTCCGGCCGATTTGCCCGTCGCAGGCTTGCATTCTGCGGCAGCCACGATACCATCAGCGCCAAGAAACACCCTGACTTCTATGCGATTAGGAAGGTGTTATGGGCCTATTCTCCAAGACCGCCGACTTCCTGAAGGAGCGGCTGGGCAAGACCCGAAGCAAGATCGCCAGCTCGCTTTCGACGGTGCTGAGCCTCGGCCGGAAGATCGACGACGACCTGCTCGACGAACTCGAAGAGACGCTCATCCGCGACGACATCGGCGTCGAGACCACCGAGAAGCTCATCAATGAGCTGCGCGACGCCTATCGGGCTCGCAGAATCTCCAGTTCCGAGGAGGTGATTCCCTTCCTGAAGGAGCACATTGCGAGCTACTGGCCCGATCAGGACCGGCAACTGCACGTGGCCGAGTCCGGGCCGACCGTGATCCTGGTGGCCGGTGTCAACGGCACCGGCAAGACCACCAGCATCGCCAAGCTGGCCTATACCCTCCACAAGAGCGGCAAGAAGGTCATCGTCGCCGCCTGCGATACGTTCCGGGCAGCGGCAGTCGAGCAGTTGAGCATTTGGGCCGACCGCATCGGCGTCCAGATCGTCAAGCACCAGTCGGGCAGCGATCCGGCGGCCGTCGCGTTTGACGCCTGTGAGGCGGCGCTGGCGCGCGGCGCCGACGTGCTGATCCTCGACACCGCCGGCCGGTTGCACACCAAGAAGGACCTCATGGTCCAGCTCACCAAGATTCGCGACGTTGTGACGCGCAAGATTCCCGACGGCCCCCATGAGGTCCTGCTTGTTCTTGATGGGACGACCGGGCAGAACGCGATCTCCCAGGCCCAGCTCTTCACTGAGGCGATCCACGTCACCGGTATCTTCCTGGCCAAGCTCGACGGCACCGCCCGCGGCGGCATCGTCATCGCGATCAAGGACCAGCTCGACATCCCCGTCAAGTTCGTCGGCCTCGGCGAGAAGCCCACCGACATCGCCGAATTCGACCCCGCCACCTTCGTCGAAGCCCTCTTTGCCTGACGCGGCGGCGCGTTGCGACTGTGAGACGATACCGCAAGACGTGTGACATCATCAAACGCACAGCGTTTCGAGATGGTGGAATTGGCCGCTGCATTGATTGCCGGAGCTTGCCAGTGCAAGAGGCCATCGCCAGGTTCTGGGACCTGAGGCTGCCACCGTGTCGCGCCGCGTGGATGTGCCACTCCGGCGGCTTTGCCGGTGACGGGTGAGGCCAGGTCATGCAGGAAAAGAAGGCCCCCCGGCAGCCACTACGGCCTCGTCCTCCAGAAGTCCCGCCTGCTCAACCCCAGCCTGGGTCCAAATTGCGCCAAGCAGGCGCAATCTGGTACTCGCTCCTCGCGATTCAGTCGTCGTCTCGTTCGGCTTCGGGTGGTATAATGCAGTATCGATCTATCGGAGATCAGCCCGTTCGTTGCTGAGGCGTGTATGGTTTTCCATCGTATCACAATCGATTCGGATAAGATGGCCGGGGTCCCCTGCATTCGAGGTCTGCGGATGCCCGTGGCCTCCGTGGTCGCCATGGTCGCCGAGGGCATGACTGAGGATGAGATCCTGACCGCGCATCCAGACCTGGAGCGAGAGGATATCCGTGAGGCGCTTCGCTTCGCCGCCGAAGCCGTCAAGGAACGGGCTCTGCCTCTGAACGGCGCATGAGGTTTCTTGTCGACAACCCGGTCTCGCCTCTGGTGGCCGGCGGCCTTCGGAACGAAGGCCACGACGCCGTACATGTCCGCGACTATGGACGCCGGGCCGCGGACGACACGACCGTCTTCGAGCGAGCTTTTCACCAGGATCGCATGGTCATTACATCTGACACGGACTTTGGTTTCCTGTTGGCTCGACGACAGGTCCGCAAGCCCTCCGTTATCCTCTTTCATCACAGCTTCCCTCACCGGCCGAGCGAACAGACGAAGATCCTACTCCAGAATCTGCCCGATCTGATCCCGGCACTGAAACACGGAAGTCTTGTCGTTCTCGAAGGCCGCCGCATCCGAATCCGCACCCTGCCTATCGTTGGCTGAAACCGCCTGTCCACCGTCACCCGAGCTTCAACGTGTGTCGGGACTGAGTGCTGCAACCAGTGGATCCGCGACAAGGACGAGCCCGTGCTGTTCTCGTACGCCGGGGCGAACAAAATTGGCGGTGGGGTCGTATGGCGCATTTTGGCGTCACGGGTCGGCCCTCTGCGGTTTCAGTCTATCGTGCCGGCTGGGCATGGGGATTATTTTGGGGTGCGGGTCTTGACGGCGAAGGTGTTTTTCGCCAACCTATGCACTTTGTTCGTATGGGGGGAGGCTGGGTCGTCTGGGGCCGAGTTGATGCCTGAGTTTTTGGAGACGGATATGATAGAGGTCAAGGAACTTCGGCGGCGTTTCGGGCCGGTTGTCGCGGTGGATGGGGTCTCGTTCAGCGCCGCCAAGGGACAGGTGGTCGGCCTGCTGGGTCCCAACGGGGCGGGCAAGACCACGACGATGCGCATGCTGACCTGCTACATCCAGCCGGACAGCGGGACCGCCAGCGTCTGCGGGCACGACATCCTGACCGATTCGATCGGAGTGCGACGCTCGCTGGGCTATCTGGCCGAGAACTCGCCGGCCTATCCGGAGATGACGGTAGGAGGGTTCCTCAAGTTCATCTGCGACATCCGTCAGATCAAGGGTCGCCGGCGCAAGGCGGCGCTCGACCGCGTCGTGCCGATGTGTTCGATCGAGTCGGTGTATCATCAGACGATCGAGACGCTGTCGAAGGGGTACAAACGGCGCGTCGGACTGGCCCAGGCGCTGATCCACGACCCCGAGGTGCTGATCCTCGACGAGCCGACCGACGGCCTCGACCCCAACCAGAAGCACGAGGTCCGAAGACTGATTGGCGCGATGGCCAAGGACAAGTGCATCATCATCTCGACCCACATCCTCGAAGAGGTTGAGGCGGTCTGTTCCCGCGCGATCATCGTGGCTCGGGGCAAGGTTCTGGTGGACTCGACACCGCAGGAGCTCAAGGGCAAGTACCACGCCAGCCTGGATGAGGTCTTCCGCAGAATCACCACCACTCAGGCTGCCGCAACGAATTGAGGGTGGACCATCGTCATGTGTCAATCATCAATAGTTCCGTAATCAACTGTACCGGGAGTGCCAGATGAACAGTTTTTGGGCGGTCTTCAAGAGGGAGCTGAAAAGCTACTTCACGACACCTCTCGCCTATGTTTTCCTCGTCATTTTCTTGTTCTTCTCCGGCTATCTGACGTTCAAAGAGGGGTTCTACGAGACCCGGCAGGCCGACCTGAGGCCGTTCTTCGCGAACCTTCCGCTGCTGTTCGTGTTCATGGTCCCCTCAACGGCCATGCGGCTGTGGGCCGAGGAGCGCAAGGTCGGGTCGGTCGAACTGCTGTTTACGCTGCCGGTTACGATCACCCAGGCGGTATTGGGCAAGTTCTTCGCGGCCTGGCTGTTTCTGGGGATCGCACTGGCGCTGACGTTTCCACTGGTCGTGACCGTCTGCTATCTGGGCGACCCCGACGTCGGCCTGATCGTGACCGGCTATCTCGGCGCGTTCCTGATGGCGGGGGGGTTTCTGGCGATCGGTTGCTTCTTCTCGGCACTGAGCAAGAACCAGGTGATCGCCTTCGTGCTCAGCGTAGTCGCCTGCGCCGTTCTGGTGTTTGCGGGGATGCCGACGACGCTGAACTATGTCTCGACATTTCTGCCGCCGGGCATGGTTGCGGCCGTCGAGGGTATGAGCTTCCAGGTGCACTTCGATACGATGCAAAGGGGCATCCTGCAATTCAAGGATGTTGCCTATTTCATTCTTCTGATTGCAGGTTGGGTCGCGGCCTGTGCGATTGTATTGGATGAAAGGAAGGCCAGCTAATGAATCGGACCCTACGCGCGATTGTCGGGGCCGCCCTGGTCCTGGTCATTGCTTTCAGCGGGATCAGCATTTGCCAGAATCTCGGCCGGCGGTGGAAGGTGGACGTCACCGATCAGAAGCTCTACACGCTCAGCGACGGGACCAGGGCCATTCTGGCCCGGCTCAATCAGCCGATCCGAATCCGGTTCTTCTACGCCAAGACGGCGGCGATGAAGGGCCCCGATCAAATTCGCTTCTTCAACAACTACTCCGAGTTCGTTCGGGCCCTGCTGGACGAATACGTTGCCGCTTCGAACGGGATGGTCGAGTTGCAGGTGATCGATCCGCGGCCGTTTTCGGAAGAAGAAGAGCAGGCCCTGCGGCTGGGGTTGCGGCGATTCCCCATCACCGAGGAGGAGAACTTCTTCTTCGGCCTGGCGGTGCAGACGCAGTTCGGCGTCGAGAAGACCATTCCCTTCTTCTCGCCCGACCGGCAGAATTTCATTGAGTACGACATCAGCTACCTGATCGACACCGCCATCACCCGGCAGAAGACCCGGCTGGGCATCATGAGCTCGCTACCCGTGATGGGTGACGACGTTACCGGCTACATGGCCCAGATGATGCGGATGCAGGGCCAGCAGCCGGCACCGGCCTGGACGATCGTCGAGCAGCTCCGACAGCAGTATGAGGTGACCGAAGTCCCGACGGACGCAACCGACATCAACGACGTGGATATCCTCATCGTGATCCACCCGAAGGACCTGCCCGAGCCGACGCTGTTTGCGATCGATCAGTTCGTCCTGAAGGGGGGCCGCGCGATTGTCTGCGTCGATCCGCACTGTGTTGTGGACCGGCCGCAACGCAGCCCCATGCAGATGACGGTCGAGAAACAGAGTTCCGATCTCGACCGCGTGATGCGGGCCTGGGGTCTTCAGATGCCGGCCAACACCTTCGCCGGTGACCGGTCGCTTCTGTTGGAGGCGCCCCTGGGGGCCAATCAGCGGCCCCAGCCGGTCATGGGGTTCCTCGGGCTCACGCCGCCGTGCTTCAACCAGGAGAAGGCCATCACCGCCGATCTCAACCAGGTTCGTGTGCTGTTCGCCGGTGTGCTGAGGGAGGTCACCCCTCCTGGCCACGCCGACGCCGCCGATCCGAATCAGGCCGGCGGAGCCGGCGCCCCTGAGATCGTCAGGACACCGCTGATCATGACGACCGATCAGGGCAACAGTTGGAGTGTCAGCAGTTCGTTCGAGTTGATGCTCCCCGATCCCGACAAGCTCATGGCCAGGTTCATCGACGGCACTCAGCCGGTTCCGATGGGCTATCTGGTCACCGGCCGCTTCCGGAGCAGCTTTCCCGAAGGGATTGAGGTCGAGGTGGACGCGGAGTTCGACGAGGCCGACGAGGAGGACGCGCTGGATGAGTCTCGGACCGTCACGAAGCACGTGACGGGGCTCACCGAAGCCGTTGAAGACTGCGCGGTCGCCGTGTTCAGCGACGTGGATTTCCTGAGCGATCAGTTGGCCTATGCGAATTCGTTGTTCGGCAAGATGGTCGTCGGCGACAACAGCGCCCTGCTGATCAACACGATCGAGGATCTGAGCGGCTCCGGCGATTTGATCTCGATTCGCTCGCGGGGCAATTACCGGCGCCCGTTCACCGTGGTCGATGAGATCGAGCGACAAGCCGAGCGAGAGACGGCCGACGAGGTGGCCTTGATCAACGCGCAGATCGAGGGCTTCAACCTGGAGTTGCAGAACCTGATCTCCTCGGAGCGGGCGGGGGAGCAGCAAGAGGTGATCGGCAGCTCGATTATCGAGAAGCGGCGTCAGTTGGAATTGAAGATCCGCGAGGCCGAGCGCCAGCTCCGTGAGGTCAACGCCCGCCGGAGGGAGCGAATCGAGCAGTTGGGCAACTCGTTGCGGCGTTTCAACATGGGGCTGGTTCCCGGCGTGGTCATGATGATTGCCCTCGTCCTGGGCCTGTGGCGGAGCTTCCGGCGGCGGCACTATATCAGCCATGCCAGCGATGCGTAGGATGGATTATTGATGATTGATTGTTGACGATCGTCGATGATCGACAAGGAGTCTGCGAATGAGCAATAAGAATCTTGGCATACTGGCCGTTGTGGCTGCGATCATGGTGGTGTGGGCGGTTGTTCAGTCGCGCCTTGCCGATCGCTCGACCGGCGAGCTTTCGGGACCGTCCTATCTGATCCAGGGGCTGGATACGGCTCAGATCGACAGCATCGTGGTAGGATACGGAGACGACGCTGTCACGATCCAGCGGCGAGACCAGCAGTTTCGCGTGACCGACAAGGCGGGCTACCCCGCCGACCCCACACGGATCAACGATCTGATCACCAAGTGCCTCGATATTCGCACGCTCGAATCGTATACGAGCAGCCCGAGAAACCATGAAGACCTTGATGTGACCGAGGAACGGGCCCAGAACGTGGTCCGGTTTCTCAGGGCCGACGGATCGATCCTGACCGGGGTTATCGTCGGCAAGGCCCTGGAAGGGGGGCAGGGCACGTACGTCCGGCTGGCCACGCACGACAACGTCTACCTGGCCGAGAGTGTCCCGTACATCCGCACGGCCGCAATCGACTATGTCAATCAGGAGATCGTCTCGGTCGAGCGCAGCGACGTCAACTCGGTCAGGGTTACCACGCCCGACGGCTTCTACACGCTCACGGCCGCCGAGACCGGCGATGGGGTTGTCATGGCCAACCGGCCTGATGGCAAGGTATTGAAGGACAGCGACGCCAGGAGTGTCCTTGGGGCGCTGAGCAGCCTGCGATTTGACGACGTCAATACGCCGTCGGCCCTTGGCGATCTGAGCTTCGATTATCTGTACATTTGCCGCCTCGATGACTCCACCGAGTACCGCCTCAAGATCGCCAGGAGCGATGGCGAAACGTATTTGACGTGCGAGGCGGAGTTTACGGACAAGACCCCGATTACGATGAAGCCGGGGCAGGTCGAGTCGCCGGAGGAGCTCAAGAAGAAGGAAGCCAAGCTCCAGGCCCAGGAGCGCGCCCAGCGGTTCACACTGCGGCACAGGGGCTGGGTCTACCAGATCCCCGAGTGGAAGGCCGACTACCTGACGAAACGGCAGGCCGAACTGCTGGAGGACGCCGCCGGCCCGGCCGCACCTGAGGGCGACAGCTCAACACCTCTGGAGATCGAGCCGGTCCCTGAGCTTGCCCCAGCGACCGACAGCAATGACGGATAGACGTAGCTTGTCGCGAGGGGATCTATGAAGATTGACCGATTGATTCTCGGGGATTTCGAGACCAACTGCTACGTCGTCCGCAGGGATGAGTCGGCCAAGGACTGTCTCGTGATCGATACGGGACTCGACAGTCGCGAAATGATCGCGTTTCTCGCCCGCCATCAACTGACTCCCATCGCGGTGATCCTGACGCACGGCCATGTCGATCACATCGCCGGCCTGGCGGCCCTGCGTGAGGCGTTTCCGCAGGCAAGAATCTATGTTCACAGGCTGGACGGTCCCATGCTGACCGATCCCGGGGCCAACCTGTCTCAGATGGCTATGCGACCCTTCAGGACCGCGCCGGCCGACGTGTTGCTCGAGGACGGCGACACAATCGACGAGGCCGGCGTTGTTTTGAAGGTGCTTCATACGCCGGGACACACGCCTGGGGGGATCTGCCTGTATGCGGACACGGAAGACGTTATTTTTGCTGGGGATACGCTCTTCGCCGATGGGATCGGGCGGACCGATTTCCCTGGTGGCGACCCCGAGCAGTTGCTCGAGAGCATCCGGACCAGGCTTTCTGCCCTTCCCGATCGGACGGCGGTTTATCCCGGACACGCCATGCGAACGACCATTGGCCGCGAGAAGGCCTCTAACCCATTTCTCACGTTGCATCCATGAAGAAAATAGTGGCGATCGCCGGCCGGGCGCGATATACTGACGTTATCGGCACCACGGAGTTTCCGGCATATGCCTCTGGTGCGTCCGGCAGGAAGTGTGTGCGATGACGGTCAACCTTCATCCCCATGCACGGGACCGTCTGGCCGAACGGGGCGCTACAGAGAAGGAGGTACGACTGGCTGTGGAGGCCGGGGAAAGGTTCGACGCGAAATTTGGTCGTGTGGGCTTTCGTCGCAATGTGCCGTTCAAGAAGCGCTGGCGAGGGAAGCGATATACGACCAAGCAGGTCGAGGCCTATGCGATTCGGCGGTACGACGGCTGGTTGGTGATTTCGGTGGTGACGAGGTACTTCTGATGGATTGGAAAGGTCCGGCGGCATGAAATTCACGTACGATCCTCGCTATAACGTCGGCTACATCCGCTTCAAGAACAAAAAGGCGGATGCTGAATCCATCAAACTCAGTGAAGAACTGGTAATCGATTTGGCGCCGGACGGAACCGTCTACGGCATTGAGTTGCTCAACGCCAACGATCAGATGCAGCGCGACGACACCGGACAGTTCGCCGTCATCAACGAGGAGACTGGCGAGGAAACCAAGTTCGCCCTGGAACTCAAGAAGGCGAGGCGAAAGCAGCGGAAAGCATCGGCTCACGCGCGGTCAAGGCGTCGCTCACCGAACTGATGCGTCCTTGATCTGTCGGCCTGTGTGGCCTCGGTGCCCTGGGCTTTCCCGCCCTTCGATGAGGGTTTTGCGTCTACTGAGACGGCCGTAGAATACCAGTCCCTCTGCGCGATGCGGTCCAGGATTACCCAAGGGGTACGCAGATTTGGGAATGTGTCCGGGTGCCCGGAGGGTGAAGATGGGGAAATTACACCTTGCCTCGAATGGCTGTTTGGTGTATAATAAGGCGTTGGCCCTTGGTGTTTCAGGGCAACCAGGCTTCGATGGGGTGGAGAGGCAGTATGAGGTGCGAACACTGACACGAGTGTCTTCCAGATCAACAGCAGCAGGCAGTAGCCACCGCGGGGAACCGGATAGCCGCGCAAATGGGTGATCTACCCAGAACCAGAGGACGGGACAGGGTGGAGTATTCAAGCTTGAAGAGGGTTCGGGATGATGAAGGGGCTGAGCGGATCGTGCCGGACAGGCGCTGTGGTGCTTGGTGTGGCGGCTTGTCTGTGGGCGTCGGCGGTCTGTAAAGGGGCCGTCGGTCTGACGAATGGCGTTCCGGTTGTCGGCATTTCCGGAACGGCCGGAAGCGAGCAATTCTACGCGATTGTCGTTCCCGAAGGGCAGGACGACTTGGTCGTGTCCATATCAGGTGGCTCCGGAGATTGCGACCTGTACGTGCGCAAGGATGTCAGACCCGGCACGACGGAATACGATTATCGGCCGTACCTGTCCGGCAACGAGGAGACCGTGACGGTTGGGTATCCGGAGGCGGGAACCTGGTATATCATGCTCAGAGGGTTTTCCGAGTATGCGAATCTGACGCTGGACGTCAGATACTCCTCCAGCACGGCCGCGACCGTGTTGACCAGCGGTGTGGCGGTGGAGGGACTCTGGGGTGAGGCCGACAGCGAGCAGTTCTACCAGATAGAGGTGCCCGAAGGTTGGCCGATTCTGGAGATCGGGATCTTCGCCGGGACTGGGGATTGCGATCTTTACCTACGCAAAGGCGCTCCCCCGACGACGACCCTGTACGACTATCGACCGTTTCTTCAGGGCAACGACGAGTGCGTCATCATCCGTGATCCGGACCCGGGGATCTGGCACATCATGCTCAAGGGCCATCGAGCCTACGCGAATCTGACGCTGCTGGCCGTCGGGCCGCGCGCGTCGACGAGTGGGGCCGCGTGTGCAGCGGTCACGATCGCCGGCGAGGGCCGTTTGCGGATGACGACTCCCGGCGCCAGCGGCTGGTCTCCGTACATCAACAATCGAGACACCAAAATTCCGTATGACACCGAGATTGCCGGCGGGTTGTGGCCGACGATCGTCGCCGAGGGGCTCGTCGGAGGCAAGGCCGCAAACGCCTCAGAAAGTCACCAGATGGAGTGGATGCTCGATTATGCCCCAGGTCTTGTAACGACCATCACGGCGGATTTCACCGTCAGTCTGGACCTGTTCAGCGGTGACGTCGGCAATGCGGCCAGTGCTGAATATTGGATCAAGCTCGATCTGCTCAGCGGCAGAGGCTGTAACGAACCCGGTTGGGACCCGATCCTGATTGACTCGGATGAGATTCATCTCGAGCCGATTGACGTGGCCGATGGGACCGAGTATTCCGATTTCGTGTCCGTTTCTCTCAGCGTGGACACGCCCACCCAGATCATCGACAGTGCCAATAACGCCGTGGTTCATCTGACCGCCTATGCGAGGGCCGAGGCCTTCACCCTGAATGCTCCGGACAAAGAGGACAAGACCGACGGGGCAATGCTCCTGGCCAACGGCACGCTGGTTGCGGGTCTGACCGGCGAGGCTGCCAGCGAGGTGTACTACAAGATCGAGGTGCCCGCCAAGCAGGCAAGGCTGGAGATCTCAACCGCGGGCGGCTTTGGGGACGTCGATCTCTACGTCCGCCGAGGGTTGAAACCGACGGTCGCCGAATGGGACTACCGCTCACACCTGATCGGCAACGATGAAACGATCGTGGTCAACAATCCCAGGGCCGGCACGTATTTTATCCTGCTCAGGGGCAGCGAGGACTACTCCGACGCCACTCTAATGACCGTGTTCAGCGACGCAAGGCAGCCGTTGCGTTAACAGAACGGCCGGATGTCGTCGTGGGGCCGCCGAGGGCTCAGAAGCTGTTGTAGTATTCCGGCCGACCGTCATCGCTGTCGTATCGCGCATCGTCTTGGCTGTCGGCATCGATGCGGATCCGTTCAATCCGTTCGGCCTGCCGACTGTTGCTGTCGATGGTGACCACGACGCCGTTGATTCGGACGTCTCCCGTGGCGATCTCGAAGGGCACAGGCATCTGGGTCCGAAAGGACTTCAGAACGCTGTCGCTTCGGCGACCGAGAACCGAATCGTGGGCGCCCGTCATCCCGACGTCGCTGATGTACGCGGTGCCTCGTGGCAGGACCTGCTCGTCGGCGGTGACGATGTGCGTGTGCGTTCCGAAGCAGCAGCTCACTCGACCGTCGAGGTGATAGCCCATGGCAATCTTCTCGCTGGAGGCTTCTGCGTGGAAGTCTACCACGATCAGGTCCGCTTCCTTCTGCAGCCTGGGGATCCATTTATCGGCTGCGGCATAAGGGCAATCGGCCGGTTTCATGAACAGCCGGCCGATCAGCGTCAGGACGCCGACCACGGGGCCTTTGCCGGTCTTGTACAGCGCGGTGCCTCGGCCGGCGGCATGCTCGGAGAAGTTCGCGGGCCGGCAGATATTGTCGTTCCGTTCCAGGGTCTCGATAATGTCGCGTTTGCGGAACGCATGGTCGCCGAGCGTGATGAGATTGATGCCGTAGCGCAGCAGCTTATCATAGATCTGCGGCGTGAGGCCGGATCCCCCGGCGGCGTTCTCGGCATTGGCGATGACACAGTCGACGGACTGTTCTCGCACGAAGGTCTTCAGTCTGTCGGCCAAAACTCGCCGACCCGGGCGGCCTACTATATCGCCGATGCATAGTACGTTCAGTTTCATCATTTCCTTCGCGCGACGACCCGGGCCTGCGGACCCGGTGTGCCTTCTATCTGGCATATTCAATGCAGCGGACTTCTCGCAACAGCGTGATCTGAATCTCACCGGGATAGGTCATCTCATCCTCGACCCTCTTGGCAATATCGCGAGCGACCTTCATTGCGGCCTCGTCGTCGACCTGATCGGCGTTGGCGATCACGCGAATCTCGCGTCCGGCCTGAATCGCGTAAGCGCTTTCCACGCCCTTGAAGTCTGTGGCGATTTCCTCCAGCTTCTCCAGCCTCTTGATGTAACGCTCGAGCGTTTCTCTCCGGGCGCCCGGTCGCGAGGCACTGATCGCGTCGGCGGCGGCGACCAGCGGGGTGTAGGGGTTGTCCGGCGGCACGTCGCCGTGATGGCCGGCCACTGCATTGAGGATGATCGGCGACTCGTTGAACCGCTTGAGATAATTGGTCCCGATCACGGGATGGCTGCCCTCGATGTCATGATCGATGGCCTTGCCGATGTCGTGGAGCAGTCCGGCCCGGCGTGCGATGGAGCCGTCCAGGCCCAACTCGTCGGCCATGACCTGGCTCAGAAACGCGACTTCCACGCTGTGGCGCAGGACGTTCTGGCCGTAGCTGGTGCGGTAGGCCAAGGCCCCGAGGAGGCTGATGATCTTGTTGGAAAGGCCGCGGACGTTGGTTTCGACGGTGGCATCCTTGCCCAGTTGGAGGACCTTGGCGTTGACGTCGTTGCGGGTCTGCGCGACCAGTTCTTCGATTCGGGACGGGTGAATTCGTCCATCCTGGATCAGGCGCTCCATCGATAGGCGGGCGACTTCGCGCCGGACAGGGCTGAACCCGCTGACGACGACCATGCCCGGTGTGTCGTCCACGATCACATCGACCCCGGTGGCCTTTTCAAAGGCCCGAATATTGCGGCCTTCCCGACCGATGATCCGGCCTTTCATATCGTCGTTGGGGATGTCTACCGTCGATACGGTCACTTCGCACGTCTGCTCGGCGGCATAGCGCTGGATCGCTGTGCTGAGAATCTCACGGCTCTTGTCGTCGGCCATCTCCTGGGCCTCTTCGACTTTTCGCTGGATCAGTGACGACATCTCGTGCTCGCACTCGTCCTCCAGGCGCTTGAGCAGAAGCTGGCGGGCCTCCTCGACGTCCATCGCGGTGATCTTGAGCAACTGGTTTTTCTGCTGGGCGATCAGGACTGAGAGCTGTTTGTCCTTCAATTCCGTGTTGCGAAGCCTCCGCTCGACCTCCTGTTCCTGTTTCTTGAGCGACTGCTCCTGCTTCTGAAGCAGGTCGGTCTGGCGATCGAGCCCATCTTCCCGCTTGGAAAGCCGCATCTCGTTCTCCCGCAACTCGGCCCGGATTTGGTTGGCCTCAGCGGTGAACTGCTCCTTCTTCTTGATGGCCTCGGCGGCCGCCTCGATTTGGGCCGACTTGATGATGTTGTCCGCCTCGCGTTTGGCCCCGTCGATCTGCCTCTGAAGGTCCTCCGCAATGGTCTTTGCCCGTGTCCGAGCAAGCATCTGCTGGACGATGAAAGCGAGACAAACGCCCAGGATGAAGGTGACGAGAGTGGCGATGCCGGCCCCAAGAGTGGATATCTCCATCAGAATGGCGCTCATGTTCCCTACCTTTCCACACCACAGTGTTGACTGAAAACGTTCACTGCGGACACTGTGCAGGCCGACGGCAGGGAAAGCTCCAAAGAGACGACAGTGAAGTGCGAAATCTCACCGACAGAGGCAGACAATCAGCGTGACGACACCCGGATCGCTCGCGGGTTTCGCCTGATCGAGCGTTGCAGGGGCTGCAAGGCCCGGGTTTTTGCCGACGCTGTTCTCAAATCTCTCACTCCCTCGCAGAAACGCGATTGATTGTGGCGAGTCGATTTCGTTTCACTGGGAATCCACACCTGGCAGCCGCATTGAACCCCATGAAACCGAGTGGGTTTCCATCGGAACACGGCGGCCCAAGTGTGTCTTTGCAACTTAGACTACCATTCGAGGCGGATCTCGAAACATCCGTCTCCATCTGCTGCACCTGTGCAGCGATCGGTTCACGCTGCACGAACGCGGGGCCGTCCACAGCCCCATTCGTCCACAGTTGCTAACATGATCGTCCAAGTTAGGGAACCGTTAAACCCCCGTCAAGAAAAAAACTGCGAAATCAACACAGCAGGCACGTTGCCGCCTTCACGGTGCGAGCTCTTGTGGTTCGCCGTCGGGTTATCGGACGGACTGTGGCGGTGAAGTTTTCCGAAAAAATCGCTATAAACCGCCGCATGCCGCACTATAATGCAGTGCTTGGATGGAATCCGGAATCGGATGTGGAGTCAATTCGAATTTCTTCAGGAGTCTGTATGGCGGGTCATTCGCACTGGGCGGGAATCAAGCACAAGAAGGCGGCCAACGACGCCAAACGGGGCAAGACGTGGAGCAAGATCGCCCGAATGATCATCGTCGCGGCTAAAAACGGCGGTGGCGACCCGACGGCAAATCTGACGCTGCGCTACGCCATCGACAAGGCCAAGGCCGCCAATATGCCCAAGGATACCATCGAGAAGGCCGTCAAGAAGGGCACGGGCGACCTCGGCGGAGTGAGCTACGAAGAGGTCCTTTATGAGGGATATGGTCCCAGCGGTGTGGCGGTGATGGTCGAAGCGCTGACGGACAACCGCAACCGGACCGGTCCAGAGATCAAGCGGATCTTTGAAAAGCATGGTGGATCGCTCGGCACAACCGGATGCGTGAACTGGATGTTCGGTAAGAAGGGACTGATCACGGTGGCGACGTCGAACGCCGAGGAAGACGATCTGCTTGAACTGGCGCTGGGGGCCGGCGCCGAAGACATGGAGAACGCCGGGCAGGTGTATGAGATTACCTGCGATCCAAGTGCCTACGACGAACTGAAAAAGGCGCTGGAGGCCAAGGAGATTCCGATCGACGTCGCGGAGATTTCGATGGTGCCCCAGAACATGGTCGAGATCAGCGACGAAGCGGTGGCCAGGCGGGTGATCTCGATGATGGAGGCATTTGACGATCACGACGACGTTCAAAACGCCTACGCGAATTTCGACATCCCCGACGACGTCATGTCCAACGTCTCGTGAGAGCCGGCCGGTTGCTTCGGATCATCGTGCAAGTTCCTCACTGCGCCGTTGGGCCAATGCGTAGTTTTCCTCTCCGAGCCGGCTGACACCCGGCGTTCGATCCGGGTACATCTGCCGGAACTGCCTTCGGAACGCATCCTCGATTTCGATGGCCTCGCGGTAGTGCCTCAGAGCCGCGTCGCTGTCGCCGAGTCGTTCGGCGATTTGGGCGAGGCGCAGTCGGAGGCGGCCTGAGCCCGGATAGCGACCGACGGCTTTGACGTACCACTGCTGCGCCTCTTCGTGCCGTCCGGCCAGCGTGGCAACGTCGCCGGCCCTTTCGTAGTTCTTATAGTCGGCCGGGTCCCTCTCGATGGCCATGCGGAAGCTCTCGTCAGCCTTGTCCAGAAACACCGATTGCCCGGCGACGTCGCGCTGGGCCCGCTGCAAGTAGAGGCGGCCGTTGACGTTCGGCGCCATCGGAGACAGTGGATCGAGTGCCGCAGCCGCGTCAAGGAGAGCATGGGCTCGGTCGAACCTCCCAACGGATGCGGCTTGGTGGCCCAGTCGGGTCTGTGTGGTCACGCTGTACACCGGCCGCCAGACGAGGTAAACGTACATCCCCAGAAGCAGCAGGCCCACGACCGGCGCGATCCACCTCAACGGCTTGGCGCTGGGAACGACGATGGAGGCAAGGGGACGGCGTTGATGGCCGATGGCAATCAGGCAGGCCATCAGGGTCCATAGCGTTGACCAGATGCCCGGCTCGAAGATGGCGAAGTCCACGAGGTTGTGTAACAGAACGCCCGCGACCGCGCAACTCAGCGCGGCCCGCACAATCGTCCCATCGGCGAGGTCTGCCTCACCAGGGCGGCTTCGCAGTGCCGTGGCGAAGAGGACGAAGCCGATCAAGAACGCGGCCACGGGCGCCACGTACAACGCGACGATCTGGTAGAGGAGCACCTCGATCTCGCCACTCCATAGGGCAGGGATCAGCAGAGGTCTCAACACGAGAAGCGAAACGGATACGACCCACAGCATGATCATCGTCGGCGATCTGACCCCTGCGCTGCGGTCGTCCGAGAGTACCGGCTCTGCGATGGGGCGGCCCGTCGCAACAGAGAAGGGAATAGCGATCATCGCCAGAAAACCCAGAAGGCCGAGCGGCCCGCACTGGGCCAGCAGACTCAGCGGGAAATTGTGTGGGTCGGAGACCGATTCAGGGGCCGAGGCCGGCTTGTACCGCGTGTAGTTCTGTGCGAAGTTGCCCGGGCCGATCCCGGCGATGGGGTGGTCCGCCACCATCTGGGCGGTGGCGTGCCAGTACTGCCATCGGACCAGCATGGAATTGCCTCCAGGCAGTCGTCCATGCCTGAGGCCGTATGCCGTCGCCAGACCACCGACGGCCAGCGAGGCGAGGGCGATGACCGCCACCGCCCCGATCCGTACCGCTTGGCGGTGTTCGGCGAGCCTCTTGCGTAAGAGCACGAAGAGGGCAAACAGAACGGCTGCGACGAAGAACGCCAGGAGGCCCCCCTTGCTTCGCGTCAATCCCATCGCGGCCAGAATGGTGAGCATTGGGACCACCGGATACCAGCGCGATCGCGATTGCCGGTCGGTGTCTGCAGACCGCTGTGGCAACAGGAACACCAGGCCTGCAAAGGCGGCAAGCAGCGCAAAGGATGCGGCGGAGTTGGCGGTGGTGAAGAAGCCGCGAATACCGCGCGAATACAGCCGGTGCTCGAAGAGAAACGCCTGAAATGTATCCGGCTCAATGCCGAGCGGATCGAGCAGGGTTTCCGGGGCCTTCTCGTACTGCTCGATGGCAATCGCGTTGCTGACCAGAAACTGCTCGACGCACTGATAGGCACAGACGACCCCGAGTGCGGCAATCACCAACAGGACCGCGCGCACTTCGGAAATGCTATCAAGGATCTGGACCAGCAGGATGGCCGCGACAACCGGTGCCGCGAGCGTCACGGTGTGGTTGATGGCCTGGCGTTTGTCGCTGGCGCCAAACGTCGAGATGGTCGCCGCCAGAAGAAAGAGAGCCAGCCCGACCTCGATGCCCGTGACCCGATAGACCAATTGCCCCGAGCAAACCTGCCACAGAAGCCAGAAGAGCAGAGCGAAGACCAACAGGCCCGATACCGTGAGACCGTACACCGCATCGTCCATGCTGCCTGGGAAGGCAAGGGCCTGGGGTACCGGCGCTTCAGTGTACGTCGTGCGCAACGCCAGAAGAGAAAGACAGAGCCCCAGCAGTACAAGGGCCACGGTCCCTGACCGTCGGCGTTGAGTGGGCGGACCTTTAATCGATCTCGGTGCCATGTCTGACGGTGCTCTCGAAGACGGCGATGATGGCCAGGATCAGAAACGTCTGGAGGAAGATCAGGACGGCGCCGACGAGGTTGACCTGATAGAGAAACGTCGCGCCCAGGCCGCAGCAGAGCGTGGCCAGATACAGCATCAGCACAGTCTGGCGGTCCGTCAGGCCACCTCGGCGCAGGCGGTGCGAGAAGTGCTGCGTGTCTCCGACGAAGGGGCTCTTGCCCTGGCGCAGACGCAGCAGCGTGACACTGGTCAGGTCGTAGAGCGGCACCGCCATCACCACCAGCGGCATCAGGACGGGATACCACGGCCCGCTCTGGTCCTGCTGGTAATACGTCGTACGCACCGTCAGCAGGGCGACGAAGAAGCCTACGACGAGAGAACCGGCGTCCCCCATGAAGATCGAGGCGGGGGGAAAGTTGAACCGCAAAAAGCCCAACAGGGTCCCGACGAAGAGGATCGCCAGTCCGCCGACGAACACCTGTCCGTTGAAGGCGGCCGCGACAAACAGAATGGTGCTGGCGATCGCGGCGATGCCCGCCGAGGCCCCGTCCATATTGTCCAGAAAGTTGAACGCGTTGATGATCGCGACGATCCAGAGGGCGGACATGGCCGATGTGACGATGCGGTTATGGATGAAGAAATCGGCGCGGATATCCGCCAAGGTCGCCGCTACGAAGGCGACCAGGCACTGGGTGCCGAGCTTGACGACGGGCCCGAGCGGCCTCTTGTCATCCCAGAGGCCGACCGCAAAGAGGATCGCCGCACAGAGCAGCACGATCGCCAGCTCATCGCAGCGGCGTAGAAAATCGGCGGGAACGACGTTCAATCGGTCCGCCAGTGGGCCGAGGTGGCCGGGCGCGACCGCAAAACGCATGACGCCCACCGCAGTGAGGAGGAAGATCGTCAGCGTCCCGAAGATCGCGATGCCGCCGCCGAGGGGAACGACGCTTCGATGATAGCGGTCCGCCTGCGGATGGGCCAGGAGCCCCAGCGACGGCGCGAGCTTCTTGGCGCCGGCCGTCAGCAGGGCCGAACAGGCACACGAGCCGACGAGCAGAACGGCGACCAGCAGGATCAGCATGGCGTCCTCACGGTTGTTCGATTCGGTGGCGTCATCTCTCGTGCATTCCCGACCTGCGCTGCTGCAAGAGCCGGATTCGCACCCGGCTGAAGAAGTCGAAATAGCTCTGCCGTCGGTAGTCCGGATAGGTGTATGGTAGGGGACACCACACGCCCCTGTCAAAAACAAGTGTAACCTCGGCGTATATTTTCCGGCCGATGTAAACGCGGTGGGAGTAGTTCTTGGTCGTGGCCAGGACGAGTTTGGACGGTTCGATGATTCCGGGATCGAGATTGACCGGTCGTGGAAACGGTCCGGCCAACGACTGGGCCAGTTCTTGTTCGAGCCGGTTCGTCCGATGTTTCATCTCCGCCAACTCGCCGGGGTCCGTGAGTGGCTCGATCGAGACGAACTGTCGGAGGATGTCCGGACCGGTTTGGTCTCGGTAGTAGGCGCTCTGATCGAACGGCCAGATCGCACTGGCCAGGTCAAGCGGACCGAACTGGGAAGCCACCGCCTCGCGCGCGGCGATGAGACTGCCGTCGTCCGAAGCCAGGATGCCGATGATGACCTTGACCGGATTGGGTTCCTTGGGTTCCCACATGGGTGCGACGAACCGTCCGTTTCAACCGCCGTGCGCGGGGGCCGACCCGGAGTTAGGGTCCGGAGCCCCGGCGCTCGACGCAAGGTAAGGGACCTCGTATTCATCCGCGCCCGGACCGTATCGCTCGATGACCTCGGCGCGGATGCCCTCCATGATTACGGCCAGGTGCTTCGTTGGATCGATCCGATCTCGTCGGTTCTCTCGGTTGGGGTAGGCCTTCCGCAGGATCTGGCCCCTCTCCCATTCCCTCGGCTCGATCTCGATCCTTACGTCAATGCCGCGTTTCTCAATCGCCTTCAAATCAGGGATTGGGAATGGTTGGGGCTCCTCGTCCGGACAGTCGGCTATGCCGGGCACGAGCCACGGGGTGATCGAACCGGTATCGAGGCCGACGTCGAGATGTCTCTTGACCATGGTCACAATAACGAATCCGCCCGTGAACCACTGGCCGCGAACGGCCTCTCCCGCCTGGCGAGCCACGTGCCGTGGCTGGCCTCCGAGCATTTGGATCTCCCGGTCCAGATGCCGCGTCACGGCCGCGTCGAAGTCACGATCCGGATCGCGCAGGGCCAGGGCGCCTATGTGACTGCCCATCACGTTGGAGTAGTTGTCTTCCCAGGAGAAGGCTGAGTTGTATTCCGGATAAATACCGGCCCCTTTGAACCCATGCCACGTGAGAACCTCGTGCCAGACGCTGCCCATGTAGGCGAGATAGGCCGCCAGATCGATCGCGGCCTCGCGGGCGATCGTCTCTTTGGTTCGCAACGGCAGGTATTCCCAGCCCGCGGGGTAGTCGATCGTGACGTGGTATCGGGAGGGCTCCCACATCTTGTATGTTACCTCGGTTTCGCTCTTCATCATGATGTCGCGAAGGTGGTACGCGAGATAGCCCGTCCAGTCGGCGACCTTGCGGAGATGGGTGACGTCCACGTGGCCGCCGCGGCAGGTGTAGACAATGCCGTTGCGCTCACCGAACAAGGTGAATCCGTAGGAATGCCGACCGAGATCGTCCGCGTCGATGTAGCGCGTGCCCATCGTTGGGCTGGGCAGGCATGCGATCCGCCCGCGGGGAGCCTGCCGCGCCTGCCGGAGGGTAAGAAACCCAGCTTCGGCCGGAACGACCGCGCAGAGGCTGGCAAGTACGCAGACGATAGACTTTCCCAAAGGACCGACGCGAACCATGAAACTCCTTCACAGACGACAGCAACGCAAATCAGACACCACCTGCCCTATTATTGTACCACATCTGCGCCGTACGTGCAAAACCTCATCGCCGTGCTGTCGTAGTGCGACTCTGCAATGGCCTGATGCAATGTTTCGGGGCCGCCCTCAAAGGACGGCCCCGCAAGGAATGCTTCGCTGCATCAAACGACCGGACTCGACTACACGTCGCAGATGCGCGTCGCATAGGTCAGCGCCGCCAGCGGATCGCCTTTCGGGACGAACTCGTGGGCGACATAGCCGGTGAAACCGGTCTCTGCGACGGCTCGCATGATCGCCGGGTAATACAACTCCTGCGTCTCATCGATCTCGTTGCGTCCGGGGTTGCCGCCGGTGTGGTAATGTCCGATGTAGTCCTTGTTGTCGCGGATCGTTCGGATGATGTCGCCTTCCATGATCTGGGCGTGGTAGATGTCGTAGAGGACCTTGATGCGATCGGATCCGACGCGCTTGCAGACCTCGACGCCCCAGGCCATGTTGTCGAACATGTAGTCCTTGTGGTTGACTTTACTGTTGAGGTACTCCAGCACGATGGTTACCTTCTTCTGCTCGGCGTGGCCGACGATCTTCTTGAGGGCCTCGACGGCGTTCTCGACGCCGACGTCGTCGGGAATCCCGCGACGATTGCCCGAGAAGCTGATCACGTTGGGAAAACCGGCCGCCGAGGTTGCGTCGATGGCCTTGCGCAGGCTGGCCAGAGAGGCCTCGTGGAATTTCTTGTCGGCCAGACCGTCGGTCAGAGAGTGGCTGTTGACGAGCGAGCATTCCAGGCCGTGCTTCTTGACCGTCTCGAACTCGCCGGGGCCGAGCAGGTCGATGGCCTTGATGCCGAGCCGCTTGGAGACCTCGCAGAGTTGATCGAGCGACCACTTGCCATAGCACCACCGGCTGACCGACTGGTGGATCCGGCCCTTTGTCGCCACGCGCTCGATCTGGCCCATCTCGAGGGCGCTCGTCGTTCCGGTCAGGTGGGCGGCGACGGCACCGGCCGCAAGGAGGCTGGTCTTGTGCATGAGAGTCCTTCGTGAGAGGTTGTTCTGGTCCATGAGGCTTCTCCTGTCCAATGAAAGTCAATGCGCGCTCATTTCTGTCGCATTGTGTTATAGGTCCTCCGGCGGTCACCGTCAAGGACGCAGTTGCCTCTTGAGCGACTCGATGAGCTCGACGACCGTCCGGGCCGCCTCCTGGATCGGGGTCTTGCGGCTTTCCGTCTCGGTCCGCCGTTTGACCTCGACGTTCCCCTCGACGACAGATTTCTTGCCGGCCGTGACGCGGATCGGAATGCCGATCAGATCGGCGTCCTTGAACTTGACGCCCCCGCGCAGGTCACGGTCGTCGAGGAGCACCTCGACGCCGGCGGCCTTCAGTTCCGTGTAGATCCTCTCGGCGGCCCCGGAGACGGCCGGATCGTCCTGATTGACCGGCGTGATGAGCACCTCGAACGGCGCGATCGAGATCGGCCAGACGATCCCGTTTTCATCATGGTACAGTTCGATGGCCGAGGCCATGATCCGATTGATCCCGATCCCGTAGCAGCCCATCAGGCAGGGCTGCTCGACCCCGTGCTCGTCGAGGAAGGTCGCGCCGAGCTTCCGGCTGTACTTGGTCCCCAGCTTGAACACCTGCCCGACTTCGATGCCCCTCTTGAAGAGCAGGGGCTTGCCCTGGTAGGTGTCGCCCGCGACTGCGTTGCGGACGTCGGCCACCACGACGTTGTCGCCGTCGAGCGGGAAGTCCCGGCCCGGCACGATGTTCTTCGTATGGTAGTCGCTTCGGTTGGCGCCGGTGACACCGACGGCCATCGCGGCGACCGCGTGATCGACGATCAGCCTGGAAACCTTGCCGCCCAGACCCACTGGCCCGGCGAACCCGACCTTGGCGCCGGTGACCTTTTGGATCGTCGCTTCGTCCGCCAGTTCCGAATGCGCGCCGCCGAGCACCTGTGTGAGCTTCTCGGCGTTCACGTCGTGGTCGCCCCGGACCAGGCCCGCCACGGCCTCGTCGCCGACGGAATAGATCAGCGTCTTGATCATCTCACACGGCTTTGTCTTGAGGAAGTCGCAGACCGCCTCGATCGTCCCGACGTGGGGGGTATGGACGTCTTGGGGGGCCGGGGTGTTCGGATCGGCCGGCTGCTTCGGTAACGGATCGACGGCGGCCTTCTCCAGGTTGGCCGCGTAGGAGCCGTCTTCCGTGTAGACGGTGGTGTCCTCGCCCGAGGCGCAGGGGACGGTGAACTGGTGCGAGCCGGAGCCGCCCATCTCGCCCGTCTCGGCCTCGACGATCACGTACTCGACGCCGCAACGCTGGAAGACCCGGCAGTAGGCGTCGTACATCGCCATGTAGGACCTGTGCAGGCTCTCGGCATCGGCGTCGAAGCTGTATGCGTCCTTCATCATGAATTCGCGCGACCGCAGCACGCCGAATCGCGGCCGAAACTCGTCGCGGAATTTCGGACTGATCTGATAGAGGTTGATCGGCAGTTGCTTGTACGAATTGATCTCGTGCGACGCGTGGAAGGTGAAGACCTCCTCGGCGGTCGGGCCCAGCACGTTCCAGCGGCCGTGCCGATCCTGAAGACGGCACATGGTCTCGCCGTAGTCGGCGTCCCGGCCGGTCTGCTGCCACAGCTCTCTCGGTTGCAGGCACGGCACGAGGATTTCCTGCGCCCCGGCGCGGTCCATCTCCTCGCGCACGATCTCGATGATCTTCTTTAGACTTCGCCATCCGAGCGGCAGGTAGGTGTATGTCCCGCTGGCGACCTTGCGGATCAGGCCGGCCCGAAGCATCAACTGGTGGCTGGGGATCTCCGCATCGGCCGGCACTTCCTTGACCGTGGGGATCAGCATCTGGCTGCTTCTCATCGACAACGCCTCACATATGCAAACAGGTCCAGTTCTCAGAAAGAGCTGTTTATAGCCCAAGCGCCGCACCAATTCAAGGCATTTTCGCCGACGTCGGAATTCCAGCCACTGGCCGGGTGACGTTTTGCATTGCCGGAGGCTGAGCTTTTCATTATGATAACACCATGGACGATCCATCCCGACAATGGGCCGAACGGGGCCGATACGATCTGGATACTGCCGATGCCATGTTCAGGGCAGGGCGCTATCTGTACGTCCTGCTCTGCTGTCAGCAGGCGATCGAGAAGTATCTGAAATCGGTCATTGTGCAGCGCACCAACAAACTGCCTCCTCGCATTCACCAACTCGCCCGCTTGGCGGAGATCGCGGCTGTGGCGCCCGATGAGCGCCAGGTGGATTTCCTCCGGGAACTGTCCGGGTACTACATTCCGACTCGCTATCCCGAGGACATCGCAGATCTTGCCCTTGATGTGAAACCGGAGAAGGCTCTCAGGGTCCTCGGTCAATCGAGGGAGTTTGTGCAATGGCTCAACTCGATATCACGATAGAGCAGCGGGCCCGGCTCGCCGTTGAATGTCTGTCGCGGCTGGCATCCGTCACGGCTGCCTATGTCTTTGGCTCGCAGGTGGAGGGGAGGGCCGATCAGTGGAGCGATATTGATCTGGCGGTCTTCATCGAGGGCTTGGAGGCTTGGGACCTGCACGACCGGGCCCGCATTGCCGCATTGGTCCAAAGAGATGCCGGCGACGACATCGAGCTGCACTTCTTTGCCGCCAACTCGCTCCAGAGCCGCCACAGCGCCAGCTTTGCCGCCTGGGTTCTCGACCATGGAGTCAAGCTCGCCGGTTAGGACTCGTAAAGAAACGGATTCGGATGTTATGAGGTATTGGGATCAATCG
>CAZSXM010000022.1:0-74393 GCA_964610435.1 uncultured Pirellulales bacterium | reverse complement strand
ATTGATCCCAATACCTCATAACATCCGAATCCGTTTCTTTACGAGTCCTTAGCGACATCGACGCCCGATAACCAGAAAATGCCGTCGCATTGCCTGCCGAAGTGGCCCGATCGGTCGAAAATGGCCGATAAGGGAAGTGGACCGCCCGGCGATGGCCGTCGGCGGCCTCCAGAGGTTTCGATGGAACGAAACAGGTTTAGGGTGCTCCTGCAATGCCAAGATCAGCCGAATCGACGCATGTGGTTCAACGGCTCGAACGCCGGATGAAGTCTTGTCCGTTCTGCGCCGAGGAGATCCGCTACGAGGCGATCAAGTGCCGCTTCTGCGGTGAGTTTCTGCGCGGCGACCGCACCGCGACCCGGACCAAGTACGGCCCGTCCGACTTCCACCCCGATTCGGAGGACGAGGAATCGGACGGGACTTCCGTGGATGAACCGGCCGACGACGATGTGCTCTGGTGCGGCCGGCCGAGTCTGTTCGCCCTGACGGGAACCGCCGTCAAGACGGGCATCTTCGTCGCGCTGTGCTGGGCGGTTGTCAAATACCGCGTGACCCAGGTCGCCGCGTATGCGGGCGCCTACCTGCCAAAGCTGGACATCGGCGCCGATCGGCTGGCCCAGATCGAGGCCTGGATCGATCTCGGCGCGATGGCCCTAATCGCGGCGGCCCTGCTGGCCTTGCTCGGGAGAATGATCGCCCTGAAGAGCATCTACTATGAGGTCACGCCGGACCGCATCGAGTGGGGGCGCGGGATCTTCGACCGCCAGATCGACAACCTTGATATGTTTCGATTGGTCGACCTGAAGTTGCGACGATCCCTCTGGGATTGCCTGGTCGGCATCGGCACCGTCCACCTCATCACGACCGACAAATCCGACCCCCACTTCGATTTCGTCAAAGTCCACGGCTGCCGCGATCTGTACGACATTGTCAAGAAGGCCGGACTCGAAGCCGACCGCGCCCACAACGTCGTCCACGTCGAGTAGCCCCTCACGCGAACGGACATCCGACAGAACCATCTGCAGGGCAGCCCCCGAAACAGGAGGATAGATGTCAGCCGAACCTTCCTCTTGACAGGAGCGGACGCAGACGGCCTACTGGAGGCGACATCACGCTCGCTGATGACGCCTGACCGAGAGACTGCGTCCTTACGGAGGTATGCTATGGCCGTCAAGACAGTCGCACCGGGGTCCCTTGCCGGCAGCCGTCTGGTTCTTCTCGCCCTTTGGGTCTTTTGCGGCACCGGTTTCGCGGCCGATGCGAGCCGACCCCCGGCGATCGAGACGCGGGCGGACCTGGACCAATCGAACAGTATACGCAATCATCTGATGCGGGTCGCGCAGGAGCTCTCGCACGAGGCGCTGGCGGGTTTCGACACGCTGGCCGACTGGCAGAAGGCCCGGCCGCGTCGGTACGCCCAGTTCCTGGAGATGATGTCGCTGACGGATACCC
The DNA here is from genome assembly GCA_964610435.1 of uncultured Pirellulales bacterium. Taxonomy (GTDB): domain Bacteria; phylum Planctomycetota; class Phycisphaerae; order Sedimentisphaerales; family Anaerobacaceae; genus Anaerobaca. Next base: position 72,941 of record CAZSXM010000022.1, on the reverse strand, counting down.
CGGTCGATGGACCGCGACCGCCTCTGAACGTCAAGATCGTCGGGACGATCCGCCAACCGGGCTACCGCATCGAGAAGCTCTGCTACGAGTCGCTGCCCGGCTTGTACGTCCCTGCCAATCTCTACATCCCCGACGGCCTCACCGAATCCGCCCCGGCGGTGCTGTACGTCTGCGGTCACTCCCGCACGCAGAAGGTCTCGTATCAGCCGCACCCGCGCAAGTTCGCCCAACTGGGCTTCGTCTGCCTGATCATCGAGACGATTCAGTGGGGCGAGGTGCTGGGCGACCATTGGGGCTGCTACGCGCGGGGCTGGTTCCACTGGTACAGCCGGGGCTACTGTCCCGGCGGCGTCGAGTTGTGGAACGCCATGCGCGGACTCGATCTGCTCTGCGCCCGACCCGAGGTCGACAGCGACAGGCTGGGAGTCACCGGTATCTCCGGCGGCGGAACTCAGAGCTGGTACATCGCGGCCGCCGATCCCAGGATCAAGGTCGTCGCCCCCGTCTGCGGGACGAGCACCGTCAATTCGCACGTCCACCAGCGGACGATCGACGGGCACTGCGACTGCATGATGCCGATCAACACCTACCGACAGGACTTTCACGACATCGGAGCCCTGATCGCTCCGCGTCCACTGATGATCGCTTCGGCCAACCGCGACGGCCTCAATTCCATCGAGGCGGTCCGCGAGGTCTACTTCGCCGTCAAGCACATCTACGACCTCTACGGCAAGGCCGACGACATCCACCTCGTCGAGACCCCCGGCGGGCACTCCTACCACGAAATCAGTCGGACGAGGATCTTCTCGTTCTTCGTCAAACACCTGATGGGCAAGGACATTCCGCCCGACCAGATCGGCGACATCGACCGCTCCGAGGACGCCATGCTGTCGGCTGAGGAACTGCGGGTCTATGTGGACGGCCCCCCCGCCGACGACCGCACCACCACAATCCAGGAGACCTTCGTCAAGCCGGCCGAGCTGCCGCAGATCGCGACGCCGGCGCAGTTGCAGGCGCATCGTGAGAATGTGCTCGGGTTCCTTCGGGAGCGGACGTTCGGCGCCTTCCCCAGCGAGCCGGCGCCCCTGGACATCCGCTGGGAGTTCCGCGCCGACGACGGCGCCCGCCACGGCCGGCACACCTACAGCTTCGTCTCGGAGAAGGACTACCGGCTCAAGGTCGATGTCCGCTGGCGGCAGCCGCGCGACCATGCGGCTCCTCTCATGCTGGTGCTGCGCAGTCCGGACGAAGACCGCTGGGCCTCGGAGGGCTTCATCTCCGGTCTGGACGGCCGGTGGAACCTCGCCTACTTCGAGACCCGCGGCGTTGGCGAGACGGGCTGGCCGCCCGACCTGCAATGGCATGTGCGCCGCGCCGCCGCCTGGACCGGCCGGACCGTGGCCTCGATGCGCGTCTACGACGTGCTCCGCTGTCTTGAGGCCCTGCGCCAATTGAAGGCGGCCGGACACAATAGGATCGGCATCGCCGCCCGGGGCGAGATGGGCGCGGTCGCCCTCTATGCCGCCCTGCTCGACGGCGAAGTCGCCGCGGTCCTCCTTCGCGATCCACCGCCCACACAGAACGCCGCCGGTCGCGAGGACGGACGCGGCGAGGCCATCGAGATGCTCAACTGCCTGCGCATCACCGACGTGCCCCAGGTGGCGGGTCTTCTGTTCCCGACCCAGGTCGGCATCATCGGCCCGATGCCCGAGACGTACGCATGGAGCAAGCAACTGTATGATACGCTCGACGAGCCCGGCCGCTTTCAGAACATCACGGGCCTTTCCCAGTGGCGATGGGAGTGAACGGACAGCACGCCAACCACCGCCCGGACGGACCACTGTCAATCCGCCTCAGCGCCGACCTGCCGGCTCGCTCTCGAGCAGCTTGACGAAGGTCCCCTTGTTCGACTGAAGCCAGCCCTCAAACGTCTGCATCTCCGGATACAAGGCTCGGCATGCCTCGATATCCGCCTTCCGGGTGGGGATGTACAGGCGATTGAACTCGAACATGTTCGCCAGGTCCTCGGCGCCGGGGAAGCCCAACGCAGCGAACTCCTCGCGAGGCACATGACGATAGATCACCTTCGCCCCCAGGATGCGCGTCATCGTCTCGGCATACTGATCGCCTGTCCGCTCGTCGCCGGCAATGCCGACCACCTTTCCGAGAGACTCCTGCGGGTTCTCGAAGAGGACCGAGACGACCCCGCCGACGTCCTCGACTGCCACAGCGGCCAGCGGTATCTCGCCCTGCGGAAACCCGAAGGCGAAGCTGCCGTCGGCCTGCTTCTGAGGCGGAAAGAACGTCAGAAAGTTCTCGAAGTAGAACGCCACATGGACAAACGTGGCTTTGACAGCCAGGCCGCGTGCATAGGCTTCAAGCTGGGCCTTGATGTCGAAGTGCGGCACCTCCAGCTTCCCATCGCTGATCTGCTTGCAGTTCGGCAGCGTACTGAACACGAAATGCTCGACGTCGGACCGCTTGACCGCATCGGCGAGATTCTTGCCTAGCCCGTATTCCTTCTCGAAGTGCTCCCAGAAGTTGGTCACGCCGAAGCAGCCGTAGCAACCAGTCAACGCCGCCCGGATGCTGTCGAGGTCTTCCAGGTCACCCTGGACGATTTGGGCGCCCGCCTGCCGCAGCGCCCGGGCCTCTTCGCAATCCGGACGCCGGGTCAACGCGCGAACGTTGAACCGGCCCCGCGCCAACAGGTGCCTGGCCACACCGCCGCCCTGGGCGCCGGTAGCGCCGGTAACGAGGATGGTCTTCTTGGCTTCCATTGCCTTTGCCTCCCATAGATCCTGAATCGTCGCTTTCATTTCATCCGCCCCCGTTCGGGCGGATTGCCTGCCCTGACAGGCAACAAACCCGTCCAGGCGGTCCTGCCTGACACCAGCGGCCCAATGCCGGCCGCCGCCGCTGTCTGTACGCCGACGGCCCCCGGGACAGTTCGCCAATTCACTCCGACACAGGCCGGATTTGTCGATCGACGGCAATTCAGGCCGTGTTGCCACCTCGGGCCCGGTATGCTACCATGCTCCCGCAGATCGCCGATCTCAAGGCCTCGCAGCGCACCGAGCCAACGAGGGACCAATCATGACGACTCGAACAGCATTGCTTCTCGCGGCAGCAGCCGCGACCTTTTTGCCCGTGGCCGACGCTGCCGACCGGCAGCGTCAGATTGTCCCGGCGGTATCACGGCAACAAGCCGTGGAACCGGCGGTGATGCAGCGCGTCTATGAGGAGGCCAGGACGCCGTTTAAGTATGGCGTGATCCTCAAAGGCGAGGATGGCAAGAAGCTCGACTGCCCCAGCGTCTTTCGTCACGGCTCGAAATGGTACATGGTGTACATCATCTTCGACGGCGACGGCTATGAGACGGCCATCGCCGACAGCGACGACCTGCTGACCTGGCGGCCACTGGGCACGATCCTGCCTTTCCGCCACGAGGGCTGGGACGCGATTCAGGCGGCCGGCTATGTGGCCCTGCAGGACACCACCTGGGGTGGATCGTACGAACTGGAGCGATATGACGGCAGGTACTGGATGAGCTATATCGGCGGCGCCCTGAAAGGCTACGAGACCGACCCGCTGGCCATCGGCACCGCCTGGACCAAGAATCCGACGGCGCCTGTCCCCTGGCAGCGACTCGGCGAGCCCGTGCTGTCGCGCGATCAGCCCGATGTGCGCTGGTGGGAGAGCCTGACCCAGTACAAGAGCAACATCATCCACGACAAGGACCGCGCGCTCGGCTATCCGTTCGTGATGTTCTACAACGGCAAGGCCAAGGGCAGCCCCGAGCGGATCGGCATGGCCGTCTCGAACGACATGCGGCGATGGCTGCGCTATGGGACCGACCCGGTGATCGACAACCACAGCGGCATCTCAGGCGATCCGCAGGTGGTGCGGATGGGCGATGTCTGGGTGATGTTCTACTTCGGGGCCTTCTGGCGGCCCAAGGCCTTCGACACGTTCGCCTGCTCCTACGACCTGGTCCACTGGACCCAGTGGGACGGACCCGATCTCGTCGCTCCGTCCGAACCATACGACGAGACCTACGCGCACAAGCCCTGGGTCATCAAGCACGACGGCGTCGTCTACCACTTCTACTGCGCCGTCGGCGACCAGGGCCGCGTCATCGCCCTGGCCACGTCCCACGACCTTCATTCGCCGGCTGACCGGCCAAAACCAATGTCATCGATGTAGACGATGCCCATGCCGCCGGCGGTTGGGCTGGTTCGACTGTCCAGGCCGATGTACAGCGTGGCGACCTGCGCAACGTTGACACCTGCCGCACTGAAGGCACTCAGCGGGATGTGCCATGTCTGCCATTCTGTCGTTCGGACGGCCTCCGGGTCGGCATGGCTAATCGTCGTGGCGTGCCCGTTACGATCCTCAAGCGCGACGTACAGCGTCTGGCCCGCGTTCGCCGCATCGCCCCGGAAGTACAGCCTCAGACTGTCGGCACGGCCAACCGTCCAGTCCTGGGCCGTGTCAAATCTCCGCTCGGCCTCGGAATAGAACGGTGAGTCCGTATTGTCATATTGGAGCGGCATCGACTGCCGGCCGCTGTGGACCATCGCGCGTTCGGCAAAGGGCGCCTCAAGGTGGCCCACCGTTGAACCGGTGCCGTTAACCCAGCCGTCGAGCCACGTATCGAAGATGGCCTGCCCGGCGTCGATGTCGTCGGTATAGCGCTCGAAGTCGTCGATCATCTGATACGCCTGGGTCGAGAAGCTCCAGACCGTACCAGGCCAGACGCCGTCGTCGGCAACCTCATCGACCTTCCAGTAATAGGTGGCAGCGAACTCCAACACCGGCGGCATGAAGGCAGCCTGGGCAGGACTGGCGACCCACTCCAGGTCGTTCTCGCCGGCGCCGAAATAGACCTCGTGCGAGACGACGTCCCGTCCGGCCCGCCAACGAAGCACCGGGGCGATGCCAACGTCCGTCGCACTGGAGGCCGGCTGAGGCTCTCGGGCGTGAGCGGGAACATGCAGGAACCGAACTTCACTGAGACCGACCTGCGCCATGGAACCCCAGTTGTCGCCGATGACCAGCCTGACATATCTGGCGGGCGTGCCGGCCAGGTCCACCGTCGTATTGGCGACGTAACCGGCTGTCGCTGTGGCGGAGACGAATTCCACGTCACCAAGACCGATCCACTCCACGCCGTCGGTCGAGCACTCGACCGCAGCCGTTCTGACCCCGAAACCAAGGATGGCCTCAAACTCGGCGTTGTAGTTCCATACCCGCATCTCGTGGAGTTTGTAGATGCGATCGAATTCGTATTGGATCCAGACGGGCGTCGGAACCTCGGCGGTCGTAAGCCACATGTCCGACGGACGGATCGAGTGCCCGTCATCCTCATCGAGCCCCGAGCCGTTGATCGTGTTCTCCGGCCCTTCCGTATCGCTCGAGGCGGCGTTGCTGGTCGCAAGGATATTGTGGATGGCACAGGCGAAGGATTCGGACGTAAAACTCCAGACCCGGCCTTTGAAGATGGCGTTGTCAGGCGCCGGACCGATGCCGTCGACGCGCCAGTAGTAGATCTGGCCGAATGCAAACGGGCCCTCCGGGGCGAACGTTGCCCCGGCTTGTCCCCGGTTGACCAATACGTCTCTCGGATCGGTCGTATCGGCGTTGCGCACGTCGTCCCAACGGGTCCCGAGGTACACGTTGTGACGGACAGCAGAGGGATGAGGCGTCCAGGCCAGAACCGCATCGCGGCAGACGTCCTCCGCCCATTCCGCGGGGCTGGGGTCCCTCGCAAGGCCCAGATCGGTCCCATCCATCACCGACTGAATCTCGGCCTCCGACAACGCCCTGTTATAGATGCGGACGTCGTCGATCAGGCCGGGGAAATAGCGGCCGTTGCTGAGCCGGGCGCCGATCCTCACATGATCGATCGTCCCAAGCTGTCCCTCGGCACCTCCAATGAGCTGGCCGTCCAAATACCAACTGCCCGCACTGCCGTCGTACGTACCGCCAACGTGGTGCCATTGCGTATCGACGGGTCCAAGGATCCACTGGTCGCCGCAGATGTGGGCAACATAATTGCCCGCATCATCAACCTCCATGTCGAAATAGGTGCCATTGATGCTTCCGTCCGGGACAAAACCGAACACGCTGGTCCAGTTTGGAATGGCCAGCGTGCCGGCCTTCACCCAGCCGACGACCGTTCTCGGGGCCATCCCGCTGATCCCCACGCTGCCAACCTCCACGTAGTCGTCCACGCCGTCGAACTGAAGCGCGCCATCGACCCGTCCCATCACCCAAACCGGGTCGCCTCGGAGCGTGCCGTCGTTGCCTCTGCCGCTGGCGTCGCGTGCCACCGTTCCCGATCCATCGTCGAACGTCCACCAGCCAACCAGAGACGGATCGGCCGCATGGCATGGAGAAAGCAACATCATCCCCAGCCCGAGCACACAGCAGACCAAGCCCGTTCGCTTCGTACACATGCCAATCCTCCTCAAAGAGATGCCATTAAGACCATGTCCCACTTCCTCGGCCCGGTACGTCCTCTCTGCCGTGAACGCCCGGCACGGATACATCATCTCCTCGTTTCTGGCTCCGCTATGCCCGATGTGTGCGTTGTGCGCCGCGACAGCAGTCTCTCTGTGCCCCCTCAGGGCCGCACGCAGCTCGCATCGACAGACCCATCCAGAATGACCTTGAGTCCCATGTAGTATACCAGAATCATCCCCTGTCTGCAACAGGATTCGGCGAGACCGGGCCCTGGGGCCCCGGTGCCGAGCGCGTCTCTGCATCCTGCAAGACAAAAGAGGCAACCGTGTCTATCTCAGAGTAACGTCCAAATAGACGGAGTGGCGTCCGTAGGTTTCGTAGAACGGCTTGAGATCGACGCCGTCGATACTGAAACGCAGCGTGGCGGGATCGCCGGTGATGGATTTGCCGATGTCGTCGGCGTCCAGCGTCACGGCGCGCCACGTGGAACGCGGCGCGGGTTCTTCGGCCGCAAGCAGCACCGGGCCATAGAAGATGCTGGCGATGTTGGGCTGGTCCATGACCCGGCTCAGATGGAAGTGGAACGGCATTCGAAGCTCGATGACATCGCCGTCCGTCCAGGTCGTGCCGAGGGTCAGATACGTACCCGGCACCGCCTGAACGGCCTGATCTCGGCCGTTGATCCGGACGAAGAAGCCGCGAGTCGCCCATCTCGGCACGCGCACCTTGATGTCGAATTCACCGCCGCCGACGATCGTGAGCCTGGTGGTGTCGGCATACGGAAACGCGGTGGTTTGTCGCACGATCACCTGTCGCTCGGCCCAGGTCAGTGTGGAGGGCACGTAGAGATTCACGTACAGCGTCCTGTTGTCGGCACTGTGGAAATAAATGGAGTCCTGGAGCTTGGTGCTGCTCTCCAGGGCGGTGCCGTTGCAGCAGGTGAAACCGGTCATATCGGCGTTGCCGAAGCCCTTCCGCGCACCGGGGTTCAGGGGGACGTGGTACGTATTGCCGGCATCGTTCTCAGCGACAGAGGCCAGAATGTGATTGTACAGGGCCTGCTCGTAATAGTCCATGTACCTGGCGTCCGGGTCGAACAGGAAGAGCTGGCGGCTGAGCTTGAGCAGGTTGTAGGTAGCACAGGTCTCGTTTTGCCCACCCTGGGCAAAGCCGTTGGCGAACAGTGTGTCCGGCTGGGCGGTGAAGCACTCGGCGTTGTTGGGATTCTTCGCGCCGGCGACGCCGCCGATGCTATACATGTAGCCGTGGGTGCAGAGGTCCCAGAAATTCTCCGCCACGCGGTAGTACGGCGGCTCCTGCGTGCGCGCATAGGTCTCCAGCGCGCCGGTGATCTGCGGGATGTGCTGGTTGGCGTGCTTGCCACGAAGGGTGTCCACATTCCTGGCCAGGCCGTGGGCGTGCTCGGCGTCACCGAAGAAGAAATCGGTGTTGTCGAACAGACGGGCGCATTCGAGGAATCGCGGATCGCCGGTAAGGCCGTACAAATGGGCCATGGACTCATTCATCCCCCCGTACTCGCCGGCGATGTAACGGTTCCACATGCGGATCCGGGTTTCGGCCGGAAGGGCCTTCAGACGTGCATGCACCCAGAGGCCCATCCCCCGCGTGATCTCCAGGGCCTTCTCGTTGCCGCCGACCTCATAGCAATCGAGCAGGCCCGCCAGGATCTTGTGCAGGGTGTAATAGGGCGCCCAGACCTGGTTGTTCCTCGTGCCGTAGGTGGCCCCGTGCTCCAGCATGATGAACTGGTCCGGCGGATAGGCGCTGATGAATCCCTTGCCCCAATTCCAGTAATCGGTCCGAATCCCATTGGCGCTGAGATCGGAGTCGTAGTCATCTCTGCCCGGCCCCGGCCCGACGGCGGTCGGATCGGCGTTGAACGGCCCACCGTCTTCGGCTGGCGTGCCGGACTTCCGGGCCAGGTCATACAGCGTGTCGATCAGATAGTCCATCTTTCGCCGAAACTCGGCGCGCAGCTCCTCGTCGTATGTCGTGCCGGCATAGGCCTGGGCGATGGCGGTGAGATAGTGGCCACTGGCATGGCCGCGCAGGCGTGTGGTCCGACTGTCCCAGCCGCGTAGTGGGACGACCCCCTCCGGTTGCGGCTGGCCAAACGCATCGCGGAAGTTGTGCAGAAAGCTATCCGGATCGGTCTTCGCCAGAGTAAGAACGAATTTGTCGCGGTTCTTGATGAACGGCGTACTGCGGCCGTTCGCGTCCCGGTTCAGGACGACGTGTCCCAGTGGGAATGGTTCGAGCCTGCGTTGCGGACGACGTTCGCCGTCGGGATGAGAAGCCGCCTTCACCGTCACCAGGGCCTTTGGCTGGAATGCGGTGCCGGGCACCGTACCGGTCACGGTATAGGCGCCGGGCCTCAGAACGTCGCGGTTGTCCGTGGGGGCCGGCCAGATTACGCGAACCATCGCGCCCGTCGCGCCATCACGATACGTCGCCGGGATGGTGCGAGGCAGACGCGGCAGGTGGCCCACCGTCGTCTCGGCGGCAATGTCCGGCACGCCCGTCAACTGCGACGCCATGTGCAGGGTGCGGCCCTCGGCCGTCGCAGGACGTTCATCGCGCGCAGGCGATTCGGCGTCCGAAGCCACGGCCTGCCCGCCGACCAGCGCGTTGTTGCGGATCGTAGCCACCTGCGCGGCGGTCAGGGCAATGCTGCAAATCCGCACGTCGTGAACCATCGCGTCGAGCGGGCGGCCCCGGCCGTCCTGGGCCCTGCCGATATACAGCCGATTCGCGGCCGCGTCCTCCTGATCGAGGACCTGCTCCAGAGTCAAGGTTATCCCCGTGGCCTGCCCGACCCGCGCACCATCCACGTAGCTGCTCAGCGTGCGCTTGGCCGGATCGAGCACCACCGCCAGATGAACCCACCGCCCCGTTGGAACGCGCGAGGCCAGGGGCCCCTGCTCGGCGCTGCGGCCATCATTCGTGACGCGGGCGCGATAGCCCTGCGATTCGTCGCGGCCGGTCGCCGTGCAGAAGAAACGTTCGGTCGCGCTGCGTCCGAAGTCAAAGAATCGCTGTCCGGGCGTAGCCGATCGGACGTAGAGCCAACCCGTTACGCTGACGGTTTCCACGCCGATCAGGGCCCGTCCGGGGATCTGAACGTGGCCGCCGGCCTCGCCGGCCGACAGCGACAGCACGCGACCGAACTGACCGTCCTGCACAAAGGCAACGTCGCCGTGCACGGTCGCATGATAGTGATTTCTGGACCCGTCTTCCGCATCGCCCCGGAACACATATCGCGCGACCAAGGCGGTCTCCCCGATACCGTCCAGAAACTGATCGCCTCCCCCGGCTTGGGCGAACCCTCGACCGGCGCACGCCAGTATGCCGACAATGAACAAGAAGAGCGATGCGCGTGATACTGACCTCTGCAACATTGTGACATCTCCTCGATGACCTGAAACCATTGCCTGGGCTCCCTGCCGAGCCTATGGCCACATCCCGTCGATCGCCGCGACCGTCTTCTCCACCAGCACGTCGCCCCCTTCCGGGCCGACGAGGTTGTCGGCGATGCGCGATCCATAGGCGCCGCCGGCCACGGCGCGGCGCGTGGGCAGATAGCGGCCCCGGTCGTTGGCCAATTGGACGAGCATGGTCTGGGCCGCACGGCTGCGGGCCTTGATGCGCGCGCCGTACTCGATATAGAGTTCGAACGGATTGGTCGCCACCGCCGTGTCGCCAAGCCGCAGGACGTGCAGGTCCATCGCATAGGTCGCAGCCGATTTCTGGGCCTCATGACGCTCGACCACGTCTCTCGCCCGGCGGAGCATCGCCGCATCGTAAGAGCCGGGCTGCACGTCGCCGGATGCAGCCAGTCGCGACAGCTCCTTGCGCGCTTCGGCCGCTTCCTCGTCGGTTACCCGTCGTGCGGGCAATTCGAGCCGCTCGGTATGATGCCGGAATACGGGGTTGTCGTCCCGCTCGCTCAGGGCGGTGTCGTACGCGTATCGCACGCCGTTGACGATCCGCCGCGCCATTTCGCGCATGCCCGGCTCGGAGCGCATGTCCGGCTCGCCCCGCCCGCGACGCACCAGGTCGCGAGGCGACTGGTCGCCGGCCGCACTGACCATCGGATACACCCAGACCCGCTCGCCGTAGAGACGCCCGATCTCCTCGCGCACCGGCCCCCAGAAATCCGCTGAGAGGTATCGCTGCCCCTCGACCACCTGGGACGGGCAGGCGATGTTGATGACGATGCCGGACAGACGATCCCGCCGGTCCCAGAGAAACAGCAATTCCAGACCGTGATCGTCGCCTCCCTCCAACCCGACGAAGTCCGGGCGGTTCGAGTTGCCATACATCTGGGATGAACCGTCCGCATAGGTCGCGATCCGATTGAAACCGACGGCGGCATGCCCCAACGCCCGACTCAACGCCGCCGGCTGCCGGGCCTTCCACGCCTGCACCGCCGCCCTGGCGGCCCGGTCACAGAAGAACGGCGCATATTCCAGAGGTCCCATGACCCCCGAATCGGGTTCCTTGTAGACACCCGCGGTAAGCGTCGGGCCGGTGTGGGTATGCGTCGTATTGACGCTCAACATGGCCACGTCGAAATCGCGCAGTTCTTGGGCCACGCGTTTGCGGATCTGCTCGACATGCTCGCGCCCCACGTTCACCAGGTCACAGGCCACCAGGATCGCCTGGGACCGACGCCCTGCTCCGTCCACGCCCTCCATCGCCAGAGCGGTGGCCAGACAGGGATAGAGCGTCTCTTCAGTCGAGACGCGTTCGTGAAACTGCCCCGCCAATTGCACGGGCTTGTCCGGCGTGATGCTGACCGTCGCCCAGCCGGCGCGAAACTCGGGTTCGGCGTCCTGCGTCGATGCCGTAGCGGAAGCGGGCATCGCCGCCGCCCAGAAGGCACTTCCGGCCATCGCGGCGCTACAACCGGTGCGATGCAGGAAGTCACGGCGGCTCAGCGCGTTGTCCTTGTCCTCATACATAGTGTGGCTCCTTCGTTACGGCTCAGCGTCCAGCCACCCATCATACGACCTCACCCCCCCGACCCGCCAGAAGAAACCGACAACACACCACGCATCAAATGTGAAGGGTGAAGGATTCGATGCTGCCCACACAGCCCCTGCCCCGCAAGCACTGAGCTGAGCGGGATCGGACCGCTCTTCACGGGGCCACACCGCGCCGCAGGCGGTCGCTTCAGCGGTCGTGTTGGAGGCCGGACGGACCGGCTTACATGGCGGGGACGTCTTCGACGTAGAGGTGGCCGGTCGGGCCGATTTTGAAGACGTAGATCAGGCCCTCGCGGAGTTGGGAGTAGATGACATTGCCGTAGATGGCCTTGATGCCGTACTGGGCCAGGGCCTCGGGGTCGTGGGCCAAGTCCCAGATGTGGGTCCAGAACAGGTCGCGCTGGGCGCGGGGCAGCAGTTCGAGCAGGTCGGCGTAGCGTCGCGGCTCGCCGCCGGGCGTCTCGATGGGAAACCCGTCCTGCGGGGCCATCTTCTCGCCATAGACGCGACGCCAGATGTACAGGGCGCGGGCTTTGCCGTCCATGACCATCTGGTCGGTGAACTTGACGATCAGGGCGTCGAAGTGGATCACGTCGCCTTCGATGGTGTACTCTTTCTGGAGGATGCGGCGGGTCTTGTCGTCCCGGCTGGTCTCGACGAACTGCAGCGTCGTCAGCAGGCGGCCATCCGCCTCGGTCCGCTGGCTGACCACCTTGGCGTAGCCGATCTGATCCTCGGCCGTCAGACTGGTAATGGCGCTCTTGAGCTGCTGGTTCTCGGCGAGCAGATCGTGGATGGTCATCGCGCCGCGGAAAAGACCTCGGCCGAAGAACGCCCCCACGGCCAGGGCCACCGCCAGGACACCATAGGACAACATAGGTAGTTTCTTCACTGCGATCAACCTCGAATCACCTGCCACGAGCAGGAAGACATACGAACGGCTCCGACTGAATGTTTCATCGGCTCTGGGCGGGCAATCTCTGCATATTTCACGCCCGATAAGGCCGCAGAGCGGCAAGAAGACGTTCGTCGTATGCCCGGAGGAGCACACAAACAGCAGCACCTTACTGCATCACTACGAACGGTGGCGGGCGGAGGAATGATGATTCGCCACTACGGGTGGCGGTACTTGCGGTCCATCAGGAGGACGACCTTGTCGTGGATCTCGGGGGGCAGGGCCTTCTTGAGCATCTTGCGGACCTCGCCCATCGCCGTGCGCTGGGTCAGGTGGGAGAGGATGACGTGCTCGTTTTGCAGGCGGCCGAGAAGGTCGGCCAGCTCGCGGACGTGCATGTGCCGCCCGGCGTTGGCCCGGCTGACGTGCTCGCCCTCATAGAACGTGCACTCGGCGATCAGGATCTTGCTGTGGACGATATAGTCGAGCTGAGCGAAATCGACGTACGAGGTGTCGCCGAGGTAGGTGACCAGCGGGATCTCGAGCGTCGTGTCGATGGGGACACCCTGCTTTTTGATCTCGACGAGCTGCGGGCCGGTGAGGCCAAGGTATTCGCTCTTGAGCCTCTTTCGCTTCTCGATGACGGTGAAGCCGACCGAGCCGGGACTGTGCTTGGTGGGGAAGGCCCGGGCGAAGAGGTTGGGCTTGACCGCGTATTCATCGCCGGGCTTGACGCCGACGAGCTGGGCCGGGATGCGATTGCCGTCGAGCCGGCCCCACGAATCGAGGATCTCCTGCATCGTGCGGATCAGGCCGGACGGGGCCAGGATCGTGCCGGGCGCCATCCCGCAGAAGTTCCGCTGGCTGAGGTAGTAGGCAAAACCCGCCGAGTGGTCCATGTGGCCGTGCGTCAGCAGGACGTGGTTGATGGCGATGAACTGGTCGGGGGCCTTGCCCACGTCGAAGCAGACGTCGAGCTGCGGCACCGCGACCACCGTCTCCTCGCCGGCCACCGAGTAGCCGACGACGTCGAGATCGCCCAGGGGAATCTTGGACAGGTTGTGACTGGACATTTGGATTGTCGATTTCTGATTTACGGTCTACGATTGAAGAGCCTGGAGCGTACGAGGCCAAATGGTAAATCATAATTCGTAAATCGTAAATCCCAAAGTGCCCGACAAACGAAGCCATCGCGGCCCGCATCCGTCCGATGCGGCGTTGTTCGCAGCCGAGAAGCTGCCGCCCCTGCGCGAGGCGCTGGCGGATTTTTCCCTGCTGCTGAGCAAGGGTTATGCCGGCAAGAGCGCTTTGAAGCTCGTCGGCGACCGCTTCGCCCTGACGCAGAGACAGCGGCTGGCGGTGATGCGGTCGGCCTGCTCGGACCAGCAGCGGCAATCACGGCTGTCCCGACGCGTGGAGATCGACGAACTGCCGGGCCGGACCCTGGCGATCGATGGGTACAACCTGCTGATTACCATCGAGGCGGCGCTAAGCGGCGGGCTGATCTTCAGAGGTCGTGACGGCTGCTTCCGCGACCTGGCCAGCATCCACGGGACCTACCGCAAGGTCGATGAGACGATCGACGCCCTGACCCTGATCGGCACGGTCCTGGCCGAGATCGGCCGGTCTCGTGTCGAGGGCGTCCCGCCCTCGAATCGCGGGCAAGATGCCCGCGACACAAACACTCCCCGTGCGCTGTGGCTGCTCGACAGCCCCGTCTCCAACAGCGGCCGGCTCAAGACCCTCATCACCAACCTGGCCCGGGACCACCGCTGGCCCTGGCACGTCCGCCTGTCGATCAACCCCGACGCCGAGCTGCGCGCTCCGCTGACCGTTCCCAAACAGGTAGGATGGGCTTCAGCCCATGCTGTATCGGCTACGGACCCGTCGCCCATCGTCGTCACCACAGACAGCGTCATCCTCGACACCTGCCCCCGCTGGACCAACCTCGCCGCCGAGATCATCACCCGCCGCCTGCCTGCCGCCCCCGTCATCGACCTGGGCCGTTCGTAGTGTGCTCGTAAGGGCGTACAGACCATCGCGTCTGGCGACGCCACGACGATCTTGAGGGGCAGCAGCATACCAGACCGTTTGTGCATCTCCGTGAGGCGTTGGCTGCCCTCGGTCTGTATGCTCTGACGAGCACACTACGAACGCCGGGTTCGGTCGCCCACGCCGCCGAGCAGAGCCGCAACGGAGATGTCCTCGCCGAGATCGTCCCAGTGCAGGCCCGTTCCTCCACCGCTGATGGCATACTTCTCGCGTTCGGAAGACGATGCGTTGAGAAGACGCGGGAAATACGCCAGCGGAATCCCGAGCGTCCGCCCGTCCGCGGAATCCACCCACATGGTGTCCTCATCAAACCGGACCTGCTTTGCCAGAGCCTCAGAGACCGAAGTGTTCATTTCCAATACCTCCGAGTCAACTCACGATGCTCAATGGCCACGCCAAGCAGCTCGCGAAGCTCATCGGAGGTCAACCCATGGGCATGAAACCGTCCTACGTCATGGCCATTCTCACCCTCTGTACGCAAGTTGGTCCTTGGCAATTGCCTGGCCCTGAGAATCCAGCACGAATGTCTCATTCCCCAAAACGGTGCAGCGGCAGCCACGCTTGGCTGCCGCTGCTGTTCGACCGTCTGAAGGATTGTCGTTCATCGGCCCATGCGAGCCGGAGGATGCGTGATTACCACCAGTGGTACGGGGCGCCGGAGGTGCCGCCGCCCGGCGAGTACCTATGCTGCATGTCGGTGAAGTTGCGCCATTCCTGGTGGGCGTCGAGGAAGATGATGTTGGCGCCATCCGGGTGCCCGCCCCGTCGCACGTGGTTCGTCCGATCGTAGATCTGGTGCCGGCTGTACAAGCCACCGGCCACCTCGACGAAACTGGCCGTTGCCGGATCGGCTGTGGTGCTGAGTGTCGCGTCGGCGATCAGCTCGGCCTTGCTGGCACCTCTTTCGGTGATGGTCTTGACCCACTTCTTCGGCTCGGTACCCGATTCGTGGAGCGGCGGATTTGCGCGACCGCTCTCGGTGTCCATCATCCAGAAGAAACTGGTCACGCGATAGTAGGATCTACGATTGGCGATCGCCGACTCATCGACGCGGCTGACGGGCGTGCCATAGGGCGGATCCTGATAATACTGCCAGACGATGGACATGTCGCCGTTCTTCGAGAGGTCGGCGGGGCAATAGAAGATGTCCCGACTTCCGCCGGCGCTCTTGATGATGAAATCGCTGGCAAAATAGGAGATGTCCCACAGCCAGTAGCCGCCCTCATTCAGCGGCAGCTTGCCATCGTTGTCGTTGGCATACATGTGCAGGGCCAACGCCAGTTGCTTGAGGTTGTTCGCGCAGGTGACCTTTCGGGACTGCTCGCGGGCCCGCTGCAAGGCCGGCATCAGGATGCCCATCAGCAGCGCGATGATCGCGATGACCACGAGCAACTCGATCAGCGTGAAGGCCCTGCTTCGCTTCCGCAGGCCGTCCTCGCGCGTGCTCATCTCGATATGCCTGTGCATCTGCTACCTCCTTAGCGCGCCTGCATCAGACCACCCGGCCGATCGACGGCGCGTCAGTTCCCCCTCTCGAACCACCCACAAACTTATCTACGCATCGACCACTTGCGTGTTCACATAGACCCTGCGGCCGAGGCAGCCCTTCCATCGACCGTATCATATCATCCCATATATCGGCCCGTCGGAGCAATGCACTTTTGCGTTTTTTTCTCGCCATTTTGCGACCAGAACACCAGCGATCGCCCCGCGACAGAGAGGGATACCCTCAATCCGCTGGCCGTTTGGGGATTGGCCCCAGGTGTTTGCCGATGACGAGCGGCCGGCCGGGGCCTTGCCGGACCGGCTGACACACCACGTGTGCATCGTGGAGATCGTCGCGGATAGCTATCGGCCCAAATCGAGTCTGGAGAAGGGCAAGGAGAAGCCGGCCCAAGCGTTGCCGGACGGCTCGCTGTCACGGGCGAGCCTGGAGGATCTTGTTGACAGCGTCAGCGTGGACGCTATGGTCTGTGGCTTCGGGGCCCCATCTCGGCCCGTCTGCTTGCCCACGATCTGATGCTCTTGTCCATAGGACAATCGTAGGTCAGTCAGGTGCGTCTTCGGCGCCAACGCTTCCGCAAGTGCTTCACATCTAAGCAGTTAAAAACACCCCCCAAAACGAAACGGAGAGGGCGGGATTCGAACCCGCGGTAGGGGTGTATACCCCTACGACGGTTTAGCAAACCGTTGCCTTCAGCCACTCGGCCACCTCTCCAAACCGCTCATTTATGAGGACTTACACCATTTTCGGGGTTCCGCTCAACGCACATCTGCAACGTGACTACAACGAACATTGTCATCTGTAGTAGCCGTGGCTACCACGTTGTAACGTACACTCGTCACCGTACGTTTGGAGGATGTCGTCATGGGTGATCCCGAAAGACAACACAAGCCCACACCGGCCAAGCGAAGCCGTTGTTCGCTCAGTCTACACCGGACCGGCCAGTGGTACAAGAAGATTCATGGCAATTTCTACTACTTCGGCAAGGACCACTCGTGTTCTGTACACGCAAGGGGAATCCATTTGTGCGGCACACCCAGCAGATCCTGAAGACGTGGATGCGGCCCTCGCGGAGACGGGAGTAGAGGCCAGGAGCCTCTGGGGGTCGGCGCGCAGAGGCAGCGAAGCCCCGAGGGGCTCGACTGGTTCGAAGGGTCTTTGCGGCTATCGCATAACCCAGGATTTGTCTCTGTAGACCACCTCCACGGCGTCTCGCAACTGAGGGTCGCCGCGAAAGCCGTAGTCGAGCACGAGGGTCTTCCGCAGAAACACCCTGATCGGACGGCCGGCGTCGTCGACGGCGACGGGATGGTCGATAAAGGCGGTCTCATTGCTCAGGCCGGTGACGAACACCTTGAAGCCCGTCGCCTGCCCGTCGAAATCGCGCCAGATGACCACAATGTCCCTGGCGTTGTCTTCGCCCTGAAGGACCCGGCTGTCGACGGCTGTCATCGCTTCGAGGAACGGATATCGGCCCTGATGGCGGCGTTGGACCGTCTCAAAAGCCACAGGCGGGACCCCCACGCCGGCCGGGACGAGCTGGAACGTATCGGACATCAATTCGAACCGCGGATGGAAGTCCACATCCTGACCGGTTCGGTTGGTCACCGTGAAGATCATGTACCAGAATCGAGACGGACCGTTGCCGCCCCACGGCAGAACGAGCTGCTCGGGCTGCTCGAATTTCGCCTCCACGGTCCATTGGCCTGCCCGCTGAACGATCGCCGGCTCGGGCGCCGCCAGAGACACGCCGGCCACCACCGCCAGGACCGTCCCATAAAGCAAATACCTACTCATCCAGTATCCCTCTCCTGAGAGAACTACGGCTGCCACAACGCGCCAGACCCCGCGTTTGTCCCATTTTACAGCAAAATCGCCCGGAAGCCAAGAAGAATTTGCCCCCAGGCCGGTCATGTTCGATTAGCCGCGCAGATGTTCGGCCACAAACCGCCGAACGGTCTCGGACAGCCGCTGCTCGCAGCGTTCGCAGGCGGCCTGGAGATCCACGTCGGCTGGCGTGCAGGCCAAAGCGACCTCGATACCGAGGTCCCGCCAGAGCCGACTGGGCAGATCGACTCGACCGGCAATAACGGCGACCCTGGCGCCGCCTTCCCGGGCGATCCGAGAGACGCCGGAGACGACCTTGCCCCGCATCGACTGCGAATCGAAGCGACCCTCGCCGGTAATGACCCAGTCAGCGTCGGCAACATCCGATCGCAGGTGCGCCCGGGCCATGACTGTCTCGATCCCCGATCCGAGGCGGGCGCCCATGAACGCCACAGCGCCGGCCGCCAGACCGCCTGCGGCCCCGGCACCGGGCAGGTCGCGGATGTGGATCGCAAGCCGGCGAGCTACGATGGCGGCTAGGTGTGACAGGCCGGAATCGAGAGTCTCGACCATCTCCGGCGTCGCGCCCTTCTGCGGCCCATAGACCCGTGCAGCGCCTTGCGGGCCGCACAGCGGATTGTCAACGTCACAGAGCACGTCTACGGGCGCCTCAATGTCGCGACGGGGTGGGAGAATCTCACAGATGCCCTCAAGCGACCCGCCGCCGAGCGGGACCGGCGCCCCGTCGCCTGCCAGAAACCGCCAACCCAGGGCCGCCGCCGCGCCGACGCCGCCATCGACGGTGGCGCTTCCGCCGACGCCGAGGAGGATGCGGTCGGCCCCGTGGTCCAGGGCCGCTTGGATGAGCCGGCCCGTCCCGAAGGTGGTCGTTCTCATGGGGTCCAACTGGTCGGATCGCAATAGTTGCATCCCGCTGGCCGATGCCATCTCCACCACCGCCGTGCGGTCGCCCGGCAGCCATGCGAACCCCGCGCGGACCTCCATCTCCGGCAGCGGCCCCATCACAGTCGCAGGGACCCACTGCCCGTCGGAGGCGGCCATCAGGGCCGCCGCGGTCCCTTCCCCGCCGTCGGCCATCGGCTTGACGACGATCTCCGCCCCCGGCAGGTCCGCGACGATCGTCTCGGCGACGATGCCACAGGCGCGATCGGCGGGCAGCGTGCCCTTAAACGAATCCATGGCGATCACGATCTTCATCCGTCGTCCAACCTCCTACGTCAGGCATTGACGGCGCGGGCAACGGGATGGCGCCTCGCCCGGGTGCCGCTACGTCAACCTGGAGTCGGACACAGCGAGACGGGTCGCCGGGTCGGTGATCGCGTTGATCTTGAGGGCATAGGACGTCTTCTTGGCAATATCGTCATCCGTGACAATGTGCGCATCCAGCAGACCTTCCGAGGTGTAGCCCGTCTTGAGATAGTTGATCTCCGCCAGTGCGATGCTCCAGCCTTCCAGCCAGGCCTCGAGGCGCTCTCGCTGCTCGGCGTTGCCCTGAAAATGAATGATCAGGTCGATGTCGCTTCCGGGGCCGGCGACCCCGTTGTTCACACTTCCAATCAGGTAGGCGGCCTTGACGCCGAACCCATTCAAGTCGAGTCGCTCGGCGATCCGTTCGGCCATGTACGACCGCCACCGCCAGAAGCTGTCATCGAAACGAACGTCGTCGTTTCTCTCGAATTTCCTGGAGGCCAGGACTTCGCTGACGCGAACGTTCTGCTTGCCGGAGTGGTCGGCCAGATAGCCAACGGCCTCGCCGATCTCGGCGTTCATGGAGATGTGGAGGAACTTGCCGCTTGCGGATTCGGGAACATCGACGATCCGCACGACGTTCTCCAATCGCGCGTAGTCCGGCAGAAGCTGGGGGAGGATGTTGGGGGAGCGCGTCAGAAACGCATTGTTGAATACAATGCCTTCCTCATCCGGATAGAGCGGCAGATAGCGGATGTCGGCCTCCACGAGGTCCTGGAAGAAATGGGTTCCAAACGACAGCTCCGGGACGTAGTTGGACTTCGTTCTGGCGATCTCAACGATGGCGGCACAATTGTTGATGTCGGCATAGCTGACCTGAACGCCCAGTTTGATGTCGCCGCGGCTGCCCCAGCGGCCTGGTCCCATGAGGATGAAACGGCGCTTCGGGAGCATGGCGTTGATCACGCCGACGGCCCTGCCAACGGCGGCCAGGTCGTCTATGTGCTGCAACCCATTGTACGCATCGGGATCGACGTAAACGATGTAGGATACGTTCGGTATCATTCCATTGGAGATATGGCGTTTGGCCGAGAAGATGGTGCCGCCGGGATCGATGTCCTTGGGGATAGGTCCGGGCTGGCTCTCGACCCCGGCGTTCTGAGAACGGCATTGCAGCAGATAGAGGTGCTCCCCGTCGAAGGCAAATTCGATATCGACCGGGGTGTGCATCTTGTCCTTGAGCACCTGCAGCATCTTGTTGATGGTCTTGACGAAGACGGAGTTCGCGGCGAGGCCTTCGAAGGTGACGATCAGATCGTCACACTCGAAATCGATGTCGAGCGCCAAGGTCCTGCGGATGTAACCGTCCCGATACACCGAGACGATGTTCTGGACGTCGGGCACCTGAGAACCGTATTCCTTGAGGAAGACATCGATCGGGATGCTCTCGAAAGCGTTGGTCTCCAGGTTCAGAACGTCCAGTTCTTTGGGCGAGTAGCGTTTGACTTCATCGGGGGTCGTATTGACGCGCAGCTTCGGCTGACCCGGAGAAATGAGAATGGGAAAGTCGTCGTTGAGGCGGTCCACCGCCCGTGTGCCGAGCCCCAAAACCATGCGGATCAATCCATCTTCCCGTTTGATCCGGGGCGACCAGCGGAACTCGTTGTTGCTGAACGCCACGCCCGCAAACAACGGCATGAAATAGGGCCCGATGCGCGTGCCGACCACCTCCTGGATCAGGATGCCCATCTCTTCATCGAAATCCAGCATCCCGCGTTCGGCGCGATACTGGATCGAGTCGGGGCTGTACATGGAGGCATAGATCTCCGCAATCGCATCCATCACCGCGTCGAGCCGGTCCTTCTTGCTTCCCTGGTTCGCGAGAAAGAGGCTCTTGTATTTGCCGGAGAACGCCGCCCCGACCTGGTCTTCGAGAATGCTCGAGCTGCGAACGATCAGCGGCACTTCCCCGAAATCGTCCAATGCCATGGCCAGGCTCTTGATGAACCCAGGCGGAAAGCGCGAATGCTTCAACATCTGAATGATGTTCGGATACTCGATCCGCACCTCTTCCAGCGGTTTGTACTTCTGTTCGTTCAATCCCTGAAGGTCGTTGTACTGTAGGAACTCCTTGGTCTCGTCGGTGGTGATATACCACGTCTTGGGGACCTTGACAGACCGTAGGAGAGGGATCTCGTCACTGATCCGATGGAGGATCTTCTGGGCCAGAAAGATCCCGGTACCCTTGCCGCCGATCTTTCCATGACTGCCCGAAGGATAGATCAGGTGCGATGCGATGTCGTGGAAATCGTCGATCTTCAGGAACGCTCTCGCGGTGCGGATAAAATCCAGCTTGTCCGAGAGGAAGCGACGGATCAGTGCGACCTCCAGCCACCGCTCGGACGGGACGGCCGCGCGGCTGTCCTTGCCCACCATGTGGTAGTAGCGGGTGATCGCCTCGACGATCTCGCCGATGGACACATCGATGCGGTCGACGGCCGTAATCAAGGAATGGGCTTTCTCCTCTTGAATCCATCGCTGGAGGCTCACGGATATTTCCACGTCGGCCATCTGCTCCGAGGCGAGGGTGAAGACCTCTTCGCTGAGCTGCGTCAGTTCCTTCGTGTCGATCTTCTTGCCGGGAGCGTTCACTTCGCCCGAACAAAACTGCTGATTGGCCCTGGAGCTGAACAAGGCGGTTTTGTCGTCGCCGACGATCAGCGAACGGGCGGACAGACGGTTGATCATCCTGCGACAGACCTGCACCAGCATGTCCGGATCGGTCTGGAGAAGCAAATCGACGATCACCTTCCACTGCGGAGGCGCAGCCCCCCCGTTCTTCTCAGCCTCGCGCAGGGAAGCGCTCCAGTCGCACGACAAACGCTTCATGTGGCGAAACATGAGGGTCTGGCCGATGCGATCGGCAATGGTCTTGAGCAGTTTGCGCTCCTTGTCGTGAAAGAAGCCATCCTCGACCGGCGGCACATCCCGCGTATAGACGACTTCGACCAGGCCGATGATGCTGCCTTCGACTTTGATGTTGGAGATCTCGGAGATGTTGGACCGCATGAAACTCGGAGGTTGGTACGTGCGATTCTGGTACACGATCCTCGCCTGGCAGATCTCCGGAAACCGAAATCCTTCGGGAATGGCCGCGACGATCTGTTCGAACGTCTCCGGCAGCGACAAGCTCTCGTTGCTGAGAATCTCATCGATCTGGTAGAGACAGTTCAACTCCTTGGCGCGCTCCTGCAAGAGGTTCAGGAGGTGTTCGCTCGTGTCCTCTCTGTCGGTCATCGGCAACCCACCCTGCTATGACGTTGTCGTGTTTCGATGCACCGCTCAGCGAACCCAGCCGCGCATCTTCACCGCCTGCACCACGCGGTTGATCGCAATGACGTAGGCGGCATCACGCATGTACATCTTCTTCTTCTGCGCCAGGTCGTAGAGCGCTCGGTACGCGGCGGTTAGTTGCGTGTCCAGCCGTTCGAGGACTTCGTCCTTAGGCCAGAAGAAGTTGTTGTTGGACTGGACCTGCTCGAAATAGCTGCACGTGACGCCGCCGGCGTTGGCCAGGAAATCGGGGATGAGGAAGATCCCCCGTTCCTTGATCAGCTCATCGGCGTCGGGCGTCGTCGGGCCGTTGGCCCCCTCGACGATCACCTTGACCTTCTTGCTGATCTTGTCGATGTTGGCCGGTGTGATCTGGTTCTCCAGGGCCGACGGAATGAGGATGTCCACCTCCTGGCTGATCCACTCGTCACCGGGCAGAACCTCACAACCGGCGGCAAGGGCCTTCTCCCGGTCGATGGTGCCATAGGAATTCGTAATGCCGGCCAACATCGCGATATCGAGACCATCCTTCTTGCGGATCGTGAAGGACTGCTTGGCGCCGTTGTCCCAGCAGGAAACGGACACCACCGTGCCCCCCAGGCTGTTGTACAGGCTGCCCGCATACCGGGCGACGTTGCCGAAGCCCTGAAAGCCGACCGTGGTGTCTTCGGGTTTGATGCCCAGGTCTTTGAGCGCTTCGCGCAGGATGTATATGACCCCATATCCCGTGGCCTCGGTCCGGCCCAGAGAGCCGCCCATGCCCACGGGTTTGCCCGTGATGAAGCCCGGATACCGGCCCCCGTGAATCGTCTCATACTCGTCGAGCATCCAGAGCATGTGCTTGGCGCTGGTCATGACATCGGGCGCCGGCACGTCCACACACGGCCCCATGACCTTCGAAAGCTGGCGGACCCAGCCCCGGCACAGCCCTTCCTGCTCCGATTCGCTCAGATTGTGAGGGTCGCAGATGACCCCGCCCTTGCCGCCCCCCAGAGGAATGTCCACCATGGCGCACTTCCACGTCATCCACATCGACAGGGCCCGCACCGTGTCGGCCGTCTCCTGGGGGTGAAACCGAACCCCGCCTTTGGCCGGGCCACGTGCATCGTTGTGCTGAACCCGAAACCCTCGGAACACCTTCGTACTGCCGTCATCCATGTGCACCGGGATCAAGACGTGAAACTCCCTCAGGGGCTGTCGAAGCAGGTCACGGGTCCCCTCGTCAATGCCGATGATGGCCGCCACGTTGTCGAATTGGGCCTGCGCGTTGGCATAAGGATTGTAGGTTTTGTCCACGATGCACATCGCTCCTTTCTTCCCCCCGGTTCTTCACGTTATTACGTTCGGCCCCGTCGTATCAGGGCAAACATCTCCGTCCGATCCACTGTGGCACGATCCCATCATAGCCGAAGCGCCCCCGCCACGACAAGCCTGTCCTGAGCCACCCACCGACGATACACGGGGCCGAAAATGAGTGCCGCGCACAAGACAACGTGCATCTGATATCCCAGGGCATGACAGACACAAGGGGGCCGCGCCTTCTACCGGTACCGGTCAATCGGCTGCGGGACCTCGTCCTGAGGGTCGTAGAGATTGATGTACTTGACCCCGGCGCTGAGCGAGCCGAACTCCTTGTAGTAGGTATACAGCTTCGCCAGCTTCTGCTCGTCTTTGGCTTCGAGGTGCCGGGCCCACTCCCCAATCTCGGCGCCCCAGTAGATCAGCGTGCCGTCCTTGCTGTTGAGCACGATGTGCGGAGCGCGATGGTTCCTCCGTCCCTTGTAGTTGGTCACATCGATATTGGCGATCTGATCGAGAAGAGGCTTCTTGGGCGTCACCTCGATATCCATTCGGTTCAGCAGGACGACAAGCTTGACCGCTGCCGCGAGGTCGTCGCGATCGAACACCGCACCGGGCGAAGGGGGCAGACCCAACGAGACGCCCTTGACCTCCACAATGGGCAGATGCACCATGGGCATATGATCCAGCACGACGAGGTCGCCGTCGATATAAAACCTGGACGGGCCCCTTTCGATCACCGCGACGGGCCTTCGCCAGCGGGCCCGGACGCGCACTTCGTCGTGCGTCACACTGACCTCAACGTCATCCAGCCACGACATCCTGGCCAGGTTGCGGGCCACCACCTCGGCGGTCTCTTCCTTGATCGGGAACCGGTCGCCTCCGGCGGCCGCCACGACCCTGGCCTTCAGGTCCCAGTTGACCCATCTCGGCACACCCAGGAG
Source organism: uncultured Pirellulales bacterium (assembly GCA_964610435.1). Classification (GTDB taxonomy): domain Bacteria; phylum Planctomycetota; class Phycisphaerae; order Sedimentisphaerales; family Anaerobacaceae; genus Anaerobaca. The sequence goes on along the minus strand of CAZSXM010000022.1, from coordinate 48,401 downwards.
CACGAGCCGGCCTTCTTCGGTCGGCTTGGCCGAGCGGACGTAGCCCTCGGCATACCGGAGAAACGCACCGGCAGACACAAGAACAAACATCACCACCACCACCCTCGCAGCGGTGGTCAGCGTCTGTCTCCTGACCTCGGCCTGCTTCTTTGTCCGCGCTCCCCGCCAGGAGGAAAAACGCTCCCGAAGACCCGCCCTTTTCTTCTTTCCGGCCACTGATCGCCTCAATCCCTGCACACCATGAATCGTTCCGATACGAATCCGCCCTGGATGTCAGAAGCAGATACTATCAGAATCGACCGTTCTCGTTTTTTGCTGCACCCGTTTCCGAAAAAAACTCGCCTCAACGATCCGCACGCACAATTGGCTCATCGACAGCCCCGCCTTCGCGGCCGCCTTGGGCAACAGCGAATGCGTGGTAAACCCGGGAATCGTATTGACCTCCAGGGCGTATGGCGCGCTGTCATCGCCCAGAATGAAATCCACTCGGGCGAAGTCCCGACAGCCCAGGGCGTCGAAGCAGACCATCGCATCGCGGCTGATCCGCTCGGTCAACTCGGCGTCGGGGATCGTATCAAAAAGGTACTCGGTCCGCTCGTCGACGTACTTGGCCTGGTAGTCGTAGAACCCGGTCTCGCTGCGGATCTCAATGATCGGCAGGCTCTCGCGTCCGAAGACGCTCACTGTGATCTCCCGCCCGTGAACGAACGGCTCGATCATCGTATCGCCAAACTCGGCGCACACATCCACGGCACAGGCGGCCGCCTTGGCCGGCCCATTGACGATGTAGACACCGACGCTGCTTCCCTGCCGGACCGGCTTGACGACGAATCGCTCACCGAAATCCTGCAACTGCGCCTCGACCTCGGCGCGCGCCGTCGTCGTGGCGACTTCGACCGTGGGCGCCACGGCCACACCGGCCTCGGCGAAGCGATTCTTGCTGGCGATCTTGTCGAACGCCAGCCGGCTGGCCTCCGGGCCACAACCGGTATAGACCAGTCCACGGTCCTCGAGCACCTGCTGGAGCCGGCCGTCCTCGCCGAACTCGCCGTGCAGAGCCACGAAGAACACGTCGATATCGGACCTGTCCAGCACGGTCATGTCGTCGGGCGTGATGTCCGATTCCACCACCTCCATCCCGCCCTGGCGAAGCGCCTCGGCAACGCACCGGCCGCTCTGAAGGCTCACCTCGCGCTCGTGACCGACACCGCCCTGTAAGACCGCTACCTTCATGGATTCCTCAACTCGCGGAGGGTCGGACAACTCGCCAGATCGCCCTGAACCGGCAGCCGACCGGTCCAGAGAAAGCCCCCGCCGCGCCCTACTTCCAAATCTCGATTTCCGTCTGCAACTCGATGTCGGCGTGCTCGCGGACCTTCAGTCGGACCGCCTCGATCAGCCGCAACACGTCCCGACTCGTGCAGCCCTTGCTGGCCACGATGAAGTTGGCGTGCTTGTCGCTGACTGCTGCTCCGCCGATCTGGAACCCCTTGAGACCGGCGCGATCGATCAGCGATCCGGCCGATGCGCCGGGCGGGTTCTTGAAAACGCACCCACAGTTCCTCGTGTTGAGCGGCTGGTTGTTCTTCTTATAGATCCAGTTCTCCTTGACCGTCCGCATGATCTCTTCGGGGTCGGCCTCGCTGAGCGTCAGCTTCGCGCTCAGGATCGTCGAGGCGCGGATATTGACACTGCGATAGTCGAAGATCAGCTCCGGCTTGCTCCGCTCGAAGACCGTTCCCTGGGCGTCCATCAGCGTCACCGAGTCCACGACCGAACCGATGTCGCCGAATTGCCCGCCGGCGTTCATCTTCACGGCGCCGCCGATCGAGCCGGGAATGCCCGTCAACACCTCCAGGCCCGAAAGCCCTTTCTCCACGCAGTCGAGAGCCAGCTTGTTCAGCTCGGCCCCCGCCCAGGCGGTCAGGTGCGGCCCGTCGAACTGCGTCTCGGCGAAGGCCGGAGCATCCAACTTGACCACGGCCCCTCGCACCCCCTCATCGCTGATCAGCAGGTTCGACCCGAGCCCCATCACGTGGACGCGGATATGGTTCTCGTCGCAACGCCGAACCACGTCCTGAAGCTCCTCGACCGTCCGCGGACGAATGAAGTAGTCGGCCGGACCGCCGAGACGATACCAGGTGTGCGGAGCCATCACATGGTTGTGATCAACGATTTCCGCCAAGTCGCCGAAGATATTCATCTGCCACCTTCCACACATCGCCGGCGCCCATGGTGACCACCAGATCACCGGCCCCGAGTTCCTTTTCCAGGCAATCGCACACGGCGTCGAAGGCGCCGACGTACTCGGCATCGGTGCCTTCGGCGCAAATTCGGCCGGCCAGAATGTCCGCATTCACCTCGCTGCGGCTGACCTCCGAGTCACGGACAAAATAGATTTCGGGGATGATCGCTTTGTCGGCCTCATGGAAACTGGCCGCAAATGCATCCAGAAAGACCCGCGTTCGGCTGTATTGGTGGGCCTGATAGACGCACCAGAGCCGCTTCGGGCGGTACTTCTCGCGTATGGCCTTGAGACTGGCCCGAATCTCCGTGGGATGATGGGCGTAGTCGTCCAGAACGGTCACCCCCTTGCAGCAGCCTTTGAGCATCAGGCGCCGGTCCACTCCGGTGAAGCGGTCGAGCACGCCCAGGATCGCCTCCGGCTCGACGCCGATGCTCACGGCGACGGCCGTCACCGCCAGGGCGTTGAGGATGTTGTGCCGTCCCGGAACCGACAGCGAAGTCGATCCGAGCCGGCGGCCATCCTGATAGACGTCGAAGTGATACGACCCTTGGCGAGCGCGGATGTTGCGGGGATAGACGCTGCATTTCGTGGCGAAGCCGAACGTCACGACGCGCCGCCGGCCGCCCAGCCGCTCGATGACCTTGGCGACGTTGGCGTCCTGCCCGTTGGCCACGATGAGCCCATCCGGCTTGGCGCCCCAGGCAAACCGATAGAACGCATCGACGATGTCCGCCTCGTCGCGATAGCAGTCCAGGTGATCGGCCTCGATATTCAGGATGCAGGCGATCTGGGGCCGCAGGTTCAGGAAGCTGCGATCGTATTCGCACGCCTCGGCCACGAAGAAGCCGCTGTCGCCGCTGCCGGAGGAGGCCCCTAACTGACAGACGTCGGCACCGACCACGAAGTTCGCGTCCACGCCCGCCTGCTTGAGGCAGTAGGCCAGCCATCCGCTCGTGGTGCTCTTGCCGTGCGTGCCGCTGACGGCGATCCCCTGGAAATGGTCCATCAACTCGCCGAGCAGTTGGGCGTACTTGACCACGCGACAGCCCTGACGGCGCGCCTGCTGCAATTCGGGATTGCCCTCTTCGACGGCCGCCGAGACGACGACGGTCGCCGTATCGGGCGCGATATTCTCAGCGCCGTGGCCGATGCGGATATCGGCGCCGCTGCGGACGAGGCGGGAGACGGCCGCATTCGCGGATTGGTCCGACCCGCTGACGATCGCGTGCTTTTCGATCAGGAATTGCGCCAGGCCGCTCATGCCGACGCCGCCGGCGCCGACGAAATGAAACCGCGCACCCGCAATCTTCGGTCGATTCACGGCATTGACCACCTCAAAACGATGGGCCGCTTGGATTGTCGTTGGACAGGTCCGAACCTCGGCTCGACTCATGGCATCCCTTCTTGTCGAATACCTTCCATGAAGAACACCGAGGCAGTGTAGCAGAAACCCCCTGTCAGAAAAAGCCAAATCACATTGCGATATAGGAAAAACGGGGCAAGTCGCGCAGTCCTCCGAGTAGGGGACGGACCTTCACTGGTTCCACACCGAGACCCGCCCGTCGAAGCGTTCAGCCTCGCGCTGCATTGGGCCGGCGGGTAGCGGTCTTGACCTTGCTGGTCTTGTTGTGGTTCTGAAGGAGCTTCATCGCCTTCTTGACGTCGGAAACCTTCAGCACCCCTGTGGTCCGCCCGCCCTTGCCGCCGGCGGTGCAATAGGCATAGGAAATGTTGATGTGTCCCTTGGAGAGTTTCTCGGCCACGACCGCCAAGGCGCCCGATTTGTTGGCCAGGTCAACACACAGCACGTCCGTCTCATTGTAGGGCATGTTCAACTTCGCCAGCACCTCCCTGGCCGCCTCCGGCTTCTCAAATACAACCCGCATGACCCCGTGCTCGGCCGAATCCATCATGGTGATCGCCGTGATGTTGATCTTCGCCCTGGCGAAATCGTTGAGAACCTGGGCCAACACCCCGGGCTTATTCACCATGAAGACCGAAAACTGCGGTGCCATATACATGCTCTTGCCTTTCCACAGATGGTGTCATCGTCTGTCTCTACCGAGAAATCATCGTCCCATCCACTGCCCCATCGCGATCGGCCGCGATTTCGCAGAAGCGGGCCGCATTATCTACAAGCACGGCGGCCCCTTCAACCCTAATGTTACGCCCATGGCGGCCGTGCGTTCACAGGCTCGCACGATCTGAGGCCGTGCGTTGCGGCGGCTGTGGGCCACCTTGGCCGGTTCATCGCCCTTGCCCACCGTCTAACAGCCGATCGCCGCCCCGGCGTGGCCGCCGACGCATCGGCACCGACGACGACTCCCGCAGCGAGGATCCGAGCCGGAACGTCCCTTCACCCGAGACCCGCTTGACCACCAACAGGACGGAACGGTCGGCGCGCGACTCATAGCTGAGAAACTCATCGGCTCCCGCCTGCGGCGTCGTGCTCGACGCCAGAATGACGGGGGTTCCCGTCTGGCTCGGCGACATACAGTACAGATACAGGTCGAAGTCACCTTCCTCCGGGCTCTCCATGGACACGTCAATGCCGTAGCCGGCGCTGAGATCGACCCGGCCGGCCCAGGCCCGGCGATCCGTGGATGCGCCGCCCAGCGCGATGCTGACCGACGATCCCGGCACATGGACCGAACCGGCCGCCTCCACCGCCGCGTCCGCATTGACTAGGCCGTACCCCTCATAACGGTCCTTGCCAACCGCAAAACCATCGGGCCCGCTCCCGTCCCGCTCCAGCGTCGGATGGCGTTCGCCCCCCTGCCGATCCGCATTGGTCTCGGTCGCAGTCGCGCACAGGAGCATCTTCACCAGACGAGGATGTCGGTCGGAAGCAAAGTCCCACTCCAGTCCGGTGCGTTCCAGCGCCTCGATGACCAAGGCCGCGCAACCCGCAACAAACGGACTCGAGAACGACGTGCCCACCGCACCGGCGTAGTCGTTGGACACCCTGTCAGGGCCACCGACGCCGTCCGACGTGCCGCTGTCGACCGACAGGATCGTCGTGTAGTGGTAGTCGCCGCCGGGAGCGATCAGATCGGGTTTGAAGTCCTCCGAAACATACGTCCGGGGATCGATATACCCGTAGGAGGAATAATCGGTCAGGCGATTCTCGTCGTTCGAGGCCCCCACGGTAACGGCCAGCGCCGCCCTGGCCGGGTCGGGCATCCTGCGAAACCGCTCCACCGGCTCGTCGGCGCTGTTTCCCGCGGCGACGACGACAATCACGCCGTTGCGCACCGCCGAGGTCACCTTGTCGCGAAGGGTCATGCTCTCGGAGGGAAAGCCCCAGGAATCGGTGAGCCCGCCGCTGATGTTGATGACCTTGATTCTCTTGTCGACACGCCGGGCCACCAGCCGGTCGATGCCCACCCCGAACCCGTCTGGGATGAGCGTCCCGTCGCGCGTGCCGATCTTGACGGCCGCGTAATTGCAGCCGGGGGCAACGCTGCTGAGCTTGTTGAATCCGTCACCGACGCCGGGATAGACGGCGACCGAGGTCGTGATGACCGCCCGGTCCAGGGCCCGGTTGGCATAGTTGGCCAACAGGGGCGAATACAACTTCTCCGAGACCGCATCAAACGTGTGGGTCACAGAGAGGCTCGACACCCCTTCATTGCCGTCGCCAATCCATTCGAGGCTCTCCAGCCCGCCGTCGCCTCGCAGCCAGGACACGAGATCCAGATGGGCGGCCGGACCGCTCCAGTACGCCGTCGACGTCACCGTGGCCGGGCCGGGAGGCAGACGGACCGGATCGACGAGGTGAGCCCAGCTCGGCCGGTTCTCCGAATAGGTGTAGCGCAACTCCGAATCCTCGGCACCGGCGCTCTGGCCGGTGCCCACCGCAATACCGGCCACGCGGCTGCCGTGCCCATCGTAGTCCACCGGATCGGGCGTGAGTTCGCCGCTGATATCGGCCCAGTGGACACATCGTCCGGCCAGGTCGGCGTGCGTACAATCCACACCACTGTCGATAAAGCCGATGGTCGTGTCCGCGTTGCCACGAAATCCCTCGACATGGCCGGCGAATCCCGACCGCCAGACCGGACGCACCCGCCCGACCTGCGAGGCCCTATCCATATACAACCGAACATTCTGCGCCGCAGGCGTCACCAGAACAAGCGTCGGTCCCATCGTCGCCGGCATCGACGCAACGTGGGCGAGTGCGATCCGGCCGTTCCAGCCGTAGGACACCGCCTCGTACAAATAGGTGATCTCGCCACCGAGCGCGATGAACGCATCGATCTGCTCCTGCGTTACCGGTTCATCGAAGACCAATTCGACCTCGACGATCCGCTCGCTCACCGGGGCCGTTCCCAGCGACCGGCTCAACCCGTACAGGGGCGACGGACCGGGCGCCAGCGCGAAATCGGCCTCCAGTTCGTCGTCGATCCGATTGCTGTCGAGGTCGTTCGGATAGGTCCCGCTGATCGCCGGGGGTACCGCCGGGCGCGCCGGCGGCGTCCAGGGATGTCCTGGGGCCGCACCGGCCAGAGCAACCACGTACAACAGCAAACAGACTGCAAACCCACATCGCATCCAGGACCGCCCCCTCGCCCACCGACGACGCATCGCGTCCGTCAGGAACGTGGTCCCAATCGTCGCCCTTCTCGGTGCCAACGCGAACACCCCCAACACAATACCTCCGCCGCCAGTACCACGCCGACCTCTATCATATCACGTCTGCCGCTGCGAATCAAGCCGGATCTGACGCACACGGTGCGTTGGGCAGCCTTGGGGAAATCGTTCGCTATCCCACACGAACGCGACCGTGCGGCCGGATGCAGGCGGTCATTTCAGGCCCATGCGGAGGGCCCACTGCGCCTTGTCCACCTGCGGAGCCTTGTGGTCCGTCAGACGGGCCAGCAGCTCGTCCGGCGTCCGGGCCACCAGAAGCAGCTCGCGATGCGCCGGGTCGATGAACCCCTGGATCGTCGCGTGATCGACAAAACGGATCAGGTCGTCGAAGTACCGCGCGACGTTCAGCAGACCGACCGGCTTGCCATGGAGGCCAAGCTGAGCCCACGTCAGGACCTCGAACAATTCTTCGGTCGTCCCGAACCCGCCCGGCAGCGCGATGAATGCGTCGGCAAGCTCTGCCATCAGCGCCTTGCGCTCGTGCATGTCGGCAACGATCCGCATGTCCGCCACCTCGGTCAGCGCCAGGTCCATCTCGTGCAGCGCCTTGGGGATCACGCCCGTGACGCGGCCGCCGTGCTCCAGCACGGTCCGCGCAATCACGCCCATCATGCCGATCCGTCCGCCGCCGAAGATCAGGTCCAGACGGCGGTCGGCGAGGGCCTTGCCGAGCATACGTGCGGCGTCGGCATACTCAGGCCGCCCCCCGACCCCGCTGCCGCAATAGACGCAAACTCGTTTCATTCCCACAGTTCCAAACATCGAGAAGACCACCGCACAGAGACACAACCACCCCAGCAGCGGCACCGAGCGTAGTCCCGCCACAGCCCCGTGTCAAATGCAATCGAAACCGCCGGGCCCTGCCATCCCCAAGCCCTGTGGGCTTGAAGCTGCCTGCCCACGGCTCAGCCGAGCGGGGTGGGGCTTGCAAGGAGATTTGGCCTGTTTGTGGAGCGTATTTGGCTTGCCATTCGACCGGCCTGAGCGATAGACTAGATACGATCCTGCCGGGAATGAGCGTGGTGGATAGGAAATTCCCTCTGAGACTCGGGAGAAACCATATGCCGAAGAAGAGACTGCTAATTGGCCTGACGATCATCGTTGTGCTTCTGGGTTTTTTGCTGATGAGCTGGCTGACACCCTCCCAGTATTCAGCAATTGGAAGTCTATTTGCAGCCGTTGGGGGGCTACTCGCCGTTATCTGGTTTTCTGCGAGCCTCCACTATCAGTCGGTGCAGCTACAAGAGCAGCGGCAGCAATTCTCGCAAGAGTTCAGTCACTTGAGGGAACAGAGCCGTAGAGATGCTCTAAACTTCTGTCGGGATATCTTGCGTGACGCAGAAGAGAGGGCTCTGCGTATCAACGAGAAATTCACCTCTGAGAGTTCCATCACCCCGCTATTTGCCGTCTGGGCAGGCCACGCTCGCCTTGCAACCACGACGAAAGATCCGGAGGAAGTTGTAAAGGCTGTGGATCAATCATATCAGTGGGAGGCACCTGCTGTCTTCCTCATAAGCGGCATCAAACAGGCGGCGGAAATCTACTTTCGATCTATTGGCAAGAAAGGTGTTGATTATTCGCTAGATCCTGAGCTGTTTGTACTCGCTTGCGAGGACTTGCTCCTCAGGCTCCCGTACTTTGAAGCGTTTCAGCCTAAGGCCCACTGTTTGTGTCATGCGTTGGCAAAGACTAAGCGGATTCGGGAAGCGACACACTTGGCTCTTCTCGTCGCAATGATGAAGACCACCCCAGAGCTGATCAAGGAAGACGCAATTCGGGATGACATTAGGCGATTCAAAGAGAAGGGTTGGATGTTGCCAGCCATAGCTGAAGATGTCGACCTTGACGATGAGGCAGAGGCGAATTAGAAGCAGTCGTGACCAGCTTTGAGGCATCAGCCCGTCCTCCGTGTAGAAGACTGGTGCAAGATGGCCTTACAACTGAATCGGATAGCTTGGGGTTTGGCTATGGGCCGTGTTCGATCCGATCGCATGTACGGCCACGATTCTGACGTTTCTCGGCGAGACCGAACACATGGTTCCGGACCCGACGGGGGAAGAACGGATCGAGAAAGTCACTGGCAAGCTCCGCGAACTGAAGCAGAAGGCCGCCGCCCCGGGCGCCGGCCAGCACAATGTGCCGAAGGAGGCATCGGACCCCGAGTCTCCCCAACGCGCGGCTCAATGAAGATGTCGTCCGCCCCAATCCCGTGGATAAGGAGTGCGGCTTATGGAACCGATTGTGGCCAAGTGCGGCTATCGTTGCGACCTGTGTCTGTTCTTCGAGGCCAACTTTGCCGGTGGGCAGTGCCCCAGTTCGGCTGCGAGGCGCTGCAGACGCGCATGGATGTGGTGGAGGAATACCTTGCGAAGCATCCGGATGTCAGCGAGGAAGACTACCGGCTCTTCTTCGGCCGCTATCTCAGCCGCGCGGCCCTGACCGAAATCCGCCGGGTCGCATCCGAGTGAACGCGCGGTCGAAACGATCCAGCTCACTGCGCCAGGAAGCGGTCGGCGAACTCGGCGAAGGGCACGTCGCCGAAGTACTTCTCGTGGATCGCGAACGCCAGTTCCACGTCGTCCATATCGTCGTATTGCGGATACCGCTCGCGGACCTGCGCGATGGTCATTCCTTCAAGCATCCGGCGGGTCGCGATGTCTTGCGGCGCAACGCCCTCCCCGGCCTGCGCCGACGGGTACACCCGCACCCCCATCCGGCGAAGCTCCGCCGCTCGGCGGTCCATCTCGCGGGCGGTCATCGTGTTCGGGTCGAAGCGGTACCGACGCTGCTGCCAATACGCGGCATTGCGAATCGCCTGCGCCCGCTCGAACATCTCATCGCACGTCATCGTGTCGGGATCGAATGCAAAACCCTTGGCCTTCCAGCTCTTGGCGCAAATCGCCGCCCGCGCGCGAGGATCGCGCCTCCCGGCCGAACAGCCCAGCAGCAAGCATGGAAGGACCAACACGACAACGACACGACTCATCATGGCAGACTCCATCAATTCGAAACCACAAGCATGGACTCGACCATGATACGTTCGGCGCCCACCTCTGTCCAGCCCCTTCCCGCTCGCGATGTCACTCAGTCGGTCAGGGTGAAGTCCGGGAGGGGGACGATTTGGCCGCCCTGCTGGGCCGATTGGTGGGCGCAGAGGCCGACGCAGGTCCAGTTGGCGCTGGTGACGGCGTTGGGTCGGGGGTCGCGGTCTTCGAGCAGCGCCGCGACGAACTCGTTGACGAGGTGCGGGTGCGATCCGCCGTGGCCGCCGCCCTGGATGAACGATAGATGTCCGGCGTCCTGGATCGAACGCGTGAACTTGCGAATCTCTTCCGGCAGCAGGTGGGCGTAGTCCGGCACCGTCACGCGGGAAGGAATCTCCGGCTCGGGCTTCTTGGCGGTGTGAAGGATGTGCTCTTCGCCTTCGACGAGCGTCCACTCGAAGCTTTTCTTCGAGCCATAGACATCGAAGCTCTCGCGGTACTGCCGGGCGGTGTCGAAGAGGAACCGCCAGATGTGCGCGGCGACGTCGGAGTCCTTGATCTTGATGTGACACGACTCGACGGCGAACTCGTTACCGCTCTTCTTCGCCAATCGCGGATCGATGGCTCCCGAGCCGAAGCAGGAGACGTATTCGGCCCGACCGCCGACCAGCCCGAGCACGGGCGAGACCACGTGCGTGGCGTAGTGCATCGGGATCATCCGCTCCCAGTATTCCGGCCAGCCCTCCATGTCCTGCGGGTGCGACGCCTGCATGTACTGCACCTTGCCCAGCTCGCCCTTTTCGTACATCTCCTTGATGAACAGGAACTCCCGGCTGTAGACCACCGTCTCGGCCATCATATACTTCAGGCCCGTCTCCTTGACGAGCGAGACGATCTGCTCGCATTCTTCGACGGTCGTGGCCATCGGCACGGTGCACATCACGTGCTTGCCCGCCTTCAGCGCCGCGATCGACATCGGCGCGTGGTCGGGGATCGGCGAGTTGATGTGGACGAAATCGATCGCCGGGTCGGCCAGCAGTTCGTCGTAGTTGGTGTAGCGCTTGGCGATCCCGAAGGCGTCGCCGATCTCGTTGAGCTTCGCCTCGTTGCGCCGGCAGATCGCCTCGACGTTGGCCTTGGAATGCGCCTGGTAGATGGGAATGAACTCCGCTCCGAATCCGAGCCCCACGATCGCCACGTTGACCTGTCCGCTCTTCGCCATGATCGCTCTCCTTTGCAGTAGGGTGTCAAAGGTCCGTTTCACGTCGGCTGCATCGGTGTCGCGACCAGCCTACCGGCACACGGCGGAGCCGTCAAATGCAAAAAGCGAGACGATCATCCGCCGCCGGCGCCGAGCAAGGGCCAGCCCTTGGTGGCGTCGCACATATGGCCGTTGAGGAAGCACTCGGTCTCCCATCGGGCCCGCGCGCCCCATGCGAAGAGGTTCTCGTGGTCTGTCGCCGGGCCTTTGCAGGCCGAGAGGTCAACTCGAACAGAACGGTCATCGCGCCCATCCGGCAGTAGACAGCAGTTCCGTTTCATCGCAGTGCTCCATGCAAACTATGGCTCTCATATCGGGATCGTCCGATCCCCTTATCCAGATAGACGCTCGTCGGCCCGTTTTCTAACACCGAAAACCTGAAATTCTCCTCGCGTCGGCCGCCCGTGGCGTCCGACAGAGAATCGCAGCCGAATCGAAGGTTGACCGGGACCCGATCCGGCGGTAGGATATGCGTTTTTCCGGCCTGTAGGAGTTCTGGAATGACGAATGTGACACTGGTTACCGGGGACGGCATCGGCCCGGAGATCGCCGAGGCGACGCGTCGCTGCATCGATGCCACCGGCGCGGACATCACGTGGGACCTCGCCGAGGCCGGCGTGGACGTTATGGAACGCGAAGGCACGCCCCTGCCCGATGCGACGGTCCAGTCGATCGCGCGCAACGGCATCGCTCTGAAGGCCCCGATCACGACGCCGGTCGGCACCGGGTTCCGCAGCATCAACGTACACCTGCGACAGGCCTTCGAACTGTATGCCTGCCTTCGGCCCTGCAAGAGCTACCAGGGGGTGCGCAGCCGGTATTCGGAGATTGACCTGGTGGTCGTGCGAGAGAACACCGAGGATCTGTACGCGGGCATCGAGTTCGAAAAGGGCCGCGACGAGACGCGCGAGCTGATCGAATGGCTCAACAGGCACAGCAAGCGTCAGATCCGTCCGGACTCGGGCATCAGTATCAAGCCGATCTCCGTGGCCGGCACCGACCGCATCGTCCGCTTCGCCTTTCAGTACGCCCAGAAGATGGGCCGCAAGAAGGTCACCAGCGTACACAAGGCCAACATCATGAAGTTCTCCGACGGCCTCTGGCTCGACGTCAGTCGCGAGGTCGCCAAAGACTTCCCCGACGTCGAGTTCGAAGACCGCATCGTCGACAACATGTGCATGCAGTTGATCCAGAAGCCGGAACTGTACGATGTGATCGTGATGCCCAATCTTTACGGCGACATCCTCAGCGACCTGTGCGCCGGGCTCGTCGGCGGGCTGGGCGTCGCGCCCGGGGCCAATATCGGGGACAAGGCCGCCATCTTCGAGGCCACCCACGGCAGCGCGCCGAAGTACAAAGGCCAGAACAAAGTCAACCCGACCGCCCTGATCCTCAGCGGCGTCCTGATGCTGCGTCACCTCGGCAAGGCCATGGAAGCCGACAATCTCGAGGACGCGGTGGCCGCCGTGATCGCCGAGGGCAAGGACGTGACGTACGACATGAAGCCGAACCGTGACGATCCGAGCGCCGTCGGCACGCGCGAGATGGCCGACGCCATCATCGCGAAGATGAAGTGACCTCAAAGATCAAGATGCGGAGATCAAACATGCGGAATCGCTTCGCGATAGCGTTCTTTGAGTCTTGATCTGTCATTTTGAGGTTTGCTTCTCGATATTTGGTCCCTCTATCTGGTGGTACTTATGGCCAGGACAGCTCTCGTTCCCGTCGCCGACGGCACCGAGGAGATCGAGGCGGCCTGCCTCATCGACACGCTGCGGCGGGCGGGCGTTGACGTCACCGTCGCATCGGTCGGAGCCCTTCAGGTCACGGCCAGCCGGGGCATGAAGATCGTCGCCGACACCCTGATCGCCGAGTGCGCCGGCCGGACGTACGACTGCATCGCCCTGCCCGGCGGCATGCCGGGCGCCGAGCACCTGCGCGATTCGGCCCCGCTGATCGCCCTGCTCAAAGGGCAAAGGGATGCGGGCCGGCTTTACGCGGCCATTTGCGCCTCGCCGGCCGTCGTCCTGCACCATCACGGGCTGCTCGAAGGCGTCAAGGCGACCTGCTATCCGGCGATGCAGGGCCAGTTGGACCCCAGCCGGGTCTGGCGCGATCGGGTCGTCGTCGATGGCCGGTGCGTTACCAGCCAGGGCCCTGCGACCGCCATCGAATTCGCCCTGAAACTCGTTGAATTGCTCGTCAGCCCCGACAAGGCCAGGGAAGTGGCCCAGGCCATGCTCGTGACGCTCTGATCGGACCGGGCCGAAGCGGTCCTGCCCACGCGACAACCCCAGAACAAAAAAAAAGGCGGATTGTACATCCGCCTTTGTGGGTATCGTGTCCGGGAATACGGAAGGATCAGTGTCGTGGGAAACTGGGATTCGTCTGGCCCCAAGTGCCGGTGTGGATGAACTCCAAATCCTCCCATTCATCCTCGGTGGCCGGTGTGAATCCAGGGCCTTTGTAGTTGGCGTAGGTCCTGCCGTACGAGACCGTCTGTCGGCCGTTCCACTTGCGATAATCAACACGGCCATCGGCAAACGAGACGATGGTGCCGTCGCCGTGGCGGACCGGCGGGTCATCCCACCAGTTGAAGCTTCCCTGCCAGTGGACGGCAAAGCTGTCCGGCGTGGAGGCGCCTTCGTCAATGAAGACCAGACGATACGACGGCTGATGGATGTCCTCGCGCGTCTTGACCCAGAGCCTCCTGCCGTTGGGCCCGTTCGCGGGCGAAGTGCCCGTAAAGGTCCCGTCTCTCGGCATGCCGTTGACGCCGTCCATGATATTGTACGTGAGCAGCTCGCCTCGAATACCGGTCGGGCACGAGTACATGCCGAAATCTCTGGCGTACGGCCACATCGAGCCGGCCATGATGCGTTCCTTCTGGGTCTCGATAGGAATCTGCACCGCCGGCGGAACCGGTTGATTGTAGGGCTCGGCCCAGCACCGGCCGACCCACTCGAGTTCGTTCGCGTGAACCGCCCTCCCTCTGTGGTCTACACCCGCCTCGCCGTTGATGAGCTTGCCGTCGTTATCGTCGGCGTACATGATCCAGCAGAGCGTCAACTGCTTGAGCGTGCTCATGCAGACGGCCCGCTGGCCCTGCTCTCTGGCCCTCTGCAGCGCCGGCATGAGAATCCCCATCAGCAGGGCAATGACGGCGATCACGACCAACAACTCAATCAACGTGAAACCTCGTTGCTTCAACTTCATTACACCGTCTCCTTTTCTGGCCGAATCATTTCGAGTTGCGGCAGAACAACATCCTATCGGAATATACGGTAACGACTCGATTTTGATTGTACTATTCTTTCGGAAAAAAGGCAAGCAAATCTTGAGATGTTATCAGACGTAATCTCCGGAATTGGATCGGAGTATGGAAGTTGCGTGGCGGGCCACGCGAGCAGGTGCCAACGGCGACCGTGCCGGAACGCCCTGCTGCGACCGGAGATGCCCTGGGTGATGTGAAATGGGCTGTCTCCACAGCCGTACCGCCTGCGCGGGCCGCGGGCGGTCCGGCCGCGCGGCTTGGCGATATGTACGGTCAACACCCCCGCGATCGCGACCCCGACCCCTCTACCGGAGTCGCTTGTGGTTGCCTCGGCGAGATAGGTTGCGGCGCGTTCAGCCCTTCGACTTGGCCTGGGCCTCGTCGATCTTCTCTCGAATCGCTTCAGCGGCCTTTGTCGCGGCCTCCTTTCCGAACGCGATGGCCTTGTGCATGCCCGAATTGACCGACCGGGTGAACTCCTCCGACCTGAACGTCGCAAGAAGCCGGCCCGTCTCCAAGCCTTCTCCGGGGTCCGCCTCAGGGGGCGGCGAGAGGCAATAGACGGCCGTCGCGAAGCCGGCGCCGTAGACGATCAGCAGGAAGACAAGTTTCGATCTCCAACCCAATGGAGTCCCCCCTTCTTTTGTGCGGTTTTCCATGCCAGTCCCAGCGTAGTAGCGTGAATCCATCTCTACGTAAATACTTGCTACAAAAAGGCCGAGATGCAAATGGAAAAGCGACGGCGCGAGAGGCGCCCGATAGGACCGGGACCTCAGCGTCCCGCCGCGTCGAGAACGCCGCGCAGGGCGCCGCAGACGAAGGCCACGTCCTCTTCGCTCAACTGCGTGTGAAACGGCAGGGCCACCGTCCGGGCGGCCGCCTGCTCGCAGACGGCAAAATCGCCCGGGCCGTGTCCGTACCGGGCGGCGATGAACGGCTGTAGATGGATCGGGGGGAAGTAGTTGCTCACCTGGATCTTCTGGCGGCGCATCTCGTCGAGCAAACGATCGCGATGCCCGGACCCACAAGACTCGGCCAATCGGACGACGAAGACGAACCAGCTCATCTCGACGCCGTCGGGGACCGCCGGCACGATCAGGCGGTCCTCATCGGCCAGCATCTCCTGGTACCAGCGGGCCACGCGGCTGCGTTTGGCCTTGATCTCGTCGATCCGGGCCAGTTGAGCCAGGCCCAGAGCGCAGTTGATATCGCTGAGTCGAAAGTTGTAGCCGAGACGTTCGTGGGCCAGCCACCGACCGGCGGCGCTGCGACCCTGGTTGCGAAGTGAGACGCACCGGTCGGCCAGGGCCTCGTCATCGGTCAGAATGGCCCCGCCCTCGCCAGTGGTGATCTGCTTGTTGGGATAGAACCCGAAGACACTCATCGTGCCAAAGGTTCCGGCCATCCTGCGGTGCAGGGCCGAGCCCAGGGCCTCGCAACTGTCCTCGACGACGGACAGGCCATGCCGCTCGGCGATCTCACAGACCGCATCGAAGCCGGCGGGGTTGCCAAATGTCTCCACCGGCAGAATCGCGCGCGTACGCGGCGTGATCGCCGCCTCGATCGCGTCGGGACGCACGTTCAGGCTCACCGGGTCGATATCGACGAAGACCGGCCGGGCCCCCGTCATCACGATCGACGTCGTCGAGGCGACGAACGAAAACGGCGTGGTAATCACGTCATCACCGGCGCCGATGCCCAGGGCCAGCAGGCTCAAGAACAGCCCGCTGGTGCCGCTGTTGACCGCCACCGCCCGACGCCGCCCGACGTAGCGAGCCAGCGCGCCCTCGAACTCAGCCAGCTTGGGCCCCAGCGACAGATCGGGGCCGCGAAGCACCTCGACAACGCCGGCGATCTCCTTCTCCGTGATGTCGGGCCGAGACAAGTAAATCTGCATCCTGCGCTCCTGCGTACGGGTCGATCGTGACAGAGCATTCTAATCGGCCCACCGGCCACGTCCAGTGGAATCGCCTCCGTTGCCCCCAAACCGGCCGGCTGGCGACGGCGAAGACGGCGTGCGGCTTATGGGACTATCCGTCGCTGAAATGGGCGATTGGGGCCTTGCAGTGCGAGTTTGTGACCCTCGGTTAAATCCGCCCGGCCCGGACGCCGAAGACAGGAACGGCACAAGGACCTTGATTCAGGAATCGCAACGATGGCAAAAGGCAAGAACGTTCTGACGACCGGAGACGTGGCCAAGATCTGCAACGTCGCGCCGCGAACGGTCTCCAAATGGTTCGACTCCGGACGGCTCAAGGGCTATCGCATCCCGGGCAGCAAAGACCGCCGGATCCCGCTGGCCGAACTGGTGCGATTCATGAAGGCGCACAATATGCCGACCGGGACGCTGTCGGTCGGCAGGCTCAGGGTCCTGGTCATCGACAGCGACGCGCAAACCCAGACCGCACTGGTCGATCGTCTCAATGCCAAGGACAGCTATGAAGTCCAGGCCGCCGGAACCACGTTCGAGACGGGGGTCGCCATCCAGAGGTTCACGCCCCACGTCGTGCTCATCAATCTGTTGGCCAACGAGGTGGATGCCAACGGGATCTGCCGGCACATTCGTGACAACGAGGAATACGCGACGATCAAGCTGATCGCCCTGGCCAACCACCTGAGCGAACCCGAGGCGGCCGCGCTGATGCAGAAAGGCTTCGACGGCTACGTCTCCAACCCCTCCGACGCGACCGAAGTGATCCGAAAGATCGAGGAAGTCACCGCGATCATCTACTGACACGCGCGGTCAGTAGTCCCTGTACTTGCTCAGCCACGCCGGCCAGTCCGACGGATCCATCTGACCAGCCTTGGTGTAGGGTCCGGCCGTGTCAAATTCCTTGTGCCACTTGAGCGTCCAGACCTCCTTGAGCCCCACGCGCCGGACCGACCAATCCATAAACAGGAAATTCACCCATCCACTGTGCCGGTCGATAACGAAATGGTTGATCTCACCCGACGTCCCCTGGTCGCCGCCGCCAAAGTCCCAGGGAAACGGAATTGGCGCATCGGTGTGTCGGGGCCAGGCGTCGTGCCACGTCGAATCGGCGAATACGGGGATGTTGTACTGCCCGCTCTGCTCGGTCGTCTTCCAGAACCATTCCACCTTGCGATCACCTCGGTCGCCAGTCATGTGGTTGGTCCAACTGTTGATGCCGTAACTGAAGATGAACTCCTGCGACCCTCCACCCGGGGTTTGCAGGGTGCGCGTCTGGGCCATAAAGGTGCCCTCCTGGCCATAGTGATCAGTCCGCGTGGCCGTCGGGCACAGCAATAGCTCCCACTGGTCCCTGTAATAGGGACGCAGGGCGTTTTGCCACAGAGTGGTCTCGCCGACGCTCCATCCGGGATTGAAGCTTCCGTTGTAGTCGTCGGTGTAGAATTTGAGCATCAGGCCCCAGCTCTTGAGCCGGGCCATACAGGCGACGGTCTGGGCCTGCTTTCTGACTCGCGACAGGGCCGGCATGAGGATCGCCATCAGCAGGGCGATAATCGCGATAACCACAAGCAACTCGATCAGTGTGAACCCACGGCCTCTACGCATGACAAGCCCCTTTCAACCAATCAGCCCAAAGCCCCCGTTGCAGAACCTCTCACTATTGTACCGATCGTGCGGCAGAGAGACAACCCCACACCGCAGCGGGTGGGTCTTTCAGACTCATTTGCGGTGTTCCCTGAGCATATGGCCCTGAAGCCGGATCAGCGTCTTGCCGCTGACCGTCCGGGCCGACAGATCGCCCAGAATCACCCCGTAGCGATCCTCCTCGTCGAGGCTCCAGTGCATCAGGACCACGTGCGGATTGTGGAGGTGGGCATAATCGCCGTAGTAGACCACTTCGCGGCCTTGCGCGATCAGGCTGTCGCGCAGGTTCACCAGTTCTCCCACGACATCGCTGCGGGTCGCTCTTTCTCCTGCCAGGGCATACCGGAGCACGACCCTTCCGTCCCGGAGCACCCGTCCGCTGAGCGCTTCGCGGCCCCCGAAGAGTCCTCCGGCCAGGATCAGGGCCAGAACGATGACGGCGGCGGCGGTGATTCGGCTGATCCGCAAGTCGACGATGATATTGATCCCGTCCATGCGATGGGCGATCAGCCTGTGCGGGATCCGGTCCTTGATCTGCTGCACCAGGCCGGGACGAACCGGCTCTAAGCCCTGTTTCGGAAAGGCTCTGAGCAGTTCCTCGATTCGCTCTTTGTCGGTCAACATGCGCTGCCCTCGCCACCAACCCTGGCCGATGCGGTTGCGTCTTTTGCCTTATTCTCTGGCGATCTCTTTTCGCAGGGCCTCCAGGGCCCTGTTCAGCCGGCTCTTGAGCGTCCCTTCGCGAACCTGGGCCGCCTCGGCTGCCTCGGCAATCGTCAACTGGTCCATGTAATGCAGGACGACCGCCTGTCGGAGTTTCCACGGAAGCCGGCCCACCGCCTGGTGCAACCCGGCAAACAACTCTCGGTCGCCGGCCCGCTGGGCGGAATCGACCTTGTCCTGCATCGGTTCGATCTCGTCGATCCCGACCGGCGCAGGACGTTTGTGCCTTCGCCAATACAGCCGGGACGCGTTGCCCGCGATCCGAAACAGCCAGGCCGTGAGGGCTTTGCCTTCCCGCAATTGGCCGATATGACGCCAAACCTGCATGAACGTCTCCTGAGTCAGATCTTCGCTGGTCTGTCGGTCGTGTCCCATGGACCGCATGAACACGTAGATCCGCTCGTGGTACCGCTCGACCAGGGTCTCTGCGGCGGCCCGGTCGCCGTGGCGCAGCCGCTGCGCCAAATCGCGCTGCTCGGCCTCGACCGCCGCCCGAGCACGCAGAGGAACCACCTTCTGACGGCCCAGATGCGCCGAACCGGCCCGCTGTTCGATTGCCCGTGTGTGTTTTTGCATGGTTTCCACGCCGCAAGACCCGCCTTGAGTATACAATTTGCCCGCTCGCCGCTCAACACGGAATTCCTCAATCCGTCAAGAGCTCCTGTAGTGTCCCGGCGTTGCACACGGCGTGGCCCTCGAGATCGTTGTTGAAGTAGACGTAGATGGCTTTGACGCTCTTGGCCTGGACGATGAGCCAGTCGGCCCATTCGGCAAGCATGGCGTCGGTGTAGTTGCCGCCGTAGCGGCCGGTCGTCCCGTGGAACCGGACGTAGACCTTCTCGCCGGTGACGACCCGAGGGGATGCCTTCTGGGCCATGTCATGGACGCAAAAGGCCACCCTGCGCCGATTCAGCAGATCGAAGGTCTCGTCGTCGTACCAACTGGTGTGACGAAATTCGAAGACGGCGCGGCTGCGCCTGGGCAGAGCCAGGATGAAGTCGTTGAGCTTATCGAGATCCTTGTGCAGGTTGGGCGGCAACTGATACAGGATCGGACCGAGCCGCCGCTTGAGCAGATCGGCCAGACCGAAAAAACGGTCCAGCGACTCGGAGGGATCGTTGAGCTTCTTGACGTGAGTGATGTAGCGACTGGCCTTGACGGCATACAGAAAGTGGGCCGGGGCCGTGTCATGCCAGTTTACCACCGTGTGCTCTTTGGGCAGGTGATAGAACGTGTTGTTGATCTCGACGGTGTCGAAGTGCCGAGCGTAATGTTCGAGCCACCGATTCTTGGGCAGCTTCTCAGGATAGAACCGCCCCCGCCAGTGGTCGTAGTGCCAGCCGGAAGTGCCGATGCGGATGTCGCAGCCCGTCTTGCCCATGAGAACGCTCCTTGAATGAATCGTGACAAGACCAGTATAATCACCGCCATGAGAAACGCGATACTCAGCGCAATCTTTGAGCAGATGGCGGATATCATGGAGATCCTCGGGGAGGACCCCTTCCGCGTCAACAGCTACCGCAAGGTTTCCCGCGCCCTCGGCGAGCTTCCGACCGACATCGGCGTCCTGCTCGAAGACGGCCGCCTTGCCAAGACGCCGGGCGTCGGCAAGTCAAGCCTGGCCAAGATCCGCGAGTTCGTCGAGAGCGGCCGGGTCGCGGCGCATGAGGAACTGCTGCAGCGAATCCCCCCGTCACTGCTCGAATTGCTGCACATCCCCGGCATGGGTCCCAAGGGGGTCAAGGCGGTCTATGAAGGGCTCGGCGTCGAAGGCATCGGCGATCTGAAGAGGGCCATCGAGGACGGGACGCTGGCGACACTGCCGGGCTTCGGCGAGAAGAAGGCCGCAGGCATCGCACGCGGGATCGAGTTTCTGGAGAAATCGACGGGCCGTATTCGGCTGGATCAGGCGATGGAAGCGGCCGAGATGGTCGTCGCCCACCTGCACGAGTTGCCGGGGGTCGAGCGGATCGAGCCGGCTGGGTCGCTCCGCCGACGGGCCGAGACCATCGGCGACGTCGATATCCTCGTGGCCGCAAGCAAACGGGATGGGAAGAGCAAGACAAGCCCCCGTAAGATGATCGAATCGTTCACGCAGGCGTCCTTCGTCGAACGGGTGCTGGCGGCCGGCGACACGAAGGGCTCGGCCATCATCCAGACCGAGACGACGCCGGTGCAGGTGGACGTGCGCGTCGTTCCGGCCGAGAGCTTTGGGGCAGCCCTTCAGTACTTCACCGGCTCCAAACAGCACAACGTCCGCCTGCGGGAGATCGCCGTCAGAAGCAAGCTGAAGCTCAACGAGTACGGCCTGTTCGACGGGGACACGCTCTTGGCGGGCGCAACGGAAGAGGAGATTTACCAGAAGCTCGGCCTGGACCCCGTCGCGCCGCTGCTGCGTGAGGATCGCGGGGAGATCGAGGCCGCCCGCGCGCACGCCCTGCCCCAACTGGTGCGGATCGAGGACATCCAAGGCGATTTCCACATGCACACCGTCGCCTCCGACGGCCGCAACAGCATCGAGGAAATGTCCGAGGCCGCCCAAGAACGGGGCTACAAGTTCCTCTGCATCACCGACCATTCCGAATCGTCGGTCGTCGCCAACGGCCAGAGTCCCAAGCGGCTCACCAAACAGATCGAGCAGATTCGCAAGATCGCCGCCGGGCTCAAGGACATCACCCTCTGGGCCGGCGCTGAGGTCGATATCGGCGCCGACGGCTCGCTCGACTTCGACGACAAGCTGCTGGCCGAGCTGGACTACGTCGTCGCGTCGATTCATTCGGGCATGGGCAGCCCCCGCGAGAAGGTCACGATGCGAACGCTCAAGGCGATGGACAACCCCTACGTGAGCTGCATCGGCCATCCGACGGGCCGGCTTCTCGGCCAGCGGGAGGCGATGAACCTGGACATTGCGAGGATAATCGAGCACGCCGCACGCACCGGCACGGCCCTGGAGGTCAACGCCAATCCGTACCGGCTCGATCTCAAGGACGTTCACTGCCAGATGGCCATCGAGGCCGGCGTCAAGCTGGCGATCGGGACCGATGCCCACAGCACCGCCGGGCTGGGCCTGATGCACTTCGGCGTCGCGACCGCCGGCCGGGGCTGGGCTGCCAAGGACGACGTTCTCAACACCCTCTCGCCCGCGAAGCTCACGGCCTGGCTGCAAGCCAAACGCCCCAGATGAGCTCTCCACAGCGCCCCGGCTTGTGATAATCTGTGCAAGCGGCTGGGGTTAGCTGCCGATAAAAGTCTCAGGTCGCGTTGAAACGAGCCGAGGCAGTATGCCTTGAGAGATTGCCGATGACGACAACCACAGACCAGACCAGCAAGATTGGGCCCCGGCGCAGGATCGCCCTGCCGTGGTCAGCCGTCTTCTTTGTCGCGTTCTATCTATACATGGCCCTCGAGATCGAGCCACACCTGCTCTATCACGGGGCCGGCCTGATCGACAACTTCCCCGTCTTCTACTGGGGCCGGGACTTCTTCGCCGGGTTCCTCACGTACCCCGGCGGAATCCTCGAATACCTCACTGCCTTCTTGTCGCAGCTCTTCTATCACTCGTGGGCCGGTGCGACGGTCGTCGCGGCCCAGGCATGGCTGATCTGCCTGTGCACGGACTGCGCGATCGGGGCCGTGGGCCTGCCGCGATGGCGTGGCCTGCGTTTCGTCGGCCCGCTGCTTCTGCTGGCCCTCTACTCGCAGTACACGTTCCACCTGCCGGTGACGATGGGCGCGCTGGCCGCCCTGGCGGCCCTGTGCCTCTATCTGAAGCTGGCGCCGAAGAGCCCGAACGAAGCGGGCGTGTGGTTCCTGGCGTTCTCGGTGGGCTTCTACGCACTGGCGGGAGGTCCCTACCTGCTGTTTGCCCTGCTGTGCGGGCTCGTTGAGATCCTCTTCCGGCGCCGGCCCCGCCTCGGCGCGATTCAACTGGCCTTGGGGGCCGCCGTGCCCTTCGTGCTGGGCGTGGTCGTGTTCGGGCAGCGCCCACACGATGCGTACTTCCAGTTGCTGCCGCTCTCGTGGAGGCTCTCGACCCTCACGTCGTCGGAGTTGATGCGAGAGGCCGTCTGGGCCCTGATCCTCTTCCTGCCTGCGGCCCTGCTTGTCCTGGGGATCGCTCAGATGCTCTTTCGGTCGGTTGGTTCGCGACGGTCGCGGAAGAAGACCAAGCCCTCTCGGAGGCTGGAGTCCATGCGCAGGGTTGGCGAGAAGCTCCTCGGCGATCCCGTCTGCAGCCGGTTCGGCCCCAACCTCCGCACGGCAACGCTGATCGCCGCCACCGCCGCCGTTTTGCTGCTCTACCGCAATCCCAAGGTCAAGACGCTCTTCGAAACCGACTACTTCTCCTATCACGGACAGTGGTCGAAGGTCATCGAAATCGGCCGCAGGAACCCGTATCACTATCTCCTCTGCCACGCCGTCAACCGGGCACTGTATCACGAAGGCCGACTCGCCGACGAGATGTTCGCCTTTCCACAGCGGCCCGAGGCCCTGCTCCTGACCAAGCAGGAGGCGCTGTGGCAGAAATTCGACACATGCGTGGACATGGGGCTCGTCAACCAAGCGGAGAACGCCTTGATGATCTGCCTGGAGACCTATGGACAGAGGCCCCTGCTGCTCCATCGCCTTGCCCGCGTCAACAAGATCAAAGGCAACATCAGCACGGCCCGCGTCTTTCTCGGCGCCCTGGCGAAGACCCCCTTCTGGGGCCGCACCGCCCGCGACGAGTTGGCCCGGCTCGACGCCGATCCGGCGCTGTCGCAGGACGCCGCGATTCAGCACTGGCGGTCCATCATGCTTCGTCAGGATTTCGTCCGCGACGCCGATACGCTGATGCTGCTGCTGACGGAGAACCCGGCCAATCGCATGGCCTATGAGTACGGTATGGCCGGGCTGTTGCTGACCAAGAGGCTCGACCAGTTCGCCCAGAACGTCGATGCGCTGCGTCCGGCCGCCGCTCCGAGGGACCCGAGACACCATGTCGAAGCCGTGCTGCTGAACAGGGCCCTTAAGAGGCAGCCGATCGACGTGCCCGGACAGACGATCCCCAGAGAAACCAAGATCCGACTCCACGAGTTCTTCCAGGCCGTTCAGCAACACGGCAAGGACAAGGCCGAGGCCCGCGAGGCGCTGCGAGGCTCATATTCCGACACGTATTACTTTTATTACTTCTTCGAGGAATGAAGGGTTTCGCCGTGCGGATGCGTATCACCACTATCGTACCGCTGCTGGTCGTCGCAGCAGGAGCCTGCGTCAGCCTTTGGGTGATCCCAGGCCGGCCTGAGACGATTGAGCGTTACCAGACGATCGACCGCCGGCCCCGGATCCAGCCCGACTACACCGACGCGGTGATCCCGCCCAACATCGCCCCGCTGAACTTCCTGGTCCGCGAGCCGGGCGCCGCCTACAGCATCCGAATCTCCGTCGCACGGGGCGATCCGATTGAGATCTTCAGCCGGAAGCCCGCCATTCGAATCCGCCCAAGGTCCTGGCGCGCCCTTCTGGAGCGAAACCGCGGCCAAGAGATGCAAATCGACGTTTCCGTCAAGGCCAAAGACGGCCACTGGAACCGCTTCCAGACGATTACCAACCGCATCGCCAACGAGGACATCGATCGCTTTCTGGTCTATCGCAAGATGCATCCGACCCATCTGCGGGTCAAAGGCAGGATCGATATCGAGGTCCGGGACCTCACCGGCTTTCGCAAGTCGGTGCTGCTCAGCAGCGACAGTTCGGAAAACGGCTGCATCAACTGCCACGCCTTTGCCGGCAATCGCAGCGACAGGATGCTGATGGGCGTGCGGTCGCCCAGGTACGGCGTCGGCACGCTCCTGGTCGACGGTCCGACGGTCCGTCAGATCGATGCCAAGTTCGGCTACACCTCCTGGCACCCCAGCGGGCAACTGGCCGTCTACTCGGTCAACAACCTGCCGATGTTCTACCATTCCAGCCGAAACGAGGTCCGCGACACCGTCGATCTCGCGTCGTTCCTGGCCTGTTACTTCAACGACTCCCAGAGCATCGCCGTCGAGCCGAACCTCGCCCGCAAGGAGCATCTGGAGAACTGGCCCGCCTGGTCGGGCGATGGCAAGCACCTCTATTTCTGCAGCAGCCCGGTGCTCTGGCCCAGGGACACACCCAGCCCGCCCCTGTTGTACGACCAGGTCAAATACAGCTTGATGCGGATCTCCTACGATGTGGACACCGGGCGCTGGGGCCGCCTGGAAACCGTTCTCTCGTATGAAGATACGGGCAAGAGCATCGCGATGGTCCGGTGCAGCCCGGATGGGCGATGGTTGTCGTTCTGCATGTGCGATTATGGCTATTTCCCTGCCTGGCAGGCCAGCAGCGACCTGTACCTGATGGACCTGACGGCCCGCGAGGAAGACGGCCGATTCCCCTACCGGCGTCTCGAGATCAGCAGCGACACGAGCGAATCGTGGCAGACCTGGTCGAGCAACAGTCGGTGGATCGTTTTCAGCAGCAAGCGTCTCCACGGGGTGTTCACACGGCTGTTCATCAGCTACGTCGATTGCGACGGCACCGTCCACAAGCCCTTCGTCCTGCCCCAGAAAGACCCGGCGTTCTACGATTCCTGCCTCCTGACGTTCAACACGGCCGAATTGGTCACCGACCGGCCCGCCACCACCGGCGAAACGCTGGCCAGGGTCTACCGAAGCCCCGACAAGCTGGCCATCGAAATGCCCATCACCATGGCCACCCCGAAGGCCGGCCAGCCCGCCTCGGAGGCCGCCTGGCAGGCCCAGCGGGAATAGCCTTCGACCCCGCGCCCTGCCCAAACCCCCAAAAACGAACACTGGACCGGCAATTTGGAAGTTTTTCCCTTTTTCCCTTGAACCATCTTGGCTCGTGCGATAGACTTGGGGTATTCGACCTGTGATAGAGCAATGCTTATCGGTCCTCGCAAGTCATCGGCGTGGCAGAGGAGTGGGTTCTGACGTCCCAATCCGAAAGGTGGTTCGCGCGATAGCCGCCTGAGGGGGTTTTCCAGGCCTGTCGTCGAGAGTCCCGCCGGCGCTGGTGCACGACCATCTGAAGGGCCGAAATGCGTGTCCGGCGCGTCGGCGCACGAACGCGCCTGTAAGAAACGGCGGCGCCAACGCCGCTGGCTTGGTCATGGCAACGCATGGGTCAGGAGGTTTGAGAGAGAGTGAGTGATGCAGTCTTATCTGCAACCCCGCCACCCGAGCGAAGCCCGTCGTCCGGACCGACGCATTGCGATCCCCTTATGAGCACCCGGGCTTATCCCCATCCATGGAGGGCACGCCGTGACCGGGAGCCCTGACTCTTGGTCTGGACCGAACGGAGGTATTGACCGGGCACAACGCGGCCCGGACCGTTGGCAGGAAGGAGGTGGTCATCGAGCAAATGGGAATGTGGAGAGTGTGAAGGAGTCTGTGGTAATCGAATCAGAAATTGTGATTAGTCCGAGGAGGACGTGTTATGAAGAAGTTAGCATTATTGGCACTCTTGGTAGTCATGGCCTTGTCGACGGCATCGTCGGCTCAGGTGTTGCGGGAGATCTGGTGGGGTTTTCTGGATATCGATCCCGCTATTGAACTCGTACAAAGCGGCGAACCCGCCGACCAGCTCGACATTCTTGCCGAGCCGACGTGGGTGAACATTGCCGACAACTACGTCGCCCGGATGAGCGGGTGGCTGACAGTCCCGGAGACCGGCGAGTACACCTTCTATGTCTCCGGCGACGACTACCAGAGGCTGTACATCAGCCAGGACGACGATCCGGCCAATGCCGAGATGGTCGCCTTCGTAGACGGCTGGACCGCCTCGCAAGAGTGGACCAAGTACGAGAGCCAGAGAGCCGAACCGATGATGCTCGAAGAGGGCCAGATCATGGCCATCTACGGCATCATGCAAGAAGGCGGTGGCGGCGACGGCCAGGATTGGGGCTGGATTGTCCCCGGGTCCGAGCAGATCACTCTGATCTCCAGCGAGTACCTGAGCCCGTACAGGACGATGGCGGCAAACTTGTCACCGGCAGATGGCGCCACCGGCCTCATTGAGGCCGTCCTGCGATGGGCCGCACCTGCCATTGGCGACGATGTCTACGATGTGTACTTCGGGACCGATGCGGCCGCCCTGGAGCCGCTGGCCGAGGGCATCGTCGAGACAGAGGTCTTCGTTGGCACGGCTGGGATCGAACTCGATTTCGGCACGACCTACTACTGGCGTATCGATGCCGACGGTGTCGAAGGCATGGTGTCGAGCTTCACCACCGAGCCGATGGCCTTTGCGGTGCAGAACATCATCGCCACGAGCAACGGCGATCCGTCGGAAGGGTCCGGTCCGGAGAAGGCCATCAACGGCATCGTCTCGACGGAAGCCACAGATCAGTGGCTGGCCGCGCCGCCGGAAGGCGAGGCCCTGTGGATTCAGTTCGAGCTGCCGCGCGTCTACAAGATGTACGACGTGGCGATCTTCAACTCGAACACGCAGTTCGAGTCGATGCTGGGCTACGGCGCCAAGGACGTCACCATTGAATACTCCGCCGACGGCGAAGAGTGGGCAGTCTTTGGAGACGTCGAACTGGCACAAGCCGACGAGACGATCATCGATCTGGAAGGGATCGGGGCCAAGTTCGTCCGCCTGACGATCAACACCAACTGGGGCGGTCTGTTTGACGATTCGGGTCTGGCCAACGTCGCGTTCACCTATGTACCGGCCCACGCCCGTTTGATCGGACCGGCCAACGGCGCCACCGGCGTCAGCCCGGCCACCGTGCTGGATTGGTATGCCGGCCGCGGCGCCGTCTCCAGCGATGTCACCATCAACGGAGAGTTGGTCGCCACGGTCGAGGACAGCAGCTTTGCCGCCGATCTGGTCTACGGCATGCCCTATACGTGGCAGGTCGATGAGTCCGACGGCGTCGATGTCTGGGAGGGCGATCTCTGGAGCTTCTCGACGGCCGAATTCGAAACCATCTTCTCGGATGAGTTGATCTACGATGAAGAGGGCAACGCGCTGGTCGTGGATATGGACGGCGCAGACCTGACGGCCTATGCCCCCAACACCCTGCGCGTGGCCTTCCGGGGTAGCCCGGTCGGGTTCGTCGAGGAAGACGGCGTGGTCCAGATCGGCGCCGCCGGCGCCGACATCTGGGGCAGCGCGGATCAGTTCCGCTATGTCTACAAGAGCTTCAGCGGCGACGGTGAGATGATCGTCCGCGTCGACGATATCGACAACATCGTCGACCTGTGGTGCAAGGCCGGTCCGATGATCCGTCAGGATCTGACAGCCGGCGCAGCCAACGCCATGCTGGCCATCACCGGCGGCAACGGCGGCGGCGCCTCGATGCAGTGGCGCGAGGCCGCCGGCGGCGAGTCGGATTCGCAGCGCCTGCTGGAAGGCACCATGACAATCACTCGTCCGTACTACGCCCGTCTCGTCCGTGAGGGCAACACCTTCACCGGCTACGTTTCGGAAGACGGCGAAGAGTGGCTGCTGGAAGGCTCGCATGAGATCGAGATGGAAGACCCTGTGTACATCGGCATGGCGGTGACCAGCCACACGCAGTCTCACTATGTGGTGGCCACGATGTCCGAGATCTCCATCGAAGGAGAGGTCGAGGGCGAGTGGACCAATGAGGTGATCGGCGCCCAGGCGATGTTCTCCAACGATGCGGCCGGTCTGTACGTCGCGATCGAGGATGCGGCCGGGCAGGTCGCAACGATGCAACATCCGGATGCGGCAGCGACGCAGCTCTACGCGGGTACGCAGGTCTGGAACATCCCGATGATGGCCATCGAGGGTGTGGATCTGGCTGATGTCGCCACGCTCACCGTCGGTGCAGGCACGCCGGACGCTCCGGCCGACGGCAGTGGCATGGTCAATGTGACGGTCAGCGTTGGTACGCCGATGAGCCACAACGTGCTCGCCGACGTCACCAGCCCGGGCGATGCGGTCCAGGGTGTGCCGGACGACTCGGATGTGGAAACCGATTGGGTATCGATCGGTTGGCCGCCGGCCGAGGCGCCCGCTCTGGCGATCGACAACGACGTGGAGACCAAGTTCCTCCACTTCCGCGGCGATGTTGAGCCGACGGGCATTCGTGTCACGCCCGCCGTCGGCGCCACGGTGGTCACCGAACTGGCTCTGACGACCGCCAACGATGCACCGGAACGCGATCCGGTCAGCTTCGAGGTGTATGGCTCGAACGACGGGATCGACGGGCCGTATGAGCTGATCGCTGCGGGCGAGGTCGTAGACTTCGCCGGTGAAGAAGAGTGGCCTCGGTTCACCAAGAACGCGACCCCGATCGTGTTCGAGAACGATGTGGCCTACACCAGCTATCAGGTTCTGTTCCCGACGGTTCGCGATCCGGAAGCTGCCAACAGCATGCAGATCGCCGAGATCGAGCTGATCGGTGTGGCCTCCTGGTAACCGGTAACAACGTAGTACGTGTATGTGCAGCACTCAGGGGCCTGTGCCATCCGGCACGGGCCCCTCTTCTTTGCTGGCTCTTTTGACTGTGGACGCCCGCCATTCCTGAGGCCGTTTTTGGGCTGGCAGAGAAGATGCCGACATTCCGAGACAATTGCTGTCACGCAATGCCTCGGAGACGTCGGCGCTGAACAATCAGTACGCACTTCCCAGTACCAAGCTGCATCATCCGGAAGTGTCGTTCATCGTCCTTCCGGTGTCTCCTTTGACCCACAGCATTGGGCAGAATCTCTGTTTCCTCGGCGATCATTCCCGTCGGGTGCTTCGGAGGGTTTCGAGGTTGGCTTTGGCGTGCGGGACCTGGTCGAGGAAGTTGCCGATCGTTGGGCAGGAGTAGTCGTCGCAGAGGGCGCAGCTCTTGACGTGCCGATCCAGGCCGCACTTGCGAATCTCACACTCGCCGCAGTGACCGATGTGCACGCCCTCGAGCTTCAGGCAGCCCGCGCAGTTGACCTGCTCGGGCGGAATCTCGACGCCGAACTGTTTGGACCACTCCGAGGCGGTCTTGGTCCGCAGGGCCTGGTCGTCGGTTCGGTAAGCGATCAACGCCGGACAAGCCGCACAGTCCAATCCGCACATCGCCAGCAACATCGCCATCTCGATCTCCCTTCATAGCTCCGGAACCCGCCCGGAGCAGCCAGACCATTCTTCGCCTCGGCCACACACGGCGATCCTCGCCATCTACACTACAGACGCCGCCGGGCCGCACTACGTCGGCATTCTACGGGCCTCCCGCCGCAGAGGCAAATGGCAATTCCGCGCCCTTGCAGCAGGCCAAAACAAGGAAGGCACGGCCGTCGTGGCCGTGCCTTCGAGACTGAAGAAACCAGAATGAATGCTCAGACTTCGTCGCGAATGACGAAAGGCTCCCGGTAGGAACACGTGACGAACTTGTTGGCCTTCTCCGCATGAGCGCCGACGTATTTTTCCTGCTTGCGATCGTACGTGAGCATCGGTCCGAGAATGAAAGGCTCCTTCTTGAGATCGACGTCGTTGCCGTCGAGCTGTTCGAGCATGTCGTGGAGGGTATTCAGGGCGTCTTCGTGCGACTTGACCGCGGCGCGAACCTCATCGACGGATGCCTCGGCGCCGACCCGCCATGCGATGTTGGCCTGGTGGCAGATGACGGTGCTCTGGTGACCGCCCTCGATCTCGGCCGCCAGGTCCTGGCGCCGACCGCTGCGAACGGCATCGATGAAGTTGCGAGCATGGGCTCCGCCGCCGTCGCCCTTGTATTGGCAGATTCGATTGCCGTCGTTGTCATAGGCGCCTCCACCGCCCCGGCTGAGCCGAACGGAGGCATTCTCGCATTGGATGTAATTGCCGCCACGCGAGTGCAGATACACGGCCCCGCTGTTGCCCCCCCGCCGTTCCGGATCGGGCAGATTGCGGATATCGACGACAATCGGCAGATCGTCGTAATACATCAGCGAGAAGTGCATGTTGGGCGTTTGGCCGTTGTCGTCCCAGGCGAATCGGTTGCCGGCGGCGATCATCCTGTTGGGCACGTCGTTCCAGCCGAGAAGACAATGCAGATCGTCGAGATAGTGCACGCCCCAGTTGGCCATCTCGCCGTCGCCCCAGTTCCATTGCCAGTGCCAGTCGTAGTGGAACGATTGGCGCATCACCGGACTCATGGGGGCAGGCCCGGCCCACAGATTGTAGTCGATGTGGCCTGGCACCGGCTGCGGGGTCGTGACCTTGCCGATGGGGCCGCGGGCGCCGAGCTTGGAGCAGTGAACCCACTTCACCTTGCCGTACTTGCCCGATTGGATGTCGCGGGCGGCCTCCTGCACCGCCGGACAAGACCGTTGCTGCGTACCCGCCGCGACGATGCGATTGTACT
Source organism: uncultured Pirellulales bacterium (assembly GCA_964610435.1). Taxonomy (GTDB): domain Bacteria; phylum Planctomycetota; class Phycisphaerae; order Sedimentisphaerales; family Anaerobacaceae; genus Anaerobaca. Next base: position 17,353 of record CAZSXM010000022.1, on the reverse strand, counting down.
TACGGGCCGCCTCGACCATCTTGCGGCCTTCCCAGATCGAGTGGCTCACCGGCTTCTCGACGTAGACGTGCTTACCCGCCTGGCAGCCCCAGACCGTCATCAGCGAGTGCCAGTGATTCGGAGTGGCGATCACGATCACGTCCACGTCCTTGCGATCGAGGACATCCCGAATGTCGACATATCCCTTGATGGCGTCGTCACCGACTTCGTACCTCTTCTTGAACTCGGCAAGGCGGTTGCCGAGAATTTCCTTGTCCGGCTCGCACAGGGCTACGACCCGAACCCCTGACTGTCCCTGAAACCGACCGACGTGACCGTTGCCCTGGCTGCGAATCCCGGCCACGGCAACGCGGATCTCGTCGTTCGCCCCCCGCGCACGGGTGACCAGATGAGACGAGCCGGACAAGGCCAGATACGATCCAGCCGTGGCGGCCACACTGCGTTGGAGGAAGTTGCGGCGGCTGATCTGCTTCATCTTCGTTTCCTTTCGCTCAAATCGAGGCACGATCATCCAATGCGTGCAGAATGGATCGTGCCGGCTTTCGTGCGCGACAGATACCTAGTTTAGACGGTTATTCTAACGCATCTATTCCCTCACGTGAACCCTTTTGCCGTGGCGACGGCGGTTTTCGGGAATGCTCATTTCGCGTTCATCTGCTCGATCACCTCACGGGTCCGCTCGGGCGGCCAGTCGGCGGGCCGATCGCCTTCGAGATGGGCCTCCATCTGCTCGACGCTCGGAGTTGGAGAGGCAACGCCGCCGGGCGGGACATCGACCTTTGCGACCCAACAGATGGCGTTGAGCATAAGCTTGCGGAAATCGTCTTGGGCGTAGACCCAGTGGGTGTGGCCTCCGGTGCAGCCGAAGCCACGGCCGCCGCCGGGACGCTCGTACGCCCATGCCACGTGTTCCGGCATGCCGAGCCGGCTTCGCACCGTCGGGTTGCCGCTGTGCGGACCGTCCGGCCTTTTGCGCGTGCTGTCCGGCGGGACCGCCGTCAGAATCGGCGTCACGCCTTCCATGCCTTCGCGAAACCACATGTGGTAATACCATTCATCATGGAGTTCGAAGGGCTTGACACCGCGCGTGATCGGATGCTCCGGCAGGGTCTCGAACCGGGCCGTCCAGAACGGGTTGACAGACCAGTGCTGCTTGTAGTATCCGCCGATCCACTCGAGCAGGTACTTTCCGTACCGATCGCCGGGGTCCAAGGCGTAGTGGAGAAACACAATCCCTACGCCCTCACCCGCGATGGCGTCGAGGGCCTTCCAATTGGATTCGGGGCCGATCAGGCTATTGCCGTCGCAGGCGATGACGATGGCATCAGCCCCTTTGAGGGCCTGGAGGTCCCTGGGCCACCCGTTCTCAATCACCACGGCTTTGGTCTGGGGCACATTCTCGTTGAGGATCGCGGCCAGCAGCTTGCAGTCGGCGGCGTACGAGTGAGCACCCCAGCCGTGGCTGTCCCGGCCGGGAAGAAACACGATCTGCTTCTCGGCCGAATCGTTCGCAGATGCTTGCGTGCCGCCCACAGCACACAACAAGAAGACCACCGCAATCAGCAGGTGTCGTATGTACGTACATCGCATTGGATCATCCTCCAGAATACAGTGATTCAATCATGGGGAGATTCTTCTACGGCCTGGCGACGACGGCAAGACTGGACCTGAACTCATAACGGCCGGCGACCAATTCGATGATCGCGCAGCCTTCTTCGGTGCGCACGTGCCGAAGGCCCTTGGCCTCCGCCAGAGGACGGCCATCCTCGGCGATCGTCTTGTCAGTCGTGGTCGGCAGATAGAGCGTCGCCGTCGTGTTGGGCGGGACCGCAACGTTCAGGGTCAGCAGCCGGTCGTCGTCGATCCGCCAGCAGCTCTCGATTCGACCATAGAGGCAATCGTGATGGGCCTCGACCCATTTCATCGACGGGTCGTCGATAATGCCGGGCTTGAGAACGAAGTGCTTGAAGCCGGGACGGCTTACATCGGGCTTGATGCCGGCGAGTCCCTCGATGAACCACGTCCCGACGTACAGATACGAGCTGTGGCACAGCGAATTGTCCATCATCCACGACTCGGCGATGGCCGTCAGGCCGTTGCGCCGCATGAGGCCCCAGCTCGGATAGGTGTCCTTGTTGACCATCGGGAAGATCAGGTCCTGGCGGTCGGCGTCGAGCAACGTCTTGAACAGGAAGGCCCCGGCGGTAATGCCCGCGTGGATGTGGCCCTTGCGCACGATCAGGATTTCCTTCTCCAGTCGATTCCAGATCGCCGGCCGCAACTCCTCCGGCGGCAGGTCCACCAGCAGCGCAATCGCCAGATAGCCCTGAAAGCCGTTGACGTAGCTGTTCTCATCGGGCTTGAAGAACTTGGCGTGTACGGCCCGGCGCACCTGATCAGCCCGCGCGCGGTATTCCGCCGCCGCATCCTGCTCGCCGATGATCTCGGCGATCTCGCCCGCCGTCTGGAGGTTGAAGATCCAGAAGCAGTTGTTGAAGAACAGCGTCTCGATCGTATCGCCGTTGACGCCCTTGGCGCCGGGCCAGAGCCAGTCACCCAGGAAGTCCCATTCGCCACCCCATCGCACGAGCATGTCGTGTTTGGCCTTGGTTTCGAGGAAGGCCAGCCAGCGCTGGATCATCGGGAAGTTCACTTCGAGGATGCGGACATCGCCGTAGCGTTCATAGATTTCCCACGGCAGCGTAACGCAGAAGCCGCTCCAGGCGGGCCCGCCCCCGCCCCAGTAGGTCGGTGCCGTGTACGGCAGGTTGCCGCTTTCGATGGCGTCGGTCGTCTCGGCCTTCTCGCCGGTGGTGCCCCAGGCGCTCTCGCCGCCCTGCACGTCGCGCCAGTCCTGGGCCCACTTCGTGTAGAAGGCGCCCAGGCCGAAGTGGTTCAGGCCGCACTCGGTCGTCGCGTGGCCGTCGCCCCCGTAACCCATTCGCTCGCGCTGGGCGCAATCGACGACGTAGCCGCCCAGGCTCAGGTTCTCGAACGTCAGCAGCGTCGCATCGTGGACCCAGTTGAGCATTTCGTTCGAGCACTCGAAGCTTGACGCTCGTGCATAATCTGTGCGAACGAGATCGGCGCGAATGTCGTCGAGCCGGGGCTGGTACTTGAGCCCCTCGATCGTCACCCACTGGCCCGCGAAGTAATTGAAGCGATTGCGGAATGTGCCCTTGCCCGATGGGCCAATGATGTACCTGCTGCGCAGCCGATGCGTCATGTCCGCCTTGGACTGCTCGGAGAACTTCATCTCAATCGTCTGGCCGGGCTCGCCCCGCACGTCCATCTCGAAGAAGCCGGTCATATTCACACCCAAATCGACTCGGTACACACCAGGTTTGGTCTCAGCAACGGCGACGGGCCGGACCTCTCGAACGCGTCGGTTGGGCTCGACCATCTCGGCCGACAGTTTCAGCGAAGGCGAGTAGACCGTCGCCGGCTTCCAGGTCGAATCATCGAAGCCGACCTCGCCCCAGCCGGGCACTTCCTTGCGGGCGTCGTACAGTTCGCCACCGAAGTGCATGAAATCCCAGACTCCCAGCAGCGTGTTGGGGCTCGGGTGCGTCCGCCAACTGTCGTCGGTGGCGATGCGCACCGTCCTGCCGCCGGGCAATTCGATCTCGGCCTGGGCCAGTACGATCGGCGTCTGCGGCCTATCCGGCGTCTTGTACTGCGGGAAGATCGACCACGAAACACCCAGCCACAGCCCGATGACGTTCCTGCCTTCTCTCAGGTAGTCGGCGATTTCGTAGGTCACATACCGAGCCCGCTTGCGGTGGTTGGCCACGCTTGGGACCAAGACGGTGTCATCGACCTTCCGGCCGTTGACGTACAACTCGTGGTAGCCGACCGAGGCGATGTAAATGGCCGCCCGCTCGGGCGTGGCGTCGAGCGTGAAGGTCTTTCGCAGCCACGGGTCGGGCACATCGTTGTCGGGCGGTGGCCAGCCCTGCTTGCGCTCGAAAACCTTGTCCGTGCCGATCCAGCGCGCCGACCAATCCGTACCATTCAGCAGTCCCATCGTCCAGCGGGCCGATTCGCTCCATTGCGATACGACGCCGTTCTCGTCCTTGACGCGGACCTTCCAGAAGCATTGCACGCGCGAGCCGAGCGGCTGGCCCTGATAGACCACGTGTACGGACTGATCGGAGGCCACCATGCCTGAGTCCCACAGATCGCCCTTGCAGCGGTCGAGCAGGTCCATCGTGGAGGCCACGAGCACCTGATAGCCGCTCTGTCGCTGCCCCCGGGCGCCGGGGTCTGTCGCAGCGAGTTGCCAGCTCAATCGCGGCTCCGTCACGTCGATGCCCAGCGGGTCGTTGAGGTACTCGCACCGCAGTTCCACCGGCGTCATGGAGCATGGGCGGTCGGCTGCAAATGCTGGGCCGAGCAACAATGCAGCAAGGAGAACGAGAGAGAGTGCAAGGCGTGTCGGTGTCATCATATCGGCCTCCTGAGCAATCTCGGTTCGATGAATGGACACAAAGCGGACAGATGCGGTCGGAGCATCATCCCGGCACCGATTATATCGCATCGCGCAAGATCACACCACGCAAGAAATGGGAATGGTTCGGCGCGTCAGGATTGGTCGTGGCGCTCTGCGTCCTTCAGGGCACGTGCCTGGGCCTTGAAGGCAAGCATGGCCGAGATCAGGCCGGTCGCCACCCACACACCGCTGGCGATGGTGGCTGCGGCGGCCAGGACCACGAAAGCGATAAGGACCGTTCCCATGATCTACGCTCCCTTCTCGCGACTGAGCAGATGACCGATGACATAGGCCAGGATAGCGGCGCCAAGCGCTGGAAGAATGGCGGGAACCGCCGTCGGACCACCCACAGCAAGCTGAAACAATCCCGCTACGAGCGCCCCGACGACCATCGACAGGATGCCCGCCAGCGGTCGCGGTTTCTTGAGCCACAAGCCCAAGACCAGGGCCGGAAGGATCGCCGGCGCCCAGATCGTGTAACAGACCAGCAAACCGTCGATGATCGTGGGCACCGCGGCAGCGGCGGCCGCCGCCGCAAAGGCGATCACGACGGTCGCCGCCCGACCCACATCCAGGGCCTTGCCGTTTGCGACCTTCCACACGGGACGGACGATATCCTGCGTGAAGACCACCGCCCCGGCGTTGAGCAGCGAATCCAGACTCGACATGATGACCGAGATCGAAACCACCATCAGCAACATGTACCCCCCCGCCGGCATAATCGCCCGGACCATGTTCAGCAGAACGTGGTCCTCATCGGTCCCGGCCGGGACAATGCCGCGCGCCGCCACGCCCAGCGAGATCATCACGGCGAACCAGACCACGCTGAAGACGCCCCCCAGCACGAAGCCATACCGGGAGACCTGCGTTGTTCGCGAGGCCAGAGCGCGGTTGGCATAGGGTGGGATCAGCGTTTCCCCCAGTAGAAACGCCGTGAGCAATCCGATGATCTGAAACGGCGTCTTCGAGGCGAGCCCATTCTGCGTGGCCGCCGAAGCCCGTTCGGCAAAACCGTTGATGCCGCCCTGCAGGTGAAAGCCCAGCGCCAGCAGCAGCACGACGGGCAACAGGATGGCAAAGGCCGTGAACTGAAAGGCATCCGTGACCACGCTCGCCCGCAGGCCGCCGGAGGTCGTGTACAGCGTCGTGATCCCGACGATCAGCACGACGCCCGACCAGACCGGAAGGCCGAAGACGTCCTTGAACACGACGCCGCCGGCCTTGGCCATCACAGCGGCATACCCGGTGCAGAGCCCCACCGAGATCACGCCCGCCAGAACGTGACAGCGCCGATCGTACTTCTGCCCGATGGCGTCACCGAGGGTATGACAGTCGTTCAAGGCCCGCAGACGCGGCGCGACAAGGACGCCGACGAGGATGTTCTGAAGGGAATAGGCCAGACCGATCCCGAAGAACAAGAACCCGCTCTCAAACCCCTTGCCCACGAAGCCAATGGAGAACCCCGGACCGACGTAGGTCGCACACAGGCTGCCGAAGACCAGCGCCAGCGGCAAGGATCGACGAGCGAGAGAGAACTCCGTGTACTCACGGGCGGCGCGGGCGCGCACGGCGACGAACGTGAGAACCACCACGTAGCTCGCCACGAGTGTCACCGAGACCAGCGTCTGCACCGTTCCGTTCCCTACTTTTCTGCGTCGCCTTGCGCCCGGCGTGAGCGAGCGGATCCATCGACGCCTGCTGAGAGTCTACTCACGCCCTTCTTGGAACATCTCCTCCTCCAATTCACTGATGACGGCGTTGAGGTCGGATTCGGTTCGAATCCATCCGACCTCGGGATCGACCAGAAACGAGCCGTACCACTGAATCAGGTTCTTGGCGAAATCGGCGTCCTTGCAGTAGATGCCGAACGAAATCTCTCCGGCATGCGACCCCCTTCTGTGCGGGATCTGCGGAAACGCCAGCAGCACGGCGTCGCGGCTCAGCATGAACTCGATGTCGGAGACCTTGCTGTTGTAGATCCGCAGCCGGCCCGATTCGATGGCGCCGGGATACTTGCGAAACAGATGCCGGGCGGCGTTGGAGAACCCGGGAACGCTGAGGTTCATCGCACGGTGCACCCGGACATCGGGATATTCTTCGATAATCGTGTAGAGTTGGCTGAGATAATCGTCCATCGGCTGCCGCTCACCTTCGAACAGCATGCAGGTCCACAACTCGCCCTGGCCCGTGGCGTCCAACTGGTCCTCACACATCTTCTTGGCGGCATTGTAGGTCTCGCGTCGGCTGCCGAGGACCTTGAGCTGCCGCTGCATGAGCACCTCGGCCCAGACGGGCATGTCTTTCGGCAACGCATCGGGCGGGCAGACGCCCAGACGCGTCATCAGACGCAGGAACTGCTTGTGGTCCGAGCCATAGAACCGCCGGCCCACAACGCTGCCCACGTTGCCGTTGCACTCCAGGCCGTACCGCTTATGGTGGCCGAACGAGAGGCGATGCACCGTGTGGCCACGCTCGGCGAGCCTGGCCTCCAGCTCCCCGATCAGCAGGACCGCCTGCTTCTCCGAGGCCCTGTCGACCGACAGATGCACGTTGGGACACAATACGATGGGCCGCTCGCCCAGCATACTCACCAGGGCGCTGAACTCCTCGGCCGCCTGCTCCACTTCCTGCCGCCCGTCGTACTGCTCAATGCAGACAAAAATCACCAGCACGTCCGCAAACTCCGTCCGAGGCTGCGGGACAGAGATCGTGGACGGATCGATACGGTTGCTTGGCTTCTTGTCCTCGAAGTAACACGAGGAACACTGATAGCTGTCGATGACCATACGCGACGCCAATTCTGTTGTCGATCGGCTAGAGATTCACACGGTTGCGACGGCGGCTCTGCGTTGACGCGCTCGCCTTCTTCTGCCGTGAGACGACGGCTGCGTCAACGCGTGAGATAAAAAGCCCCACGTCGGGCGTCACCAGCTTATCGCCGAACCCCGCGCCGTTCATCAGGCGCACCATCTCCGACGCCTCCCAGAAGTCCTCCGACTCCCGAATGGCCCGGGCCTCTTCGCGCGTCAGCGATTTCAGGAAACCGGGAAGACACCCGTCCCGCAGCGCCACCGCATAGTCGGCCAGCAATTCCTGGATTTCTCGATTCACATGTGCCATCGGCAAAACACTCCCAAGAGAGGACGCTCAGTCCTCTTCGTCTGAGTACTCCTTCATCATTCTCCTCAGCTTCAGGATCGTCCGGAACTCCAGCATCTTGACGGCCCCCACCGTCGTCTTGAGCTGGTTGGCGATCGCCCGGTTCGACATCCCCTGCATCCACATCTCGATCGCCTTGCGCTCGCGCGCCTTGAGCTTACCGAGCATACGGTGCAGAAGCTGCTTGAGCTCGTCTTGCTCGACGATCTCGTGCAACCCAAGCTCCGGCGCCACGAGGTTCTCCAGGTCGGCCTGCGACAGCGCCAGATTACGATTCATCCGCCGGTACACCTCGCGGAGCCGCTTGCGCATGTAATAGAGATACACCGTGCGAAGCAAATGCGCGTCGTTGGCGATGTCACACAGGTGGTCCGGGTTCTCCCAAATGTCGGCGTACACATCTTCGAGCACATCCTCACATTCGACCTCATTGCCGAGGTAGCGATACAAATGCCGAATGAAGATGTTGAACGTCGCCCTCACAAAGGGCTCCATGGCCCGGCGACGGGACTCGGCATCGGGGCTCGTCAGTCCCTTCAGAGCGTTACGCAGCCGCTTATCCATATCCGGTTATTTCGTTCTCCGATTCGCGATACCGACCACCCTGCCACCCTCGAGGCGGGGACAGCGTGCGGGGCACCATACCCCGGAAACCCCGATTCTATCGTGGATATTCGAGAAACTCAACCGGCAAGCTGCCGCGTTCCCTTGTTTCGTTCATCCCAACGTGGGACTCCAACCACGCCTCGGCCAGGATCGCCAGATCGGCGACATCCGCCCGGCCGGCGGCGTGCAAGTCTCCGGCCGGCGCCTGACTCGCCGCGAACTCGGGACCATCGAGCACGGCCGCGTAGATGTTCCAAGGCCCCTGGCGGTTGTCCTGCCAGACCACCATATTGCCACTGATGGCCGGATGAATCTGATCGGCGGGATCATCCGTGATTTGAAACGTCCGACCCGTGACCAGATTGTGGCCGTAGATATTCCAGTTCCCGTCGCGGTCGTCCTGCCATACCACCAAATGTCCGTCGACATCCGGATGGCGCTGTTGCCCCTCCATCGAGACAATGACGAACTCGCTGATCTGATTCTGGTCGGAGACCTGAGCGCCGAAGATGTCCCAGTCGCCGTAGAAGTCATCCTCCCAGACGATGGTATTGCCGCTGATGGCCGGGTTCTGCTGTTGGCCTTCGAGCAGAACAACCGCGAACTCAGCCGGCCGGTCCTGCATCAGGATGTCGGCCGCCATGATATCGTTGTCACCGAAGTAGCTGTCCTGCCAGATTACTGTGGTTCGCCAGATTGCCGGCCTTTGCTGATCGCCCTCGTACGCTGCGACGACAAACTCGCGCGGCCGTTCGGGATCGGTCACATCGGCGCCAAAAACGTTGGAACTGCTTCCATTGGTATCTTGCCAGACGACGATGTTGCCGTAGATGGCGGGCCGCTGCTCGTCGTTAGCCGGAATGTCGGAGACGATGTAGCCGATGGGTTCGTCGAAGTCGCTCAGGTCGGCCATACGGATGTCCCAGTCGGCTGAATCCTCCGAGACGATCCAGTCCTGCCAGACCACCCGGCTCCCATACACCGCCGGATGCGTCTGGTCGCTCGCGTCGCCGATCACCGCAACGGACACGTTGTCAAGGTCGTTGATATCCACCACGAAGATGTCGTAGTCGCCATACTGCGAAACGAACTCCTGCCAGGCCACGATCGTCCCGTCGATGGCGGGATTCTCCTGATCGTCCGGACCTGGAAGCACGGGCCACTGAACCCATCGCTCGGCCCGGGCCAGCGGCCCGCCCATACTGCCGAACAGCAGCAGGACAATCAGCACCGTATACTGACTACGCTTCATCGTCTTCTTTCGCCGCCGGCGTCTCCAGCCGAGCCGCACCGGAGAGAATCACTTCACCTTCGTCGCCTGCACTGGCAGCATCGACGCTGGGCGAATCCTGCGATTGGCCGTCGGGAACATCGGTCCCGGCCGCCTCCTGCTTGTCCAGCACCTCCAAGAGCAGTTCGGCCGCTTCGGCGTTTCGGATGTCCTTGCCCGCCTGCTCCAGCGGCCCGCGCGCGTACTCGATTTCACCGACACCCAGCAAATGGTAGCCAAGCAGGAGGTGAAGGTCCGCATCGAAGCCGTAGGCGTCCACCTTATCCAGGAGCGCCTCGATCTGGGCGAAGAGGATATCGTCCTCCGCATAGAGCCCGCGCGGATAGAACACGCCTTCCTGCTCGGGCGATGAATGGCTCAATGCCGCCCGCAACACCTCGGCCGCCTCCGAGTATCGCCCGTCGGCAAACAGCGCCTGGGCATAGGCGAACGGGAGAATCACGTCGTCCGGCGCCATCTCCATGGCCGAGGCAAAGGCCGCGGCGGCCTCGCGGTAGTTGCCGGCCTCGAAACTGGCCACACCCGCTTCAAATTGCGTATCGACAACGGTCGCGGCGGCCGGCTCGCCCACCTGCTGCTCACGGAGCCTCTGCTGAACGCGGGCATAGGTCTCGGCATCAATTCCGTAGGGCAGGCCACCCGAACTGGTCTGGGCCGGCGCGGCTGAAACGTCGCCGTCGCCGGTGTAGTAATTGTAAGTGTAGTAGTTGTACGTATCGCCCTGGACCTGGCGCGGGACCGGGTAGTAACCCATCCAGGCGTAGGGATGGGCGCCATACCAGTAGTAGCGAACGTAATTGTAGTCCCAAGGCCACCAGCCGCTCAGGCTGACGAACACATACTTGCGATGATAGTACGGATACACCCAATGGAACGTGCGATACGGCCCCCAGGTGTAGTAGATCGGATAGTAATACCGCGGCCAGATAATCCGATGGCTGAGGCGACCGTACGGATCGCGATAAACATAGGTGTGACGCGGCGTATGACGCACCAGGTCGGGACGATCGCGATAGACCACGCGCGGCCGGACTGTGTACGACCGATGAATACGGCCGAGATCGCGTTCGACGACCCTCGTGGGCCTGGCGCCGATGGAACGCTCCAATCGGGGCTCCAGGGTCGTTCGCGTGCGCAATTCCGGACCGGCCGTGCGAACGCGTTCAGACCGGTCGACGCGGCTGTCGGTTCGCACGCTGACGTCATCGATCCTCCTCTCGCTGATGCGATCGCGTGTGGCGCCGCGAATGCGATCGAGCCCTTCACTGCCCGACGATGGACGCGTCGTAATCGCGCCGCTGCGGCCATCCCGGGATCCGAGATTCAGATCGCGACTCCTTTCGACGACACGCGATCGGCTGCTCGGACGCATTGAATCGCTCGTCGGCTCCGACCCGGTCGCAGGTCTCTGAGGCGTTGGACCAACCGCTCTGATCTGGGGCGTCTCTGTCCGCGACGGCGCAGGCCTGCGTTCGAACACCGTTCGATCCCGCAAAGCCGAACCCGACGACGGAACCGAACGTTCCGTTGAGGGGGTTGTTGGCGTCGCGGGACGTGTGGTGGCCCGTTCGGTGTCCTGCCTGCCAATCCGGCCGCCGATGCTGTCGGCCCGATCCGGGCTCAGGACTCTCGACGGACCCGACGTGGCCGGCGAGCGAAGGAACGTCGAACTTCGTCTTTGCGAATCCGCAGGGTTGCCCACGCTGGGCGATCTGCCCAGACTCGGCGCCGTGGTCGGGGTTCGAACGCTGGACTGAATCGATGGATGCGGGGCAGGAGAGGCCTGCGCCGGCGGTCCCGACGGACTTGGCTGACTGATCGAGGGTTGCCTCTGGATCACCGGGCTGCTGCGCGATGGAGCCGTGATCGACCGATTGGGCGTCGAGGGCGTCGTTGGCGCCGGGGTGGACCGGCTGATGCCGGGCGTCGGGGTCCTGCTCAGAGACAAGCCCCGCGTGCCCAACGACGTGTTGCGATTAACCTGCGTATTGGGCTGCGCAGGCCGGCTGACGCGCGGACTGATCGACGGGGTGGGGGCCGTCGAAGGCCGCGACATGACGTTGCGGCTGCCCTGCGAAGGCAGCGTTCGCTGCGGCGTCGGCCGGCTTGGGGCCGGTCGGCTTGGGGCCGATCGGGCCGCGCGTCCGCGCGCATCGCTGCTGCTTGAACTCCGCTCCGCTCTCTGGGCCTCAACCGCCGAAGCGAGCAAAAAAATCGTCGTTACGGCGACGGCCGTTGCCACGAAACTGGATTTTCTGCTTGTCGAGAACATCGTTGATCTCCTTCCCCCGGCGGCCCGATGTCCCGCTTGCGGGACAACACCTGTCTGATCGCCGCCGGCAGCCTGGACGCTTTGTGAGATCGCACAATTCGCGTTCACCACATGGCCCAGAATAAGGCCCGAACGCCATAATATCAAGCACAAAAAGAACTTAAGGCACTCGACGGAGACATCGGCCGTTGGTCTCGGCCAAACCTTCAATGGGAAGCACCCATCACGTTCATATCCACATACTCCTGTCGAGATGCTCTTTATCTATACGATGAAGGCCCCGAAGTTGCTCCGGGTCACATAAAAAAGCGGCCCATTCCGCGATTTTGCCGCTCATTTCGCGATGAACCAAAAAAAACGGCCGGAGGCTTCAGGGGCCTCCGGCCGGATGTGCCGATGCGTTCGTCAGCAGTACTACGCCGATTTCTGGTCGAGAAACCCCTCCAGCTTTCGGGCCCGGACCGGGTGTTGGAGCTTGCGGATCGCCTTGGCCTCGACCTGCCGGACCCGCTCGCGTGTGACCTTGAAGATCCGCCCGACCTCTTCGAGCGTGTAGGTGTAGCCGTCGCCGATACCGTAACGGAGCTTGATGATTTCCCGTTCGCGGTACGAGAGGGTCTTCAGGACCATGTCGATGCGCTCTTTGAGCATCTCCTGCGTCGCCGAAGCCACTGGTGAATCGATGTCGTCGTCTTCGATGAAATCGCCGAAATACGAATCCTCGCTATCACCGATCGGCCGGTCCAGGCTGATGGGGTGCTTGGAGATGTTCAGGACCCTGCGCGTTTCCTGAACGGTCATGCTGACCTCGTTGGCGATCTCTTCAATGGTCGGCTCGCGACCCAACTCCTGGTGCAGGACCTTGGAGGCGCTGCGAATGCGGCTCATCGTCTCGATCATGTGCACCGGAATGCGGATCGTCCGGGCATGGTCGGCGATGGCCCGCGTGATGGCCTGGCGAATCCACCAAGTCGCGTAGGTGCTGAACTTGTAGCCGCGGCGGTACTCATACTTGTCGACCGCTCGCATCAGACCCGTGTTGCCTTCCTGGATCAGATCGAGGAAGCTCAGCCCGCGATTGCGGTACTTCTTCGCAATCGAGACGACCAGTCGAAGGTTCGCGCTCGAAAGCGTGCGTTTGGCCTCCTCGTACTGCGCAAAGACGCGCTCCATGGCCCGGAGCTTCTTCTCCAGCAGGTCCGGTGTCTCCAGAACGAGTTCCTGGAGGCCGGCCAACTCCTGTCGGGCCGCGTCGATGTCGTCGGCCGTCATCATCTCGTTGACGCCGGCGGCGATCATCTTCTCCAGCTGGCGCATCTTCTCGCACATGCCATGCAGCTTGATTTTCATCGGCTGAATCCGACTCGTCCGGAGACTCAACTCCTCCAGAAGGGTCGCGATCTTGCGCCGATTGCGGCGCATCCGTTTGGCGTCGGCCTTGTGATCCTCACTGTCCGGATTGCCGCCCATCTTCTTGAACAGCGTCTGGTTGATGTCCAGCAACTCGATCACGGTCTTGAGGTTGGCGACCATGCGCTTGCGGATCACGCCCTTAACCGTCAGGGGAGTCGTCCCAGTCTTGATCGTCCGATCGAACGACATCGACCCGTCGTACACCTGCTGGAACAGCTCCACCGCGTTGCGGGCGCAGTAGTCGCACTGAAGCATCTTGCGTCGGAACGCCATGCGGGCGATCTCGATCTTACGGGCCAGCGAAATCTCGTCCTTGCGCGTCAGCAATGGGATCTGCCCCATCTGGGTCAGATACATCCGTATGGGGTCATCGATGCGGCGGGAGGTCTCGGCCTCGACCAGTTCCTTCTCGATGACTTCGTCCTCCTCCTGGGAACCCTCCTCGTCACCGGGCGTCTCCTCGGACGTCTCGGCGTCCTCCGCAAACTCCTCGCCGACCTTGTTGGCCTCGTGGGCCTCGACGTCGCTTTCGTCGATGAGTCGGACGCCCATCTCGTCCAGCGTGCCGAGAATCCGTTCAAGACGGCTGGGACTGACGGCATCGTCGGGCAGCGAATCGTTCATCTCCTCATACGTGAGGTATCCGCGCTTCTTGCCCTTGGCGATGAGCGTCTTGATCAGTTGCTCGGTATCCTGCACCTTCGGCTCATCCGTTTGCGGCGTTTCGGTCGTTTCACTGACTTGCGTCTGATTCATATCTGTTGCCTTCTTGGACTTCCTTACTTTCTTCGCCACAATAACGACTCCACTAAAGCCAAAGTGCCCACGCCCCCGATCATCACCCGTTCGATCGCGCGGCCATCCGCGGCGATCCCAAGTATCCGCTTCAATTCTGCTACGGCCCCGCCGGCGCCACAGTTCGTAGGGCCCATCCTTAGCGGACCCGCCCGGTCACGACAGGCCCAGACTGTGACGATTCTCGCGCAACCGAGACCCGTCCAACCCCACCATGTCGCCGGACTCGTTTTTCTCGCGACTCACCTCGATGGTCTGAAAACCTTTCGGATGCGGTTGAAGCGCCTTCAACGCATCGGTCAATCGGGAGACGTAATTGCCTTTTCGCTCCCCGGCCACCTGCAACTCGACCATCGCCTCGGCCAACGACACCGACTCGATCCGCGCCAGCAGTCCGGAAAACGAAAAACCCCCGTCCGACCGCAACGCGTCCAATAACACGACGGCCACCTGCCTCAGGACAGGAACGCGGAAGAGCGACTCGGAAATCTCGCGATCGTGCTCGCGGAAGAGTCCGGGCTCGTTGACCAGCACTTCGAGCACCTCCCGTTGGGCCGCCGCGTGCAGGCCGTCGCCCCAGTCCACCGGCGCAGCGCTCTGTGAATCATCTGCGTCGGACGTCGTCGTCCTGCTGACCCGGCCCATTCGCCGGCTCAGGTCGGCATTGATCTGCCGTGGGGTCAGCCCGATGATCTTCGACAGCTTGTTGACAATCAGCCCGCTGTCGAGCACGGGAATGTTGTGCGCAGCCAGTCCCGTGGCCACCGCCTGGAGAAACTCGTTCAGGACCGTCCTTCGGCTCGCCAGCGAATCGTCACCCGCGAAGGCCGCCTGCAGCCGGTCCCACTTGAACCGGAGAACATCGGTCGCTTCCTCCACGATTCGGTCGAACGCCTCCTTACCGGCAGCCAGAAGAAACTCACACGGGTCCTTGCCTTCCGGAACAAACCCCAACTTGATGTCCAGCCGCTGAGACAAGCAGACCTCCAACGCCCGATTGGCCGCCTCCATCCCGGCGATATCGCTGTCGTAGACCAGCACCACGCGTTTCGCATAGCGGCGAACGATGCGCCCATGCCCCGTCGTGAAGCTCGTGCCCAATGTTGCCACCGTGTTCGTGCAGCCATATTGATGGGCCATAATCACATCGGTATAGCCTTCCACGATGACAGCCGTCCCGGTTTCGACAATCCGGTGGCGGGCCCGATCGAGCCCGTAGAGCGTGTTGCTCTTGTCGAACAGCGGCGTAGTCGGAGAGTTGATGTATTTAGCGCCGGCGTCGCTGAGCGTGCGACCGCCGAATCCGATGCAACGGCCCGTCGCATCCGTGATGGGAAACATCAGGCGATGGACGAACTTGTCCTGTCCGGCCCCCTTCGTCAGGCCCCCCTGCTGGAGCAGGGTCGGTGGGATCTTCTGTCCGGCCGCCGCTTTGGACAGCGCGTCCGCGGCGTTCGGTGCCACACCCAGTCGCCACTGATCGATGCTTTCCGACGAGATCCTGCGTGCCTCAAGATAGTCCCGGGCCACCTTGCCTCGCTCGGGATCGTTAAGGCTCTGTTGGAAAAACTTCAGGGCCCAGTTATTCAGCCGGGCCAGCATGTTCGGGTCGACATCAGGCCCCGAATCGCGCTGCTGCGGCGTTGCGGACCGGCGAGACTCCAGCTCGATGCCCGCACGCTCGGCCAATCGTTCCACCGCCTGGGGGAATGTGAGGTTCTCGCGCATCTGTACGAATTTCAGCACGTCCCCGCCGGCGCCGCATGCGAAGCACTTGAAGATCTGCTTGGACGGACTGACCGACATGCTGGGCCGATGGTCTTCGTGGAACGGACAGAGCCCAATCATCTCTCGACCTTTGCGTTTGAGACTGACGTGTTCGGCCACCACGTCTACGATGTCGTTTGCTTGTTGCACGCGGCTTATGGCCGCATGGTCGAATATCCCTGCCATGAGCGTTTACGCACATCCTTCCAGAAAAGACGCTCTCTATGGAAATCCTCCACCGCGTCGAGGCCACGGGTAGAGATAAGAGCCAGCCTCGATGGCTCCTGAGGCGTGGCTACTAAATAGGGGTCTGAGGCGGCAAGAAGTCAAATCGAGGGCGCAAAACGGCCTTTTCCATACTGAGAAACGCCATCAGGACATGCGAATGACACTTGGTCAAACAAGACACACGTCCGATACATGGCGTGCCGTATTCACAGACTCCAGCCCGCAGCCAGCCAAACCATACACGTTCACACTGAATCGACTGAGGACAGGCTGAAGAACCGTATTGCCGTCTGCGTGGTCTCCCGTGCGAACCGATCGATCGACAGACCCTTCAACTCCGCCAGGAAACGAGCGGTATGGGGCAACAGTGCGGGCTCGTTTGGCTTGCGGCTGCGGACCGGCTCCGGCGACATATACGGGCAATCGGTCTCCACCATCAGCCGATCCACAGGCACCGCCGCGGCCGCCTCGCGGGCCATCGTCGCGTTCTTGAAGGTCACGACGCCGGTAAACGAGACGTGATACCCTCTGTCCAGAAGCTCCACGGCCTGTTCGGCCGAGCCGCCGAAGCAGTGAAAGACCACGCCCTTCAATCCGTCGCCGTGGCGGTCGAGGATATCAAGCGTCTGCTCGAAGGCATTGCGGGAATGGACAATGACAGGCAGGTCCAGTTCTCTCGCCAGACCCAGGTGGGCGGCGAAGACCCGCTTCTGGTCCGGTTGCTTCGAGAAGTTGTAGTGGAAGTCCAGGCCCGTTTCGCCGACGGCTACGACCCTGTCGATTCGGGCAAGCGCCTTCAGTTCGGCCATCGCCGCGTCGTCGGCGCCCTTGGCATCGTGCGGATGAATCCCCACCGACGCATACAGATTCGCGTGCCGCCCGGTCAGATCGACCGCCTTTCGACTGTCGTCCAGGCTGGTCGCGACCGTGATCCAGGCGGTCACGCCGGCCTCCCGGCTGCGCTCCAACACCGCCGGCACATTCGCGGCCAGCGGCTCAAAGGTCAAGTGACAATGCGTATCGATCAGATCCATCGGCGTACCATCGCAGAACAGTCTATTGGATTGCGCCACCGCGGCGATCCGGATGGACCACGTTATCGCCCAATCGCAGCTCGCCAGTCAAGCAATACCTGCCCTTGAGGGTGCGGCATGGGCGACCAACGCAGCGGATACCCCCTCGTGCTGTGGCTTGCCAAAGAAGCCGCAAGAGCAGAGACGGTCCAACTCTTGGCTCGATGCTCGTCCGCCACGTGGCCCAAGGGGTACCTTTTCCGGCGGGTGCACTGCACGTTTGTGGGTAGAATAATCGGGCCCTTCTTGTAGGATCG
>CAZSXM010000021.1:0-75390 GCA_964610435.1 uncultured Pirellulales bacterium | reverse complement strand
GCTTTATTTCTACGGCGATCCGGACAACACCGGTCAGTTGTACGTCAAGATCAACGGTACCAAGGTGCCCTACGACGGCGCTGCAGCCGATATTGCGAGGCCGACCTGGCAGCCGTGGAACATCGACTTGTCGGCGGTCGGCAACGTGAGCAACGTCGGGTCGCTGACGATTGGCATCGAGGGCGCCGGCGCGTCAGGGCTCTTATTCATCGATGATATCCGGCTCTATCCTCAGACGCCTGAATTCGTTATCCCGGTGGAGCCGGACAGCGACGGCCTGTTGGCGCACTACGATTTCGAGAGCGGCCAGGGCACTACGCTGTTGGACCGTTCCGGCAACGGCAACAACGGGACGATCATTGGAGCTCAGTGGCTCAGTCCTGGCTGGGACGGGCAGAGCGGTCGCTGCCTGCGTTTCGACGGCAAAGGAACCAACCGGGTCGATCTCGGTACGCTGGACGTGGGCGGTAGTGGCATCACGATCGCGTCCTGGTCCAACGCCCACAACCTGGATACGCCGGGCGCCGATCCCCGTCTGGTCTCGAAAGCCGACGGTGGAGCGGGTGAGAACCATTGGTGGGCGACCGGCTCGTGCCGGGTCGATGGCGAGAAGCGGATCCGATTCCGCCTGAAGACCGATGGGGTCACCGCCGAGATTCAAAGCGGCCCGACCGGAACGATCGAGACGAACGAGTGGATTCACATCGCCGCGACCTGGGACGGCGTTACGATGAGGACCTATAAGAACGGGGTCCAGGTACACAGCCTGGCCAAAGGTGGCACGATCAGCAAGGCCCCCTCGGTGAAAGTGGCGCTCGGGAATCAGCCGCAGGGCGCCGAGGACAGACCGTGGGATGGACTGATCGACGAAGTGCGCATCTATGAGCGAGCGTTGTCGGAGGAGGAGATCCTCTGGCTCGCCGGGCATAGAGAACCGGTGCAGAAGGCTTTCTGAGGTACCGGCGCGACAAGGTCGATCCGTTTCGCCGAATCGGCGTTTGGTGTCATGGGAGCAGTTGATCTACAGGAGGCCGGGCCATCTGTTTGGCCGGGCCTCCTGATGTATCGGGATCGAATCGAAGGTCTCTGAGGTACGGAGGAGACCTGGACAGACGAGGGGTATTTCGTGACTTCGTGAGTGTCTTGGGCTACTCTATAGGGGCGAATGATAATTGGCCGTACGTCGCGTGCCGGACGCATTTCGCAGATGTGGAAGGGGTATTATGGGCATGGTGGATAGGAAAATGACGTTTGGTGTCATCGTGGGCACCCGAGGGTTCTTCAACCCCCGATTGGCCGTGGAAGGCCGCCAGGAGTTGTTGGCCAAGCTTGATGCACGGGGGTATTCCTATGTGATCCTCCCGGAAGACGCCACGGCCCATCAGGCGGTCGAGACGCGGGCGGACGCGAAGAAATGCGCCGCCCTGTTCCAGGCGCAGCGAGATCGCATCGACGGGGTCGTCGTCGTGCTTCCCAACTTCGGCGACGAGCTCGGGATCGTCGAGTCCCTCGATCTGGCCCGTCTGGATGTTCCCGTGCTGGTACAGGCCTGCAAGGACCGGCTGGACGCCGTGGACGTGGCGGGCCGGCGGGACGCCTTTTGCGGCAAGCTGTCGGTCTGCAACAACCTCTATCAGTATGGGATTGCCTTCACGGATACACGCGACCACACGTGCGATATCGACAGCGACGCCTTCGGCGCCGATCTGGATTTCTTCGCTGGCGTCTGTCGTGTGGTCCGGGGTCTGCGTCGGGCGCGCATCGGCGCGATCGGCGCCCGTCCAGCGGCGTTCCAGACCGTGCGCTTCAGCGAGAAGCTGCTCCAGGATTCCGGCATCACGGTGGTCCCCGTCGATTTGTCCGAGATCATCGGCCGGGCCCGGCAGCTCGACGATCAAGCCAAATCCGTGCAGCAGAAGCTGTCGGAGATCCGGCACTATGGGACGATTCCCGACCACATCGATCCGCAGAGCGTGTCGAAGCAGGCCAAGCTCTCGGTCGTCATCGACGACTGGATGACGGAGAACGAGTTGGACGCCAGCGCCATCCAGTGCTGGACCAGCGTCCAGAACAACTACGGCTGCGCCGCATGCCTGTCCATGAGTCTGATGGGTGAAAAACACAAGCCCGGTGCCTGCGAGGTCGATGTCGTCGGCGCCGTCTCGATGCTGGCGCTGCTGCTGGCGTCGGGGCAGGTCCCAGGCTTCCTGGATTGGAACAACAACTACGCCGACAAGGCGGACACCTGTGCGTGCACCCATTGCAGCAATTTCCCCAGGAGCTTCATGGGCCGGGAGGTCGAGATCGCCGAACTGGACATCCTGGGCGAGTCGCTGGGTCGCAAGAACTGTTTCGGCGCCGTCAAAGGCCACGTTGCCGCCGGGCCGATGACGTATTTCCGCATGTCCACCGACGATCGGCGCGGAAAGATCAAGGCGTATCTCGGCGAAGGCGAGTTCACCGATGAGCCGTTCGACATGGACGGCGGCATCGCTGTCTGCAGGATCGAGCGTCTGCGCGATCTGATGGGCCATCTGTGTCAGAATGGTTTCGAACACCACGTGGCCATGACGCGGACCCATTGCGCCGGCATCTTGCAGGAGGCGATCGCAAAGTACCTGGGATGGGACCTCTATCGCCACGGTTGAGAAACGCGCAAGAATGCTTGCGCGGTACGACTTCAGACTCTATCTGAAAGAAGGAGCAGGAAATATGGCTCGAATAGACACACGACGTGCCATCCTCTGGCTGTGCGCGGTTCTGTTGGCAGGTTTCACGGCTGTGGGAAATCAGGCGAGCGGCAGCCAGGTTGAATGCTGGGACATCTTTGAAGTCTCTCTTCAGGGGCCTTCGTCCGGCAACCCGTTTGTCGATGTGCGTCTTCGTGCCCGGTTCCGGCAGGGCGACAGGGTGTTCACGCCGGAAGGTTTCTACGATGGCGAGGGCCTCTACAAGATTCGCTTCATGCCCGATGCCCCCGGCCAGTGGACGTATGTCACCGAGAGCAACCGCCAGGAACTGAACGGCAAGCGAGGTGAGTTCACCTGTGTCGAGGCCGGGCCCGGCAATCACGGACCGGTGCGCGTTCACAACCGGTTCCAACTGGCCTATGCCGACGGCACGCCGCACTTTTCCGTGGGGACCACCTGCTATGCCTGGGCGCACCAGGGCGATGCGATGGAGGAGCAGACGCTGGCGACCCTCAAGAACGCCCCCTTCAACAAGATGCGGATGTGCGTGTTCCCCAAGGCCTATGCGTACAACAAGAACGAGCCGCAATACTATCCCTACGAAGGCAAGCCCCTGAAGGACTGGGACTTCACGCGCTTCAACCCGGCGTTCTGGCGACATTTCGAGAAATGCGTCGGGCAGTTGCGGGACCTGGGGATCGAAGCGGACATCATCCTGTGGCATCCCTACGACCGCTGGGGATTCGCCGAGATGGGCGCCGAGAACGATGATCGGTACCTGCGCTATGCCATCGCCCGGCTCAGCGCGTACCGGAACGTCTGGTGGTCGCTGGCCAACGAGTACGACCTGATGGCCCCCGGCGCTATGGCCGGTCATCGCGGCGACAAAGCGATGGCCGATTGGGACCGCTTCTTCCAGATCCTGCAGAACGAGGACCCACACCAACGGCTGCGTGGCATCCACAACTGCCGGGGCTGGTACGACCACACCAAGCCCTGGGTGACCCATTGCAGCATCCAGACTAGCGACTTCCGGCGGGCGAAGGAGTTCCGCGACACGTACGGCAAACCCGTAGTCTACGACGAGTGCCGCTACGAGGGCGATATCCCGCAGGGCTGGGGCAACATCACCGCCGAGCAAATGGTGCGGAACTTCTGGATGGGTTCGCTGGCGGGCTGCTACGTTGGACACGGCGAGACGTACAAACACCCGGACGATCTGCTCTGGTGGTCCAAGGGCGGGGTCCTGCGGGGGCAGAGTCCCGTGCGGATTCAGTTCATGAAGGACCTCATCGAGGCGTTGCCGTACCAGCAGATGCAGCCGGACTTTGCCCACTATCCCGGCGTCTATATCCTGGCCAAGCCGGGCGACTGTTGCCTGATGTACTTCGCCGAGAGGAAGCCCGTTACGCTCGATCTGCCCGGCGGTCCGTACAAGCTGGATGCGATCGATCCGTGGGAGATGAAGGTCCTTCCCATCGGTTCGGCCGAGGGGGGCGACTTCCGCTTCACGCCGCCCAGGCAGGACTACGCGATTCGGCTGACGCGTTATGCGCCGGGCGAGAAGAGGCGTCCGATCGCGCAAGCCACCGCCGACAAGGCCGAGGGGATCGCGCCGCTGACGGTCCGGTTCTCGACGCCGTGGACGGGGCAGTGCCGCTGGGAGTTCGGCGAGTTGGGCAGCTCGACGGAAAGATCACCTGCATTCACGTTCGAAGCGCCGGGGGTGTACACGGTTGCCCTGACCGTTGTGGACGACGACGGCGCATCGGCTTGCGCCCTGTTGCCGATTCTGGTGGATCGCCGCTCGGATGAACCTGTCGTACGATTCGGTTTCGCCCAGGGCGACCGGCCCAAGGTCACGCTTCACGGCGGCAAGATCGACCGGGCGTCCGACGGCACGTACGATCTCGGGTCGGGCCAGCCGTTCTCATGGATCAAGGTGGGAGATGGACCGGTCCACGACCTCGAAGGCGCCCAGTCGTTCACGGTGTCGGGTTGGCTGAATGCAGCGAGCATGGACGTAGGTTCCGGCGGCAATCGCATCCTTTTCAGCCTCCAGCACAATCGGGCGGGGATCGACGTGGTTTATCATGCGGACGGTCGGATGCGTCTGGCGGTCAACGAGTGGCCGGACGGGATTCGCAACGATAGTTCACCCGGCAGGGTCAAGGTCGGCGCCTGGGTCTTCTTCGCCGTCACATACGATGCAGCCAGGCAGAGCGACAACGTCTGCTGGTATTTCGGCGACGAGAACACCCCGGCCCAACTCGATCGGCGCAACATCTACAACAACGGACCGGTGGATGAGGGCAGCGGCGATTTGGTGATTGGCAACTTCAACAAGACCCTTCAGGGCGCCGGGCTGGACCGCCAGTTCCGCGGTCGGATCCGCGGTTTGCAGATTCATGCGAGCCGTTTGGGAGGGCGCGGCGCGCTGTCGCTGGAAAAGGTCCGCGAGATGCAACGTGACCGATAGCATGATGCCCGGATGCATCGTTGCCGAAGTTTGTGATCGCTCATTGGATGACGGGATCGGCCATTGCAGGAAGGCAGGTAGCTGGATATGAAGAAGAGGCTGTTGTTGGTGATATTGGCAGGGTGTGTGGTTATGGCGTCGGTCGGTGGTTGCGGCCGTCGCGAGCCGCAAGCGGGAAACAGGATCGCCGTGGTCATCTCCACGCTGAACAATCCGTGGTTCGTCGTCCTCAAGGACGCGGCGAGAGAGCGGGCCGAAGAGCTGGGTTATCGCGTCGATGTGTTCGATTCGCAGAACTCCCCGGCGATCGAGGCGGGGCATTTCGACACGATCATCGACGGTCGATACGCGGCGATTCTCTTCAATCCGACGGACGCCGAGGGCTCCATCGCCAGCGTCAAGCGCGCCAAGGACGCCGGGATTCCCACGTTCTGCATGGACCGGGAAATCTCCGCCAGCGACATTGCCGTCAGCCAGATCCTCTCGGATAACTTCTCCGGCTGCGTCGCTCTGGGGGAGTACTTCGTCCGTCGCCTGAACGGCAAGGGCGCCTATGTGGAGCTGCTCGGGCTGCTCGGCGACAACAATACGAAGAACCGCTCGGACGGATTTCACAGCGTGGTCGATAACTACCCCGACTTGAAGATGGTCGCCCAGCAGACAGCGGACTTCGACCGCACCAAGGCGATGGAGGTTATGGAGTCGATCCTTCAGGCGCATCCTAATATCGACGCGGTTTTCTGCGGCAACGATGCGATGGCCATGGGGGCCTATCGGGCCCTGGTCGCGGCCGGCAAGGACAAGCAGGTGATGGTCTTCGGGTTCGACGGCGCCAGGGACGTGATCGACGAGATTCGGGCGGGCCATATCGTCGCGACCGGTATGCAGTTCCCCAAGACCATGGCGCGGATGGCGGCCGAGTTCGCCGACGAGTACATCCAGGGCAGGAGGGACTTCGCCCAGAAAATCCCCGTGGCCGTCGAACTGGTGACGCAGGAGAACGTCGATAAGTACATTGCCTACGGCCGGCAGGAATAGCACTGTGGACGCACACAACGAATGAAACGAAGGTATCTTATTCATCTGATCGGATGCGCCGGCCTTGTCCTGGTGCTCGGCAGTTCCGTGGAGTTTCGCCGTCTGGAGGACAAGCGGGCTGAGGAGCGGACCGAGCGATTCCAGCCGGCGGAATACGCGCGCGACTTCTGGGACAACAGGTTGGATGCCGCGCTGAACGGCGCCGCGGCTGCCGGGGAACTGATCGGCCTGTTCAATACGAACATGGAAGCCGCCGTACGAAAGGGCAGGACCCTTGGCCATAGCCGGGTGCGCGCCTATCTGCTTCAGGGCGCCGGCCGGATCGCGGCGACTGATAGAGATGGGTTGCACGTCAGCGTCCTGTCCGACGATCCCGGGGCGGAGGTCCTGATCTGCACCGGGGCCTATATCTCGGGCAACGCCGTCAGAGACGCTTCGGGGTTGATCGACGTCAGCGCCTTCTCCGATACCATGAGATTCAATTGGATCAGCTCCGAGATCAACCGGATCGTGGTGCAGGATGTGATCGCGCCGTTTCTGGCCCGGCGGCCGCAGGTGGGCATGGTGGTGCGTTTCGTCGGCGCTGCTGAGGTCGCCGACGACGCCACGGAACGAGTCCCCTTCGGAGGTCGGCTCAAGGACAATCAGGTCGAAAGCGATCTGCATCTTCTTAAGGTCGTCCCCATTCGGCTGGAACTGGAACTATCTTTGGCGGGGGAGCGCTGAAGCATGGTCGCAACCGGACCCCATGAAATCGTTCTGGCCGCCGAGGCGGTCAGCAAGAGCTTCGGCGGTGTCAAGGCCCTTGACGGCGCTCGTCTGGAGGTCTGGGCGGGCAAGGTCAACGCCCTGATGGGCGAGAACGGCGCCGGCAAATCCACGCTCATGAAGGTCCTGGCGGGCGTGTATCAGGATTACGAAGGCCGCATCCTCCTGAATGGGCAGCCGGTGGCCTTTGCCGGTCCCCGCCAGGCCCAGGAGCGGGGCGTCGCGATGATTCATCAGGAGTTGAATCTCATTCCCGGCCTGAGCATCGCGGAGAACATCTTCCTGGGCCGGGAGTTCGTCGGCGCGCTGGGATTGATCGACTTCAAGGTCATGGTCTGCGAGGCCGCGAGGCTTCTCGACCGGCTCGATCTCAAGGTGGACCCTCGCACGCCTGTCGGCCGGCTTCGCGTCGGCCAGCAGCAGATCGTGGAGATCGCCAAGGCGATGGCGTGTGACGCCCGCGTGATCATCATGGACGAGCCCACCAGCGCCATCAGCGGTCGCGAGGTGGACGTCCTGTTCGGCCTGATCCGCACCCTGACCGAACAGGGGGTGGGGGTGGTGTATATCAGTCATAAAATGGACGAGGTCTTCCGGATTTCCGACCGCATCACCGTGATGCGTGATGGCAGGACGGTGCACGCCGGGAATTGCTGCGAGGTCAGCCAGGACGACGTCGTTCGCATGATGGTGGGCAGGGACGTCAAAGAGTTCTTCGTCAGCAGCGGCGCC
Organism: uncultured Pirellulales bacterium; assembly: GCA_964610435.1. Taxonomy (GTDB): domain Bacteria; phylum Planctomycetota; class Phycisphaerae; order Sedimentisphaerales; family Anaerobacaceae; genus Anaerobaca. The sequence continues at coordinate 67,683 of CAZSXM010000021.1, read as the reverse complement.
GACGTCGGGGCCGAGGTGCTCCGGGTCGAGACGATGTCCTTGCCCCATCCGGACCGTCCCGGCGATTACCTGGTCAGGGATGTCAGCTTTTCGGTGGCCCGGGGCGAGGTGCTCGGGCTGTTCGGGCTGATGGGCGCCGGTCGCAGCGAGCTGTTCGAGACGATCTTCGGACTTCACGCGGCAACGGCCTCGGGCCGTGTCTTCCTGGAGGGCCGGCCGCTGGTGGCGAAGTCAGCCCGCGCCTCGTCTGCGGCTGAGGCGATTGCCGCCGGACTGGGATTGGTGCCGGAAGATCGCAAACGCCAGGGGCTGGTCATGGAGATGTCCGTTGCCGAGAATATGACGTTGGCCAGCCTCCACACGGTGGAACGGCTGGGATTTCTCAGCAACCGATTGGAGCGGGTGATGGCCGGCGACTACGTCCGGCGTCTGGCCATCCGAACGGCGTCGCACCGCCAGCCCGTCAGGCATCTGAGCGGCGGGAATCAGCAGAAGGTGGTCCTGGCCAAGTGGCTGGCCACGCAGCCCAAGGTGCTGTTCCTCGATGAGCCGACCCGTGGCGTGGATGTCAACGCCAAGAACCAGATCTATGAGCTGATTCATGAACTGGCCGCCGCCGGCCTGGCGATAGTGATGATCTCCTCCGAGTTGCCCGAGATCATGGCCATCGCCGGGAGAATCATCGTTCTGTCCGAGGGCCGGCAGACGGCCGAGTTCTCTCGCGATCAGGCGACGGAAGAACGTCTTTTGCGGGCGGCCCTTCCAGGGAGCCTTTCAGGCGGCGAGCGAACCCGGATGTCGCAACGCGGGGAATTCTCATGAACATGGGCATGTTGAAGCGACCGAACTACAGGATGTTCCTCTCGCAGTTTCACTCGCTGATCGCGCTGCTGCTGATGGTTCTGGCGTTCAGCATCCTGGCGGACGGCTTTCTTTCGCGGGACAATTTCTGGACGGTGATGCGGCAGATTTCGGTCAACCTGTGCCTATCGGTCGGCATGACGCTTGTGATTCTGACCGGGGGCATCGACCTGTCCGTCGGCTCGATCCTGGCGCTGAGCGGTGCGATCATGGCGGGGTTGCTCAAGCACGGCACGGAAATCGAAGCGCTGAATCTGTACGTCGGCTACGGTGTCCCGGCCGCCATTACCATTGGCGTCCTCGTCGGCGCCTCGCTCGGTCTGTTCAACGGCATCATGATCACTCGATTCCGGGTCCCTCCGTTCATCGCGACGCTGGCCATGCTCACGATCGCGCGCGGGCTGACGCGGCTGTACACGGGCGGCCAGGCCATCACCGGCCTGGGCGAGACCTTCGTACGCATCGGATCGGGCCGGCTGCTGGGTATCCCCAACCAGTTCTGGATCGCCGCCGGGATCGTCGTGGCGGCGGTCGTGCTGCTGCGGAAGACGCGTTTCGGGCGATATGTCTACGCCATGGGCGGCAATGAGGAGGCCGCCAAGCTTTCCGGCCTGAACGTCCATCGCATCAAACGAACGGTCTACATCCTCTCGGGCGCCTTATCGGCCGTCGGCGGATTGATCGTGACGAGCCGTCTGAACTCGGCCACGCCCATCGCCGGAGAAGGACTCGAACTGGACTCCATCGCCGCCGTCGTCATCGGCGGCACGTCGCTGTCCGGGGGGCGGGGTTCGGTGTTCGGGACCGTCCTCGGGGCGCTGATCATCGGCGTGCTCAACAGCGGACTGGTGATTATGGGCGTCGATCCGTTCTGGCACCAGGTCATCAAAGGGCTGGTCATCCTGCTGGCCGTCATCATCGACAGGTTGCATTCCACCGAATAAGGGACTGATATGCCGTCAGAATTCTCCAGGAACACCGACCGAACCGCCGACGACCTTAGGGTCCGGTCGATCCACTATCGAAAGCGACTGCTCCAGTGCATCAAGCGGGCGAACGCCGGCCATACCGGCGGCGATCTGTCCTGCGTCGATATCCTCAACGTACTGTACAACCGGGTTTTGAACGTTTCGCCGCAGACGTTCGACTCTCCGGACCGCGACCGGTACGTCCAGAGCAAAGGCCATTCCGTCGAGGCGCTCTACGTCGTCCTGGCGGATCGGGGGTTCTTTCCGGAGTCCGACCTCGAAACCCTCTGTTGCCAAGCCTCTCACTACGTCGGCCATCCTACGCGCAAGGTCCGGGGCATTGAGCAGAACACCGGCGCGCTCGGGCACGGGCTTGCCTTCAGCGTCGGCGTCGCCTTGGCGGGCAAGAGGGATGGAGCCTCCTACAAGGTCTACACGCTCCTTGGCGACGGGGAGTTGGCGGAAGGGTCGAACTGGGAGTCGATGCTGACAGCGGCGCATTACTGCCTCGACAACCTCGTCGCAATCGTCGATCGCAATACGCTTCAGATCACCGGACGGACGGAAGACGTCTGTGCCCTCGAGCCACTCGCCGGCAAATTGGAGGCATTCGGCTGGGCCGTCCGCGAAGTGGACGGGCACAATCTCGATGTGCTGACCGAGGTCTTCGATGGGGCGCCATTCGCGGTTGACAAGCCCAGCGCGGTCATCGCACGAACGATCAAGGGTAAAGGAATCAGCTTTATGGAGAACGATCCCAAGTGGCATCACCATGTCCCAACCGACGAGCAGCTTGAGCAGGCGCTGCGCGAGCTGGACGAACGGCTGAAGGAGGCGCAGTGATGGGTTGTGAGGCGGGGGCCGAATTGGGCCGGGCGAATCTCGACGTGTTTTCCGAGACACTGCTTTCGATGGCGCGAGCGGACCGAAATGTGCTCGTGGTCACCAGCGATTCCCGCGGCTCGGGCAAGCTGGCGCCCTTTGCGGCGGCCCTGCCGGAACAGATCGTCGAGGTGGGCATTGCCGAGCAGAACCTCGTGGGCGTGGCGGCGGGGCTTGCCTCCGCCGGCAAGATCGTATACGCCGTGTCGCCGGCCTCTTTCCTGACCGCGCGGGCCCTCGAGCAGATCAAGAATGATGTCTGCTACTCCGACCGGCCGGTCACGCTGGTGGGCATCAGCGCCGGTGTCAGCTACGGCGCCTTGGGCTCGACGCACCACTCTACGCATGACCTGGCGGCCCTTCGCGCGATCGAGAACATCACGATCCTCATTCCCGCCGACAACTTCGAGACCGTCGAAGTGGTGAAAGCCGCCGCTGCGATGGAGCACCCTGTGTACCTGCGGTTCGGCAAGCGTCCCCTTCATCATCTGCACCGGCCGCAGACGCCGTTCACCGTGGGCAAGGCGCTGACGGTCCGCGAGGGCACGGACGTTGCCTTCGTCGCCACGGGCGAAACGGTCTATCCGGCCCTGGCGGCTGCGAGGGAGTTGGAGAAAGAAGGCCTGTCCAGTCGCGTCATCAGCATGCACACAATCAAGCCGCTGGATACCGATGTGCTGCTGCGGGCCGCCGGTGAGTGCCGGGCGATCGTCACGGTCGAGGAACACAGCGTCTTCGGCGGCCTGGGCGAGGTGTGCGCCGCGGTCCTCATGCAGACGAGCCTTCGCTGCCGCTTCCGAATCATCGGCTTCCCTGACGAATACATGGTCACGGGAAGCCAGGCGGAGATCTTCGAGCACTACGGGATCGATGCGCAAGGACTGGCGCGAACCGCCAGAGCGTTGCTTGACAGGTGAAACACGAGAGGAATGAAATGGACACCCGTTATATTCTGGCCATCGATCAGGGAACCAGCGGAACCAAGGCCGTGGTGTTTGACACGGAGGGGCGAATCGTTGCGAAGGCAACGGAGCCGTTGAAATCGTATTTCCCCCAGCCGGGTTTCGTCGAGCAGGACCCGTTGGAGATCTATGGAAATGTCTTGGCTTCTGTGAGGAAGTGTCTTGAGGCATTCCGCAACACGGCGGGCGCCGATCCGGGCAAGATCGTGACGTGTGGCATCTCCAATCAGCGCGAAACGTTCGTTCTGTGGGACGAATCGGACGAGCCGTTGTGCAATGCCGTGGTCTGGCAGTGCAAGCGGTCGGTGGCCGTCTGCGACCGCCTCCGGGGCACGGAACTGGCCGGCCAGATCGAACGGAGGACGGGATTGATCGTCGATCCGTACTTCTCCGCGACCAAGCTGCTTTGGCTGCGCGAGAACGATCCCAAGGTGGCGGAGGCGATCCGGGCCGGCAGGGCCCTCTTTGGGACGGTGGACACGTGGCTGTTGTACAAACTCACTTGCGGGCGAAGCTACCTGACCGACCACACAAACGCATCGCGCACGCTGCTGTTCAATATCGACCAGTTGGACTGGGACGCTCATCTCCTGGCCGAATACGGATTGACCTCCCTCCGGCTGCCGCAGGTCAGGCCTTCCTCCTTTGAATACGGCGTCACGGACTTCGAGGGGACGCTGCCCAAAGCGATCCCGATCTTCGCGATGATCGGCGATTCGCACGCCGCGGCTTTCGGGGAATGCTGCTTCTCTCCGGGGACAGCCAAAGCCACACTCGGTACCGGCTGTTCCATACTGCTCAACACCGGCGCCAAGAGAGTGGCCTCGAAGGCGGGCATGGTGACGACGATCTGCTGGAGCACCGCTGAGAGGGTCGATTACGCCCTGGAAGGAATCATCGTCACGTGCGGCGCCACGATCAACTGGTTGCGCGACAACATGGGGCTCTTCGCCGACAGCCGCCAAACGGAGGCGATGGCGCTGGCGGTCGAGGACAACGCAGGGGTGTATCTCGTTCCCGCCTTCAGCGGCCTGGGAGCGCCCCACTGGAAGATGGATCTGCGGGCGGCCATTCTGGGGTTGACCCTGGGATGTGACAAGAACCATATCGTGCGGGCCGCGCTCGAATCGATTCCCTATCAGATCAAGGACGTGATCGTCGCCATGGAGAAAGACAGCGGCATCCGGCTGCAACGATTGAAAGTTGACGGCGGCATCACGACCAACCGGTTTGTGATGCGGTTCCTGGCCGATCTGCTGGGTGCGGATGTCGTGAATATCGGGACCCCCGACGTCTCAGCCCTCGGCACCGCGTTCCTGGCCGGCCTCCAGTCGAACGTATTCGAGGATATCAATCAACTGGAGCGGCTCGATGTGGCGGAGCAGACCTACTCGTCCAAGTCGGCCTCACATACGGTTGTTGTGGCGTATGAAGGCTGGACAGAGGCCATTCGGCAGCTTGTCTCTGCCCCATAGTGACATGGAGAAACGAACGCATTCTCTGCGAGAAGATGCTGTAGCAGACGCCCTGAGGCCGGATGTCTACGGTTGTCCACCCTGCGAGTCGGCGCTGAACAGCGGTGTCGGCTGGCTCTTCATCGAATTGAACAGGTCCAGTTGCATGGCTTTCTGATCGATCTGGCGCCGGATGAGATCTTCTCGCGTCTTGTTCCGCAGCCAGGTGCTGGTTGTGGCGACGAGGCCCTCGATGTCGTACTCGTTGGCATACACGAGAAACCGCACCATGGACTGCTCGTCGTCCGGCTCGTTCGAGATGTCGGTCAGGACGAATACGCGTTCTTTGATCTCGGGCGGTGCCGCGAGGGAAGTTGCGTGCAGACCGAGGGCAAGGTGACGATGGCGGCGAAGATCAGTCGTACGCTCATGGGACTGTCTCCGTGACAATCTGGAAATCAAAGGCGTTCATACGTATCTCAACGCCGTCACGCGACGGCGAAACTGTTCGGAGAATCGGGGCTGAGCTGATATTCGGCGATGCGCTCCATCAGGCGCAGATACTCGATGCCGTCGCCGGCGGCGGTGTCCGGGTCGGGGATCATCGGGGCGCCTTCGATCGTACAGTAGCCATCATAGCCGCACTTCTTGATCGCCCGGATGATGGCCTTGAAATCGACCGTTTCGTAGCCGAGTCGCTTTGGACGTTCGTAGGTGACCTCTGGATGCAGGTAGGTTTCCTCTTGGCCGAAGGTCAATTGGAAGTGCGAAGATCGCAGCGGTTCCATACGTTCTCCACGGATGTCCCCTGCTCACTGATGTCGTCGACCCGGATCCATGCCGAAAGCCCATAACCCACAGACCCCGTGGTCAATCACCATGCATGGATTCCTCGCTCGAAGGAGGCTGCGAGCGCTCTCGCCCTGCAAGGCCCAATTTGGTAGGATGGGCCGCAACAGATGCCAAGATCGTGACTTGTCAAAAGGAGACAGTCGAATGGGACGTGTTGGAGTGACCTTCCTGTTGGTGATGGCGGTGTTGTGGGGGAGTGTTCCCGCCCGGGCGGAGGATGGCAATCGCATCCAGCCCTATGCACGAAATTCGCGTTACTGGCAATACAAGGGCAAGCCGGTCCTGCTGTTGGGCGGAACGAATCAGGACAATCTGTTCAACCATCCCAACCTCGGGCCGAACGGGCTCAAGGCCCACCTCGATTTGCTGGTCTCCGTGGGCGGCAACTACATCCGCAACACGATGTCCAGCCGGGACCGCGCCGACGAGGGCAGCGACTTCTTCAACGACGACAGCCTCTACGCGTTCCATTGCGACCCGCAGAGCGGCCTCTACGATCTCGACCGGTTCAACGACGCCTACTGGGCGCGGTTCCACGACTTCCTGGAGATGACGGCCAAGCGGGACATCATCGTGCAGATTGAGATCTGGGATCGGTGGGACTACAGCGGGGACCGGGAGCCGCACTACCGGGCCTACGGCTGGTCCGCGCATCCGTTCAACCCGAAGAACAATATCAACTACACCAGCGAACAGACGGGCCTTTCCGAACAGCGGTGGCAGGGGCATCCCATCTTCCGGACCATCCCCGAGTTGGACAACATCCCGCGGGTGCTGGCCTACCAGGAGGCATTCGTAGACAAGCTGCTCTCGATCTCGCTGGCGCACGGGCACGTGCTGTACTGCATCAGCAACGAGAGTGACGCCTCGGAGCCGTGGAGCCGCTACTGGGCGCGCTTCGTGCGGGACAGGGCCCGCAAGGCGGGAGTGGGCGTCGAGGTGACGGAGATGTGGAACCATTGGGATCTGAGCAACGCCATGCACCGCCGGACGTTCGATCACCCCGACCTCTACTCTTTCGTCGATATCTCGCAGAACAACCACCAGACGGGCCAGACCCACTGGGACAACATCCAGGTCGCCCGCCGGCTGGTCGCCGATCCCCCGCGACCGATGAACAATGTGAAGATCTACGGCGGCGAGCACCACGGCGGCGGGTTGGTCGAGGGGATGCACAAGCTCTGGCGGAGCATCCTGGGCGGCTGCGCCTCCGCTCGCTTCCACCGGCCCGGCCGGCAACATGGCTATTACGGCGCCGGCCTGAACGAGCTGGCCCAGACGCACCTGAGAAGCGTGCGCCTTTTCACCGCCGAGTTCGATGTCTTCCGTGCCACGCCGGACGTTGATGGTCGTCTGCTCCTGGATCGCCAGACCAACGAAGCCTATCTCTCATACATCCCCGGCCAGCAGTACGCCGTCTATTTCCCCGATGGCGGTGAGGTGAAGCTCGATGTCTCCGCTGCGCGGGGGACGCTCCAGGTCCACTGGCTGGGTATCACCCACAGTGCCTGGCAGGAACCGCAAACCATTGATGACGGCGGAATAATAGGTTTGAAAACGCCGGGCAAGGGCCACTGGGCGGCGCTCGTAATGGCTCGTTAGCAATCATTATCAATCGGAAGGAGATCGCGAGATGTTTGCAGAAAACGACCGCATTCACCGGACCGGAATGGTCGTTGCGTTGGTGCTGGCGATGCCCTGGGGAGTTGTCGCGGCGCGGGGAAACGAGGTGGATCGCATTCGGCCGTACGCCAAGAACCCCTATTACTGGCAATACCAGGGCAAGCCCGTGTTGCTGCTTGGCGGCAGTGGGCAGGACAATCTGTTCAACCATCCCACCGGGCTTCAGCCGGGCGATGCGCTGGAGGCGCATCTGGACCTGCTGGTTTCCGTGGGCGGCAACTACGTCCGCAACACGATGAGTACACGCGATCCGGGGAATGTCTTCCCGTTCCATCGCGACCCGGATACGGGGCTGTTCGACCTGGACCGCTTCCATGATACTTATTGGAAGCGGCTTGACGCGTTCCTGACGCTTGCCAAGGACCGGGACATCATCGTGCAGATCGAGTTGTGGGATCCGCACGACTACTACCGGGACATCGAAGACCACGGCGGGTGGTCGCGCAATCCCTTCAACCCGGCCAACAACGTCAACTATACCGTCGAAGAATCGGGCCTTATCGAAACGGTTGACTGGTCTGCCGTTCACGATCCCGAGAAGGATCATCCATTCTTCCAGACGGCGCCGGCCGAGCGGGACCTGGTTCTCGTCCGGCGCTATCAGGAGCGGTTCGTGGACAAGGTGCTCGAGGTCGCCTTCCCGTACCCGAATGTGCTCTACTGCGTGAGCAACGAATCGAACGACTCCCTCCACTGGAGCGACTACTGGGCCGCGCACCTTCGCCGCCGGTCGGAGGAGACGGGCTATCCGATCCAGGTCGGCGAGATGCGTTTTCCGAACGATCCCCGCCACGGCGACTTTCAGCACATCATCGAACGGCCCGAACTCTATGCGTTCCTTGACGTCGGCCAGCTCAACCGCCCCGTCCGGCAGCGACACTGGGACAACCTTCAGTACCTTCGCGGCCGCCTGGCGGAGCGGCCCCGCCCGATCAACAACACGAAGATCTACGGGGGTGACACCGTCGGCTGGACGGGGGGCTATCGGACTGGAGAGGAGTGCTTCTGGCGGAACGTCCTCGGCGGCGCAGCGTCGGCACGGTTCCATCGCCCGCCTGCGGGGCGGGGTCTGAGCGTCGAGGCGCAGGCCCACCTCCGCAGCGCGCGGACGCTCACCGACGCGATGGACTTGTTCGTCTGCCAGCCGCGAAACGACCTGCTCGGCGACCGGTCGCCCAACGAGGCCTTTTGCTTGGCCGAGCCGGGCAGGCAATATGCGGTCTATTTCCCCTACGGCGGCCAAGTGAGACTCGATGTCTCCGCCGCCAAGGGCACGCTGCAGGTCCGTTGGTTGGACATCACTCGTAGCACATGGCAGCAACCGCACACCGTCGATGGCGGCGGAACGCTGGAATTGAAGACCCCCGGCAAAGGGCACTGGGCCGTTCTCGTGCTGGCCCGTTAGCAATCGTTACTTCTGGAAGGAGATCATGAGATGTATGCAGGAAACTGCCGAATTCGCCGAATTGGAATGGTCTTCGTACTAGGGATGGTGATGTCCTGGGGGATCGCCCCGGCTAAGGCGAATGAGGCCGATCACATTCAGCCGTATTCCGGGAATCCGTTCTACTGGCAGTACAAGGGCGAGCCCGTGCTACTGCTGGGCGGCAGCGGCCAGGACAACCTGTTCAACCATCCGGCCGGCCTCGAGCCGGGCGATATGCTGGAGAAGCATCTGGATATCCTCCAGTCCGTTGGTGGCAATTACGTCCGCAACACGATGAGTCATCGCAACGAGGGAAACGTCTTTCCGTATCAGCAAAACACAGAGGGAAAATTCGACCTGAACAAGCCGAACCCGGAGTACTGGAACCGCTTCGAGACGCTACTGAAGCTGACCGCCGGGCGCGACATCATCGTACAGATCGAACTCTGGGCCACGTACGACTACGACGGCCGAGAGCCGCACGATGGAGCGGCCATCTGGGCCAAGCATCCGTTCAACCCGGCGAACAACGTCAACTACACCGAGCAAGACACGACGCTCTTGGCGAAAGGCGGCGATTTTCCCGGCCACGCGCACCCCATCAACAACCCTTTCTTCCACACGGTTCCGGCGCGGAACAACGACACCGTTGCGCTGAAGTTTCAGCAGGCGTTCGTGGACAAGATTCTTGAGCACACCCTCAAGTACGGGCACGTGCTGTATTGCATGGACAACGAGACTTTCGTCGGGCCGGAGTGGTCCGACTACTGGTGCGGCTACATTCAGAAGAAGGCCGCCGAAGCGGGCAAGAAGGTGGAAACAACCCAGATGCGGGCCCGGCCCGACGGCAGCCACATCAAGCACCACGTGGACCGTCCGGAACTTTACACCTACCTCGAAGTTTCCCAGAACAACCGCCCCACTCAGCACGGGCTCACCATGCAGGAAGCCTATGATCACTTGCTCTGGATCCGAGGGCTGCTCCGCGACTCGCCGCGGCCGATGAACAACACCAAGATCTATGGATACGACCCAACCCACCCAGTCTGGGGCAACGGCGTGCAGAAGTTCTGGAGGAACCTGATGGCGGGCTGCGCCTCGGTGCGTTTCCACCGCCTCTATGGAAGTCGGGCAATGCTCGGTCTGGGTGAGAAGGCGCAGGCCAACATTCGCAGCGCGCGGATGCTCTTCGGCGAATTCAACATCTTCACCGCCGAGCCCGGCAACAACCTGCTCTCCGGCCGTGAAGAGAACGAAGCCTATCTCTTGGCGGAAGTCGACAAGCAGTACGCCTTGTACTTTCCCGCCGCGGACGATCTGGTCCAAGGCGACGGTGCCGTAACGCTGGACTTGAGCGGCGCCGAGGGTCGGTGGCGGCTGCGGTGGCTGAACATCGCGGAAAGCCGGTGGGCGGACGAGCAGACGCTCGACGCCGGCGACCGGGTGCAGATCCGCAAGCCGGACGACGGCCACTGGGCGGCGGTGATTCTGCCGGCGGAATGATTTACTTTGAAACGGAAATACAACACAATGAGAACGCATCAACAGTTCGAGAAAGGCATATCCATGATGTTTGACAGAAAGCACGGAATCGGATGTATCCATCTGATGATCGCCTTGGCGCTGACGCTCTCTGCCTTCGGCTTTACCGCCCGGGCCGCCGACCCTCCCGCCGACGCGGGCTATGAGGAGCGGCAGCAGTGGGTGCTGGAGCGGTTTCGCGGTCAGTCGATTCCCGGTCATTCCAAGCCGGGACTGATTTACGCTCTGGCGCGCCTTGAACTGGCTGGCGGAGAAGACGCCGAGGCCCTGGAGTACATCTCGAGAAACATCCCTGGCGATTCCAATATGTTCGATTGCCCGCCCGTGGCCCGAGCATTGCACATGTTCGGCGAGCATTTCAGTGAGGAACAGCGCCAGCGGATCAAGGACGCTGTAACCGGCCCTGTAGTAACCCGCATCCTGCGCGACCACGGGACGGAGAACCACGCGGCCATGAGCGTGACAAGTCAATACCTGCTTGCTCAATATTTCCCCGACGCGACTTGGGATATTGGGAGAGGAGAGCGGTATACCAGTCGGCAAATGATGGAAGAAGCGAAGGAGAAGATCCTGCGGCGCGGCCGGAACTTCTACCGTTTGTGCCACACTGAGTTTTTGTCACCGACCTATATCCCGGTCAACGTGCACCCGTTCCTGGGCTTGCTGGATTTTGCCGAGGACCCTCAGGTGCGCGACGCCGCCGAGGCGCTGGTGCTCTACCATCTCTCCCTGCTCGCGTTGAACACTTTTGACGGGCACACGATGGCCCCGGTGAATCGCCGCGGGAGGCCGCATCAGCGATTCGCTCCGGACAAGATCAACCAGATCATTCCCTTGACGTGGCTGCTTTGGGGGCAGAACGAGGTCAACCGGGCAAACATCCTCGGTTCGGGTCGCAAGATGGCCTACTTTGCCATGTCGGACTGGCGGGTGCCCGAGCCCTTGAATCGGATCGCCCACGGGGCCGAAGTCCCTTACGAGATTCAGGGGATGGTGGGGCCATTTGGCAGGTGGAATGTTTCAGACTGGATCCGTGAGCCGCAGAAGCGCCTTCGGTACGTGTGGCGGGATGAAGCATTCGCCATCGGCGCGATTGCAGCCGATTACTTTCAGCCGAGCGGTTTTAACGATCAGTTCCATTCGTTCGATATTGCGTGGAAATCCGACAACGCGTACCGTTCACTCGAGGTGATGCACCCTTACTGGCTAAGCAACGGGGGCGAAGATCACTGGCAACCGACCCACTCCCCATTTCAGCAGGCCGGCGCCTACCACAACACCGCCATTGTGATGTACAACATCCCCGATAAAGATCCGTGGCCGGATCGGGGGCGGGACAGTTGGCGTGCGAACCGAGATAAGCACTTCGATGGCCTGATCAAACTCGGGCAGACGCGCTTTCCCACCACGGTCGACGAAGTGGTGACCACCGACGATGCCTACTTCTTCCGCGAAGGCGATGTCTACGTAACAATCCGCGTCCTCAAACCAGGGCACACCCTTGAGCTGATCCAAGACCAGAATCCCGCTGCATACCCCATAGTATGGAATGTGATCAAGAGCCGTCACGCGCAGACCGGCTTTGTTTTCGAGGTCGGCACGGCCGACGAGCATGGGAGCTTTGAGCAATTTCAACAATCAGTAAAAGTCAACTCGTTGAATGTGGACTGGGAATCATTGGAAGTCCACTACACGAATAGCCACGGAGATAAGCTTCGCTTTCGATATGACACGGACATTACCGAGATCCCGGAGACGTGGAACCAGCATTGCATCTGGTTCGCGCCGGAACTGTGGATTAACGGTCAGAAGCGGGATACCTCGAACTGGCCGGTGGCCGACAGCCCGGTCGCGTCGCTGCGGGACGGGGTGCTGCGCGTCGAGCAAGGCGGGGATTCGTTCACGGTGGACTGGAGCGGCGAACTGCCCCGGATCACCAAGGGACAAGGAACCCCCGCCCATCCGGCAAGGGGAACTGACCATCGCTGATACTGCCATACGGCCCGTGTCCCAATGCCGATCTCGTCTGACAAACAAAAGAAGAAAACAACAACGATTCAAGAAAGGAACGACCCTCATGATTAGCAGAATCAATCGCGTTGAACGCATCGGTCTGATCGTCGTGTTGGCGCTGACGATGGGTGGCGCAAGCGAAAGCGCAATGGCCGAAGATGCAGATCGCATCCAGCCGTATGTCGAGAACCCGACCTACTGGCAATACAAGGGCAAGCCGGTCCTGCTGCTGGGCGGCAGCGACCAGGACAATCTCTTCAACCATCCGAACATCCCCCCGAACGGGCTGGAGGCGCACCTCGACCTGCTCGTCTCCGTGGGGGGCAACTACGTCCGCAACACGATGTCCAGTCGTGACGAGGGCAATCTCTGGCCGCACTACCGCGACCCGGAGACGGGCCTCTATGACCTCGACCGCTTCAGCGACGCCTACTGGCAGCGGTTCCGCGACTTCCTGGAGATGACCCGCCGACGGGGCATCATCGTGCAGATCGAGGTCTTCGACCGCTTCGATTACGCCCGCGACCCCTGGGACCGCAACCCCTTCAATCCCAAGAACAATGTGAACTACACAGCCGAGGAGATCGGCCTTCCCGAGCGGATCGCCACCCACCCCGGCCAGTTGGAGAACCCGTTCTTCCGCAGCCTGCCCGAGTTGGAGGACAACCCCCGCCTGCTGGCCTGGCAGGAGGCGATGGTGGGCAAGATGCTCTCGATTTCGCTCGAGTACGGCCATGTCCTCTACTGCATCAGTAACGAGACCAACGACTCCGAGCAGTGGAGCCGCCATTGGGCGCAGTTCATCCGCCGCAAGGCACGGGAGGCGAACCGGGGCGTCGAGGTCACAGAAATGTGGGATGCCTGGAACCTGTCCCATGCCACGCACCGACGGACGTTCGACCACCCCGACCTTTACTCGTTCGTCGATATCTCGCAGAACAACCACCAGGTGGGCCAGACCCACTGGGACAACATGCAGACGGCCCGCCGGCTGGTCGCCGACCCGACCCGCCCGGTCAACAACACGAAAATCTACGGCGGCACGCCCCACGGCGGCGGTCTCCTGCAGGGGACGCACAAGATGTGGCACAACGTCCTCGGCGGCTGCGCCTCGTCGCGGTTCCATCGTCCGGCCTCGGGCGCGGGCCTGAGCGAGTTGGCGCAGAGACACCTCAAGAGCGTGCGGATGTTCACCGATGAGTTCAACGTCTTTGTCGCCGAGCCGGACAATCGCCTGCTCTCCAACCGAGCCCAGAACGAAGCCTATTGTGCCGCCGATCCCGGTCGGCAGTATGCGGTCTACTTCCCCGACGGCGGGGCGGTGACACTCGATGTCTCGGCCGCACAGGGACCGCTCGAGGTCCGCTGGCTGGATATCAGCCGCAGCGCCTGGCAGCAACCGCAGACGACGCAGGGCGACGGGATGCTGGAACTGAAAGCGCCCGGCATGGGCCAGTGGGCGGTGCTCGTACAGGCCCGTTAACAGTCGTTACTTTCAGAAGGAGATCACCAGATGTTTGCAGAAAACTACCGTATTCACCGAATTGGAATGGCCCTTGTATTGGTGCTGGCGATGTTCTGGGGGATTGCCCCTGCGCCGGCGAGCGAGGGGGATCATATCCAGCCGTATTCCGGGAATCCGTTCTACTGGCAGTACAAAGGCAAACCCGTCCTGCTGCTGGGCGGCTCGTGGCAGGACAACCTGTTCAACCATCCCAAGGGCCTGGAGCGGCACCTCGATGTAATGAAATCCGTCGGGGGCAATTACCTGCGCAACGTGATGAGCCATCGCAACGTGGGAAACGTGTTGGCCCACGAGCAAGTGGACGGCAAGTTCGACCTGGACCGGTGGAATGACGAGTACTGGCGGCGGTTCGAGAATTTCCTCAAGCTGACTCACGAGCGGGACATCATCGTCCAGATCGAGATCTGGGCCACGTGGGACCATTACGAAGATCACCAGTCGCTGGGCGGCTGGTCGAAGCATCCCTTCAACCCCGTCAACAACATCACCTACACCGCCGGGGAATCCGGCCTGCCGACCCAGGTCACCTACGCTCCTCGCAGCGAGCCGACCGAGCACGCGTTTTTCCGCAGCGTGCCCGGGTTGGACAACAACGAAATGGTGCTGCGGTATCAGCGGGTTTTCGTGGACAAGCTGCTGTCGTACTCCCTGGCCTATCCGCACGTACTGTACTGCATGAACAACGAGACGGGCGAGCGCGTCGAGTGGGGCGATTACTGGGCAGGCTACGTCCGCCGCCGGGCCCGCCAGGCGGGCGCGGAGGTCTACATCACCGACATGCGCCGGAGCGAGAACGTCCGGAGCAAGGACCATGCGCACATCTTCGACCGTCCGGATCTGTACACGTTCGTGGACATCTCGCAGAACAACGCTTGGGCCGGCCTCGGCCAGAAGCACTACGACAACATTCTGTACGTCCGGGAGTACCTTGTGAAGCAGCCCCGACCCATCAACAACAACAAGAACTACGGCGCAGCGCGGCATGGCGAGGAGGAGTCGGTGGCGCGCTTTTGCCGGATCGTCTTTGCCGGTTGCTCCGGCGTACGGTTCCACCGGCCTCACCCCCGGGAAGATGCGGACGCCCATGAGGCCGCCACGGATTTCGGTCTTGGCCTCAGTCCGCGCGCTCAGGCCATCATTGCTTCCATGCGCCAAATCGCCAACGCCATTGAGTTCGTCAAAACGGAGCCGCGAAACGATCTGCTCAGCGACCGGTCGCCGAACGAGGCCTATTGCCTGGCCGAGCCGGGTAGGCAGTACGCAGTCTATTTCCCCGATGGCGGCGCGGTGAAGCTGGATGTCTCGGCCGCAAGGGGATCGCTGCAAGTCCGCTGGCTGGATATCAGCCGTAGCGCGTGGCAGGAGCCGCAAACCGTCGATGGCGGTGGGACATTGGAATTGACCGCCCCCGGCAAGGGCCACTGGGCGGTGCTGGTGCTGGCCGAACGACAGACGGCGGTGTCGATCGATGGGGACCGGTTCCTTATCAACGGGCGGCCGACCTATGCGGGGCTCGAACCGAAGGCACTGGGCCGGCTCATGAACGTGCGGATGGTCAACTCGACCTTCGACGACGAGAACCCCGCCACGCGGCCCCAGGGGCTGGACCCCGAAGCGAACACGACGCAATTCATTGCGACGATGGACGAGTACAAGGCGTACGGCATCCTGGGCTTCACGCTGAACCTCCAGGGCGGATATCCGGGTTACGAGGGCGCGGCCAATTCGGCGTTCGATCATGACGGGAACCTAAAGGGTCCCTACATGCGGCGGGTCGCCCGCGCGATCGAAGCGGCCGATGCGAGGGGCATGGTCATCATCCTGGGCTTTTTCTATCAGCGGCAGGATCAGATCCTGGCCGACGAGGACGCGGTGCGCGCCGCGACGCGCAACGCCGCGACGTGGATCGCACAGAACGGCTACACCAACGTGCTCGTCGAAATCGCCAACGAGTATCGCCACGGTGGGTTCGACCATGGCATCCTCAAGACCGAAGCAGGCCAGGTCGAGTTGATGGACTTGGTGCGTTCGGTCCATCCCAAGCTCCCGGTCTCCACCAGCGGCATGGGCAACGCGCGATTTCACCCGACGCTGTGCGAGGCGGCCGATTTTCTTCTACTACACGGCAATGAAACCGAGCCTGCGGACTACGCCGAGCGGATTGCAGCGGTGACCACATACGGCAAGCCCATTGTCTTCAACGAGGACTGGTGCTTCAGCGACGACCGGCGCGGAATCGCCGACGCACCGGCCAAGGCAACGGCGGCCTTCGAGAACGGCGCCTCGTGGGGGATCATGAACCAGATCCGCAACCAGCACTGGCCTTTCGTCTTCGGCATCGGCCAGCCCGACGAGGGACAGAACGCGCGAGAAGACCGGGCCGCCTACGAGACGATCCGTCGGCTGGTGGGGTTTGCCTCATGATGCTCCTGGTGTTATACTGACACCGCTCTACGTGCTGTCCCGCGAGCTAACCGGGTCGTTTCTTAGACGAACGTGGGATCGCCACACGATCCCAATGACGTGACGGGAAGGAGTGCGCATGATGATGAACCGAAGGACCTTTCTTCGCGGTATCGGTGCGACGTTTGCCGGTGGTGTTTTGCAGCAATTCGCGCGGACACAGGATCACCATGCGGGGCAACAGCCCAACGTTCTGTTTATCGCGATTGACGATCAGAACGACTGGGTCGGTCCGCCGGGCGGTCATCCGCTGGTCAAGACCCCGTGCATGGACCGTCTAGCGGCGCGGGGCACGACGTTCCTCAATGCCCACGTGCAAAGCCCGCTGTGCAATCCGTCCCGCACCAGCCTGATGCTCAGCCTTCGTCCGACCACCACGGGCGTCTATGGACTTTCGCCGTGGTTTCGCACGCTGCCCCAGTGGCAGTATCGCGTGACGCTGCCTCAGCACTTCAAGGCACACGGCTATCGCACCTTCACGACGGGCAAGATCTATCATGGTGGCGTCGGCGGTCCCCAGCAGCGGGCCGCCGAGTTCGACGTCTGGGGACCGCCCGGCGGCGTTGGCGTCAAGCCCGAGAAGAAGCTCATTCCGCCCACCCCGATGGGCGCCCACCCCTTGATGGACTGGGGCGTGTTCCCGCATCGCGACGAGGACAAGCAGGACTTCAAGGTGGCCTCCTGGGCGGTCGAACAGCTCCGGACCATGCCGAAGGACCAGCCGTTCTTCCTGGCGACGGGTTTCTTCCTGCCCCACGTCCCGTGCTATGCGACCCAGAAGTGGTTCGACCTCTACCCGGATGATGACAGCGTCCTGGCGGCCGTCAAGGAAGACGACCGGGACGATACGCCCCGGTTCTCCTGGTATCTGCACTGGTGTTTGCCGGAGCCGCGTCTGAAGTGGATGCGAGACAACAGCCAGTGGCGCAACCTTGTCCGCTCCTATCTCGCCTGCACCAGTTTCATCGATGCGCAGGTGGGCCGTCTCCTGGACGCGCTCGAAGAGGCCGGCTTGGCGGATAACACGATCGTCGTGCTCTGGAGCGACCACGGCTATCATCTGGGTGAGAAGGACATCACCGGCAAGAACACGCTGTGGGAGCGGAGCACCCGGGTACCGCTGATCTTCGCGGGCCCGGGAGTGAAGGCCGGTCAACGCTGCACCCGTCCCACCGAACTGCTGGACATGTATCCAACGCTCGTCGAGCTATGCGGCTTGACCGAGCGCGACGATCTCGAGGGCATCAGCCTCGTCCCGCAACTGCGAGACGCCACCGCCAAGCGCGAGCGACCCGCCATCACCAGCCACAACCAGGGCAATCACGGCATCCGCAGCGAGCGATGGCGCTACATCCGGTACGCCGATGGCACCGAGGAACTCTACGACCATCAGAATGACCCGCAGGAGTGGACCAACCTGGCCGGCGATGCGAAGTTCGCCGCCGTGATCGAGGAACATCGTCAATGGTTGCCTGAGATCGACCTGCCGCCTGCGCCCGGCAGCGCCCACCGGGTCCTCACCTATGACAGAGCCACCGATGAAGCCGTCTGGGAAGGCAGACGTATCCGGCGCAGCGACCCCATCCCGGAGTAGCCTTGGATATGGCCGTAAGCCCGCTATCCGAAAGATGGTTCGCTGGAGGAATGAAGCACTATTTGAAAAGGAGCAATCCACAATGAGAATCACACTGCAACTTGTGTTCCTGGCGGCGCTCTGTTTGCTCGCTGTCAGCGGAATATCGTTGGGACAGTCGGATCCCGAGAAGATTCGAGTGATCCTGGACACCGACGCCAACAACGAGTTGGACGACCAGCACGCCATCGCCTACCTGCTCTTCAATGGGGATATCTTCGACGTCGAGGCGATCACGGTCAACCGGACGCGAGGTGGCGGGGGCGTGGACCAGCACCTGGCCGAGGCCCAGCGCGTGGTCCGTCTCTGCGGCCTGGACGGGCAGATCCCGGTCCTGCTCGGCGCCGACAAATCGTTCGAGGAGATCAAGGGCCAACTCGACCGGCCCGATTTCGACGGGGCCGAGGCAGTGAACTTCATCATCGAGCGGGCCAAGGCCGCCGACGCGCGCCGGCTGGTGCTGCTGCCCGTGGGCAAGCTGACGAACATTGCTCTGGCGCTGGCAAAGGAGCCATCCATTATTCCCAAGGTCCGCGTCGTGTGGCTGGGGTCCAATTATCCCGATCCCGGCGAGTACAATCAGGTCAACGATGAGCCGTCGCTGAACTACATCCTCGACACCGGCGTGGACTTCGAGATTGCCATCGTCCGCTACGGCAAGCCCTCGGGCACCGACGCCGTGCGGGCCACCCTGCCCGAAATACGCCGGATCATGCCCGGCAAAGGGCCAAAGATCGGTCCGCCCGTGACGGGACGCCACGGCGGCGGGTTCACCAACTTCGGCGACTACTCGATCAGTCTGTTCGAGAACATCAAGCTCTACGGCGATCCGCCCTCGCGGGCGCTATTCGACATGGCGGCCGTCGCGATCGTGAAGAACGCCGCTTGGGCGAAAGCCGTCGAGATGCCCGCCCCAATCTTGCAGGGCGGCCGCTGGGTGGACCGCCCGGACAACCCGCGCAAGATCATCCTGTGGGAGAACTTCGACCGCGACGCGATCATGGCCGACTTCTACGACCGGATGGAGAACTATCAACTCGCCAGCCTCCCGCGGGACGTCCGTCGGATTCAGCCGTGGTCCCAGGACCGGCGCTACTGGCAGTACAAGGGCCAGCCCATCCTGCTGTTGGGCGGCACGGACCAGGACAATTTATTCAACCACCCGAACATCGGGCCCGACGGGCTGGAGGCCCACCTGGATATGCTGGTCTCGGTCGGCGGCAACTACGTGCGCAACACGATGTCCAGCCGGGATCGCGTCGACCCGGACAGCGATCTGTACAACGACATCAACCGCTACCCGTTCCATCGCGATCCACAAAGCGGCCTCTACGATCTGGGCCGCTGGGATGACATCTATTGGAAGCAGTTCCGCGACTTCCTCGAGATGACCGCCAAGCGGAACATCATCGTGCAGATCGAGATCTGGGACCGCTGGGACTACGGCGAGGTCTGGGGAGGCGCCTACAAGGCCGAGGCGTGGTCTGCCCATCCGTTCAATCCGAAGAACAACATCAACTACACCGCTGACGAGACCAACCTGCACGCGGAGCGGTGGCAGGGTTATCCCATCTTCCGCACCATCGGCGAACTGGATGATGTCCCCAAGGTTCTGGCGTACCAGGAGACGTTCGTGGGCAAGCTCCTGTCGATTTCGCTTGCGTACGACCACATCCTCTACTGCATCAGCAACGAGAGCACGGCCTCGGAGCAGTGGAGTCGCCACTGGGCACGGTTTGTGCGCAACCGGGCCCGCAAAGCGGGAGTGAACGTCGAGGTCACGGAGATGTGGAACGCCCACGATCTGACCGACCCGATGCACCGGCGGACGTTCGACCATCCCGATTTGTATTCTTACGTGGACACCTCGCAGAACAACCTCCGCGATGGTCAGACGCACTGGGACAACATGCAGGCCGCCCGGGCAATGGTGGCCGACCCGCCACGTTCGATGAACAACATCAAGATCTATGGCGGCTCGGCACTCGGCGGCGGGACCGTCGAAGCCACGAACAAGTTCTGGCGGAACCTCCTCGGTGGCCTGGCGACCTCGCGGTTCCACCGCCCCGGGCCGCGGTATGGCTTCTTCAGCATTGGCCTGAGCGAACTGGCGCAGACCCAGATCCGCAGCGCGCGGCTGTTCACGCAGTCCTTCGATCTGTTCTGCGCCACGCCGGATGTCGATAGCCGCCTGCTCCTTGATCGCCAGGCCAATGAAGCCTACCTCTCATACATCCCCGGCGAACAGTACGCCGTCTATTTCCCCGAGGGCGGCGCCGTGAGGCTGGACCTCAGCGACGCACAGGGCAAGTTCACACTGAAGTGGCTGGACATCCCCAATACCCGCTGGACCGCCGAGAAACCGCTACAGGGCGGCCGCCCGGTGGAGCTCGCGGCCCCGGGCAAAGGGCAGTGGGTGGCCTTGGTCAAGTCCTCCGAATGACCGTGCCCACAGTCGCGTGCGAGTTGTGGATGACCTCAGCAATATGATCAGGCTATGCAACTATGGCCGGCGAATTGTCAAGAGGAGATTCAGATATGTTCACAGGAGAAGATCGAATCCACCGGCTTGGATTGGTCATTGTATCGACGATGGCGGTGTTGTGGATAGGCAGCGTGGCATGGGCCAACGATGCGGATCGCATTCAGTCGTATTCCGGGAATCCGTTCTACTGGCAGTACAAGGGCAAACCCGTCCTGTTGCTGGGCGCAACCGACGATCACAACCTGTTCCAGTGGAAGGCGGACCGGCTGGAGGTGCATCTCGACCGGCTGGTGTCGGTCGGCGGCAACTACATCCGCAATACGATGAGTTCCCGCGAGACGGGCAACGTCTGGCCATTCCACAGGGGGGACGACGGCCGGTACGACCTCGACCGCTGGAATGGCGCCTTCTGGGAACGTTTCGAGACCCTGCTGCGCCTCACCCGAGACCGCGACATTATCGTGCAGATCGAGATCTGGGACCTGCACGACCTGCATGGCCACCGCTGGGATGCGGCACCGTGGAACCCGGCCAATAACGTCAACTATGCACCTTCGGAGACACGCCTGTGTGCGGCCTATTCGCGCCCCATGTATGAGGCGCACGATTTTTTCCTGACCGTTCCCTCACTGAACGACGATCGCGCTGTCCTGCGCCATCAGCGGCGTTTCGTGGAGAAAATGCTTTCCATCAGTTTGCCCTATGGGCACGTCCTGTATTGCATCGACAATGAGATCCATCCGCCGTTCCCGCCGGAATGGGGGTGGCACTGGGCCGAGTTGATCCACACAAAGGCTCGGGAGAGAGGCGTCCGCGCACAGGTCTCGGAGATGTTCTGGACTCCGGAACTGCGGGCGAGAGACCATCGGGCCGTGCTGGAGCGTCCCGATCTGTACACCTATTTTGAAGCATCCCAGGTCAGCTCGAACCAGATCGGCTGGCAGAACTGGGACATCTTGCAGTGGCTTTTTCAGTACCTGGCCGAGCAGCCGCGACCGGTCAATCACGTCAAAATCTACGGCGGCGAGCGGATCGCGCGGACCCTCCACGAGAAGGATGAGGACTCGCGCGCCCGCTTCTGGCGCAACATCATCGGGGGCAGCGCCTCCAGCCGCTTTCACCGGCCCACCTACGGTATCGGCCTGAGTTCGAGCGCCCAGGCGCATATCCGCAGCATGCGCATGCTCACCGCCGAGCTCGATATCTTCCGCTGCACCCCGGACTCCCGCCACCGCCTGCTCTCGAATCGCCGGCTCAACGAGGCCTACGCGACCGCTCGGGCGGGCGAGCAATACGCGGTCTATTTCCCCGACGGCGGCGAAGTGGATCTGAATCTGTCCGAGGTCTCCGGGGCATTCGTGCTCAAGTGGCTCGACATCGAGAACAGCCGCTGGCAGTCTGAGACAATCGTTGAGGGCGGCCGTCGCGTGAAGCTGAAAGCGTCGGGACAGGGTCACTGGGCGGTGTTGGCCAACCGAGTAAGAGATTGATGACCGAATCGAACGACGCGACTCTGCAATGCCAGGTCTCCCAGAACATATACATAACAAAGACTACCCAAATGGCGATCTTGTTTATCCAGGCATCCGGCCTCTCATGGCACCCTCCGGGATCGCAGACAGGGTTGGACATCTCTGGGGGCAGTTCTGTAGACTCGATGGCGATGCCTGCCGGTGTCGGCAGGCAAAGCAATGGGTTGGAGTGTCAGGAGTGTTTATGACATTGGAGAGTCTGATGATGAGTAGAAGCAGAATCCCTATTGCCGCGATGGCCGTGATGGCGATGTCTGCCCTGGGCGGCGGACCGCGTGCAATGGCCGAGATGCCCGGAGACTATCAGACGACATGGGTGGGCAACACCTTCGAGGGGGCCGGTTCTAGTGGCAAGGGACGCTGGATGCAGAACATGATCGCGTCCATCGCTGTCACGCCGGACGGCACGGTGATGGCCGCTTCGGTATGGGACGAGGCGGGTCGCTGCATCGGCTTGTATCGCGAAGGAAAGCCGAACGAGAACCTGCTCCAGCAATACAACGGTCGCGGCGGGCATGAGGCCTGGGGGTGGGGCACCGCCGGGGAGACCGTAGCCGCCGAGAGCGAGTACATCTTTCTCGTCAACACCAAGGGCGAGTTGCTGCGGTTCCGCTGGTCCGTTCCCGACATCCATTCGGCGACGTACGTCGATCAGGTCCAGGCCGAGGAGACCCAGGCCATGGATGCACGCGGCGATCTGCTTGTTCTGGCCCGCAAGGATGGCGTGGTGGAGATCCGCTCTGTTGCCGACCTGAGCCTGCGCAGCTCGGTCGAGGGCCCGGCCGCTCGCGGCGTTGCAATCGATCCGTCGGGAAAGTCTCTCTGGCTGATCGAGGGCGACCGGATCGTTCAGCGATCTCTGGACGGGGCCGTGCTGCCCGGCAAGGTGCCGGGCGTTGAGAGGCCGTCGGCACTGGCTTTTGCGCCGGATGGACGGCTGGTGGTCTGTGACGACGGGCCCGCCCAGCAAGTATTGATCTATGCGATGGACGACGGTCCGCGATTGGACCGTCGTTTTGGACGGCATGGCGGCCTGCGCGCGGGAACGCCGGGGATAGTGGCCCCCGACAAGCTGTACGGCCTGCGCGGCGCCGGGCTGGACCGGGAAGGCAACCTCTATGTCGCCCTCTGCATCAACGTACAGGGCGCCGGTACCGCGATCCGTTCATTCGACCCACAAGGCCGTCTCCGCTGGCAGGTCGAATCGCACGCATTCTGCGATGTGTATGGATTCGATCCGCGAAGCGACGGCACGATCCTCTATGGGATGGACGAAATCATCGAGTTCGATCCCAACGCCGAGCCGGGCCGGGGCTGGCGGGCCAAGGCAATCACACTCGATGCGATTGCCTACCCGAACGACCCGCGGTTACAAGGCCGCTCGGGATCGGCGTTCCTGCGGTATCTCGATGGACGGCGTCTGCTGTACACCATCCCGCAACAGGCCAATCGGGTCGAGCTGTTTGCCTTCGAGGAGGCCCCCAGTCAGATCGCCCACTACGTCGGCCGGCCGGTCGATAGCGGTTGGGCGCTGCACGTTGATGCGCGAGGCGATATCTGGAGGGGGGATGCGCCCCGGAAGCAGATTCATCGCTATCGCTTTCAGAGATGGAACGACAAAGGTGAGCCGGTATTCGGTGTCGAGAAGCCCGACACATTCCCCTGGCCGCAGGACTTCACGGAGATCGGGCGGGTCGTCTATCTTCCGGAAACCGATACCCTGTATTTCTCCGGCTACACGAAGGACAAGCCCGCACCCTCGTGGGGTTTGATGGGCGCGGTGCTGGAACGCTACGACAACTGGACCTCCGATGCACGGAAGCGACGCTGGCGGATCGACCTGCCGATCGACAGCGACAAGCTCTATCCCAAGTCGTTCGACGTGGCAGACGATTACGTCTTCACCGTACAGGTCAAGCCGACGCGCGGCATTCCGGCGATGGTCAATGTGTTCGGCGCCGCCGACGGCAACCATATTGGCTTCATGCAGCCGGGGCCCGAAGTCGGAGGCAACAGTGGCTGGGTGGACATGACCCACGGCCTCCAGGCGATGCGGCGGAAAGACGGAACCTACCTGGTGATCGTCGAGGAGAACTACCGGGCCAAGAACCTCATCTACCGCTGGCAGCCGCCATCGGACGAGGGGCCTATCCGGCCCTATTCCGGTAATCCGTTCCACTGGCAGTACAAAGGCAAACCCATCATGCTCATCGGCGCCAGCGCCCGTCGGCAACGTGCCGACCGGCGTCCACCAGCTGCAGGCTGCCCCTCTGCTCAAGAAGCGCCCCTTTCGGACTACTGCACGACGTTGATTCCATGATCCTTGGCGATCTTGGCCAAGATGTCCGTTGCCTTCTTCGGATGAGCCGTTAGGTACTCGCGAACTATCGGCACGGCGTCTTTCTCCATCCAATCCAGCGCATTAAGAAGTTCGCGCTCGACCGTCGTCCCATCGTTCAGGAGCTTGCGCAGGCACGCCAGGCCGGCCTTCTTTCGGCCCAGCTTCACGAGGGTCCAGGCCGCCATGATCTTCACTTCGTCCGACGCGTCTTGAAGGGCCTTCTCGATAGTACCGACGGCGGGAGCCACCTTGTCCTCCAGCAAATGAAGGCCCACGACGGCCCAGTACCGCATGCCGTTGTCCGCATCGGACATGCCCTTCACGAGGGCCGGAAGGTGGTTCGGATTGCGTTCCAGCGCCGTGTCGGCGGCGTCCAGGTACTTCTCCAGCGGGTAGAGCTTTGGGTTGCGGACCATCTCGTAGATCGTGATGCCGTGCTCCCGGGCTCGACGTGCACGCATGATCTCCGGCAGCAGTCCTGAATCGTACAACTCCATCTGCCGCTTGCGCAGGGCCTGTCGCATCCGGGTGATACGGTCCTGATGCTCCGGCGCCTCGATCAGATTGTG
Organism: uncultured Pirellulales bacterium; assembly: GCA_964610435.1. Classification (GTDB taxonomy): domain Bacteria; phylum Planctomycetota; class Phycisphaerae; order Sedimentisphaerales; family Anaerobacaceae; genus Anaerobaca. The sequence goes on along the minus strand of CAZSXM010000021.1, from coordinate 42,492 downwards.
TACGTTGTCAGGGTCCGCGACGGTATCGTAGAACTCCTCGGAGACACGCGGCCGGAAGAACCTTCCGGTGACCTCGTTCGTCTTGCCCTCGCGATGATGCTGTTCCCAGGCCGGCGCCGCCTGGATCTGCCACAGGTACGCCAGGTACTGCCCGGCGGGCGCATAGGGCATGTAGTTCCTGTAGTAGGCAAACCGCTTGTCGCGAATCATGCGCACGCAATCGCAGCGTTCATCGGCCCGCTCGCGGAAACTCAGATGGTACTGGGGTTCCGGGTCGGGGTGTTCGCCCAGGAAGATGGTGCCCTGGAAGGTGTTCGGGATCTCCGCGCCGGCCAGACTCAGCCAGGTCTTTGGCATATCCACGAAACTCACAAGCCGATCGACCGTCGTCCCCGGTCTCTCGGTCGGCCACAGATGCCTGTACTTCTCGGGGATGCGGACGATCAACGGGCAATGCGTCCCGCTGGAGTAGAGGAATCGCTTGCTCCGCGGCATCACGCCCCCGTGATCCGAGCAGTAGATGACAATTGTGTCCTCGTAGAGGCCGTCCTCCTTCAGGGCGTCGAGGGCTTCTCTGATGTCCTTGTCCATGTTCTCGACGGCATCGGCGTACTTGGCGTAACTCTGGCGGATGGCGAGCAGGTCGGGATGATAGGCGTGCAGCTTCATCCGGGCCGGATCGTTGCGCGTGTTCTCGGCATTGCCGTGCGCCCGACTCTCGTGACTGCTGGTCGTATTGACGACGGCGAAGAACGGCTGACCCGGCCTGCGCTGGCGCCACCCAAAACGCTTCTTCTGGTCCAGGACGTCCCAGCAGTCGCGATCGGGGCGTCCGCCGATGTTGTAATCCGTCTTGGTCCAGTTGGATGTGTGGTAACCCGCCTTTCGCAGCAGGTCGGGATAGTATGGGATCACGTCATGCGGGATGTCGTAGCGGCTCCGCATCGGCTGCGTTCCGTTGGAGATCGCGTACATCCCGGTGATCCAGGTGGAACGAGTAGGGGCGCAGACGGCGGCGTTGGAGTAACAGTGGGTGTACCGGAACCCCTCGGCGGCCAGTCGGTCGATGTTCGGCGTCTGGCAGTTCGTCCCGCCATAGCAGCTGATCCAGAAGACACTGTTGTCCTCGCTGGTCAGCCACAGGATGTTCGGTCGGCTGCGGTTGTCTGCCGCTTTGGTCCGACCCCGGCCCCATCCGAACAGGCCGCAACCCGCCGCCATCGTGCCGGCCTTCAGAAACTGGCGTCGCGAGAGAGATACGCTGTCCGTCATGTCTGCGCCCCTGAATGTCACGCCTCGGTTCCTCATCAGAGTTATCTGCTGGATGGCCACATCGGCGTTCGGTCCGGGCGATTCTCAGTCCAGGGCGGCCTTGCAGAACTGGACACACTTGGCGACCTCGGCCACCGCGTCGGAACCCTCGGGCACCTTGTACTCCAGCTCGATGTCAGCCGGGAATGTGTACTGGTTGCGTTTCATCAACTGGAGGACCAGCGCCACCGGCGTATCGCCCTGGCCGAACGGCATGTTCGGACCGTTGTTGACCTTGCGATCCTTGAGGTGGAGGCTGAGAATGCGGTCGTGGTGCTTCTCAATCAGCGGCAGGGGCGAATGGTTCGTGCCCGCGACGTAGTGGCCGATGTCGAGATTGATCCCGAGATACTTGCCGTGCGACAGAATCGGACCGTCGTAGAACGTCGGCGTCAACTGCGTGTGATTGTGGAAACCGATCCAAATCCGGTGCTTGTCGGCGATCGGTCCGAGCCGCTTGGCGGCGTCTTCCGAGATCTCCCGCGTGATGCCCACGGCGCCCGCTGCCTTGGTCGCCTCGAAGTAGTACTCGATCTGTTCGTCCGACATGTTCTTGTCGCCGATGTTGCCGAACTTCACGATGTGGATATTGACGCCTGCATCGTTGTAGAATCTGCGGAGGGCCTTGAAACCGGCCATCGGATCGCTTCCGCCGGTCTTCCTGGCGAACTGTTCCGCCGGGCCGCCCATCAGTTCCACCGAACTGAGGCCGCACTGCTGGCAGTACTTCAGAATGTCTTCAGCACTGCCCGGCATGCTGCGGAAGCTGTAGGTGATCGCCCCGATCTGAACACCCTCGAACTTCGAATCCGGCTTCGCCCCTGCGCCCATCGCAAGCGGCGCGACAACCCTGGAAGCCGCCAGCGCCGCGGCCCCGCCGATGAATCCCCGTCTGGATAACCTCATTGCACCATGTCCTTTCAATTTGCATTCGTCTGTTTCAGATGGTGATGTCCTGGAGTTCCCAGCCCCTGTGGAACCGAGGTCGGATAGACTCGTTGGCCTTCTCGCCTGTCTTGTTCAAAAAGCTCTCGTCCACGTCACACAGGGCGCAGATATTCTCGCTGCTGACGCTGCGCACATCGCCGGCTCCCTGCATGCCGCCTACGCCGACACAGCCGATGTTGAACTTATCGCTCGGTGCTGGCCGGCCGGAGCCGCCCATGACATGTCGCGGCACGATCGTAAAGGCCGCCGTTGTGCTGATGAATTCCCGTCGGGTCACTTGTCTCGTGCAGGATCTTCGTGTCATCACTGTCACTTCCCTTTTTCAACGGTTGGGGTGACGAAAACGTGGTCTGAACTCCAAGCCCCACCATATCCGATCCGAGCCAGAGCCGCAAGGTCGAATAGCGTGCGGTCCAGGTCCTTCTCGTTAGAGCCGACGGCCTCGACTTCGACGGCCGCATCGACGGGCTTATGACCGAGCGGGATAGTGGTCGGTCTTGGCATGATGCTGAACCTGCCACAAACCAAGGGCTTGTGGTAATATAGTAATCCACGTCCCCGGCTTGGGGGCGAGACAACCTTCCTCACCGCTCGTTCCTCGGGAGCTGGAGTTGCATTTGGAGCCTCTGCGTTGGCGGAACGCCAGACAGCATCAGGGTGAAATGGAGCGCCCGATTGCCGCCAACGGCGTGAGCTCACTTGAGGCAAGCTCGAGAATCAGAAGGACATGCGACAGTTCCAGGAACACGCTTCGTCTGGATGGACCAACCCAAGCCACGGAGCGCGCAACAGGCGCGCCACAAGGGGATTCGTTTCGCCTACGGCGCAGCTTCGGCTCCGCTTCGACCCGCATCATAAGTCCTGTAATGTCAATTGTTAACCATTGTGGCACAAGTACTTACATATTGGGTTTCCGTACTGGTTGTTCTATGGCCACGCAAGGCCTGCCCCCATAAGCCCTTTTGCAAATTGAAGTTATCGCACAGACGCTCTTGCCCGGCTCGCCCATGTCTCCGTTTTGCCACCATCCGGTCAATGGATGCACTTCGCCAGTGGCCTCTGGGGCGAAAACTGCCGATAGAATGGACACCATGAGAAAACCATGGGTCTACAAACGAAAGCACATCAAGGGATGGTGGTGCGGGTGGTACGAAGGAGGCAAGAGGAAAGCCAAGGCATTGCCGACCAAGAGCCTGGCCGAGCACTTTCGCCACATCAAGTACACCCAGCTCAACTCGGACGTGTTCACCAGCATGGTCGACTTCGACTGGCGCCACATGGTTGAAGAATATAGACGATTCAAGCAAGTGGAAGGCCGTAAGGATGCGTCGATCTATGAGGTCCTGTTGACGTTGCGGCATTTCGAACGACTGGTTGGCTCGGGCTCCTCGAAGCAGATCACACAACAGAGCTTGGATGCGTTCGTCCTGAAACGCAGTGAAGAGGTGGGCAAGAGCACGCTGAACAAGGACATCACGAACCTGCGTGCCTTTCTCAAGTGGGCCGTGCGGAATCGCTTTGTTGCCTCCGGTTTGGAGATCAGAAAGGTCAAGGTGCCACAGAAACCGGTGGTGGCTCTGTCCGTGCAACAGGTGCGGGATCTGCTCACGACAGCGGCGAAATACCCAACTCTACGTCTGCGGATCTTGCTGGCGGTGACTACAGGTCTCCGCCGCGGGGACATCGAGGCCCTGCGGATTGGCGATATCCATTTCGACCGGAACACGATTACCACTCGGAACCGCAAGGCAGGCAAGACGATGGCGGAACGGCCGGTTCCCGAGGCGATCATGACAGCACTGGCCAACCATGTCGCGGGCCTTCCAGAGGGGCAGGAGAAGCTCTTGCCGGACCGGTTCAGCCCGAAGAAGTGGGATCGAGTGCGCGATGAGGTCAACGTCCCCGGCCTGACGTTCCAGGTGCTGCGAAAGACCTTTGCTTCGCTCTTGGCCCAAAGAGGTGTGTCCACGGCGGTGACCCAGCGATTGCTGGAGCACTCCAGCCCACAGCTTACGAATGACGTGTACACGAATGTCGATCCAGTGCTGCGGCAGGCAGTTGAACAACTGCCGGTGTCAGATTGGGTTTAGAAGGAATCCACCTACATTTGCTCTTTCGACGCAATTGCGTCTGACTTGTCCAACATCAGGACAAGCACAGGTGCACGTCAAGCGGTGGATCCGATACTGACGCAGCGACAGTGCCGCCCGTTTGAGCGCCTGCCCTCAAGGGTAGGTCATGCGCCATAGGCAGGTCGCTAATGAGCCGCACTTACGAGGTTGCGTGTCGCAGCTTCCTCGGGGACTGCCGCAATCTCGATATCTGGTTGCTGTTCATGGTGTACACGAGTCTGTCGCGTATACTGACTGCAACAATTGAGGGCGGCCAATACAGTCTCCCAGTCATCCTGTATGGTCAGGGTATGGCCTTGACGTTGAGGATCGAGACCTGAGCGAGCCAGAGACGATTTGCACGCTGTTAAGGCGTCATCCGCTTCTCCCTTAAGGTCTGCGCCTTTGAAAAGGAGCCTGGCTTGAACAGAAATGCGTGGACCATGTGTTCCCTCCTCACCCGTAGAAGCCAGAAGACTCTCGCCCAAGGCACGAACCCGTGATGTCGCCCGAGACGATTCCGGAAGGATGGGGCGGATACTCTCCACCCCTTGATGCGGTCGTATTGCCGGGACCGGAGAAAGCCCCTGGTAGATGGCCAGCATTTGTTCCGTGATTGTGTCCCATGTGAACCGTTCCTGCACCGCCTGCCAGCCGTTCCGGCCCATCCACCGAGCCCGATCGAGATCGGAGAACATGTGGTCTACTCCCCAAACAACAGAGTTGGGATTGGGGTAGATCTTCAGTCCGTTCACTTCATGCCGGACATACTCCGCGGGGCCGCCGTTCTGACTGGCGATGACTGGTTTGCTGGCGCTCCAGGCCTCGAGCACGACAATCCCGAAGGGCTCATTGCGGCTCGGCATGCAGACCACCTCCGCCAGTTTGTACAAGCGGACCAGCTCATCTCCATTGCGATAACCCAGAAACCGCACAGCGTGCGCCACACCCAATTGGCGAACCCGCGACTCCAGTGCATCCCTCATGTCACCATCGCCGGCAAACACGAATCGCGAGGATGGATGTTGTCTGAGGATGGAAGGAATGGCCTCAACCAGGATATCGGGACCCTTCTGCCATGACAGTCGACCGCAAAACAAGATCGTGGGATCCAGGGGGCCGATATGATACCGCCGCTTGTCCACGCCGGGGTCGGTAGGTCGATCGAAGCGTTCCGGACTGACTCCGTTATAAACCACCGACGTCTTCCACTGCGGCACCTCGTACATCCAGGTGATCTCGTCTTTGGTTGCCTGTGAGACAGCTATCACGCGATCCGCCCAGTAGGTCCCCGCACGCTCCTGGTGGCGGATACGCTCGGATCGACCCCCGGGGAAGGCGTTACCGCACCGGCCGTATTCGGTCGAATGGACTGTGAACAGGCATTTCTGTCCACGACCCTGCTTGATCCAGATCATCGCGTTGGCCGTCAGCCAATCGTGGGCGTGGATGACGTCGAAACGGCCGATCAGATCCTCCACTTCAAAGACATGATCCACAAAAGACCGGCACATATTGTTGACGTCTTCGACGAAATCATCGTGGGGCGGGTATGTGCATCGGTGATAATGAACATCATCTGTCCAGTCATGACCTGCCTGGCCAAAGGGGCGGCGGGTAAAGACATGGATCTGGTGCCCTTTCCTCGCCAATGCAGCCGCCAATTCCGTTACATGGGCCGCGACCCCGCCCACGGCAATGGAGTGCAAGGACTCCCAGGATAATAGCGCGATTCGCATAACCGACCCTCTCTTGCCTGTTGCCTGTTTCAGAGACTCCGCTTCATGCCAATTCTGCTCCTCACTTCGTCATCGGCAGGAAGCCGGCCATTTCCCCGATGACATTCACGAGTTCAGAACCCGAAGGAATGACGATCTTTGCATTCTGGCTCAGGGACTTCTCCAGAGCCTCCAGCTTGCGGAGAAGCTGCGCGTTTCCGATGAAGTACGTGTTCGCCGCGTCGTTGACGAGCCGGATCGCTTCGGCCTCGCCCTCTGCCGCCAGGACCTTGGCCTGCTTTACCCCTTCGGCCTTCTTGATTTCCGACCGCTTGACTCCATCCGCCTGCCGCTCCACCGCATCGGCAAAATCCAAGGCGGCGACCTTCTCGTTCTCCGCCTTGACCACCTTGTTCATGGTCTCCTGGACGTCTTTGGGAGGGTCGATCTCTTTCAACTCCGTCCGGACGATCTGCATGCCCCAGTTCTCGGTTTCCCTGGCCAAGGTCTCAAGAAGCACGGTGTTGATCTTGTCTCTCTCGCTGTTCGCCGATTTCAGCGTGAGCGTCCCGATAATATTGCGCAGGGTCGTGCGGGCGAGGTTGACGATCTGAAACTGGTAGTCGTTGACATTGTACTGAGAGCTCTTGACGCTCTCCTCATCCTCCTTGACCTTGAAATAGACCTGGGCATCCACCCGCGCATTGAGATTGTCATTGGTGATGATCTCCTGCGGCTGGGCGTCCACCATTTGCTCCGTAATGTTGACCTGAATCATTCTGTCGACCAGAGGAATGATCCAGTTGAAACCCGATTTGGCAAAACGGCGGTACCTGCCGAGTCTTTCGATGAGGCCGCGGTGGGTAGGGCGGACCACCCGTATGCCCGCGAGAGCGATGACCACAACCGCCGCAACAATGAACAGCAGAACGAACATCATCGGATCCATAGGATCCCCCTTTCACCGCAGTCATGCAACAAGACGCAATGTGTTCTCGCTGCTCACTGGGAATGCAGTAGCGATTAAGACGCGATTGTTTCCAGTACCCGATCTATCACAATATCCAGCCGATCCGCCACTTCGTAGGTTCCCTCAGTGATCTGGCGGCGGATGTCCAACACCTTGTGTCGTCGGATTTCGGGCAGAGATGCAATCTTCTTCACCACCTCCTCCTGCGACGTGGTGTTCATATTATCGAGGATCCGCTCCATCAGTACATCGCTATTCGGCGGAGTATCACGCCCTGGGTCGTTCCCTGCATCCTGCGATCTACGGCGAGCGGCAGGTCGACGCTTCACAACTGTGGCTATCGCTGTCATGATTACCTCTTAGCCTATCGTCCACATGTCTGCTTCGTGGTCCAATGCCACAACATGCTGCAGGCCCTCCGAATGCCCTCGTGGGCTTATAATCAACACAATGGTGAGAATGCGAAGCATAGGTCATAGCATTGTCCTTTCTATCTTGTCCTGTTCTCTTGTAGTGACGCGCGCTGCCGCCTAACCCTTTCTCTCGCCGGTTTTCGTCCCTGAATGATCCGTAATAGCACCACGACCATCGCAAGCAGCAGGAGAGTATGAATTCCCCCTCTGATCGTGCGACTGCTCATCACTCCCGGCAGGCACAGAACGATCAGTATTATCGCGACTGTCCACCACATATGATTCTGCTCTCGATCGGCCATAGATTCACCACGGATTGGCGCACGGCTTTACCAGCCGGTGGCGATCTCTGAGTCCCCCGGCCAGTGCCCCCTCCGTGGTCATCTGGTTCTTCGTACCCGTCATATCTTGCTTCGTGCCATTGTTGGGTTCTTGGACATGTCGATAACTATATGGTATGGCACAGGTGAGCCCTTCTCTATGGGGTGTAACCCTACCTCGAGTTATTGGATGTACGCCCCGAACCCGGACCCGGACGGGGCGGTCTCGGCGTGCAGCCTGGTCGGTGGATTTACTGCGACGTCCTGCTCGTTGGGCAGCTCGATTCTATTGGGAATCGCTACCATCGTGAAACTGCTGTCGGACTTTCGCCGCAACTTGATGGTCGGTCATCCTATCAACGGTTTCAACGCCGACGATGCGTCTGTCGAGGTTGTCTTTGTTGAGCCGCTTCTGCAATTCCCCCTTAGCCTCACCGGGGCCGAATATCAAAATGGACTCTGCACCGCGAATACACGCAATGACCGCATCGTAGTAGATGTTGAGCTGTCCCGTAAGCTTTCTCTGACGGCTGTCGTCTGCCGGCACCTGCTGTCGTTCATGGGGACCTTCAAGAGGCGAATCACCCGAGCGGCGAAGCTGCCTTTCCACCTTCGATATGATCAGTCGTGTCTCTTCTCCTTTGTCCGTAACCCCGACGACGATAGCCTTCCTATGGTCAATCCAAAGACCCACTTTTGTTTTCATCGAATATCTCCTTTGTCTGTCCCCGCCGCTGGCAGAGTTACATCACGCGCCGTTTGCAGACCTTGCGAAAATGGTAGCCATAGATGGCCAGGGTGATGGCCTCGGCGAAGAGCCGGGGACGTCGGAATTGGGTCCAGAGCAGGAGCCGCCAGTAGTGCAACCGCCCTGAGTCCACGAAGCCGAGCCGGTAGAAGGACCGCACGAACGCCAGGATGTACGAGAACCGCACCCGTCCTCGTATTCGGGCAGGTTTGTATTCATGGAGAAAGGTCCTGACGCGCCGGTAGTAGTGCTCCGGCGAATAGATGTGCTGTAGAATTCCCTTGTAGCCTTCGCGCAGTGCGTCCAGGTTCATGGCCGGAATGATGTTCGTCGTGCCGTCCACGTTGTCTCCTGAGGAGTCCCCGCAAAGGCGGCCTTCCTTCTTCATCCGCTCATAGAGCCGCGTTCCGGGAGGGGCTTGCAGCAAGCCCACCATCGCCGTCACAATGCCGCTGTTCTGAATGAACTCAATCTGTCTCTGGAAAATGGAGGGCTGGTCGTGATCGAACCCGACGATGAAGCCGCCCAGCACCTGAAGCCCGGATCGCTGGATGCGCTTGACGTCTTCCACCAGGTTGCGGTTCCTGTTCTGGATTTTGCTGCACTCCGCCAGGCAATCTTCGTCCGGGGTCTCGATGCCGATGAAGACCTTGTTGAATCCGGCCTTCACCATCATTTCCATCAACGGTTGGTCGTCCGCCAGATTGATCGAGGCCTCGGTGAAGAGGCGGATTCCGGTCTTGCCCTTGCGCCATTTCATGAGAGCCGGCAGCAGATCGTTCTTCAGGAACTGTTTGTTCCCGATGAAGTTGTCGTCCACGAAGAAGACCTCATCGCGCCAACCGCGGGCGTAGAGGCTGTCGAGCTCGGCGATAACCTGCTGTGAGGTCTTGGTTCGCACACGGTGGCCAAGCAAAGCGGTGACGTTGCAGAAATCACAGTCAAAAGGGCAGCCGCGAGAGAATTGGATGCTCATGCTGGCATACCGTCGCAGGTCCAGCAGTTCCCACATGGGTCTGGGTGTTTGCCGCAAGTCCGCGTACTGGGCGGATGAATAGATCCGTTCCGGGTTGCCCTGTGCGAGGCCTTTGAGAAACGCCGGAAGCGTCAATTCGGCCTCGTTCAATACGAAATGGTCCACGTCCTCGAATTTCTCGTGTTCGATCTGAAACAGTGGACCGCCGGCCGCGATTGGCAGACCGGCCTCCTTGCACCGGGCAATGACCTGACGCGCCGATTCACGCTGGACGACCATGGCGCTGATAAACGCATAGTCAGCCCACGCCAGGTCCTTCCTCCTCAGACGCCGCACGTTGGTGTCCACCAGCCGTTGGGACCATTCCTTCGGCAGCATGGACGCGATAGTCAGAAGTCCCAGTGGCGGCAGTGCCGCCCGCTTGCCCACAAATCGCAGCGCGTGTTTGAAGCTCCAGAACGTGTCCGGGAATTCGGGGTAGATCAGAAGGATGTTCATTGGGGGTTCATTCCCTTTTCAGCAGTGATCTCCGTTGTATGGGCTCTGTTCGGCTGTTGCGCTCTTGGCTCATTTCAGTGATGCTACGTCATGAGCCGGCCCTTCGCCTATAGGGTGTAACCCTACCACGATCTCACCTCGGAGGACCTCGACGACCGGAGCCCCCTCACCAACTGCGTCTTCCACTTCCGGCTCGCCGGCCCACAGGCTCATTCGCTGAGACGCACTTCATTTCTTGCTCTTGGCGTCCTTCGTTACGCCGCAGTCCCACCTCCAGTTCCGTATTTCCGGCATGTCGTCGCCGTGTTTGTCGATGTATTGCTTGTGCTCGAGCAGCTTGTCACGAATGGCTTGCTTGGTGTAAGCGGCGCGTGGGCCGAGCTGCGGCACGCGGTCGATAACATCGGCGACGAGGTGGAAGCGGTCGAGGTCGTTCAACACCACCATGTCGAAGGGGGTGGTGGTCGTTCCCTCTTCCTTGTAGCCGCGGACGTGGATGTTGTCGTGGTTGGTGCGACGATACGTAAACCGATGAATCAGCATTGGATAGCCGTGATAGGCGAAGATGACCGGTTTGTCTCTTGTGAAGAGCACATCGAAGTCCTTGTCACTTAAACCATGCGGGTGTTCGCTCTGCGGCTGGAGCTTCATCAAGTTCACCACGTTGACCACTCGGACCTTCAATTCGGGGAAGTGCATCCGCAACAATTGAACGGCCGCCAGGGTTTCAAGCGTCGGCACGTCGCCGGCGCACGCCATGACCACATCGGGCTCGGCGCCCTGGTCGTTACTGGCCCATGGCCAAATGCCAATGCCGGCGGTGCAATGCTTGACGGCCGCATCCATGTCCAGCCACTGGGGAGACGGTTGTTTGCCGGCGACAATGACGTTCACGTAGTTGCGGCTTCGCAGGCAATGGTTGGTGACCGAGAGAAGACAATTGGCGTCGGGCGGCAGATAGACGCGCACGATTTCAGCCTTCTTGTTCACCACGTGATCAATGAAACCGGGGTCCTGATGGCTGAAACCGTTATGGTCCTGCCGCCATACCAGCGACGAGAGCAGGTAATTCAACGAAGCGATCGGCCGTCGCCATGGGATATGGCTGCACACTTTCAGCCACTTGGCGTGCTGGTTGAACATCGAGTCGATGATATGGATAAACGCCTCATAGCATGAGAAGAAACCGTGGCGACCGGTGAGCAGATACCCTTCGAGCCAACCTTGGCACTGGTGTTCGCTCAACATCTCCATGACCCGACCGTCGGGCGCGAGCTGGTCGTCGTCAGCGAATCGCTCGGCCATCCAGGTGCGTTCGGTGACTTCCAGAACGTCCTGCCAGCGGTTCGAATTGTTCTCATCCGGACTGAACAGGCGGAAGTTCCGGCCGGCGAGATTCAGTTTCATCACGTCGCGGAGAAACTGGCCCATGACGCGCGTCGCCTCGGCGTTCACCCCGCCGGGTCGGGCAACTTTAACGGCGTAGTTGCGGAAATCCGGCAACCGCAAACCGCGCAGGAGGAGGCCTCCGTTGGCGCGTGGGTTGGCGCCCATGCGACGCTCGCCAGCCGGGGCCAGGTCGGCCAGCTCGGAACGCAGTCGGCCGGCCTTGTCGAACAACTCCCGCGGAAGGTAGCTTTTCATCCACTGTTCCAGAATCTTCACATGCCGCGGATGACTCATGTCGCCCATCGGAACCTGATGCGACCGCCACGAACCCTCGGTGCGTTTGCCAATGGTGAAAAGCGCCCAATAGGGGACCAGGAGGGGACGTCTCGGAGGCGTAATAAGCGCCGAATTGGGGACCACCACATTTGACCGATCTTTAGTCTCTGGAGATGGTTCCAGATGCAAAAGGGTCAGAAGGGATGTTGACGGTGGACCACTATGAACTCATTCGGCGTAAAGTGCTAATCGAGGGGCTCAGCCGGCGGCAGGCGGCCAAGGCACTGGGCCACTCCCGCAAGACGGTGACGAAGGCCCTGGCCGAGCGGCTGCCACCGGGGTACCGGCTCAGCGAGCCCCGGCCCCGACCGGTTCTGGAGCCGGTCAAGCCGATCATCGACGCCTGGCTTGAGCAGAACACCAAGACGCGGCCCAAGCAGCGTCAAACCGCCCACAGGATGTATGAACGCCTGTGCGAGGAGTACGATTTCACCGGCCATTACGGCACCGTGCAGCGGTATGTGAAGCAGGCATCGCACCGCCAAAAGGAGGCTTTTATGCCCTTGCAGTTTGACCCGGGTGAAGAGGCCCAGGTCGATTGGCACGAAGGCTGGATCGTTGAGAACGGTATTGAGCGTAAGTGCCAGTTCTTCGTCATGAAGCTGTGTTATTCGAAAGCCACTTTTGTCTATCCGTACGAAAAGGCCAATCTCGAATCCTTCTTGGATGGCCATGTCCGAGCCTTTGAGTATTTTGGTGGGGTGCCCCGACGGATCGCCTACGACAACCTCAAGTGTGCGGTTATCCAGGTGGGCAAGGGTCAAAACCGCCGCCTCAATAAGCGGTTCAAAGAGCTGCGAGCGTGGTATCTGTTCGAGACGCGGTTCTGTAATGTGGCCAGGGGCAACGAGAAGGGAGACGTGGAGAACGCCTGTAAACGAAGCGAGCGGACCTATCTGTCGCCGGTGCCGCAGGTGGAGAGCCTCAGCCAACTGGCCAGCCAGCTTTTCGACGACTGTCAGAATGATCTTCGGCGTCGCGGTCCGGAGGTTCATGGAGGCAAGACGCTGGGCGAACTGCTGACCGAGGAAAGACCCTGTTTCCTACCCTTACAATCTGAACGCTTCGCCGCCTGTCGTCGGCGTTCGATCTTCGTCGACAGTCACGCCCTGGTTCGCGTGGACAACATTCGCTACTCGGTTCCGGTCGCCTGGGCCTACCATCCCTGCATGATTGAGCTGTTCGTGGATCGGGTTCGCATCCTATGTGAACATCAGGTGGTGGCCGTTCACGCCCGCTGCTACGAAGCGGGGCAGTTCGTCCTGGACCCTATGAATTACCTCAAGCTATTGGAGCGTAAGCCCGGCAGCCTGGACAACGCCCGGGCCTTCAAAGGCCAGCCATGGGGAGACGCGTTCGATCGGATGCGGGCGGAACTGGAATACCGCTACCGCCAGGACGGGACCCGACGCTATATCAAGGTCCTGATGCTGTTCACGGAGTATCCGGAAGTTGAGGTCAAAACCGCCGTAGAACTTTGTGTGCGTCGCCGGGCCTTCAGCGAAGATGCGGTCTTGAATGTGCTTCGCAACGAGCCGATGCCGCCGCGGGCTCGGCTGGATCTGTCGGATCGACCTGACCTGATCACCCAGGGCACCGGGGTCCGCGATACCGGGATCTATGATCAGCTCAAGGTCCGAGAGGAGGTGCTGTTATGAGCGCGTCGAAGCTCTTGTTGGACAGCTACCTCAAGACCCTGAAACTGCCAACCATGCGGGCCGAATATCAGGCGATGGCTCGTCAGTGCAGTCAGGCCAATGCGGCGTACGAGGACTTCCTGCAGAAATTGGCCGAACTGGAAGTCCAACGCCGGACCGCGCTGGCCATCGAACGAAGGCTCAAGCAGGCCGAGTTCCCGATGGTCAAGGAGATGGCCTCCTACCGGTTCGCCGATGTGCCGAAACTGAACAAAAAGCGTGTCCTGGACCTGGCCCGCTGTCAGTTCATCGAGAGCAAAACCAATCTCGTCCTAAGCGGCCCGCCCGGTGTGGGCAAAACCCACTTGGCCATCGCCTTTGGTCGCGAGGCCTGCCGGCGCGGTTACAAGGCGAAGTTCTTCACGGCCTCCCGATTGGTCAACACCTACATCGAGGCCCGTCAGGAACGGATGATCCTGAAGCTCGAAAAGAGCATCCGACGCTGTGACTTGATTGTCGTCGACGAACTCGGCTATCTCCCGTTGGATCGGATGGGTGCCGAGCATCTGTTCGGCTTCTTCAGTCAGTGTTACGAACAGACCAGCCTGGTCGTGACGACCAATCTTCCTTTCGCCGATTGGCCTCAGGTGTTAGCGGACGATGAGAGGCTGGCCGGTGCTCTGCTGGACCGACTGACGCACCACGTGCACATCCTGGAGATCACGGGCGATAGCTACCGGCTCAAGGCCAGCCTGGAGAAAGGCAAAGACGAACCCAACCAGACATTATAGGACCTCTCACCCTTAAGGGTGAGCCCGGAGGATCTTGTTGACAGCGTCGTACTTGACGCTATTGTTTATGACTCAGGTGGCCCCCTTTTAGGCGCTTCTCCTGGTCCCCTATTGGGCGCTTTTCACCAACGCGCCCGTCGGTCCGCATGATCCCCAATTCGGTCACCATCGCGCTGCCGCTGCGAACGATCACTACGATTCCGATCAGCACGGGGCCCAACTCGCGGGCCACGACGGCTACTAGCAGCGGCCCGAGCATTTGCGACTGTCCCGCCTGCTCGACCCAGAATGTCAGTTGCGCCACCACCGTAGTCCCGACGAAGACCGCCACCGCGCAGACCAGGGAGATCGAGTCCACGCCGATGACGACTATCTGCCGCACAAAGGCTCTTCGCACGGCGCGCACCCAGCAGCGCGGCTGGACACAGACGTAGAGTACCGTCCCAATCACAGCCGCCGCGTGACGCAGCTCATCCCACTGCGCCAAAACCATCTCCCCCAGTCCGCCGATCACGTGCATGAATGTTCTCCGAGACCCGCCCACCACCTCCGTCAGCCCTGTCAACATAGCGCACATCTCAGTCCACAATCACCTGCTCGCCCCGAAACCGGACAGGATGGCCATCTGTATCGTATCCCGAGCTCCCATGCGGCTTCGACTTGGGGGGCGATTCCCCGGTCTTTCATTGAGCATACGCTACACCATTGGTCGGGTGCTTTCCATAAGGTGAAACCCTACCTGGTGTTCTCGGACCGGTAGGGTTTTACCCTATGGACGGAGGGAAGCAGAAGTCGGATAATGCCGGTATTCAGCCGAAACCCATACGACAGGATTGAACGGGGGGCGAAGAACAGGACCATGAAAAGGAAATCCGCGTCGAAACCTCGGCAGAGGGAGCCTGCCAACGCTGTCTCCCCAAAAACACCACCCCAACAGGCGAGCGCTCCATTCCCCATCGTCGGCATCGGGGCCTCGGCCGGAGGGCTCGATGCCTTGGAGCACTTCCTGTCGCACGTGCCGACGGGCAGTGGCATGGCCTTTGTCATCGTCCAGCACCTGGATCCGACGCACAAGGGCATCATGCCCGAACTGCTCCAGCGCACCACCGGTATGAAAGTGATGCAGGTGAAGGATCGCACCAAGGTCCGCCCGGACCGTGTCTATGTGATCCCGCCCAATAAAGATATGTCCATCCTGCACGGGGTCTTGCACTTGCTCGCGCCGGCGGCGCCTCGGGGACTGCGTCTGCCGATTGATTTCTTCCTTTGCTCCCTGGCAGAGGACCAGCAGGAACGGAGCATCGGCGTCATTCTCTCGGGCATGGGCTCCGATGGCACGATGGGCTTGCGGGCCATCAAGGAGAAGGCGGGCGTCGTGCTGGTGCAGGAGCCGGCGACGGCCAAATTCGATGGCATGCCTCGCAGCGCCATTGACGCGGGCTTGGCCGACATTGTGGCCCCGGTGGACGAACTGCCTGGCAGGATCATCGCCTATCTGCAGCGCACCCCCCTCATTACCAAGCCTGAAATCGCCCTGGAAGACAGGACGCAGAGCGCCATGGATAAGGCGATCATCCTGCTGCGAGCCCGCACTGGCCACGACTTCTCCCTGTACAAGAAGAGCACCATCTACCGTCGGATCGAGCGTCGCATGGGCATTCACCAGATCGCCAAGATTGCCGACTATGTCCGGTACCTGCGTGAGAACTCCCAGGAGCTGGACCTGCTCTTCAAGGAGTTGTTGATTGGTGTGACGAGCTTCTTCCGTGATCCCGCCGCCTGGGAGCATCTGCGCGAACAGGCCCTGCCCGCGCTGATCGCCGACCCGTCGCCCGGCCAAGCGCTGCGGGCGTGGGTGCCCGGCTGCTCCACCGGGGAGGAGGCCTATTCCCTGGCCATCGTGTTCCGAGAAGCGATCGAGCAGGTCGAGCCGGAGGGCCGTTATACCCTGCAGATCTTTGCCACTGACCTGGACCGGGATGCCATTGACAAGGCCCGCCAGGGCGCCTATCCCGACAATATCGCCGCCGGTGTGTCGCCGGAGCGGCTGAGCCGGTTCTTCTCCAAAGAAGAGCACCGCTACCATGTGCGCAAAGAGATCCGGGAGATGGTGATCTTCGCGCCGCAGAACCTCATCATGGACCCGCCCTTTACCAAGCTGGACATCCTGAGTTGCCGAAATCTGCTGATCTACCTGGCCCCGGAGATGCAGAAGAAACTCCTGCCGCTCTTTCACTACAGCCTCAATCCCGGCGGCATCCTGTTCCTCGGCAACGCCGAGGCGGTCGGTAGCTTCACCGACCAGTTTGCCCCGATCAGCACGAAATCGAGAATCTTTCGGCGGATCGAGTCCACCTCGCGGCCGGAACCCCGCGATTTTCCCCCGGCCTATGCCTTTACCCCGCGCGCGGAGACACAAGCACGCGAGGTGTCGAAGATGCCTCCCAGTCTCCAGACCCTTGCGGATGAACTGGTCCTGCAGCGCTATGCCCCGCCGGCGGTGCTCGTCAATGACAAGGGCGACATCTTTTACGTCAGCGGTCGGACGGGCAAGTACCTGGAGCCGGCCGCTGGCAAGGCCAACTGGAACATCTTCGCCATGGCCCGTGAAGGACTGCGCCTCGAGCTCGCCGGCGCCTTCCGCCAAGCCCTCGGCCAGAGCGGGTGCGTCACGCTCCATGGCCTCAAGGTTGGGACCAACGGTACAGAGCAGTGCGTGGACGTGACCGTCCAGCGACTCGATGAGCCCGGGCCACTACAGGGGTTGGTCATGATCGTGTTCATCGACGTGGCCGCGCCTGTGGCCGCCGCGGCGCCGCTCCGATCGCCAAAACCTCACGCCCCCAGCGCCGCATTGGAGCAGGAACTCCTGCGGGTCCGCGCCGAGGCACGGGCGACGCGAGAAGAGATGCAGACCTCGCAGGAGGAACTCCGCTCGGCCAACGAGGAGCTGCAATCCACGAATGAAGAACTGCAATCCACCAACGAGGAACTCACCACCTCGAAGGAGGAGATGCAGTCCATGAATGAGGAACTCCAGACGCTCAACGCCGAGTTGCAGGTCAAGGTGGACGAGCTGTCGCGGGCCAGCAGCGACATGAAGAACCTGCTCGAAAGCACGGACATCGCGACCCTGTTTCTCGACAAGGATCTCCGCGTCCGGCGGTTCACCACCCAGGCAACGAAGATCATCAAGCTCATTCCGGGCGACGTGGGGCGGCCCATCACCGACCTGGTCTCGGACCTGGACCACCCGACGCTGGCGGCCGACGTGCGCGACGTGCTGCGCACACTGGTCGCGACGGAGAAGCCGGTAGCCACGTGTGACGGCCGCTGGTTCACCGTGCGCATCATGCCCTACCGCACTCTGGATGACCGGATTGACGGCGTGGTGATCACCTTCGCAGACATTACCGCCGCCAAGACACTGGAGGCCAAATTGCGGAACAAGCAAGCCGCTATGGAAGACCGGGCCGCGGGCCGGTCCGGAAAGACGGCGAAGAGGAAGACCGGCAAGGGTTCGCAGGCTGATGCGCTTGCACGCAAACGGATCAAGAAGCGCGCCGGAAGATCGCCAGGGTCCGGTAGGACATGAAAGGTCTTGCCATGCCGAAGAAACCGAATCTTTCCGCCGATGCCGCCGGACTGCGGCGCCGCGCTGAAGGGCGGCTCAGGGAGCAGCGGAAGAGCACGCCTCCGCCCCGAGCGGACGCCGACACGCAGAGGCTCTTCCATGAACTGCAGGTCCACCAGGTTGAACTGGAGATGCAGAACGCCGAACTCCTGGAAGCCAGGGACCAGAGGGAGGCGATGCTGGAGAAATACACCGATCTCTACGATTTCGCCCCGGTCGGCTATTTCTCCATCGATGAACAGGGCCTGATCTCTGAGGTAAACCTGACGGGGGCCGCCTTGCTGGGCGTGGAGCGGTCTCGACTGATCGGCCGCCGCTTGCAGCATTTCTTGAGCCCGACGAGCCAACCGGTCTTCCTATCTTTCCTTGAGAAGGTCTTCGCAGAGCCTGGAAAACACGTCTGTGAGGTGTCCCTTCTGAACGAGGACGGCACTCCTTTCTGGGCGAACCTTCAGGCCGGGGCCGCGACCTTCCTCTGGGGCGAGCGGAAGTGGTGCCGGATGGCCGTCTCGGACGTTACGGCCCTCAAGCGGGCGGAAGAAGCGATGCACAAGCTGACGGCGACGCTGGAGAGCAGAGTGGCTCGGCGGACCGCAGAACTGGAGCAGCGGACGCGTCAGCTTCAGAGGCTGGCGATGGAGCTGTTGCAGACGGAGGACCGTGAACGCAAGAGACTGGCGGACATCCTGCACGAAGACTTGCAGCAGCAGCTTGCGGGGGCAAAATTCCATCTGGGTCTGCTCCACAAGCGGATCGATGGTGACGCTTCATTGCGAGAAGCGGTCGACCAGGTTACAGTGATGCTCAAGGAGGCAATCGCAAAGTCCCGCAGCCTCTCCCATGAACTGCGGCCGGCCGTGCTGTCCTACGGCGATTTCAGCGAAGCCATCGAATGGCTGGCAAACCATATCCAAGTAAAGCATGGCTTGGTCGTCCACGTGGAACTCCGCGGTTCGCTCGATGTGTCGTCCGATTCGATCAAGGTGTTCCTGTTCCATACGGCCCAGGAGATGCTGTTCAACGTCGTCAAGCATGCGGAAGTCACGAAAGCGGTCGTCCGGCTTCGGTGGCGGCACGGGCGGCTGTGGCTGACCGTCTGCGACCACGGCCGAGGATTCGACCCCAAGACACTGGGGCAGACGGGCGGCTCCGGGCTGTTGAGCATCCGCGAGCGAGTCGAGTTGCTGGGCGGGCGCATGAAGGTCCGCAGCGCCCCGGGCCGAGGCAGCACGTTTCTGATCATCGTGCCCGACGCCAATACGTCCGTGAGAGTCACAGGCGCAGACTCCGTCGAGGAGAGCGATCCGGAACATTGCCCAAGTCCCACACAGGATAGAAGGTCTTGCCATGCCGAAAAAACCGAATCTGTCCGCCGATGCCGCCGAACTGCGTCGCCGCGCTGAAGGGCAGCTTAAACGGCAGCGGAGGAAGACGGCCCCGCCCCGAACGGACGCCGACACGCAGAGGCTCCTCCATGAACTGCAGGTCCACCAGGTCGAACTGGAGATGCAGAACGCCGAGCTCCTGGAAGCCAGGGACCAGATGGAGGCGATGCTGGAGAAATACACCGACCTCTACGATTTCGCCCCGGTCGGCTATTTCTCCATCGATGAACAAGGCCTGATCTCCGAGGTAAACCTGACGGGGGCTGCCTTGCTGGGCGTGGAACGGTCCCAACTGATCGGACGCCGCTTGCAGCATTTCTTGAGCCCGACGAGCCGACCGGTCTTCCTGGCTTTCCTGGACAAGGTCTTTGCAGGGTCCGGAAAACAAATCTGTGAGGCATCCCTTCTGAACAAGAGCGGCACACCTTCCTGGGTAGACTTTCAGGCGACGCCCGCCGTCTCCGGCAGTGAGCAGAAATGGTGCCGGCTGGCGGTTTCTGACATCACCGCGCTCAAGCGGGCGGAGGAAGCGCAACGGCGCATGGAGGCCCTGGACGCCGCCAACCGGGAGTTGAAGCAGGAAATCGTCCGGCGGAAGACCGTTGAGGCCGCCCTCAAGAAGAGCGAGCGGTACTCCAACCGATTGTTGGTCCAGGCACTTGGGCTTCAGAAACAGTTGCAGCATCTGTCCCATCGAATTCTGCGGACGCAGGAGGATGAGCGAAGGCGAATCAGCCGCGAACTGCATGATGATATCGCCCAGGTCTTGACGGCCATCAGTTTCCATCTCGCGGTATTGAGAAAGGAGGGCGCATCCGACGGCAAGGACCTCAAGAGAAAGATCGCCCGCACGCAGCGGCTGGTGGAAAAGTCGGTGAACATCGTGCATGAGTTTGCCAGCCAATTGCGCCCGCCGGCCTTGGATGATCTGGGGCTGATTCCCGCCCTCCACTCCTACGTCAATGACTTTGGCAAGCGGACGGGCCTGTCCGTTCAACTCAGGGGCTTCACTCGTGGCCGGACGGAACTCCTGGACAGTGATAAGCGAACGGTGCTCTATCGCGTCGTCCAGGAAGCCCTCATCAACGTGGCCAAGCACGCGAAAGCCAGTGAGGTAACGGTGAGCATCCGAAAACTGCGGGGCGTCATTTGCATCGAAGTGCACGACGACGGCAAGTCCTTTGATGTGCGAAACATGCTGTCCAACAGAAGGCGCAAAGCGTTGGGGCTGCTCGGCATGCGCGAGCGAGTGGAAATGGTCGGCGGTTACCTTGCCGTCAAATCCTCACCCGGCAAAGGCACGACGATCCGAGCGGAGATCCCCTTCGGCAATGGCACCGAGGTTTAGACCTCTCAGGGATTCTACGAGGGCCTGTTTCTATGACGCGAATCACAGTCCTGCTGGCGGAAGACCACACGGTCGTTCGAGAGGGGCTTCGAGCATTGCTGGGGGCGGAGGAGGATATCGAGGTGGTCGGCGAAGCCGAGACCGGCCGTCGGGCGGTCCAATTGGCCAGGAAACTTCGCCCGGACGTGGTTCTCATGGACATTGCGATGCCGCTGCTCAACGGTCTGGAAGCGACCCGGCGAATTCTCAAGGCCGACCCCGGCGCCCGGGTGCTTATCCTCTCGGCGCATGCTGATGACGAGTATGTCCGGCAGGCGATTCTGTTGGGCGCGGCCGGATACCTGATCAAACAGACGTCCGCCGATTTTTTGGTCAAAGCGATCCGGGAGGTCCAGAAAGGAAACGCATTCTTCAGCCCCGCAGTTGCTAATCGTCTGTCCAGCCTTTCGTTGGACTCGTCGGATGGGCGCCGAGTGCCCAGGAAGAAGAAGGTCGCCTTGAGTTCGCGCGAAGTGGAAGTGCTGCAACTGATTGCCGAGGGCAAGGCCAACAAGCAGGTCGCAAGAGAGCTTGGCATCAGTGTCAAAACGGTGGAGAAGCACCGGCAGCATCTCATGAGCAAGCTGGATCTCCACGACACAGCAGGGATCACCCGCTACGCCATTGCAGCGGGGATTATCGAAAGCAGTGTTCAGCCAACTGCGATCGGACCGCAGACGAGCACTGATTGACGGTTGCCGTTGTGCCGGCCGTCCCATAGAATACAGACAGTCATCTTTACACGACGGTAGAATATCTGAAGAGGCTTGGAGGTATCGCAGGACATGAAGATCGATGACACCATTCAGGCGCTCGTCAAGATTCGTGAGTCCATCGACACGTGGGTTCCAGAGAGAACCACCCACCCCGACGCCCTGATTGCCGACTTGAATGACCTCTATGTTGCATCCGCAAAGAATCGTGACTTCGATGAACTATTTGAATACGACGATGTTGGCAGCCCTTCGATAACCCTCACCGTCAGTATTGAGGTGGAATTCGACTTCCAAAGAGTCATGGAGAATCTGCGGACACGGTTACACGTCAAACAGCCCGACCGCGCGGACGAGATTGGGCGTGCCGGTGTTGTATTGTCACAAGGACGGTATGATTTTGTGTATGACGACAATTTGGGGGCTCTGCGAATATCCCATCGATATAGCCATAAACGTGTGGACACGAAGTCCGTATCCAGCATAGCAAAGCAGATGATAGACTATGCCATAGCCTACCTGGAGGAAGTCAAAGCCTCCGCATAGGGAAGTACCGGCGCCCTGAAAACGGAATGATATGCGACTGTGTCTGATCAATCCCTGCAATCCGCTCGTCAGCATCCTCAAAGTCAAGGAGAGCCGTTGGAACCGTTACCGCGTGTGGAAGCCGCTGAGCCTGATGGTTCTTGCGGGTGCGACGCCGGCGGGGTGGGACATCACGATTGTGGATGAGAACCTCGGCGTGCCGGACTATGCAGCCATGCCCCGGCCCGATCTGGTCGGCATCACCGCGTTCACCTCGCAGGCCAACCGTGCCTACGAGGTAGCCAGTCACTTCCGGCGGCTGGGTGTGCCTGTCGTCATGGGCGGCATTCACGCCACCATGTGTCTCGACGAGGTTCTGGAGCGAGTAGATGCAGTCGTTACCAGGGAAGCCGATGGTGTTTGGCGGGAGGTTCTGGAGGACGCCCGGCAGGGCCGGCTCAAGCGCCGGTATGATGGGGGGTTCGCCGAAATGACCGACGTCGTCCCTGCCCGTCACAGCCTACTGTCCGGAAAGTATGCCTTCGGGGCCATCCAGACCACGCGTGGCTGTCCACTGAATTGCAGTTTTTGCAGCGTGACGGCCTTCAACGGGGCACACTACCGGCAACGCCCCATTCCGGACGTCGTGCGAGAGTTTCAGTTGATTCGCGAGCGACTTGTGCTGGTCGTTGACGATAATCTCATTGGCACTCGACCCGAACATATCGCCCGCGCCAAAGATCTGTTTCGTGCCTTGGCCCGGGCCAACCTCCGTAAGGAATGGATTGCTCAGGCCACCATCAACTTTGCCGATGACGAGGAACTCCTGTCGCTGGCCGCCCAAGCCGGGTGTAGCGGTGTCTTCATCGGCTTTGAATCCCCTTCGCCGGAGGGGCTCCGGGGGTACGGTGGGAAATTCACCCTCTTGAAAGACCGAGATATCCGCGCCTCTGTACGGCGTATCCAGCGGCACAGGATCCTGGTGGCTGGCTCTTTCATCATTGGTTTGGACATGGACGAACCGGGCATTGGCAACCGGATCGCCGAGACGGCCCACCGGTATGGCGTTGACAATCTCAACGTGCTGTTCCTGACGCCGCTGCCCGGCACCCGCCTGTGGGGCCAGATGAAAGCACAGGACCGCATCCCTCTCGACACGCTCCCGGAAGACTGGAAATACTACACGTTGACCTACCCGGTGGCCCGCTACAAGCATTTGTCTCTGGACGGCATCATCCAGGAGATGACCTCCTGCAATGAGACCTTCTATTCCGTGCCGCATCTTTTCCACAGGGTATTGAGCAGCTTTTGGTATCGCCGCAAACCGTTGATCAGCCTGGCGGGCAAGCTCTCCTACAGGGGCAACCTCTGTCGGAACGCCGAGGCATACGCCAGCTTCAAGCGTTACTCCGACAGCAGGCGCAGGTGATTGTGGCAAGATGTGCTTGAATCCATGAACAACGAATCTCCCTGCCACAGTATGAACACGGGAGAATGTACCCTACCCTCAAAGACCACTTCTTTGTGCGGTGACCGGACCATTAAGACGCTGCATGTTCATCGGGATTGATGCTGCAAACCACATGGGGCGACTTGCCCATGCGGACGAGGACCCGGTGTTTGACCAGGTCCCGAACAAGCCGGATGACGCCATCCTCGATGCGTTGACCATCCATCTCCACCCAGACAACGCCCCGCTCGCAATGTTCTGGGTTCTCGACCTGAATCTCGTAGAACGCTTCGCCGTGGCGATAGCTCATCTGGAACCCATCCCACCAGCCAGGGATGACCGGGGCGAGTTGCATGGTATCGCCGCGCACCTTGAGGCCCAGGATTTCCTCCACCCAGGCGCGGTACATCCACGCCGCCGAACCGGTATACCAGGACCAGCCGCCCTGACCGATCTGTCCCGGCAAGCGGTACACATCGGCCGCGACCACGTAGGGCTCAACCCCGTAGCGCCAGACCGGCGCCGGTTCGCGTGTACACTCGATTGGATTGAGCATGCTGAGGATTTTCGCCGCGCGGGCGCCTTCCCCGCGGCGCGCCATGGCCATGGCCAGCCAGATGGCGGCGTGCGTGTACTGGCCGCCGTTTTCACGCACCCCCGGCGGGTAGCCTTTGATGTATCCGGGGGAGGGCTCGGACTGATCGAACGGAGGCTCAAAGAGCAGCACCAACCCCTCATCCGCGCGAACGAGGTGACTCCACGCCGATTCGAGCGCCTTCTCCGCCCGATCCATGTCGGCAGCCCCGCTCAGCCAGGCCCATGATTGGGGCAGGGAATCAATCCGTGCTTCCGTATTCACCGAGGAGCCAAGCGGTGTGCCGTCGTCAAAGATCGCCCGCAGATACCACTGCCCATCCCAGGCGAACTGTTCAACATGCGTGATCAGCGTTTTACGTTCTTGCTCGTAGGACTGGCTCAGTTCGGACCGGCCCAGTAGGTCTGACATCTCGGCCATCCCGCGCATGACATCCACCATAAACCACGCCAGCCAGACGCTCTCGCCCTTGCCCGCAGCACCCACCAGGTTCATCCCATCGTTCCAGTCCCCGCTCCCCATCAGGGGTAAGCCGTGAGCGCCAAAGCGTTGGCTGTGCGCCAGCGCCCGCCGGCAGTGCTCGAAGAGTGTGGCGCATTCGGGCGAAACACCAGGAGATTGAAAGCTCTCGTGCTCATCGTCGTCCAGCAGGGGCGCGTCGAGGAAGGACACAATCTCGCGCAGGATGCTGGCATCGGCGGTGACCCTGACGTATTGCGCGACAACGAAAGGGAGCCACAAGAGATCATCGGAGATCCGTGAGCGGACGCCCGCGCCGGCCGGTGGATGCCACCAGTGCTGGACATCACCTTCCTTGAACTGACGACTGGCCGCGAGCAGGATGTGCCCGCGCGCCAGCGTGGGATGGGTGTAAAGCAGGGCCATCACGTCCTGCAACTGGTCGCGGAAGCCAAAAGCGCCGCCGGACTGGTAGAAGCCGGAGCGTCCCCAAATCCGGCAGCTTAAACTCTGATAGAGCAGCCAGCGGTTGATCAGAATGTCTGCGGCGAGCTCCGGGGTATGCACTTGGATCGTGCCGAGCCGGTCATCCCACCACGCCCGGGTTTGCCGCAGTGCGGTATCGAGCGCCAGGCTATCCCGATAGGCCAGCACCAGGGCGTGGATCTGCTCCACCGACTGGGCTTGCCCGAGCATACAGGTGATCTCCGCCCGCTCTCCCGGAGCCAGTTTCAGGGTGACCTGCACCGCGGCGCACGGGTCCAGGCCCGCTCCCGTCCGGCGTGAAAGCTTGGTACGTTCCATCGCCGTTGGGTTACTCAGCGAGCGGTTGCGCCCCAGGAAGGCCGTGCGGTCGCCGGTGTAGGACGCCGTGGGCGCGCTCACCGCCGCGAAGGCCACCTGGTCGGCGTAATCGGGATGATAGCGATTGCGGGCAAGCATGGCCTGGGCTTCGTCGTCCCAGGCGGTCACGATGTGCATCTGGGAAGACTCGCGCGTCTCGCCCAGCGTCCACTCCACATAGTAGGTCAGCGAAAGCTTGCGCGGCCGGCCGGAGTCGTTGCGTAAAACCAGTTTTTGCAGCTTGATTGGTTCACCCCCGGGATCATTCATGGGAACGAACACCGTTAGCTCCTGCTCGATGCCGTGGCTGTTGTGCTCGAATACGGTGTACCCCGCTCCATGCCGGGCTCGGTACGCGGTCTTCTCGCGGATGGGAGATGCGGTCGGCGTCCAGTAAGTTCCGGTTTCCTCATCACGGATGTAGATCGCCTCGGACGGCGGATCCATGACGGGGTCATTTGACCACGGCGTCAGGCGATTGCGCTGGCTGTTGCCCTGCCATGTGAGACCGGCCCCGGTTTCACTGACGAGCGTGCCGAAGGCGGGGTTGGCGATGACGTTGGTCCAGGGCGCGGGCGTATGCATGCCCGGACCGAGATAGATTGCATATTCGCGCCCGTCCGGAGTAAAGCCGCCCAGGCTGTTGAAGAAGGGAAGTTCCATGAAGGGCAGCGCCGCCGAAGGATCCCGGGCATCCCGTTTTCTGGCCATGAATTCCGGCAATGCGGGCGCCTGCAGCGACGGCGCGGCGAGTTGCTGGGGCAAGGTGCCGCGGGCCGCCACCAGCACTACGCTCGCTGCGGCCTGCAGCAGCGTCAGATCTTCTGCCGGCATCAGGTTCGCGCTGCGCAAGTAGACTCCCCCTGGCCGGTCCACGCCCGTACTGGCGCCGTGGGACTGAATCAGGTGATCGAGCTCTTCACGGAGCGGTTGCGTATAGCCGCCAGCCTCCTCGTTCAGGATCACCAGGTCGGCCGCGAGCCCATGCGTGCGCCAATAGGCATGCGCCTGGAGCATTTGACGGACCAAGCCCAGATCCCGCGCCTCACCGATGGCGACCAAGGCAATGGGCAAGTCACCCGAGATGGAATAAGCCCACAAACCGGCTTGGCCCTTGCGGTTGTCGGCAATGCGCTGCGGGGCGGAGCGCAGGAGAGGGCTGGGATAGAGCAGATGGCCCGCCAGTTGCTGGAAGCGGCGCGCTTCATCGGGCTGGATGCGCAGAAGGCGCAGCTCAAGCTGGGCTGATGCCCAGGCGAAATCCATCGCCCGTTCGATCGCATGGGGATCCCCGTACTTGCTCATCAGGCTGGCGACCTCCTCGCGCGAGGGGCCGGCGGCCAGAACCAGGGAAATCTGGGCCCGCTGGCCGGGAGCCAGGGTGAGGTTCTGTCGCAGGCTGAGGATCGGATCCAAGACATACCCCTGGCTGCCATTGGGTTCCTGCAAGGCACCCATCGGGCTGGCGAGCGTGCGGCCGCGGCCGATGAACCGGCGTCGGTCGGTTTCGAAGCGTAAGGCTTCATCCTTGGATTCGCTGGCGTCCTGCCCCAGTGTGAAGCGGTGCGCGACATAGACGGGCAGCTCGCTGCCGCTGCGAGGCCGACGGTAGGCCAGAAGTGCCCGCTGCTCAGGCAGCGCCTCGGTCTGAATAAACAGTTTGTTGAACGCCGGATGCTGACGGTCCACATTGTGCGGCGCCAGCGCCAGTTCAACGTAGCTTGTCAACTCGATCCGGCGGACGCGGGTGGACTGATTGATCAACATCATCCGCCGAATCTCAACGTCATCTTCCGGTGCAACGATGATCTCGGTTTCGCTCTTGATGTCATCATCGACGCGCCGGAACACGGCACGGTCCAGCGTAAAGTTGGCGCAGAACTGGTCAACCTTGCCGCCGGTTGGCTGATAGGTATTGCACCACAACCGACCGGAATCGGCATCGCGAATGTAACAAAAGGTGCCCCAGGAATCCTGGGTCGGGTCCGATCGCCAGCGCGTGATCTCGAAGTCGCTCCAGCGGCTGTAGCCCCCACCGGCGCCCGTCAGCATGAGGCCATAGCGTCCATTGCACAGTAGCTGAGTCTTGGGCGTAGCGGTATGAGGGGTTTCGAACTGACGTACCGAGGGCGTGACTTCGCCGACGCTCGCCACCGAAGAGACTCGCTCGCGCGTGGTTACGTGGTGCAACGGCGGCAGGTGCGGGATGCGTTCATGAAGCAGAGGTTCCACCGTGCGCACGCGCGGGTCGGAGTGAAAGTGGCGCCGGAGGCAGTCGTCATGCAGGAAATTGGTCAACGCCAGAAAACTCATGCCTTGATGATGTGCCATGTAGGTGCGCACAATCACCCCAGGTGCGGCCTCGTGGCTTGGTTGCCAGCTATAGTCCAGAGATTCATAATAACCGTAATCACTCAGCAGCCCCAAATCGGCCAGTCGTTTCAGGTTTTGCATGGCTTGGCGGGGTGCCACGCTGACCGCCAGCAGTGTGGCATAGGGCGCAACAACAATCTTGTCGGCCAGGCCGCGCTTGAGTCCGAGTTCCGGCACGCCGAAGGCCTGGTATTGATACGTCTTTTGGATGTCCAGATCCCCGAAGGCGCACTCCGAGATCCCCCACAGCACATGGTGTTTGCGTCCGTAGGCAATCTGGATCGCAACGGCTTCCCTGGCGGCTTTATCCAGCAGCGTGTTGCTATAGGATCGCTGAGAGAGCAGCGGCATCAGGTACTCGAACATCGTCCCGGTCCAACTGAGCAGCACCCGGCGTCGGCCAATGGCGCCGTAGGGTCGGCTCATGGCGAACCAGTGCTCAGCGGGAATGTCCCCTCGGGCGATGGCGACGAGACTTCCCAGGCGTGCTTCGCTTGCCAGGAGATCGTAAAAGGCGCGGTCCAGGCGGCCTTCAGAGACATTAAAACCGATTGAAAAGAGGCGGCGGTCGGGGTTATAGAGGAAACGCATGTTGATCGACTCTGAGAGTTCGCCACACGCGCGAGCGAGTTGCTCCGTCAAAGCGAGCATCTCCCCGGCCAGCCATCTCGCTCGATCAAAGGCTACCTTCACGCGTTCAATCCAGTCTATGAGAGCGTGCTCCTCCGCGGGCGCCTTCTCCCGGATGGTTTGCAGGGACGCGATGCAAGGGATGTTTCCGCCCGCCAGATCCTTAAGCGAAGGCGCATGATGAATGGCCTGGCGGAAAGCGGGCAAGGCGTCGGGGTCCAGCTCGGCGACCTCTTCCTCGCTCTTTTCAGCCAGGATTTCGATCCAGGCCAGATAACGATCCGCAATGTTCAGCCAGGCTGCCAGTTGACGCTGCACCTGCCCGGCCCAATACGTCACATTCCCTTGCTCGCCTGAGGAGCCAGGCGCCTTTTCAGACAAACGTCTGGTGTTGCTTTCAGTCCGGCGTAAGAAGCGCAGTAGATCACCAATAGAGTCCGGCGGAGATTCCCACGCGAGTAACAGATCATCCAGGGCGTGAACGTCCAAGCCGGAACATCTTTCTTCTCGGACGACTTGCCGCAGGACTTCTCCAGCATCATGCAATCCCGCCAAGGCTTGCGCGTCCAGCAGCGGCGCTTGCATGAGCGACTCCAGTCCTCGGTTCAAGGTCCAGAGGGCGCCAAGGAGATTTCCGCTATCCACGGTGGAAACGTAGCGAGGCTTGAGGGGCGCCAGAGTTTGAACATCGTACCAATTGAGCAGATGGCCCTCATGACGTTCCAGTTTATGGA
This sequence comes from uncultured Pirellulales bacterium, assembly GCA_964610435.1. Lineage (GTDB taxonomy): Bacteria > Planctomycetota > Phycisphaerae > Sedimentisphaerales > Anaerobacaceae > Anaerobaca. Next base: position 13,598 of record CAZSXM010000021.1, on the reverse strand, counting down.
TCGTCTCCATCGTCCGTGTCAGCTTCTGCGTGACCTCGTCCAGGGTCAAATAGCCGAAATCGTGGGCGCTGAGCACGCTGACCAGATACAGGCCGATATTGGTCGGGCTGGTCCGCAGGGCCAGCCCATTCTGGTGGGAGACCTGGTAATTGTCGGGGGGCAGCCAGGAGGTCTGCTCATTCACAAAATCCGAGAAATAGCGCCAGGTGCGCCGCGCAACATTCCTTAGGAACTGCCGGTCCTCTTCGGGAAGTAGGCTTTGCGGCGGCTTCACCGGCGGCCGGCGGTTGAGCAACCAGCCGATCATCGGCGAAAGGAACCAGAGCATCAACCAGGGGCTTGCCACCCCAAGGTTGGCGGGCCGCCCGTACGCAACGGCCCACCCCACGAGCGCGCTGAACACGCTTGCCAAGCCCATTGAAAGCAGAAACATCGGCACTTCGGCCTGGGCCTTATTATGCATTGCCTGGGCCGAAGTCCACTCCAGGAGTCGCCGATGAGAGATGCGGCGACGATACCAGACCCGCGCAATGGCATCCAGCGCCAGCCAGGCTTGATATGGCAGCAGTGCCGCCTCAACCAGCACGCGCAGCAGATCATGGACTATCCTCGCGAGGGAGACTCCCTTGAGACCCTGACCGGTGGTCACCCGGGTGAAGGGCTGTGCCAGGGAGTGAAAGAACAGTTGCGTGACGACCACAATGCTGGCGATCCACCCGACCCGCGAGGAGATGAGCCACGCGGTTATCAGCAGAGCCAGACTGGCTGCGGGCAGCAGGCTGCGCCGTAGATTGTCAAAGACTTTCCAGCGATCAAACCATGAGAGCGGGTTGGGCCCTCGTCCACCGCCCGGCTGGGGAACACGCGGCATGATCCAGTCCGCGATCTGCCAATCCCCCCGAAGCCAGCGGTGCTGCCGTTTGATGTGGCTCAGGCAATCCTGTGGGAACTCGTCATAGAGTTCGATGTCACTGGCCAGGCCGACCCGAACGTGAGCGCCTTCGATCAGATCGTGGCTGAGCAGCCAGGCTTCGGGGAACCTGCCGGAAAGCACCCGGCTGAAGACGTGCACATCATAGATGCCTTTGCCGTGATAGGAGCCTTCGCCGACGAGGTCCTGATAGACGTCGGAGACCATATTGGTATAAGGGTCAATGCCGACCGGGTTCGAAAAGAGACGGCTGAAAGGAGAGCCGCTTGTGCTCGGCAGGGAGGGGCTGACACGTGGCTGAATGATGGTGTAACCGGACTGGACACGGCCCGCGTTATCCAGACGCGCCCGGTTGAGCGGGTGCGCCAGCGTCTCGATCAGCCTGCGGGCAGCCGCCGCCGGCAATTGCGTGTCACTGTCCAGGGTAATGACGAACCTCACGTCGGACAATCTGTCGGGGTCGCCGACGTGAACCAGAGGCTCGGCCTCGCGAGGCCGCGTGCCAACGATCAGGTCATTCAGCTCTTCCAGCTTCCCGCGTTTGCGCTCCCAACCGATGAATCGTTGCTCGCAGTCACACCATTTCCGCTCCCGGTGGAACAGGAAGAAACGCTCGCCACCATGGCGCTGATTGAGGGCTACGATGCACTGGGTCGCGGTCTGCAGCAGAGCCACGTCCGCATCGCAATGGGCTGACGCCGCATCCCGATAATCCGAGTAAAGGCCAAAGAGCAGATTGGACTCTTTATTGGCGAGATAACGGATCTCAAGCTTTTCCGCCTCGCCCTCAATCGTCTCCTGATCCACCAGCATCATGGGCACGACGACCAGGGTCCGGCAGGCGTCAGGAATCCCCGAAACCCGGAAATCCATCTTCGGCAAGGCGCGCGGCGGGAAAAGACGCAGAATCAGGGTGTTCATCACCTCAAGTGAAAGCTGGCTCGCAGGGATGAGCAAAAGCGTGGCGATGATCATCTGAATTCCCAGGCCGTGGGTGTGCAAGCCAAGCCCAAGGGACAAGAAAATGAACGCCGCGGAGAAGAAGGTCATACCGAGGAAGTATACGGCCGAGTGATGACAATAAGCCCACTGCCGGGCGCGAAAACGCAGCGTCTCGCGGCACCCGATGAGCTGCGCCATATCCCCTCTCTTTTCGCCGATCAGATACATCCCGACGTGAGCCGATCGTTCATCCGCCACTGAATCCGGGCGGGCCCCCGTTGCCAGATCAAGGGCATGCTGGGCGACCTGTTCTTCTTCCAGGCCGGACCCACGGCGCAGATCCTCAACCGCCCGACGGTAGCGGTCACGCGTGGCGAAATCCATTTGGGGGTAGATGCCGGCAGGATCCTGGCGCAGCATTTGCTCCACTCGGCTGAGCCGCTCAAAGCATTCCTTCCAGTCGAGCAACGCGAGCTGGCGCAGGCTGGTAAAAGCATTCCCAATGGAGAGTTGATCCTCTGTCTGGCGATTCCTCTCCAGCAGGATGAGATCATCCAGGGATTTGTGGAATGTGCGTTCCAGCCAGCCCTGCACCGGAGCCAGCGCCGTCCCTTCGTCATAGAGGTAGTCAATCAGTTGCGAAGCGAAATAGGGGCTTGGGCTGGGATAGGTTTCGGTCAGCTCCGCCATGATCGAAAAGACCTGGTTGGGATCGCACCGGTTGGCCGTGATCAGCCGGTTCGCCCAGAAATCGGCAAATCCTTGCTCTCGCAGTTCGGTCAGGGCTCGGCTGGCGAGCTGCCCAATGCCCTCAATCAGTACCATGCGCAGCATCAGCGGGATGGCCCAGAGTTCGCCAATCGAGAGCGGTCCCACCGATTGATAGGCCTCAATGAAGGCCAGGATGCTCTCCTCGTTCAGGCGCATCTCGGTGTGGGCGGCCAGTTCCTGCGCCAAGCCGTAGATGCGTGGCAGACCGCGGTTGGGCTCGCTCGCGAGCGCCGGGAGTTGCCGGTAATACCGCCAAGGCAGATTCAGCCGCACGTCACGGGCATTGCTTTCAAAGATGTATTCATTGTCGAGGAGCCACTCGGCGGTCGGCGGCACACTTTGCTGCAAATGGGACGCTTCGGATAGATCTAGGCAAACCTGCTGCACCCACCGGCGGCTCTGTTCCAACCGCCTCAGCAGTTCGGTATTCCGTGGCGGTTTGGAGTCAAGTTGGTGGTCCGTGGCCAGGCGACGGGCATGCTCCTGGATCTGCGCCGAGCTCAGCGTCGTCCCACCAGGGCGCTGGTCCTCTTGCTCTTGGGTTGGGCTTTCGCGCTGGGGATGCAGGACGAAGACCGCGGGCGGGGTCTCACCGCTTTCCAGCAAGATGGTCACGGGGATCCGCAGTCTTTCAATCGGTGTCCGGACAATCAGGGCGGTCTCCCCGGAGACGAGCCAACGCGTGTGATCCTCAAGCTGTTTTCGCTCGACGCCGAACCTCGATCGCCGTATCCAGACCAGGCTCAGCAGGATCCCGATGGCTCCACACGCGACAGCCGGAAGCAGGACAGAGGGCAATCCATTGAACATCGGCCCCGCCCACTGAAAGCCCAGCAAGCCCACTGTGGCACCCCCCCCCAACAGGATAAACGCCATGGCTGCCCCGAAAATCCGGTGCCAGTGGAAGGGATCCCCGATATGGATTTCGCCATCCGTGTTCTTGCTCAGCCAAGCGACGCGGCGGTAACCCTTCCTCCGTAATTTCCTGAAGGCTTCGCGAGCTTCCTGGCTCTTGACGTAGTATCCAATGAGAATGCCCGTTTTCATTCGCTGTCCTTGAGGGAGGAATACCACGGAGGGCTATCGATCAGTTGTCGCACAGGCGAAACAATGCGTTCCCGCACATTCAGCAACCCGGGGCTTCCCATATGACTCCACAAACTACACGTCTGCATGCTACACGACGTCATGATATCAAGGTGTACCTTGCGATACCAATACTTACTCGGCCAACATTCCAGTCGGGGAGTAGGCGGCCCCCAAGGCTCGACCATAGCTGCGTCGCTCGTCCCAGCCGGCCGTTACTCCACGCCGACCTGCTGGTACGGCACGACGCGAAGGAAGAGCCGAATCCGCTGATCAGGTGACGGCGCATCCAGACATACCGCGCTCTCAATGTCATGGTGCACAACGATTAGACACTTGAAGATGGCTTGACGCGCTGATGTTCACTTTTCCCGGGAAGCATGATGCCTCGCGGATGTGATCGTGGTATCTGTGGTGCAAACACCCCGTGTCGCGGCAGACCAAGCCTTGATTGAGGCTTACTCGTAGTTGGTAGAGAATGGCTGGCGAACTGTCGGAAAACCATGCCTCCAAAATGTCTCCACCCGTGTCTGTTTTCGCCAGAGTCGTCGCTCTGGATACCCCTGTCAAGCCCGAAAAACGTGGTTTGATCGATTTATCGGTCCAGGCAACGTACTGGTTGTCCTTTCACCCCTACAGCGAGACACCCTTCAGTAGAACCATGGTGGGATACCGCTGGCGGATTGGGAGAAAGCCAGAACAGCGGGCCTTGAGAAGGTCCGTCCGGCGCCCCCCTCATCTTTCAGTGCCCATGGGCGTATACCGCATCAGGTCAAACGCTTGGCGATACATCTGCTCGAGCTTTGCATAGAGATCTTCGTCCCAATTGGGCTTTTCGAGCTCTTTGGGTCCCAGCACCACAGCGGGGATCTGGTTGTACCGGTAGATCTTGTCCCGGCTGAGCCTTTGCTCCTGCTGGTGTTCGCCGGCGATGTAGTCAATCACGGCGCCGCCATAACTGTACATCGTGAACGACGGCTTCCAGATTTCATTGGTGCCCTCGTTGTAGATGATCGTGGCCTGCCTGTAAAAGAACGGGATACCATATCGGTCGAGCATGTGGCCGACCTTCAGCTCGTCCTTGGTCTCATACGGCGGATCCAGTTCCCCCAACAGGTCTTCAAGTTCATTCGGGTTTTTCAATTTGTTTCACCTCCTTTGCGACTTCTCTGGCGATGGCCGACAGCTTGTGCTCGGTCCGCTCGATGATCTTGATGAGCTTGGAGTTGTGATGCTGGAGTTTCTCAGCCGCGGTGAGGCTCTGGTAAAGCTGCTGATGATCGTACTTGGCAGTATACTCTTGCGCCTTTGCGGTCAGTTGCCGGATGCGTTTTTCGTTCTCGGCGACGGCCCGGTCCAGTCGTTCCAAGCGCGTCTCGATCCCAACCATCTGGTTGTACTTGGCTGCCAGCTCAGCCGAAGCCTTCTTCCTGGCCGAGGTGGGCAGTGTGGCGAATGCGTGGCGTGTCTCTTCGAGCCCGGCGATATGGCCGTTTCGCACCTGGTGCGCCTTGGCCCGAAGCGCGGCCATGCGCTCGGTCAAATAGCCCTGGGCGGGCAGCATGCGTTGGATCTGGAGCATGACATTGCCCGCTTCCTGGGGATGTTCGTGGAGTGTCCTGGCTTCCTTTCGAAGCTTTCGCAGGCCATGATCCAGGCCCTTGGACAGATGCCGCTGGCGATACAGGTCGGCCATGGTCTTCTTGATATCCGGCAACTTTGGCCCGGGGGGGCGAACGCGGGGCTGCAGTTGATGCCGATGCGAAACAAACGCCATGAGTCCGACGATCAGAGCCACGACAATGAATGTCTGGAGGATTTCTGCTGCGACCGGCACCGGGAATCCGAGGATATGAGCAATGATGATCGCCAAACCTATGGTGATGCCTGCCCCGGCCCAGGAGCCGCCGACCGTGCGGACGGACTGGTACATGATGAAGGCGAGCAGCAGGATGGCAAAGCCGACAGCGATTGGCCCGAGGTTCTTGATGGAGAAGCGGTTTGCCCGCTCCCACCACACGAGGCCGATAGAAAGAGCAAAGCCAATCGCCACCGACATCGCAATCGCCGGCCGTTGTTGCTCGAAGCGTTTTCCGAGCATGGCATACAGCACTGAGGTAAAGAACGCAAAGGCCAGGATGAAGTCGGGCAGATAGCTTTCGAGCAGTCCCTCCAGATGCCATTCGTACCACCAGTCTTCGAGTCTCATACGGGACCCAATGGCGCCGCTACTATTTATATGTTGCGCTTTCTGGGGCCAGTTCATCGCTGGATTGAGGTGGCAGGGGAGGGGGGACGTACGGGAGGCTCTCGGGTGGACTGGAATGCAGAGTGGATGCGATCGCTCGGTTGCCACTGGCGAGAGGCGCGAAAGGTTTAAGTATTCGCCAGGTTGATAACTGACACGGAGTTGATGCGTCGTATGGATATCGCGTCCTACCTGGACAACAAACGGAGAGATCTCGGCCAGACCTCAGGTCGGGTGAAGGATTTTGCCGTCTTCGACTACAACTACATCCCGGACAAGCCGGTCGAGCGGGCCGAAGTCAAGCCGATTGTCAAACATATGCTCCGGTTCGAGATGAGCGGGATCCCCACCCACATGGCCATTGTGGGCAGCCGAGGCTCGGGCAAGACCCTGATGCTCAAGTACTTGCAGCAGATTGTCTCGCGTAAGACAGAGCTTGACGTGCTCTATGTGAACTGTCGGCACCACAACACGAGCTTCAAGATCTTCGCCCGTTTGCTGGACGACGAGAAGATCGGGGGCTCCAGTCTCGCAGATCTGTACCAGCGGTTCATGACGAAGCGGCAAAGACGGACCGTGCTGATCATGGATGAGGTGGACCTGATGAGCCCCAAAGATAAGAACCGGGAGATTCTGTATTTCCTCAGCCGCAGTGAGCAGCCCTATATGGTCATCATGCTTTCGAACACACCGCAGGTGATCAAGCAGCTTGATGCGGCCACCTTAAGCAGTCTGCAGCCCTTTCGGCTGTACTTTCGCAACTACGATGCCCAGCAGCTTGGCGAGATCCTGCTTGGCAGGGCGAACAAGGGATTGCATGGCTGGGATGACAGCCACATCGCGCAGATTGCCGCCCTGACAACTCAGCGGACCAATTCCGATGCCCGCGTGGCCATCAAGACCCTGTTCTACAAGACGATTGAGCCGGGCGACAGTGTCGAAGCGTGTTTTGAAGCCGCTCGAAGAGATATCGTCATTGACCAGGTCAACGACCTGACCGATGCGAATCTGATCATCCTCTGGGCGGCGGCCACGAGCAAATCCGATCTGGTCAAGCACATCTACGATCGGTACTGCCGCTTCAGCCGTGACCACCAGATCAAGCCGTTCAGCTATATGTACTTCTACACCAACCTGGGATATCTTCAAAGCGTTGGTCTCGTGGCCTTGGTGGCTGCCAAGATCGACCGCACGTACACGAACCGGATTATTCTGACCTTTGACAAAGCGATCGCCGAGCAGTCGTGCAAGCTTCGCTTTGAGTGATCCATAGGGTTTACGCGTCAGCTTTCTATCATTCTCAACTGGGCGAATGATTCTTTAAGGGTAGGGGTCGGAGTTTAAGCGTGAAGGCGCCAGCTATATGCATGACATCTGTTTCTCCTATGCTGTCACTGGTCAGTGGTAAGCACTTTACGATATAATATACTTCAATATGGACAATAATAATAGAATACAAGAATAAGAATATATATAATAAGCAAGACCGCTGACGTGTAAACTCCGACCCCCACTACTCTGAGTTGATGCGTGGGGTGGAGTGTACGACAGGACAGAATCAACGGCGCGGATCGCACGATTGCAGGTAACTCTCCTGCGTCTGGCTCAGTGACGCGTAAACTCCGTACCCCCTACAGGTGTGCCTTTCAGACGGTTGGAATCTGGGGGACACATCGGTCCACTCGTTCCATTCGAAAACTACTGTTCCCCGGGACCACTTCTCATGGAGCCACTGAGCAGCAGGTTTCCAATGGAACACGATCGCAGCTTATCTCATGCGCGGCCACGGGGCCTGCCATTGACGTGTAAACTCCGCACGGTCGTCACGCGCGTCAGGCTGCTTCAGTCGTTCCACTCGAAAACCACTGTCCCCAGGAGCGAAATCGGTACCTTTATATACTCGGGCCTCTTGAGGCCTCGTGAGGTGATGTATATGCCAGCAGGTAGACCCCATAAGTGCCCGTACTGCGGGGGCACGGACACAACCGGCAAGGGAGCCAGGAAGACCAAGACGATGGGAATCCGCAGAATCCGCCGCTGCAAGAGCTGCAGACGCAGATTCACACCCAGGAATCAAAAGGCGGTCCAACAGGAAGGTTCACAGGCCTCGCAGGCCGGGAAGACAGGATCGGTGCAGCACGAGACCGACGAGGCCACTGAGGCCGACACATCAGAACCAGTGGACTCTGGTAGGGGGGAGCCGTTCAGTACAGAGACAGCGACACCTACTGGACTCGAAGAGCCGAGCGATGAACATCCGCGTTTGGGCCTATGAGATGGCCGATGCTGTGGAGGCCTTCCTGCAGAAGGCCCGCAGGTTCTTCTATACCGTGATGCTGATCCAGCATCGATGCCCCAAATGCAGGGGCTCGCTGGTCATGGTGTCCGAGGGCAAGTGCCGGTGCGTTTCCTGCGGGAAGCAATTCGATCCGACTGTGATGCTGCAGCGGTGCTCGCAATGTGGCGGCGTGCCTGTGCGGCGGGTCCAAAGATACCAGTGTCATGACTGTGGTACTGACATCGTATCCAGGTTCTTGTTCGACGGCCGGGTGTTTGATGCCGAATACTTTCGGCAGCGAATGGCTGAGTCACGGAGACGCAAGCAGGAGCAACGGGAACGCGTCAGGCAGATGTTGTCGGAGAGCCGGTCTGGTGACTTGCCCTTGGACCATGCGGATCTTGGCAGCATCCCTGGCCTTGTTGATGCCCTGAACGCCTTGACCGCGGGCATGGATGAGACCATTGCCGTAGAAGCACGCGACGAGTTCAATCTGAAGGCGTACGAGGGCCACATACGAGATCATGTTCGCGACTCTCCCGTGAGCCTGGTCGAGATACCCCCGCTGAGCGAAACCTCAAAGAAAGATCTCATCTGGCGGTTCGTTGCCGTCGTATTCCTGGCCCATGCCGGCATGGTGGACGTCTGGCAAGAAGGGCGTGACATTATGGTGAAAAAGCATGAGGCTAACCGAGAAGGACAAGACATTCCTGGAGAACTTGAGACAGTTGATGGAGTCGAAGGACTTGTGGGTTGAACTGAAACCCGGCAGGCCCAGCTACATGGTTCTCAAGGGCACTTATGGCGAGAAGATCCACAAGACCTTTCGCATGACGCGGCAGGGCGTTCGGTGGCGGTTCCAGCGGCTGTTCAGCCATGTTTATGTCGAGGCGTTCGAGACCATTTTGATGATCGAAAAGATGTTTGGCACGCAGCTTCGCGAACATGCCATCAGGATCAGCAGGGAGAGGTATGAGACGAGAAGGGAGAGTCAGACCGATGCAGCTCAGCGGCGGTAACGCGTATCTGATCCCGCCGGTCAAAAGAGGTCGGGAGGTCTTTTTATGGGGTTGTCCTTAAACGCCTTCAAAGCCATGGGGCGAATCAGAGCGTTCACATTGGCATGCGTGTTCGGATTGGAGAAAGTCGGTAGCCTTTGGTCCGCCGATCTCTTCTATCAGATTGTACACACACGTTTGGAAATCCCCAAACTCGTTGCGTGCTTTGTAGGGGTAGGCTCGTACCAGATGTTCAACTGCCGGCTCACCCATGCTCAGAAGGGCTTGCCGGGCTGGGCCAAAGAGCTGTGGGTAACCCGGCATTAAGCAGTCTATGATATATCTGATGTCCCGGGGCCGCCTTCTGTCGCCAGCCATGATTCTGTCGATATGTCTTATCTTGACAGCGACCCATCGCGAGGGGAACCACACACGAAACAGGAATTCTGGGATCGGGATGATGATGAGCATGCCTATGGCAAGCAGAACAAGGATACACGTAACTTCAAGGAGCACGAGGAACGCCCCTTTGATATCTCGGAGAATGGCGTGTCTCTCACTGATCGTGGCAAGGGCGTTGAGGCGGTTGATGGAACCTTGCTCGAAGCCGGGGATATCATCGGCAGTGGCCTGCAGGATCTCCAGGATCTGGTGGGTTTCGAGGAAAGGCCTTAGTCGAAGCATTGCTACGATCAGGCCCGATACTCTGGGGGCGGCAAACGAGGTCCCGTTGAGAGTGACCGTGCGGGCGTGCGTCCTGATACCGGTGTCCCAGGGCATTGTACGTCTCTGCACGACGTGATAGCTTCCATCGGCAAAGATGTCGAGATCGCCGCGATTGGAGTATGCCTCGCAGGTGCCGTTGTTCGACGCGCCCACACAGATGACTTCTGCCAGGGCGGCCGGGTAAAGGGACTCTTTGCTACCTTGATTTCCGGCCGCCGCGACCACGATCGCACCCAGATCGACAAGATTGCCGGTAAGCTGCTTCTCGTCGGGCTCTGGAGAACGGGAGCCCAAGCTTATGTTGATGACCACGCGGTCCTTGGGCCTGTTCTGAAGGTAGGCCTCGATGTGTCGAAGGGCCTGGAGATAGCGTTCTCTATCGACTTGCCCATAAGCGTTATCGACCACATGGAGATGAATCCGGTTCGGTTCTCCCCATTGTCTCAAGATCGTGCTTACAATCTGACCGTGAGTCAGATCATCAAAAATCTGCAGAAGGCTTCGCTCGCTGTCCATCATACTGGTAGACGAATCGACGACAAATGCCACTACGCGCGGTCCTGGTGCTCCTTTGTGAAGCCGAGCCAGATCCAGGGCCAGCAGCAGAATGGCGATCAGCAGGGCAAGCGCCAGCAACCTTCGATATCTGCGTTTGTGAAGAGATTTCACGGGGCTTCAAGCAGTTCGAGCTCGACGCTGTCCAACCACAGATCGATTCGAGTGGTTATGTCGTTGGAGCCTCGTTCCAGAGCGAGATGCCCGCCGGCTGTTTCAAAGGTCGTTTCGAACGTCGCTTCGAGCTTCTGCCATGCTCCAGAGTTGCTCATGTCGTAGGAATTCGTCTGACAATTCGTCAGCCATGCGCCTTCGCCGTCGGTCAGTCCGATCTTGGGGTAGGGCGGCAGCCCGGTTGGTTCGATGGTATGTACCTTCAGCCAGCAGGAGAGACGATACTTGCTCGCCGGCAGAATCGGTGTGTTGAGGGCGTGAGATACATAGTTCCAGCCACGAGTCTGCGTGCCCGACAGATGCAGGCTGGATGTGCCGCTGCGGAATACGGTGGTGTCGAGTTCTGATTGAATGCCTGGACTGCTGCTCCAACCGTGTGCGGCGGATTCGAACTGTTGTTGATAGACGATCCCTGTCACCCGTTGTGTGGCAACGCCCGCAAGTTGGCATAGAGGGTATCGATCCGCATCGTCTCGACCGGCCAGACCCAGCAAAATGCGCTGGCCGGCCTTCTCGGGCAGATGCATGGCCACCTTCAACTCATAATCGCCATCCGGCAAACCGGCGGGATACCGGATTAGTGTACGCTCGACGGCCTCATCACTTGGAAGCCAGAGTGTCGTGGGCTGGACCGGAAAATGCCGCTGTGTGGTGACGACCCTCCCTTCGGCGTCGTGGAGTGTGAATTCCAGGGCGTAACTCTCGTAACAAGGTGCAACACCGATGTTCGTCCAAGTGTGCTCAATCAGGAGACGCCCGGTCGTCCGATCGCTGAGGTTGAGGCGGGTCGGCACGCGCAGGTCGGTCAGGACGAAGCGAAAGCCGACTTTTCTCGCGGCGGCCAGGAACAGTTCCTTCACCTGTGCCGGCGCCGTGTCCCAATCCTGTGACGAGAGAATATTCGTGTTTAGATACGAGATCGGATCGCTCAGACCCTGCTCTACGGTCGTGCGGAGGTCCCATCCCTTCTCCAGCATACTGTGGTATGAGCTGTGAAACTCGTAGTTGCAGATGACGCCATGACGAGAATAGGGATGGCAATAGAGTTTGCCCACGTTGCCGCTCGGCCCGCCAGGCGTCAGGCCGTCCTGGCGGAAATGGCATCCCCGCAGGGCGGCATAGTCATTGATCTCAGGGTAGGATCCTACGTTCAAGAACACGCGGGTACGAGGAAAGGCCTCGGCATGTGCATCGATCACCTGGCGATAGGCCGCGACGTATTTGTCTCTGGTGAATCCGGTCTGCTCCAACCGTTGCGGTGTCCAGCGTCCCGGCATGTGCAAGCCCAGATGCATCTCGCCCCATTCCCCGATGCCGCCGATGTCCACGTAATCCAGGCCCGGCCGGCCGTCGAGGTAGCGGCCCAGGCGCTGAATGAACTCGCAATGGAGCCTCAGATAGAGTGGCTCCCAGAAGACGGGGTTTACTTGCTCCTGGCCGCGCAGGCCGCGGTGGAGCACGCTCGGCACGCCGCGATCGAAGACCCACTTGGGCGTGGCGTACTTGCCACGATAGTGTGTGCTCTGGGACATGACCCGAAATGCCACACGCTTGCCTCGCTGCCGGACCCAGAAATCAAAGATGGGATCGAAGTAGGTGCCAAAGCCCGTCTCGGAGCCGTCTGCTTCGAGGTCGTTCCACGTGGGGCGGAAGTAGACGATGTCACACAGCGACAGGACCCAGGCATCGGGATCGGGTCGGTAGCCCAGACCGCTGCCGCCGGCCAGGTAAAGCCCCATACCGGGATTGAACAGCACCGCATCCGATAGCGCCGGAGTGATCGCTCGCCATTCGAGCGCTGGACCAGCAGCGGCGATTGCCCGTCCTGCAAAGATCGTGCTGATCAGCAGAATGAGCCTCATGGAGATCTCACTCTTTTCGGCTGGCCGCGAGCTTCTTGCCGTTTGTCTGTCCATGGCGGCATTATACAGAGCCGCAGCAGGGAACATCTACCACCATGTACACGAATGTTGCGAGCAGCGAAAGACAAACGGGTCCACATCCCAGATAACGAGATGTGGACCCATGCGACTTGCTTGGGATCAGACCATGTCTTTGAGGTTCTTTAGCGGCCGGATCTTGACGACATTGCACGCTGGCTTGGCCTTGAACGTGGTCTCTTCGCCGGTGAAAGGATTGATACCTTTACGCGCCTTGGTGGCCGGCTTCCGCACGACGGTCACTTTCATCAGGCCTGGGACCGTATAGGCGCCGGGGCCACGGCGACCGAGGCTCTTCTTCATCTGTCCGGCCATGGCCTCGAACACAGAGCTGACTTGCTTCTTGGTCAGCCCGGTCTCCTCCGCGATTCCAGATACGACCTCACTCTTGCTCATCGGTTTTGCCGAGGGTTTCACTGCAGTTGCCGTTGCCATGGTAGATGACCTCCTTGTACTGGAATCGGACAATGCCTCGATACACACATCCGCCCCTTAGGGGCGGAGAATCTGCGCATCGATAGAGACTTTTGCTGCAGCTGTCAAGCAGGAAGAGGTAAAATAAGCTGGAAAACGCGTCGTTTGGGCCCGATACTGTCGGTGCGGTTAACGCCCGGACAGGAGGCAAAGGTGCAGTCCTCACACGGAATCAACAAGGTGATCTGAGACAGGTAGGGCTACACTTCTGGCTACACCTTTGGAGCTTGCGTTTGTCCGTGTTAGTCGGGTTCTGTTGTGATTGTGAAGGACTGGAACGGAGGTTTCGGCTGCGCCAGAGGTGCGCGGCTGCCGATGATCGCGGGCGGTTGAAGCAGGCGAGCTACCCGCCGGAGGCGAGGGCGAAAGACCCACGGATGGGGTGTCTGACCGTCTGGGGAGTGGGGAGGGGCGAACGTGCATTGAAGACTCTATGAAGCCAGACCCGTCAAGCCCAGAATCTGATTTGATTGGT
>CAZSXM010000020.1:70005-76411 GCA_964610435.1 uncultured Pirellulales bacterium | reverse complement strand
GAAAACGCGACGCATCGGCACTCCTTTCTGTGTTGTTTCAGACCTTTACGGAAAGTCCGATGCGCCCGTTCTTTTCAACCCATAACCTTTCCGCAACAGAAACTAAGTAGAAGACGCGATTTCTTCGAAGGCTGTGGGGTGTGAATGAGCATCCCACAACCTTTCCTCCTGAGATGCGTGGGGATCATCGAATCGCCGGAGTCCGAAGTGATCCGTGTGCAAGGAACGCACACGCGGTCCCTGATGTTGCTATTGGGTTGGGCCCTGGACCTGGGTGGCGATCTGATACAGATCCTGGAATGGAAGCACACAGTATTCTGAAGTGACGTATATCCCTTTCCTAACTTCAATAAAGGCGGTGTGCCCGTCGAGAAATGCGACGCTATGGTGGTCTTGCTTGCCGTGCCACTCCGCTTGCTTCTTCCATTGAACGTAGGGAAACGGTGCCGGATCCCATTGATTGACCCACCCGTAATCACCTATCAACACAAGGCGTGAGTGGCTCGCGACTCGATCTATACTGAGATGGGGCAGCCTCGCCGCAATGGCCAGATCCAGATCTCTGGTATGCTCGCTGAACGGCCTGCAAGTGTCGGGCCCAACAAGAAAGATGTTTGTTTGGTAGCTTGTCCCATGAGCGCGGTAGACCTTCTCGAGGAAGTAGCTGTCCGGAACACCACCGCGGTCGGCGGGGCAGGAGAATACGGTGGCCGTGCGTTCGGTAATACCATTGGGATCAGAGAGCCCGACCCAGGGATTCAGCGGACGCGGCCACCAGCTCTTCTCATTCTTGAGACCCTGCCATCCCCCGTAATTCACGTTAGCATTAGTCTTTTGGTAAAAGCGGCCGTCATGATCGTTTACATAGGCCACCCAGGCCATGGTAAGCGATCTGAGATTGCCTCCACAACGGATGAGCATGGCATGGGATCTGGCACGGCCCAAAGCAGGCAGCAGGATGGCGACCAACCATGAGACTACGGCCAGAACGACCAAGAGCTCGATGAGTGTGAAACCGCTGCTACGATCCTGATCTCTCAAGGAACTTGCCAGCAGGTGTTTCATGTCCCATCTCCTTCGGCCATCTGCTCGAAGATCAATCTCCAACTTGCACAGGCCCTGGTTGAATCAGATTGCCGTCACTATGTGCCAGTGGGACTCCGACCCTCGCAGTTCGATCGTCCCGTGGCATATCCTCTATCCGTCGGACCCCGTACAATTCGATCAGCGCCGATGGCTCTGCTATTGGTGCTCGGGTGCGCATCATGAGTTCGGTGATGAAGACTACAGCGCCCTGAGCCAGGGCTGTCTGTTCTTCTGCCATTCTCAGCGCTTGTTCGGCCGTCTTCTGGGCTGCTTTCCGGGCCCTTTCCGCCTCCTGATACATATAGAAGCTGGTGTATGCTGAACTGCCGATGATCAGCAGAATCGCTGTGACGACGGTAGCCGTGTAGCGATGCCTCGCCACAATCTTGCGAAGCAAATACATCGAACTGACAGATTTGGCAACAATAGGCAGGCCATTGAGCCATCGCTCCACTTCCTGCTTCAATTCCGCCGCAGACTGGTATCTCCTATCGGGGTCCTTTTCCAGGCACTTGAGGATGATTGCCTCGACGTCAGAGTTGAAACGGGTGGTCGTCTGTCTGGGCCTGATCGGCTCTGTATGCTGGATGTTCTGCAGGGCTGAGACAATTGTACCCCAGACATCATAAGGCAACTTGCCCGTACACATCTGGTAGAGGATCACGCCAAGTGAGTAGACATCTGTTCGCACATCCACCAAATCGGATCGGCCGGCGGCCTGTTCCGGCGACATATATGCTACCGTTCCCTTGATCTGACCGGTAATCGTCGGCATCACGGTACCCTCGGCCGACATACTGAGATCCGCGGCCGTCTTGGCCAGACCAAAATCCAGAATGTGCGGTTCATCCCGATCATCCACCAGCATATTGGAGGGTTTCAAATCACGGTGGATCACACCACGCTGATGGGCGTGAGCCACGGCGTCACATGCCTTGGTGAACAAGACGAGCTTCTCTCTAATGGACAGAGCCTTCGACTGCAAATACCGGTCGAGTGGCTGGCCATGGATGTAGTTCATCGCGAAGTAATACTGCCCCTGGGAAACGCCACTGTCGCGAATGGTGACAATGTTGGGATGGCTCAGGCGGGCGGCCAGTTCCACCTCTTGCCTGAAGTACTGGCGTGCCTTGGCGGATCCGGTCAGGCTCGGCAACAG
Organism: uncultured Pirellulales bacterium; assembly: GCA_964610435.1. Lineage (GTDB taxonomy): Bacteria > Planctomycetota > Phycisphaerae > Sedimentisphaerales > Anaerobacaceae > Anaerobaca. The sequence goes on along the minus strand of CAZSXM010000020.1, from coordinate 74,166 downwards.
GACTTTCAGTGCCACTTTTGCCTTGGTGGCCTTGTGGATCGCCTTGTAGACGATCGCCTGGCCACCTTGCGGCAGTTCCTCGATAATCTGATACCCCTCAAACGTTACGGTAGGGCCGCCTGCACAAACGCGCTCATCCGACAGGTTGCTGGAAGGTTGAGGCATTGATGAGGTCGCAGCTTCCTCTGGGCGGAGTGGTGTCTGGGTTTCCGTCGTCGCCTGATCAACCCCTTGGATACCAGTGCACCGTGTTTCGCGTGGCTTGCGGGAATGGGCCGCCTCTATGCGTCTTCTGCATGACCCGCAGTCTGCGATATGGTCTTTTATCCACTGTGCTTGGTCTGCCGAACACAGATGTTGGACGTAGCGATCGACTGTATCTTGGCTGAGACAGCGACTCATCTTGCACACTCCAAGGGCCCAGTCCCGTGTTGCCCATAGGCCTTTCTCCAGCCCTGAAAGCGCGATGGGCTGCGTGGACATCGGAGGCTGACTGACCAGCTTCCCAGATAACGATTCAACAGTCAACCAAAACGCAGCAACATATCCTTTGCTTCTATTATTTCCGGGCACGACAAAGCTTAAATACTCCTTCTGCGTTATCATTTCGAAATGACACCAAAAGAAAAACCTATGGAGAACGAAAAGGCCCTTCAGAACCTCGAAGAGATCTGTGAGAACACCCGCGCCATCCGCCGGGTCGTCAACCGCATACTGGACCACCTGCATGAGGCTCATGAGGGATACGAAGATGAGGATTACGATCCCGATACCCTCAAGTGGGAAGACCTGTACAATCAGGACGACATGTACTATTGAACGGCGACGCCAGCCGGGCATGAGCCCGGCGGAATGAGGGTCCCGAGAACGCTTCCTGGCGTACTGAGGCACGGATTGGCCCTTCTGCCATACGCCGGCGGTACGTGGGCGGACGGCATAAGTCGTCACAGCATAAGCGATTAAATCTCTCGCCCAGATGTCTATCCACAAGGCGTCTTCCAGGTGCTTGGCGTTTCACCTCGGTCTTCTGTGCTTTGCCAGGAGACATTCAAAGAAATGCTGGCTGTGCATGTACGCATATCGACTTATCCACAAAGAGGCTTGACAGATTCATCCATTCTTTGCTATACTTGCCTGCAGGTGAGCACATCTTGGCAACACTTATGGAGGTCGGGGAAATGAAACCGACTCGTTCTCTGCTTGTTGTTCTTGTGGCATATCTGACCAGTACCTTTCCAGTATATGCGGAAGATCCCGTCTACTTCGCCGACGCGAATTTGAAGGCCGCAGTGGAAGCAAACCTTGGTGTGACCGATCCGACACCGACGGATATGCTCGGCTTGGAAAGTTTTCCCGCTATGTGGAAGGGCATCGCGGATCTTACCGGTCTTGAATACGCGACCAACCTAACGTTTGTGAGCTTGTTGGAAAATCAGATCAGCGACATTTCACCGTTGGCCAGCCTGACAAACCTGACGGAGCTTGACTTGGCGAACAATCAGATCAGCGACATTTCGCCGTTGGCGGGCCTGACCAGCCTGACCAAGCTGCACCTAGGCGACAATCAGATCAGCGACATTTCGCCGTTGGCGGGCCTGACCAACCTGACGGAGCTTCAGTTGTGGTGGAACACTCACATCAGCGACATTTCGCCGTTGGCCAGTCTGACCAACCTGATGTGGCTTAACTTGTGGAACAATCAGATCAGCGACATTTCGCCGTTGGCCAGTCTGACCAACCTGAGCGGGCTGGGCCTAGGCGACAATCAGATCAGCGACATTTCGCCGTTGGCGGGCCTGACCAACATGAGCGAGCTGGAGCTTAGCGCCAACCAGATCAGCGACATTTCGCCGTTGGCCAGTCTGACCAACCTGATGCGGCTGGTGCTATACTGGAACCCCTTGAATGCCGAGGCGTACGATGTCTATATTCCGCTAATCATCGCCAATAATCCCGGAATCGTCATCTGGTATGATCCATATAACCCCTTGAACCATAACTTAACGGTGTCCTCGACGGCCGGCGGGCAGGTCACGACGCCGGGTGAGGGCAGCTTTGCCTACGACTACGGCGCCACAGTTGATCTGGTCGCCACGGCGGAAGATTACTACGGTTTCGTCGCCTGGACCGGCACGGCTGTGGATGCGGGCAAAGTGGCCGATCCGTCCTCGGCGAGCACGACGGTCACTGTCGATGCCGACTACACGCTCGTGGCGAGCTTTGCTGCGGCCGCCCCATCGGACGACTTTGTGATTGTCGTCAAAACGGATAATCCAGGAACCTCCTCGAATACTCAGTTTACCATCCCTACATTCGGTGGCGGGTATGACTACAATGTAGACATTGATAATGACGGTATCAACGAAGCCACAGGCCTAACCGGTGCTTACACCTGCAACTATGCTTCAGCAGGTACCTATACCATCCGCATAAAAGACAACACCGGTGCCGGGACAGGCTTTCCCAGGATTCGTTTTGGTTACAATACTGATAGTGACAAATTGCTTAGTATTGAACAGTGGGGGACCGGTAAATGGACGTCGATGGGTCGTGCTTTCACTAGCTGTCACAACTTGGCAGGTCAGGCAAGTGATGCACCTGACTTGTCGAATGTAACGGATATGCACGATATGTTCTACCAGGCAAACTCCTTCAATCAGGACATCGGCGGCTGGGACACATCGAATGTAACGAATATGGCCGGAATGTTCCGTGAAGCTTTCGCCTTCAACCAGGACATCGGTGGCTGGGACACATCGAATGTAACGAATATGAGCAGCATGTTCATGCATGCTTCCTCATTCAATCAGGACATCGGAAGCTGGAATACATCGAATGTGACGAATATGTCCGAAATGTTCACCTATGCATCCTCCTTCAACCAGGACATCGGCGACTGGGACACAGCGAATGTAACGGGTATGAGTTGGATGTTCCGCGGTGCATCCGCTTTCAACCAGAATATCGGCGGCTGGGACACCTCGAATGTAACGGATATGAGCGTAATGTTCATGAATGCTTCCTCATTCAATCAGGACATCGGAAGCTGGAATACATCGAATGTGACGAATATGTCCACAATGTTCCGCTCTGTATACTCCTTCAACCAGGACATTGGCGGCTGGGACACAGCGAATGTAACGAACATGTCCGACATGTTCCGCGGTGCATTCGCCTTCAACCAGGACATCGGCGGCTGGAATGTAGAGGCACTAACAGATGCAGCGGGTATGTTTGGCAATGCAGGTCTCTCAACCGAAAATTATGATGCCCTGCTCATAGGTTGGGACTCACAAAACCTGCAAAGTGGTGTAACGTTTGATGGTGGCAATAGCACCTATGGCGCCGGCAAAACAGCCAGGGCCAATATGATAAGCTCAGATGACTGGAACATTACTGATGGCGGTGTTGTTACATTCACCGTTTACTATACGGCTGGTCCCGGCGGAAGCCTCTCAGGAGATACCTCACAGGTAGTAGACTTCGGTGAAGACGGGACCGCTGTAACGGCAGTGCCGGATAGTGGATACCAGTTTGTAGACTGGTCTGATGGCTCGACAGACAATCCGCGTACGGACACCAGCGTAACAGAAAATATACACGTGACAGCCAACTTTGCGGTCAACGCGTACACGCTGACCGTTTCTTCCACTGACGGCGGCTCCGTCACGACGCCGGGCGAGGGCAGTTCCAGCTACGAGTACGGGACCACTGTCAATCTGGTCGCCACGGCGGATGCGCATCACCATTTTGTCGAGTGGATCGGCCCGGTAGCCGATAGCACCTCGGCCACGACTACAGTGGTAATTACCAGCGATACCACGGTGGAGGCGGTCTTCGCTATTGACCAGCACAGTCTGACGGTCACCTCGGACGGCAATGGCTCGGTCACGGGCTCAGGGACCTACGATTGGAACAGTACGGTGCCGATTTCTGCCACGGCGGAAGATTACTACGATTTCGTCGCCTGGACCGGCACGGCTGTGGATGCTGGCAAGGTGGCTCATCCGTCCTCGGCGAGCACGACTGTCACTGTCGATGCCGACTACACGCTCGTGGCGAACTTTGCTCTCGACACACACACGCTGGCCGTCTCTTCGACCAGTGGCGGCTCCGTCACGACGCCGGGCGAGGGCAGTTCCAGCTACGAGTACGGGACCA
>CAZSXM010000020.1:0-69905 GCA_964610435.1 uncultured Pirellulales bacterium | reverse complement strand
CCACGGCGGAAGATTACTACGATTTCGTCGCCTGGACCGGCACGGCTGTGGATGCGGGCAAGGTGGCCGATCCGTCCTCGGCGAGCACGACGGTAACTGTCGATGCCGACTACACGCTCGTGGCGAACTTCGCACCGGATGAGACTGTCCAAGTACCCACGGTGAAGCTATGGAACGATTTCGGTGTGGGCGATACCTGGGTGGGGAGCCTCCCTGTGTCTGTGGCCGATGACGGTGGGGAACCCGTCACGATCCGTCTACGTTACAAACCAGAGGACGGAGAGTATTCCTATACCGATTGGGATTGGGTTGGACCGCTCTCAACCGATGAGTTGGGCTTTGGACATCTCCAGGATCTGACGCCCTGCACGCCCTATTTAGTCAACGCCCAAGGACGCAATTCGGCGGGGGAGGGTGACTGGAGCAACGAACTCAGTTTCACAACGCTGGGATGTCCTGTCTCACTGGATATCTCGTCTAGGGCTGGCGGTCAGGTTACCACGCCGGGCGAAGGACTGTACACGTATCCGCCAGAAACGTCAGTGCCTGTCAGCGCGACACCTGACAACGGATATCACTTCGCCAGATGGACTGGGACAGCCATACAATTCGTGGCGGACCCTACTGCTGCCCAGACGACTGTAGTGGCGTACACAGACAGCACACTCGTGGCGAACTTCGCTATGACGACCTACACCTTGACGATCACGGCAGAGAACGGATCGGTCGGCAGGACTCCAGACAAAACCCAGTACGACTCCAACGAGGTTGTGACTCTCAAGGCTGAGCCGGATACCCACTATGACTTCGTGGGCTGGAGCGGGGATGCATCCGGCGGCCCTGAAACGACAATTGTCATGGACAGCGACAAATCCGTGACCGCCAATTTCGCGCCGGCTACTTACACCCTGACGATCATGGCGGAGAACGGGTCGGTCAGCAGGACCCCAGACAAGACCCAGTACAATCCCAACGAGGTTGTGGCTCTCAGGGCTGAGCCGGATACCCACTATGACTTCGTGGGCTGGAGCGGGGATGCATCCGGCGGCCCTGAAACGACAATTGTCATGGACAGCGACAAATCCGTGACCGCGAATTTCCAGCCGAAGCAATACACTTTGAAAGTCTCTGCCGGGCCCAACGGACACCTTGTTCAGCCCGCGGGGGGTGACTCCTTCGAGCAATCCTATCCGTACGGTACGGAGGTGCCCTTGGAGGCACAGGCGGACGCGGGTTATCAATTCGACCACTGGTCGGGCAATTTCTGGACCGAGTCGAATCCCACCACCGCAGAGATGGTAATGGATTACACAATCACCGCCAACTTTGCCATCGCTCAGCATACACTGACGCTCTCATCGATCATCGGCGGCGAGGTTGTTGAGCCTGGAGAAGGGCCGCAACAATACGATCACGGCCAAACTGTGACCGTGAAGGCACAGGCGACCTTGCCGACATTTTCCTTCGTCGAATGGGTTGGTACCGCCGTCAGTGCAGGTAAGGTCGCGGACCGATATGCACCCACGACAACTGTCGTCGTCGATGCCGACTACACGTTGGAGGCCCTCTTCAAACACGAAGCCGGGTTCATCTATGTGGCGACCGTGTCGGACCCCCTGGAAGACGGCTCTGCCGCCCATCCCTACGATTCCATACAGAAGGCGGTCGATGCCGCCCGAGACGGCGATACGGTAGTGCTCCGTGACGGGGTCTATGCTGATGAAGGTAACTACATCTCGATAGAAAACAAATCGATCATGATCAAGAGCGAGCATGGCAGCGACACCTGTACGATTGACTGCCAGTCCAGAGGTTGGGGAGCCAGTATCTCTACGTCCTCGGGGATCAAAGTCGTATTACAGGGACTAGAGATAGCAAATGCCGGGCAAGAACTGGGCGCGGTCTTCGCCACCGGGCCAGGGACTATTGAAGTACACGATTGTAGTGTGGTGAACTGCGGGGAGTCGGCCGTCTACGGCGGTGCAGGGGTCCTTATGAGACTCTCGAATTGTCGATTTGACAACCTTGGAAACGACCTGCTCTTTGACAACTCCACAGGCCTCGTCGACAACTGCCGATTCATAGGCATTAGCCCAATCAACTGCCAAAACTCCAGCCGCGTCGAGGTCAGAAACTGCTCCTTTAGCGGCAACGGAGTCATTAGCTACCCGGCCATAACGGGGTCTTCATCGGACATCACGGTATGCGACTGCAGCTTCGTTAACTACGTGACTACCTTCGGGCAATACATGACCTGTTTGAGCAGTGCCATATACAACCCAGGGCTGCCAGGACGTGTATCTATCAACAGGTGCTGTTTCCGCGACAACGTAGGCGTGACCACTGTGTTCGCCACATATGTCGACGTAGCGAACAGCGTCTTTTCTGGAAACGAGTCCGATGTCTGCTGCTTGGGGGGTGGAGCCCTCGAAATAGTAAATTGCTCTATTTTGAATACTGAGGGGGTAGGGATTCATTCCGCGTCTGATGGGAGCTTGAACGTAGCGAACTCCATTCTATGGGGGAACACGTCCAACTTCCTTGGTGCACCCCCTGTTGTCAACTACAGTTGTATCCAAGGTTGGACGGGAACGCTCGGTGGTGCGGGCAACTTTGGTGACGACCCCCAACTGTTGGCGGACGGCTATCATCTGGGACGCTACTCGCCTTGTATCGATGCAGGCGATCCAGACACTACTGGTGTAGGCGAGATGGATATCGACGGGCAACCCCGCGTCATCGGCCGACGAATAGATATCGGAGCGGATGAGTTCGTTGGAACAGGTACGCTCATCATTGAGAGGTCAGGCTTGGCGGTTAGCGCTTCACTGGGTGCGAACAGTCCCAGTGAAGCATACGAAGACGGTATCCACCTAGAAGATGGCGATGCTTCCTACAGGATCCCGATCCCCCGACCACTCAACCCCGAGCAGATAACGCGAGTGTATGTGGCTTTGTCAGGAAAAAGAGGTTTGTGGGCCGATGTGACGGCACATGTTGGAAACTCCGGGCCGTATGAGATTGAAAAGAACGGCGTTGTTGAAATTGTCGACCTTGGGCCGCAAGAGGTTCTGTCGGTATTGGAGGACAACGACGAGTATACGTACTCACTCTCGATAGTGATCGGTGCAGATAGTCGCGGTTATGACGTCGAGAAGGTATTTGTTTTATGCGAGTATAATGATCTGACAGTGAGCATCCTGGCGCGGTATCAGGCAGCATACGGAGCATACTGTGCTCTCGCCGCTTACCGACAAGAAGTCGTAGCGCTGTGGGATCCCGACCAAAAGGCGCAGAATGTGCATAAGCACGTCTATCGTGGCGTAATGGAAGCTTATCAGTTCGCCGACAACCTATCCGAGCTCAATGGTAGTTTATTCGGTGCAATCAAAGGCACAGTCAAATGTCTCACGAACCTTCGGAATATCGTTACTGAAATATCTGAATTGAGCGACTGGGTGACGTTTCACAATTGCTACAGGGCAAGCGTGACAAACGCACATAACGCTGCGCAGCTTCTTAGCGAGGCGGAGAGTCGCGCTCAGACGTATCTCGACGCCCTGCAAACATATGCTCTCGATGGACCTTTGAATGCTGCCCAGGCGGACAAGCTCAACGAGTCGATCGCTGATTTCCGGAACGCTGTCAAGAGTACGCGCGAGTACCTTGAAGAGGTCTTCGACGATTTCACAAACTGCTATGATCCGAAGGAAGGATGGCTTGAGCGTTTTCTCTTTAATCAGACAACCGGTGATCTCATGCTCAGCAACCTGGCGCCGATGCTGAATGTCTCGTATGACAAAGAGACAGATACATACTCTCTGACGTCCCCCTCTTATTTGGAGGAGCTCGAGGCCAGCCTGACTCCGCTTGTACCGGATACTGCTGCTGCTCAGTAGGAGTGCTCCCGGCGGTGTGGGCACGGGCAGACACACATGGTGAAGGCGTGTGTGATCTACCGGCTGCAAGGTGCTTTGGGGCTTGGATGAGTCGCGAGGCTTTCACACAGCCTTGGACTGCAGGGGGGTTTTTGCATCAGTATGTGAGCGTCCGGCGAACCCCATTCCTCCCGCGTGGGAGTTCGGCATCTCAATTTTGCAGACGACGCACGGCTACATGAAGCCAAAACGAAGGGTGACGATGGGTCCCGAGAGTCTGGTCACTCGGCTTGGGCGGGGAGACGCGGCAGAGCGATCTTGGGCAGGAATCGCTCCTTCCACTGAGGGGGTGTCAGCTCGTCGACGCAAATCCCTTCATCGCCCTGCCGTCCGCTTCGCGACCCAACCCGGCGCGGATGGTGTTCGTCTCACAGGCCGACATCGAGAAGGTGATTGCAGCGTGCCCGGACGTCCTGTGGAAGCTGATCTTCGCCCTGGCGCGGTACGGGGGCCTTCGCTGCCCGTCCGAGATACTGGCCCTGCGATGGAAGGATGTAAACTGGCAAACCGGCCGGATGTTGGTCAGAAGCCAGAAGACCGAACGTCATCCGGGTGGCGAATCGCGGGTGGTACCGGTCTTCTCAGAGCTGCGGCCGTATCTGCTTGACGGCCTTGAGCAAGCCCAGCAGGGCGACGAATACATCATCACGCGCTACAGGACCGAGAACGCCAACCTTCGGACCCAGGCCCATAAGATCATCCAGCGGGCGGGTCTTCGGCCCTGGACCCGAACGTTCCAGAACCTGCGGTCCAGCCGGGAGACCGAGCTGACCGAGGTCTTTCCCTTGCACGTCGTAACCGCCTGGCTGGGCAACAGTCAGTTGGTGGCGGCCCGCCACTATCTTCAGTTGCGCGATGGACATTTCGAGAAGGCGGCACATTTTCCGGCACAGCAGGCGGCGGAAGGGGATCGCACGATTTCGCACCGAGAAGAAGCCGATTTGACCCAAAACCTCGCTGACGATATCAAGAAAGCAGATTTGCGGCATCTTGCGACATCTGACGAGACGTCGCGAAAGCACCCCAAACAGCCCAAATTAATCCCTATTAGCCCCAAGGGGATTCGAACCCCTGTTGCCGGGTTGAAAACCCGGTGTCCTAGACCTGCCTAGACGATGGGGCCAGCCGTGTTACATGCTTATGGCTTCAACGGGGCATGCGTCGATACAGGCCCCGCAATCGATGCAGGAATCCGCGTCGACGACGGCCTTGCCCTCGGCCATGCTGATGGCGTTGCTGGGGCACTCCTCTACGCAGGACTCACAACCGGTGCATTTTGCGCTGTCCACTTCTGCCGGCATTCGGCTACCCTTTCAAAAATCGCAATCGTGCATCTGTCCAGAAAGAACGGGATCATAACGCATTCTCGCACGATTACAAGACAAAATCTCGGTCAAAATACCGGGGTGTGTGTGAAGATTTCCGGGCGAGGGGACGGTCGCTTGTGGTGGTGGCGCCTGAGGCTCCGTTGCGCATTTGTGGTGACGTGCCTGCGGCGGGTTGTCCTGTTTGTAGTGACGCCGTGAGGCGTTATCACCATTCGGTGGGAGATATGCCCTGACGGGCACACTACGAACGGCCCACCATCGCCAAGCCCTGCGGGTCCATGCGACTTCGCTGGGCGCAAGCTCCCAGGCGGCCACCGGCGGCTCTCTGTGCCCGACGTGGCCTCGCCCGGAAATCTTCACACACACATATCGGGCGGGTTCGGTGCGGCAAGGGGGCCCGGCGCGACGAGTTCTGCGCGGACCTGCGAGCGATCAGTAGAGCGGCGCGGGCAAGCCGGGCGACCATCCCGAACCAAGCGAGACCTTCGGTCGGCGGGCCTCCTCCATGGCCGCCGCCATCACTCTGACCAGATCGCTTGGGTCCGATCGGGCCATCCCGTTGAGGACACTGGTGAACTCCTCGCCTTGCGTGGTACCCAAGAGGTAGACCGCCATCAATCGAACGGGCCACTGGCGAGCGTTGAGGTTCCTGCCCACGGCGGCAGTCAGCTCGGCATCGAACGGCATAGAGAGCAGGTCTGCCATTGCATTGACCTTGACGACCCAGTCGCCTTCGCTCGGGCTCAGGAGCAGCCCCGATTCGGTTGTCAGCGCCGACCGCAGCAGGTTCGGAAGCCATGCCGCATACCGATAGGGGTAGAGCGTGCCCTGCTGGGCCATGATGTGTTGCTCGTTGAGCAGACCGGTGAATAGCTGAGAGGTGCGGATCTTCTGGGCCTCCAGACCCGAGGGGAGCGAATCCATTCGAGTGCGCACGTAGGTCGTGGTGACGTCGATCTTCGGGCGACGGATCGCAACCGTCACCGGCTCGAGGCCTGCGATCCCGCTGCGGACCGAGCCTTCCGGCGTCACAACGGGATCGATGTACAGCGTGAATTCGATATCGAGGTTCGCCTGAGGATGCTCCTGCAGGATCCTTTGAAGCGAGCCACAGGACAGACGTATCTGGGTGCTCAGACTGCGTCCCGGCTGCACCGTCAACGCAGTTCGAATCGTCTGGGATAGAAGGCTGGGGATCTGCCTCTGGATGTCTCCGCCGATGCGGGCATCGACGCGAATACGGCCGGTGAACAGGCTGTTTTCGGTGATCACCAGGGGCTCGAGGCCGCTGTTGACAATCGCCACGGTGGCCTCGATCGGCGTGCCATACGGGAATTCGCCGCCGTGGACGCTGAACTGCGCCTCGATCCTGCTGGCAGGCGGCAAAAACGAGGGCACAAGCGGCCGGCCGAGGTTCTGACGCAGGTACGCCGTCATCGCGGCCGGATCAACGGGCGGAATGTACCGGGCTCCCATCGCTTCGAGCATTTGTCTGGCCCGTTCGGCGACAAGCGATCCGGGATCCTTGGTGATGGCCGCCTGAAGCGTCGAGACGGCGCCGGCCCGGTCCTGCTCCACCAGTTGGATCTGGGCGTAGACGATATCGGCAATCTGGTTGCCCTCGCGAGATTCCAGCAGGGGTCTGGCCCATTCCAGTTGGCCGTTCATGCTCAACGCATAAGCCAGCAGCGCCCCGGCAGCCGGCGAATCCGGCTCAGCCGAATAGCTCTTGTTGGCCCAATCCAGCGCTTTGACGGGATTCGAATCGGCGAAACAGTAGAACCAGGCAAGGTCTCTGGCGGTCAGCGGCCTTGCCAGCACCACCCCGCTGGGCTGGCCCGGCGCCGACGACAGAATCCGATTGGTCGTCTCCTCGATCCAGGCGAACAGACGCCGGGCTTCCTGCTCGTTGCCCATCCGCGCCGCCGCCCTGCCGGCGATGGCCTCCAGCAGGATATCGAATTGTCCCTGTCGACGGACGCTTTCGGCGATCTGGAGGCAGAGACTCTGACCGCCTTCGGTGTTGTAGCATGCGGTCGCCCAAGGCAAGTAGATCTCGGGTGGCAGCAACTCGCTGGGGTACAGATACCGAAACAGTTCGGCGCTGTATCGATGGGCCTCGGCGGCGACCTCATGGAGGCCGAGTCGACCGGCGTACATCGCGAAGTTCCGAACCGCCTCGATATCGAGCGGCTTCTCGCGAAAGGCCAGCCTGAGGTGTTCGAGGTACGGTGCCGGACCGATCTCGCTCGGCGCCACTTCTGCCAGCTTCGCAAACGCCTTGGCGTTGTACTTATTGCTGTTGTAGGCCTGGAGGAAATAGAACCGGGCCCGCTGTGCGTCACCCCGCTGTTGCAGGATCAGACCGAGGGCGGTCGCCAACTCCGAATCCACGGCGGCGTTCTTGTTGCCAATCCGCATCACCAGGTCTTCAAGAAGCTTCTCACGAGCATCCTGACTGGTCCGGCGAGTCAAGAGGTACTGGATCGCCTCGGCAACAATCGCCCGGTCCGCCCGCTCGTCCACATAACTCTGTAGCGCCGCCAGAATCTGATCCGAGTAGTCTCTCGCAGTCGATTGCGTCGCCACTGTCAGCAGGAGCGGCTCGACCGTCCTGGCTTGCGGGTTCAGCCATTTAGCCGCGATGAGCAGGACAGCGGCCTGATCGATCGCCGGTTGGTCCGGGTCTTTGAGCTGCATCAATTCTCGTGCGATTTGCACGAGCCGATCTGCCGCCACAGGAGACTGAAGCCCATCGGAGACGTCCCCATGGCGGACGGCAGCCGCGGACGAGCTGCTCTGCCACGAGGCCGGCGTCTGCGCGCACAGGCCGACCGCGAACAGAGCCACGCTGAGCAGCGCCACGATCGACTTGTCCCTGGGCATTCACTTCTCCTTGAAGGCACGGAACGGGCCTTTGGTCATAGGGTATTTCGGGCGGTGACCCCACAGGCTTTAGATGTTATCGCCACAAGGCGCGACGATTTCCCTCTATTTCTGACAGTCTCAGGCCCGATAAGTTCCCACTCATGCGTTCGGCCGCCGGCCCCCGAGCAGCAGGGAGAGCATCTCGATGTGGCCGAGCCGGGAGACCACGAGGTAGGTGCCGGCCGCCGCAGGAACGGCCAGGGCCAGCTGAAGGCCCTCTCCGTGGTATCGCAGGACATGCAGAAGGGCCAGGAGGACCGCCTCCATGCAAATCGTCGCTCCGACCGTCGCCAGGAACGCCCGTCCCATCCCCTCGAAGATATCCGGACCCAAGCGACGTCTCAAGATCGTCGCGAGAACGCCCACCTGAATGTACGCACAGATGGCCGTCGATGCCGCCAGACCACCGGCGCCGAGAAACCAGACCAGCGTCAGGTTCAGACAGATGTTGACCAGCACTGCAACGACCGCGCTCTTGGCTGGGACGTCCGACTGCTGAAGCGAATAGAACACGCGCGTCAGAACCTGTTGGGCGATGTATCCGCTGAGGCCAAGCACGTAGAACGCCAGTATGAAGGTGGTTCCGATCGTGTCGGCCGAGCGGAATTCGCCTCGTTCAAAGATGATTCGGACCAGGGGCTCACCGACCAGAAGAAGGCCGATGGTGGCCGGAATCGAAATGAACAGCGAGCATCGCAGACCCCGCGAAACCGTGCAGCGCAGCGACGCGAAGTCCCGGCGGGCCGCATTGGCGCTGAGCACCGGGAAGATCGCCGTGGCCAGGGAAATCCCGAACACGCCGAGCGGGAATTGATAGAGCCGCTGTGCGTAGAACAGTTGCGAGACCGCCCCTTCCCACAGCGGGTATTCCATTCGGCGTCCGAACAACGCGAAGAACGTCCCTTTCTCGGCGGAACCCGACAGCCACAGCGCAGCGAAGCTGTCGGCCAGCGTGTTGATCTGTGTGGCGGCCAGGCCCAGCACCATCGGACCCATCAGGGCCAACACCCTGTGAAACGCAGCCGACCGGATGTCCCATGCCGGACGCAACGGCACACCACAGGAGCGAAGCGGAGGGATGTGGATCGCCAGTTGAACGACACCGGTCAACAGGACGGCGGCGGCGGCCAGGAAGACCTGGGTTCTCGCAGGAACCTTCAGGACCCACCCGCCCAAACACAGCGAGCCAATCAGCAGCAGGTTCAGAACGACCGGAGCGGCCGCAGGGGCGGCGAAATGCCTGTGCGTATTCAGAATACCACCCAGGATCGCCACGGTGCAGATCAGGACCATGTACGGCAGCATGACCGCGGTGAGCGACAGCTTCAGACGGGCCGCGTCGTGGTTCGAGAATGCGTACAGGATCCCAATCAATGCCTGGCCTGCAATCACGATGGCAGCCAGGACGACGAACACCACGGTCGTCGCCGTTAGCGCCAGGCGATCGGCCCGGTATCGGTCCTTCTCCAGCTCCTGGCTGTAGACCGGAATCAGAGAGGATGAGGCGGCGCCTTCCCCAAAGAGACGCCGCGAGAGATTGGGAATCATGAAGGCGATGACCCATCCGTCCATGACGCCGGTTGCGCCCAGAAAGAAAGCGAAGGCCATGTCGCGGACCATGCCGAGCACTCGGCTGACCACCGTCAGCACCACGATTTGCCGAAACCCCTGGATCAAATGCATCCTCCTTGACGCGTGCGCCCACAGGGCGGTCCGGTTATGCCTCGATGCCCCTTCGCGGCGCGACGCTGAACGGTCGGCACCGCCCCACGTTGTTCAATAGTCCGACCGCCATCATGTTGACCAACAGACTGGAGCCCCCGTAGCTGACAAAGGGCAATGTCAGGCCGGTGATCGGCATCAGGCCCAGCGTCATGCCGACGTTCGTCGTGACCTCGACGACGAACATGGCGACAATCCCGATCGCCAGGAGACGGCCGAAGGGATCGGTGTTGTGCGCGGCAATCTCCAGCCCGCACATCACAAGCAGCACGTACAACAGCAGAAGTCCCAGAGACCCGACGAAGCCGAACTGATGCGCGATCACGGAGAAGATGAAGTCGTTGTGGCGTTCGGGGAGAAAATCGTACTTGATGAACGGCCCCTGGCCGTAGCCGGCCCCGCTCCAGCCCCCGGAGGCCACGGCATACTTCGAGCGGACCAGATGATAGCCCCAATCGTTTCGCCATCGGCGCTCGGTGAACGTGCCCCCGACCAGAAGCCTGGCGAGGGTTGGACTGTTCTCGGCCTTTGCACGAACCCACTGGCTCTGAAGCAATACGCTGCTGATCCGGGTTCGCTGGTACGGCCGGAGCAGGAACCACATCGCCGGACTGACAACCACCGCCAACAGAACGATCAGGGCCAGATGCTTGATTCGAGCCCCCGCGACAAACACCATCGCGAAGAACACCGGCATCATCAGCAGCACGGTGCCAAGGTCCGGCTGAAGCAGGATCAGCACCATCGGAAGCAATGTCAGGGCAAACGGCCCCATCAAAGACCGAAACCGACTGTAGTTGCTCCGATAGCGCAAATACCACGCCAGCGCCAGAATGTAGGCCAGCTTGCAGAACTCCGACGGTTGAATCTGCGGAAGCGAGTAAGGGCCGATCTCGAACACGATCCACCGATGGGCCCCTCCGCGCAGTGGAACGAACGGCAGCGGCACGTAGCGACCCACGAGGATCACCACCAGCAACGCCACGGTGACGCCGTAGATCCAGTGGCTGATCGCCCCCAGACGGCGGTAGTTGACCAGATTGGCGGCGACCAGCCCCGCGATCCCGACCATGGCAAAGACCAGTTGTTTCCTCCAATAGCCCGCCAGCCGGACGGCGTCGCCGGCCGGACTGGGCTCGTCGGGATGGCCGACGACGTAAATCGTCGCGATCCCGATCGCCACCAAGGCAACCATACTGACAAGCAGGCAGATCCGAACGGGTAAGAGCCGCCCTTTCAACAGATTACGCATACGATCAAGATACCACAGCAACCATCCAGCGTACAGTCGGTGAATAGGAAATGCCCGCCGATACCTCCGGTCCGGCAGATCGCGCTGCGGGGTCTTGAACAGGTCCGATTTCTGCCTTTTGATCTTGATTTTCTTGCGGGTTTCTGGTATGCTGCTGGAGGCAGTGGAGACGGCTACGTACCGGTGCCCGGACGGATTCTGGGCGTACAGATGCATCAAGCGGCGGGAAAGGAGGAGCCGAAGGGCCGAAAGCTTGCTGTTGCTGGTTTTGCCTGGGAGTCGGGTCCACACCACCGTGACCGACGGGAGTAGGGATATGTCACCGGAGGATCACCATCTGCCGGACCACCAAGAAGACCGAATAGGAACGGACGAAACGAGAGCCAGGATACAGCGGGATGATCCATTCCGCGAGGAGCCGAGAAGAGAAAGGAAGGTTTGCTCATGAAGAGACTGAGTGTGCTGCTGGCTGTGCTGGTCGTTGCCGGCCCGGCCTTGGCGGCCGTGAGGATCATCGTCGAGCCGGATGGCAACATGGCGGCGATCAAGTACGAAACCGATGGGGAGAAGGTGCGGGCCTTTGCCCTGGACATCACGGTCGACGCCGGAACCATCATCGGCATCTCGGATTTCATGCGTGGCGAGAGCACCGCCGAGAACCCCGGCTACGGCATCTTCCCGGCCAACTTCAGTCGCTATATCACTGTCGACCCCGACACCGGCGATGTCGCCGCCTGGGACATCGAGGACTACACCCCCGTCGCCGATCCCTGCGATCCCGGCGCTCTGGGCGGCCTCGGCACCGACGGCATCACCATTGAGATGGGCGCTTTGTACTATCCGCCCGACGACAACTCGCCCAACGCACCGCCCAACAGCGGCACGCTGTGCCGACTGACCCTCAGCACCGAGGCCAATGTGACTGTGAGCCTGAACGAGATTCGCGGCGGCATCGTTCTGACCGATCCCGACGTGGCCGCAACGGTGGATATGCTTCAGGCCTCCGCTGCTGTCGTCTCCTTTGACGACGATCTGCTCGCCCCGAGTCATCCAGACTACGCCGAGTGGGTCGCGGTGGGCCGGCCGGCCTGCTGGGCCTATCCGCGACAATGCCACGGGGATGCCGACGGCGTGGCCGACGGCGACGCCAGCACCGGCTTCTACTATGTGGGGCCGCAGGACCTGAACGTCCTGGTCGCTGCCTGGCAGGCCCGGGAACCGCCGCACGGTCCTGGAATCGCGTCAATCGAAAACGGCATCTGTGCCGACTTCGCTCGTGACAAGGAAGGCAACGAAGCAACCGGCTACTATCGCGTCGGCATGACGGACCTGAACCGCCTCGTCGCCAACTGGCTGGTGAAAGAGCCACCGCACGGGCCGGGTGTACCGGGTGACTGCGGCGGCAGCTTGGCGCCGTAAGCGACCGGCACAGCTTCCATACGACCGAATGCAGACAAGGGCAAGCCTGCTCATTCAGTGGGCTTGCCCTCATTCTTTGGGCTTGCCGTTGCCGGCCCCCTTCGATATGCTCGTCGCCTATGTTCTTCGATCCATTCCAGAGGATTGTGCCGATGAGATGCATTGCCGGTGTGGTTGTCTGCCTGATCGTGGCCATGCTGCCGGCGGGTTGTCGGAGCCTTTCGGCGCAGAGGCGGAGCGATCTGAGCGTCATGGTCGAAGGTGGGGGCCGCTTCCCGGCGGAATTGGCAGGCACATGGAAGGCCGACCGCGACGGATGGGAGATGGTCATCGAGCCGGATGGACGCATCTCCTCGGCGGTCATCAGTCTCGGCCGGGTCCGCATCACCCCCGGAAAGACCGAGACGCTCGCTACCCACGGAGGCGGCGAGGGGGTCTTCCAACCCGGCCCCTGGACCGTCTACTACCACCCAGAGACGAACGATCTGACCGTCAAGATCGTTATGAGTCACGTGCGAATCGAAATGGCCGAGGCGATCCTGGAAGGCGGCGGCACGGACACGTTTTCCGGCCCGATCTCATCGGCCGATGGCATCTGGCAGGTGCAGTGGACGTATTTCAGCCACTACGTTCTGCGTATGCCCGACGGCGCCGTGTCGGAGTTGGCAACGGACTCAACCTACGGCGAAACGAGTGCGCTGACGTTTGAGAAGACATCGCCGCCATAGGCGGATCACCGTCGGTGTTTGACCCTTTGATATTGCAGAAAATCGATGTACGCGCCGATCTGGAGCGCAATGTCACGTCGGCCGAGCTCCCTCAGCAGGGCGACGTGTTTTCTCGCCACAGAGATCGCCTCGTCGTAGCGCTGTTGCTGCTCTAACACTTGGGCGAGCTTCTCGTAGAATGCGAGATTGGCCGGCTCCAGAGCCATCGCCCGGTCGAAAGCCTCGGCCGCACCTTCGAGATTCCCCGTCAGGGTCAGCGTGTCACCGAGCCGCTCCCATGAGACCACGGAATTGGGGTTCCTCCTGAGGTCCATGCGAAACCATTTGGCTGCCTCGAGCAAGTGCGTTCGCATCTCCGCCTTCCGGCCCCCCTTGCCGAATGCGATCCCCAAGTTCATATGGGCCGAAGCAAGCGCCTGCTTCTGCCGGCGGGCCTCGTCGGCGCAGCCGATCGCATTGTGAAACGCCTGGGCTGCCCGTCGGAGATCATCCTGTGCCAGCCTTAGGTCTCCTATGCGGCTCCAGGCCTCGAGGGCCACCGATGGATCGAGCCGGGCGGCCAACTGGTACCGCTGCACGCTTTGCTCGTGCCGCTGAGCGGCCTGAAGCCGTTCGGCCTCGCGAAGATACCGGTGGGCCAGCCTCTGCCGGGCTCCCTCCTGCACGACGGACGACAAAAACTCCTCCACCGGAGCGTAGTCATCGGTGAGCACCAGATAGCCGCTCTGTGCTTTGAGTCCTGCGATCTCGGATTCGCCGAGCAATCTGAATCTCAGGTCTTCGTCATAATCCTTGAGATACTCCGTTGCATCGAGGCCCCACTGTGCCGCCACGACAACGAAGCAGGCCCGCGTCATCCGCTGGCCAACCGGACTCGCAATAACGTAGACGCGTGAGAACGTCTGCTCCAAGGTGACGACCACAGCGCCGAGAAATCGGCCGCCGGGGCCTGCATCCGTTACGCTCAGCATAAGGACGCCATCATCGGCCAGGAGAGCCGCGATCTGCTCATTGAACTGGCTCGTGACCCACGGAAACGGGGTCGAACCGTCGCCGGCAGCGTCGATATAGATAAAATCGTAACGCGGCTCCAGCGGGCTCGCCTCTCGGCGAGCCGACAGCCGACCCACGTAGTACCGCGCGTCAACGCCGATGGTCTCAAGGGTCGATGCCTCCGACAGATCGAAGGCCTCTTTCGCTGCTGCCGCGATACCCGGATCGACCTCGATCACACGGACCAGACTCTCGGGCCAAAATGCCTTGAGGTATCGCGGAAAAACGTAGCCTCCACTGCCGATGACCATCATCGCCGGATTGCGTCTGTCGGCGGCCAGACCATGCGTCAGACCCGCCCAGATGTCCGCGTGAAACTCGTGCAGGCGCGTGGCTTCACCGATCACGGTCTCACCGCGCCGCAGTGAGTTCTTCCAGAGCGCGCGTCGGTCCGGTCGATCGGATACCTGCCGGATGGCAATATGGCTATAGAGCGTCTCGTTCCCGTAGAGCTGATGGGGATCGTCCGCCCGGCGCAGGGCCGCTCCCACACCGGCCTCGCGCGCCCACTCGGCCGGCGCCATCCCCATCGCCGCCAGCGTCGCGAACACCATCGCCCATAGGTACAGCGCCCAGCAACTGGTCCAATACACCAGCGCCACGCCCAGCAGAGCGGCGCCGAGCAACCAGACGATGGCGGTACACCCATAGGCCGGGACGAGATGAAACCCTGTCACAAAGGTCCCTGCAATCGCTCCGACCGCCCCCCACGCACACAAACCCCCTGCCGCACGCCCGAAGACCACCTCGCGATGCGCCGCCATCTGGACCGTTACCGGAGCAACCGCACCAAGCAACAATGACGGAACCAGCAGCAGCAAGGCCACGTGCAGAAAGACGTGAATCGGCCAGTTCAACTCCCACAGCCATACCCAACCACCCACAAGGTTGTTGATCACGATGATGGCCACGCAGGCGGCCGAGGCCAGGCCGAACAAGACAGCCAACGTCCGGCGGAGATGAAAACGGTCGGCAAGGCAACCCCCGACGTAGCTGCCCACGCAGATTCCGCCGAGAATGATGCCGACGGTCGAGGTCCACGTATAGAGCGAAGCCCCCAGTGTGGCGGCCACAAGTCGCGCCCCGACCAGGCCCAGAGCCATGACGGCGCCGCCGAGAAAAAAGGCCGTCGCGCTCGGGACAAACGCCCGCCATACATCCCTGAGTCTGCCCATGTCCTTTGTTCCTCGTCCATCGGAGCAAAAGCGGGAGTATAGCAGAGACCCAAAGCGCCGGCAAGGCCGATTCAAAGGTCGAAATGTCCAATATCGTCTTTCTGCACCGGACGGTGCGCCCGGCCGCACCGGGTGGGCGGCAAAAAGTTTGCATTGACCGGAATCTTCTCCTATCCTTGTGCTGGACCGAATGTCAGGAGTGCTCTGAGGCCATGATGGCAAAAGAAGACGGCAGGAAACGCGTGGCCATTGACGCGGTGCGTCCACAGATGGACGGCGGACGCTTTCCAATCAAGCGGTCGCTTGGTGAGACCGTGACCGTGAAAGCCGACGTCTTCGCCGACGGCCACGACCGCATCGGCGTCGAGTTGCTGTATCGCGGGCCGGGACACGACTCGTGGACCGTTGGGACGATGCTCCACCGCATCAACGACGAGTGGGTCGCGCGGTTCTCCGTCACCGAGTTGGGCGACTATCGCTACACCGTCCGCGCTTGGGTGGACCATTTCGCCACGTGGCAGGCGGATCTGGCCAAAAGAATCGAGGCGCATCAGGATGTCACCATTGAATTGAAGATCGGCGCCGAGATGCTTGCCGTCGCCGCCAGACGCGCCGGGCAATCCGACGCCGAACAACTCAAGGGATGGGCCAGACACCTGCGCTCGGCCAAGCGGGTCCGCACCGCGATCGAAACGGCGCTGAGCGACGAATTGACGGCGATGATGGCCCAATACCCGGACCGCTCGCTCGCCACCCTGTACGACCGGGAGCTGGCCGTGACCGTGGATCGACCGGAAGCGGTCTTCAGCGCCTGGTACGAGCTGTTCCCCCGCTCGTTCGGCAAGGGCGGCAAGCACGGAACGTTCCAGGACTGCGAGCGGCTGTTGCCGGAGATCGCGAGGATGGGGTTCGACGTTCTCTATCTGCCGCCCATCCACCCCATCGGACGGACCAACCGCAAAGGCAAGAACAACGCGACCGTCTGTACGAAGAGCGATCCAGGCAGTCCATGGGCCATCGGCAGCGGCCAAGGGGGGCACAAGGCGGTAGCGAGGGAACTCGGCACGCTGAGCAGTTTTCGCCGGCTGGTGAAGAAGGCCCGCCAGCATGGCCTGGAAATCGCCCTCGACATGGCGTTTCAGTGTTCGCCCGATCACCCCTATGTGACATCGCATCCGGAATGGTTTCGCTGGCGGCCGGATGGGACCGTCCAGTTCGCTGAGAACCCGCCCAAGAAATACGAAGACATCCTGCCGCTGAACTTCGAGACGCCGCAATGGAAGGCGCTCTGGGAAGAGCTGCGCGACATCGTCCTGTTCTGGACCGACCAGGGCGTGCGGATCTTCCGTGTGGACAACCCGCACACCAAGCCGTTCGCCTTCTGGCAGTGGCTGATCGCCGAGGTCCGCCGCCGCCACCCCGACGTGCTGTTTCTCGCCGAGGCGTTCACGCGACCGAAGGTCATGCAGCGTCTGGCGAAGGTCGGCTTCAACCAGTCCTATACGTACTTTACCTGGCGCAACACGAAATGGGAACTGGAGCAGTACATCCGCGAGCTGACGCAGACGGACGCCGCCGAGACGATGCGTCCGAACTTCTGGCCGAACACGCCCGACATCCTGCCGCAATACCTCCAATACGGCGGCCGGGCCGCCTTCATCATTCGCCTGGTTCTGGCGGCGACGCTTTCGTCCAGCTACGGCATCTACGGGCCGGCCTTCGAGTTGTGCGTCAGTGAGGCCATCGAGGGCAAGGAAGAATATCTCGACTCAGAGAAGTACGAGATCAAGAAGTGGGACTGGAAGCGCAAAGGGAACATCCGGCCGGTGATCGAGCGCATCAACCGCGTCCGCAGGGAAAACCCTTGCCTCCAGCAGTTCCGTAACATCCGCCTGTACGACGTCCAGAACGCGAACCTGCTGTGCTACGGCAAGACCGGCGACGACCCCACCGATGTCACCGTGATCGTCGTGAGCCTCGACCCGCACCACAAGCAGTCGGGCTGGGTGCAATTGCCGCTGGATGCCCTGGGGATCGACCCGCACCAACCCTATCTGATGGACGATGCCCTGACGGGCGACAAGTACGTCTGGCAGGGCGCGAGCAACTACATCGAGCTGGACCCGCACGTCATGCCCGCCCACATCCTGCGGCTTCGACGGACGCTGCGGCGGGAAACGGACTTCGACTACTTCCTCTGACAGGAGCCGCTGCCCTTGCGCGAGCCACGTGAGAAGACATCCGATTCGCTCTGGTACAAAGACGCCGTCATCTACGAGCTGCACATCAAGTCGTTTCACGACAGCAACAACGACGGCATCGGAGACATCCAGGGCGTGATCGAGAAGCTCGACTACCTCCAGGATCTGGGCGTCACCGCCCTGTGGCTGCTGCCGTTCTACCCGTCGCCCCTGCTCGACGACGGTTACGATATCGCCGACTATTTCGACATCAATCCCGACTACGGCACGCTGAGCGATTTCAAGCGGCTCCTGCGCGAAGCCCACAAGCGAGATCTGCGCATCATCACGGAGCTGGTCATCAACCATACCTCCGACCAGCACAAGTGGTTTCAGCGGTCGCGTCGGGCCAGGCCGGGCTCGATGTGGCGCGATTTCTACGTCTGGAGCGAGACGACCGAGCGGTACAAAGACGCCCGGATCATCTTCACCGACTTCGAGAGCTCCAACTGGACGTGGGACCCGGTCGCCCAGTCGTACTACTGGCACCGTTTCTACAAACACCAGCCGGACCTGAACTACGACAATCCCCGCGTCCGCAAGGAAATCCTCCGCGTGCTCGACTTCTGGTTCCGGATGGGCGTCGATGGGATGCGGCTCGACGCGGTGCCCTACCTGGTCGAACGAGAAGACACCAATTGCGAGAACCTGCCCGAAACCCATGCCGTGCTCAAGGAGCTCCGCGCCCATCTCGACCGCAAGTTCAGCGACCGCCTGCTGTTGGCCGAGGCGAATCAGTGGCCCGAAGACGCCGCCGCCTACTTCGGTGATGGCGACGAGTGCCACATGGCGTTCCACTTCCCCATCATGCCTCGGCTCTTCATGGCCCTGCGCATGGAGGACCGCTTCCCCGTCATCGACATGCTCGAACAGAGCCTCGACATCCCCGACAATTGCCAATGGGGCATGTTCTTGCGAAACCATGACGAGCTGACGCTCGAAATGGTCACCGACGAAGAGCGGGACTACATGTACAAGGCCTATGCCCAAGACCCACGCGCTCGGATCAACGTGGGAATTCGTCGCCGATTGGCCCCCCTGCTGGAGAACAACCGCCGCCGGATCGAGCTGATGAACAGCCTGCTGTTCTCGCTGCCCGGCACGCCCATCCTCTACTACGGCGACGAGATCGGCATGGGCGACAACTACTATCTCGGCGACCGCGACGGCGTGCGCACGCCGATGCAGTGGAGCCCCGACCGCAACGCCGGCTTTTCCAAGGCCAATCCGCAGAAGCTGTACCTGCCCGTCATCATCGACTCGGAATACCATTTCGAGACGGTGAACGTCGAGAACCAAAGCCGCAACTTCTCTTCGCTGCTGTGGTTCATGCGTCGCACCCTGGCCATACGCAGACAATTCAAGGCGTTCGGGCGGGGCCGAATCGAGTTCCTGCCGTCCGACAACACCAAGGTCCTGACGTTCCTGCGGTCGTTCGAAGACGAGAACGTCCTGGTCGTGGCCAACCTTTCGCGCTACTGCCAGGCGGTGCAGATCCAGATGCCGGACTGCGCCGGTTTCTCCGTCCACGAGATCTTCAGCGACAACCGCTTCCCGGACATCACCGAGGCGCCGTACACCGTCACGCTGGCCCCGCACAGCTTCTACTGGTTCACATTGAAGGAACCCGCTGCGCCCACACTCCAGGAACCCGATCAACTGCCCCACCTGCAATGCCAGGTGACCTGGAGCCGGATTCTCGGCAGCAAGGCCGAGGCACAGCTCATGCCCGTCGTGACGGCTTATGTCAAGCGCGCCCGCTGGTTCGGCGGCAAGGGCAAAAGCATCCGCCGCCTGCGCGTCGCCGACAGCATCACGATGCCGGTACACGACCAGCCGGCCCACGTGCTCGTGCTGGAAGTGACCTACACCAGTGCTCCGAGAGAGTTCTATCTTCTCCCGATCGCGTTCGCCACCGGCGACCTCCAACTCAAGATCATGAAAGAATCCCCGGAGGCCGTCATCGCCCAACTGGCCCTGCGGGACGAGGAGGGCATTGTCTACGAAGCGATCTACGACGAGGCCTTCCGTCAGGTACTGCTGGAGCTGATCGCGCGCCGGCGCAGCGTCAAGGCAGGGTCGGGCCGACTCGTCGCCAGGCGAGGCAGCAAGTTTTCGGCTCTGCTGACCGACGGGGTCGTTCCCGAAGTCTCTCGCGTCCTGAAGGTCGAGCAGAGCAACACATCGATCCTCTACGACCACACGTTCTTCCTGAAGCTGTACCGCCGGCTCGAACACGGTGTCAATCCGGACGTCGAGTTGCCACGGAATCTGACCGAGCACACGGGCTTCGCGAACATTCCGGGGTTTGCCGGCGCGATCGAGTGGCAGCCGAATCAGGCGGCCTCCATGACCATCGCCTCGCTGCTCGAGTTCGTCCCCAACGAGACCGATGCCTGGTCGTACACGCTCGACAACGTCGAACGCTCCTTCGGATACGCCCAGACGCTCAAGGACAAACTCGAAGAGCTTCCGGAACGGCCTACGTCCCTTCTCGACGTCGATCCCGAGGCGCTGCCCCAGCCGGTGCGGGACTTCATCGGGTCCGTGTATGTGGAGATGGTGTCGCTTCTGGGCCGTCGGTCCGCCCAGTTGCACCGCGCGCTGGCGTCTCTGTCGCAGAGCCCCGAATTGACGGCCGAGCCGTTCTCGCTGCTCTACCAGAAATCTCTGCATCAATCGATTCGCGGCATGACGTTGAAGGTCCTGGCCGAGCTGGACCGAAGCCTGCCGAAGCTTGAGGATCGAACCGCCGACGTCATTCGAGACATCCTGGCCCAGAAGAAGACCATTCTCGAACGCTTGCGGCGGATCGCCGAGCGGAAGGTCCGCGCGCGGAAGATTCGCACGCATGGCGACTACCACCTCGGGCAGGTCCTCTACACGGGCAAGGACTTCACGATCATCGATTTCGAGGGCGAGCCGGCGCGATCGATGACGGAGCGCCGTCTCAAACAGTCGGCCTTACGAGACGTCGCCGGCATGATTCGGTCGTTCCACTACGCTGCACACGGCGCCATCCTGCTGCGGGCGGTCCGGCAAGGCGCCGACGCAGATTACCTCGAACACTGGGCCGATCTGTGGTACCTCTACGTCAGTGGCACGTTCCTGCACGCCTACGTCCACGAGGTGGCCGACGCCGACTTCGTGCCGGAAGACAAAGAGGACTTCGCCCTTTTGCTCGAAACGTTTCTCCTGGAAAAAGCCGTCTACGAGCTGGGTTACGAGTTGAACAATCGCCCGGATTGGCTGATGATACCGGCACGTGGTGTAGCCCAGGTACTCAGGTGATTTACTGTCTTCGATACGCCGTTCGGGGCGCAGTACAGTGTCGGTCAAACGGCGAAACCAAAGGGATCTTATGGATGAGAGACACCAGGCCTTGAAAGACGTCACCCTGTTGACGGATCACGACATTTATCTGTTCAAAGAGGGCAATCACTTCCGTCTCTACGACAAGCTGGGCGCTCATCTCGTGAAACGGGACGGCGTCCAAGGCACGTTGTTCGCGGTGTGGGCCCCCAATGCCGCCAGCGTCTCGGTCATCGGCGATTTCAACCAGTGGAATTGCCATTCGCACGCGCTGAACGTCCGAGGCGACGATTCCGGCATCTGGGAGGGCTTCATTCCGGGGATTGGAAAAGGGACCGTCTATAAATACCACATCGTGTCGAAGTACAACCACTACTGGGTGGACAAGGGCGATCCTTTCGCGTTCTTCTGGGAGCTGCCGCCCGACACGGCCTCGGTGGTCTGGGACCTTCAGTACGACTGGGGCGACACCGAGTGGATGGCCCGGCAGAAGGAGCGGAATGCGCTCGGCGCCCCTTATAGCATCTACGAGGTGCATCTGGGCTCGTGGCGTCGCGATCCGAGCGACCCGGACCGCCTGCTGAGCTACCGTGAAGTGGCCCCGATGCTGGCCCGGTACGTCAAGGAGATGGGCTTCACCCACGTCGAGTTCCTGCCCGTGATGGAGCACCCTTTCTACCCCTCGTGGGGATACCAGACGGGCGGCTATTTCGCGCCGAGCCGCCGCTACGGCTGCTGCCAGGACCTGATGTACCTGATCGACCAGCTCCATCAGAACGACATCGGGGTGATTTTGGACTGGGTCCCATCGCACTTTCCGACCGACGAATACGGCCTGTCGTACTTCGACGGAACGCACCTTTACGAGCATTCCGATCCACGGCTCGGCTTTCACCCGGACTGGACGAGCGGGATTTTCAACTACGGCCGTCACGAGGTCCGGGCCTATCTGATCAGCAGCGCCATGTTCTGGCTCGACCGGTACCACGCCGATGCGCTGCGCGTCGATGCCGTCGCCTCGATGCTCTATCTCGACTACTCTCGCAAGGAAGGCGAGTGGATTCCCAACGAACAGGGCGGCCGGGAGAATCTCGAGGCCATCGCTTTCCTGCGGCGGTTCAACGAGATGGTCTATCGGGATTTCCCCAACGTCCAGACGATCGCCGAGGAATCCACGGCCTGGCCGATGGTGACGCGTCCCACTGTCACCGGCGGGCTCGGCTTCGGCATGAAATGGAACATGGGCTGGATGCACGACACGCTCGAGTACTTCAGCCAGGACGCCATCTACCGCAAATACCATCAGGACAGGCTGACTTTTTCGATCTGGTATGCGTTCTCGGAGAATTTCGCGTTGCCGCTGTCGCACGACGAGGTCGTGCACGGCAAGGGCTCGCTCTACGGCAAGATGCCCGGCGACCCCTGGCAAAAACTCGCCAACCTCCGCCTGCTGTTCGGATACATGTACACCCACCCCGGCAAGAAACTGCTGTTCATGGGCGACGAGTTCGGCCAGCACCGGGAATGGTGCCATTTGCACAGCCTCGACTGGCACCTGGCCGATGAGGAGCCGCATCAGGGCCTTCAGAAATGGGTGCGCGACCTGAACCACCTCTACCGCAGCGAGCCGGCGTTGTTCGAAACGGATTTCCACCGCGACGGCTTCGCCTGGATCGACTTCCACGACGCGGACAACAGCGTGATCAGTTACCTGCGCAAGGACAAGGCCGGTCGTCGCATTCTGGCGGTCATCTGCAACTACACCCCGATCCCGAGACTGAACTACCGGGTCGGCGTGGCCGACGGGGGCTTCTGGGAGGAAGTCCTCAACAGCGACGCCAAGGAGTACGGCGGCAGCGGCCACGGCAATATGGGCGGCATCGAGGCCTCGCCCGCGTCCTTCTACGGGAACTTCGATTACACGCTGTCGGTCACACTGCCGCCGCTGGGGATCGTGGTCTTCCGCAAGGTGCTCGACGAGGACACCGCGACCGAATAACGCAAATGGCACGGGGGTGGGCCTGTCCCACCCCGGTCATTGTCGCATCTACAGACGACCACAGGTGGCGGTCAGGTCGCGCAGCTTCCCGGCCAGACGCGCGTTGAGCCGGCCGTCGCGCATCCGCCAGAACCAGTTGCCCGTCGCCTTGGCGGGATAGTTCATGCGCGCCGAGCCCCCCAGCGACAAGATGTCCTGCATCGGCACGATTGCCAGCCGAGCCACGGAAGACATCGCTACTCGCATTAGCTCCCACGAGATGTCCTTGGCCGCGGGCTTGCGGCCGAGATAATCGAAGAGGCGTTTGCGTGCGGGCCCCTTCATCTCGTTCTCGAACCAGCCGCGAGTCGTATTGTTGTCGTGCGTACCCGTATAGACGATAGCATTGGCAATGTGGTTGTGCGGCATGTGTGTGTTCCGCCTCGGGTCGCCACTGAACGCGAAGTGCAGCACCCGCATACAAGGGAACTGATACTTGGCGACCGCCTCGCGCACGTCGGCTGTGATGTGCCCGAGGTCCTCGGCGAAGATCGCGGCGAACGGAACCTGGCGAAACAGCGTGCCGAAGAAGCGCTCGCTCGGGGCCTTGACCCACTTGCCGCGCATGGCATTCTTGTGGCCGGCCGGCACTTCCCAGTACGCGACGAGGCCGCGAAAATGGTCGATCCGCACCAGATCGAACAGCAGGAGATTGTGCTTGATCCTCTGCATCCACCAGGCGAACCCGGTGCGTTCGGCGTGGTCCCAGTCGTAGACGGGGTTGCCCCACAGTTGGCCGGTCTTGCTGAAGTAGTCCGGCGGCACCCCGGCGATGAACTTCGGCCTCTTGTCCCGCCTCAGCCTGAACACGTCGGGGTTCGACCAGACGTCGGCGCTGTCGTAGGCAACGTAGATCGGCAGGTCTCCGATCACCTGAATCCCCTGCCTGTGGCAATAACGTTGCAGATCGAGATACTGCCCATAGAAGACATACTGCAGGAACCGCTCGCGATCGATCGCATCGGCCAATTCGGCCTGGATTGCGTTGAGCGCCCTGGCCTTTCGATCCCTCAGGGCCGCCGGCCAGTCGGACCACAACCGACCCTTGAAATGTCGCTTGATCGCAACGAAGGTCGCAAACGAATCGAGCCACGCACGGTGTTCGGCGCAAAAGCATTCGTAGTCGGCCGGCAGCGGACGCTCCTTGAATCGCCGATAGGCCACATCCAGCAGCCCATGCTTGTACCGCTCCACCTTCTTGAAATCGACCTTGTCGGCCGGAAAGGACGGAGGACCGGCGATTTCCCCGCGTCGGAGCAGACCGATCCGATGCAGCAGAGCCGGACTGATCAGAAGGGGATTTCCCGCGAAGGCCGAGAAGCAGTTGTAAGGGGAATGGCCTGTCTTGCCGGTCGTGTGATTCAAGGGCAGGATCTGCCAGCAGATCTGGCCGGCCTGCTTGAGGAAGTCGATAAACGCGTACGTCGTCGGGCCGAAATCACCGATCCCGAACTCCGAGGGGACTGAGGTAATGTGCATCAGGATGCCACTGGATCGTTGTTTGAGCATGCTGCGAACCTTTACTGTCGAATGGGGATCGGGGCTCGTCGAAGGACCGGCCACGGCGAGGTCTCGCTCGTCGACGGGTCTCCACAGTCAATGGTCATGCCGCTATCTCATGGAATCGCCAGACCCAGATGGTGCGCCAGATTCCCGAAGTGCTCGACCCATTTGGCCGCCTCCTCATCGTCTGCAGCGGCGCGACGCTTCATCGCGGGCCACTTGCGCTTGGCGATGTTGAAGAACACGTTCTGCGCGTTCTGTAAGTCCAATGTGGACGTGAGCGATCGGAGGATCTCCAGGCTCTCCTCGATCGAGCAGAGCAGGTCCACGTCTTCGCTGTGCTCGGCCAGTTGGTCCATCAGGTCGTTGATTCGGTGGCTGCCTTCGAAGCTCAGACGCTCCTTGTCCAGGCTCAGCGACAGCCGTTCGGCCTCGTCGGCAAGGTTGCGCAGACGATCCACGTCGATCGCATCCGCCTGGATCTCGGCACAGAGATCCTCGTTCAGAATGAACTCGGCGGGCGCCGACAGCGCCTTGGGCAGCGGCATGTTCATGTTGCGGATCATCTGCATGATGGCGTAATTGTGCTCGTAGATGTGCCGGAACGAGTTCTCGATCTCCTGCCATGTGCTCTCCAGAAGCTCGTTGAGAATCTGCCGCTGCGGGTCTTTGAACAGGTGGGTCAGCGAGTAGTTGCTTCCGCCGAACACCACGTTCATCAGACGCATGACCTCGTTGCTGTCGCTCTTTCGAAACGCCCGGCTCAACTGCTCGTGAACCGCGTTGAAGTCATCGTCCCCCATACGGGCCCGCACCGTGGCGAAGAGATTGTGGTCGCCCAGATAGAATACGACCAGATCGGCCGCGTGTCGCTCGAAGGTGATGTTCGACCGAATGGCCACACGCCCGGTGGTCAGGGCCTGAACCCCGGCCTCGGCGCGGTCCAGACGTTCCACCGTCGCCGAATAGCAGTAGATCTCCGTCGTCCGCTCGCGGAAGGCCTCGAAGACCGAACTGAGCGCAAAGTGGGCGGCCACACGGTTCAGATCAATGCGGGCCGGCTCGACATAGGCTTCGTAAATCTCCTGTCCGTTGGCAAACGGGCGAACGTTGGCGGGCGCGTTCCGGAGCATCTCCTTGAACTGCGGCACCAGGTCCCAACCCTGCACTTCCTGGCACAGTTGCATCGCACGCGCCGCATACTGCATCACCTGGACCGTCTCGATCCCTGCAATGTTGTCGAAGAACCACCCACAGCTTGTGTACATCAGCATGGCGTGACGCTGCATCTCCAGAAGCTTGAGAAACACGACTTTGTCCTCGGCCGTGAGCGCCCGCCCTGTCGACTGCGTGATGAAATCCTCAACATTCTCCTGCGAACGGTCATTGATCGCGGCAATGTACTCGTTCCGAAGCCTCCAGGGATCGGTGTGGAATCTCGACATGCGGTCCTGGTAGACCTCCGTCACCTTGTCGCGGACGAAGTCCAGGGCCTGCCGCAACGGGGCGCGCCATTGCTGCCGGCCCGAATTGGCGTGGTTGGCCGCGCACCCACAGTTGCTCTTCCATCGTTCCACGCCATGGGCACAGCTCCAGGAACTGTTCTCCCAGATCTCGACCTCCTGGTCCGGCGGGAACTTCTCCAGGTATTCGCCGTAGATCGTGATTTTCGCCAGATCATTGCTCTCGATGTGGTGAATGCAGTAGGCCAGCGCCATATCGCCGTGGCGGTGGTGGTGTCCGAACGACTCTCCGTCCGTGGCCACGTGGACCAGACGCGGACCGTCGCCGTCTTTCGGAAAGGCGTCGATGAGCCGGGCCGCGAAATTCGTGCCGCTGTGAAGCAGGCCCCCATAGGCGATGTCGTGCGACGCCGGACCACTGTAGAAGAACAGGGTGATCTGTTTGCCGGACGGCAGCGTACAGAGATATGGAACGCTTGTATCCAGGTCGTTGACGTTCACGTCCCTCCAGCGGCGCCCGCCGATCTTGCGGACGCGTTTGGCCTGTCGCGGCGCCAGAATCGTGAACTTGATCCCATGCTCGACCAACACCTCAAGCGACGGCAGGTCCACCGCCGTCTCGGGCAGCCACATGCCTTCGGGCGCCCGCTGAAACCGCTGCTTGAAGTCCTGGATGCCCCAGATGACCTGCGTGTGCTTGTCGCGGGTGTTCGACAGGGGCAGAATCACATGGTTATAGACCTGGGCCAGGGCGCTGCCGTGGCCACTGAAGCGTTCGCGGCTGTTCTGATCGGCTTCGAGAATCCTCTCATAAACGTCTGGGGCGTGCGATTCGAGCCAGCTCAGCAGCGTCGGACCGAAATTGAAGCTCATGTACTGGTAGTTGTTGACGATATCGACGATCTTGCGGTCCGGCCCGAGGATGCGCGACGCGGCGTTCTGCCGGTAGCACTCCTCCGTGATCCGGGCGTTCCAGTCATGATAGGGGTAGGCCGAATCCTGCAACTCAACGTCTTCGAGCCACGCGTTCTCACGCGGTGGTTGGTAGAAATGACCGTGTATACAAACGTATTTGTCCATTCAAGGCCTCTCAACTGCCGATCGATCTTCTCATGCATCGGGACGAATCCAAGATTTGCCCCGGGACACTCACCCGAACTCCGGGATTTCGCCGCGCGGCCTCTGCCGCACGGAGTCGGCGATGATAAGCGAACTTCCCCCAACACGCAACCGATCGTTGCCGCCGCCCGGGTCTACGGGTATTATCGTCATCCGACGACTTCTCGCTACAGCGCTTAAAACGCTCACATTCAAGATTCTGTGGAGTTGACCGCCATGACGAAGTCAGACCGGCCACGAACCTGGATACAATGCACAAGAACGCTACCGCTGACAATCTTTATCCTTCTATCTCAAACCACCCATTGTTTCGCCGCGGGCCATTCGGCTCCCTCCGGCCTCATGTGCGAATTGATGAGTGAGCCGGCGAAGACGGCGATTTCCGATGCCCGGCCGGACTTCGGCTGGATCGTGCCGTCCCTCGCTCAAAACGATGTCCAGACGGCATACCAGGTCCTCGTCGCCTCCGGCTTGCAGGAAATCGAGCAGGAACGCGGCGATATGTGGGACAGTGGGAAGATCAAGTCGGCCCGCTCGGTCGCCATCGAGTACGACGGCAAGCCGCTGGCCTCGCACCGATCCTACTTCTGGCGGGTGCGAACGTGGAACCAGCAGGACCGAGTGAGCCCCTATTCGGCTGTCCAGGAATTTCGCACGGGGTCTCTGGATGGCGGATATGAAACGCCCCGCTATCCGCTCGCGACCACGACGGCCGAGCCCGTTCGGGTGGTGGCCAAAGCCGACGGGCACTACTTCATCGACTTTGGCAAGGCCGCCTTCGGCACCGTCGAACTGACCCTGACCAGCCCCACGAGCGGACACCGCGTCGAGGTCCATCTCGGCGAGGTCTACGCCGAACCCGACAGCATCGACCGCGAGCCGGGCGGGTCTCGGCGCTATCGGCAGATCCCTCTGACGCTCCGGGAAGGAACGCACACATACAGAGTGACGATCCCGCCCGACAGACGAAACACCGGCCCGCAGGCGATCAAGATGCCGCCGGCCGCCGGCGAGGTGCTGCCCTTCCGGTATTGCGAGATCGTCCACAGCCCCTCAGCGCTCGACGCGTCCACGGTCCGCCAGATCGTGGTGCACTATCCGTTCGACGATGACGCCGCACATTTCCATTCGTCCGACCCGGTCCTCAACGACGTCTGGGAACTGTGCAAGTACAGCATCAAGGCGACGAGCTTCTGCGGCGTCTACATCGACGGCGACCGCGAGCGGATTCCCTACGAGGGCGACGCTTACATCAATCAGCTCTGTCACTACAGCGTGGACCGCGAGTATACGATGGCCCGCTATACGCACGAGTACCTCATCACGCGCCCGACCTGGCCGACCGAATGGATCTTGCACTCGGTGCTGATGGCCTGGGCCGACTACCTGTACACCGGCGACACCGACTCGATCGAGCGGTTCTACGACGACCTGAAGGCCAAGACGCTGCTGGCCCTGGCCCGCGAAGACGGTCTGATCAGCACACAGACCGGCCTGGTCACCGACGAGGTCCTCCAATCGATCCACTTCAACGGAAGGCTGCGAGACCTCGTGGACTGGCCGCACGGCAACATCCTCGGCCTGACCGGCGGCTATGGCGAGACCGACGACTTCGAGTTCAAACCCATCAACACCGTCGTCAACGCTTTCCACTACCGGGCATTGGTCGTGATGGACCGTATGGCCCGGGCCGTCGGCAAAGACGAGGATGCCGAGCGATTCGCTTCGGCGGCCGCGCGGGTCAGGCAGTCGTTCAACGCCAAGCTGCTCGACAAGGACAAAGGCACCTACGTGGACGGCGAAGGCAGCACGCACAGCGCCCTGCACGCGAACATGTTCCCGCTGGCGTTCGGCCTGGTGCCGCCGGAATACGTTGAATCCGTCGCGGCGTTCCTCAAGAGTCGCGGCATGGTGTGCAGCGTCTACGGCGCGCAGCATCTGCTGGACGCCCTCTACACAGCCGGCCTGGACGACTTCGCTCTGCACCTGATGACCGACCGCGAGACGGACCGAAGCTGGCCGCATATGATCTACAACGTTGGCACGACCATCACCCTCGAAGCCTGGGACAACAAGTACAAACCCAATCAGGACTGGAACCACGCCTGGGGCGCGGCGCCGGCCAATATCATCCCCCGCCGCCTGATGGGCGTCGAGCCCGTCGAGCCGGGCTTTGCCAGGGTCCGGATCAAGCCGCAGGTCGGCTCGCTGACCCGTGCCCGCCTCGATCTGCCCACGATCCGGGGCACGATCCACGTGGATTTCGAGGCCGTCAAAGACAAATCGTTCGTCCTGAACGTGACTACGCCGGCCAACATGCCCGCCGTCGTATACCTGCCCAGCCTGGGCAGCGACAGCACGCAGGTGCTCATGGACGGCCGGACCGTCCAGGGCCGGATCGACGGCAGGTTCATCGTCCTCGACGAGGTCGCCCCCGGTCGCCACCGTTTCGAACGGCGTCTCTAACTCGCAGGAAGAGTGGCGATGCGGGCATGTTGTTACTTGGCCAGTTCGCCGAAGCGGTTGGCGATCGCCAGGGCCGGATCGAGCGGCACGTCCACGCCGACGGTGTTCTTGGTGACTTGCACCGCCGGGCGAGGCGTAAGCTTGCGGCCTTTGAACTCGGGCAGCCACTTGCGCTGGGCTTCGAGCATCTCACCGGTCATGTCACGGATTTCCTTCAGCGTACAGACCGCCGAGGTCAGCGGGTCCATCGCCACCGCCTGCATCGCGTATTCCGGATCGCCCGTCAGCGCCGCCTCGACCGCCAGCTCCTGCACGGTAACGTTGCTCTGGTTCAACGCCGCACACTGCACCGGGAGTTCGCCGATCGTCACCGGGTGCAGACCCTGTGAATCGACGTAGACCGGGACCTCGACGCAACAACCCTGCGGCAGGTTGGTGATATAGCCATCGTTGCGAACGTTGCCGTTGAGACGGAACGGCCGGTCGGTTTCGGCCGCTTCGAGGATGTACGAACAGTACTCGACGCTGCGACCGGTGATCTTGGGCGATTCGGTCGCGAGATAGTCCACCTTCTTGTACTTCTCCGCCAGCATGTTGCAGTAGTGATAGTAGGCGCCGGAGGCCCCGCCGAAGTCGGGCTGATCACAGTACGTCTCCAAGGCCCTCTTGCTGCTGCGGAACCATGGGATGTACTCGGACAGATGCCCGGTGCTCTCGGTCATGAAGTAGCCGAAGTGCCGCATCACCTCGCAGCGCACCTTCTCGTTAATGTAGTATTCGGGCTTCTCAATATTGCGTTTGAGAATCGGATACAGGTCGCGGCCGTTCCGTTTGTCCCGCAGCGAGAGGAACCAGGCCATGTGGTTGATGCCCGCGCAGACGTAATCGACCTGGTCTTTCGGAACGTTGACGTAGCGGCTGATCAGGTCCAGCGTGGTCTGCACGCCGTGGCAGAGTCCGATGAACTGCACGTCGGCCACGCTGCCGAGAGCCGAGCAGTTGGCCCCCATCGGATTGGCGTAGTTCAGCAGGATCGCGTCCGGGCACAGCTCGTTCATGTCGGCCGCCATGTCCGCCAGGACGGGGATCGTCCGCAGGGCGCGGAAGATGCCGCCGGGACCGATGGAATCGGCAATGCACTGATCGACGCCGTACTTCAGAGGGATCTCGTAATCCATGCGGAAGGCCTCGACGCCGCCGATCTGGATCATGTTGATGACGTAATCGGCCCCGTCGAGGGCCTCGCGGCGATCCAGGGTCGCCGTGACCGTCGCAGGCAGCCTGTTCTCTTTGATGACCTTCTTGACGAAGGCCTCCATCTTCGCCAGCTTGGGCCGCGTCCGGTTCATCAGACGGATTTCGCTGCCCCCAAGGGCTTCGGTCGCCAGGATATCCATGACCAGCGTCTTGCAGAAAATCAGGCTTCCGGCCCCGATCATCGCGATCTTCGGTTTTGACATCGTGCGCATCTCCCTACGTAGCCAAAGTCGGTTGACACCGGCAACAACCGGCGGTCATTTCAGCAGGTTCTCGAGCAGATACAGTCCGCTTTTGCCGGGAGCGACAACGTCGATGTCGCCGTCCCCGTCGATATCCACCGCGACGGTGTTGATCCCGAACCCGACGCGGCCGCCCTCGTGCAGGGTGTGCCGCGTCCACTGGCCCGACGACCGGTCGAAGCTGTAGTAATAGACGCAGGGCGGGTCGTTGCCGCCGGGGTCGTTTCCGTTGTGGGCGCGATGGCGTTTGCCCGTGACCAGCTCCAGCCGACGGTTGCCGGTCAGGTCGGCCAGGAGCATGAAGTGCGGCTGCGACCACGAATCGTCGATCAGGTGTTTGGTCCACGAACGATTGCCGTCGGCGTCTCTGGTCTGCTGGAGCCAGAAGACACCATAGTCGTGGCCCAGACCCCAGAGGACGTCCGGGTTCCCGTCGCCGTCCACGTCGTGCACGAGGATCGGAATGCCGGCGTAGCCCAGCTCGAACTCCGGATGCCAGGTCCACGAGCCGTCCGGCTTCTGTTCGAGCCAGCCCTTCGGCGTCACGATGTCGCACAGACCGTCGCCATTGACGTCTCCGGCGCCGATCCCGTGCCCGGCCGCCTCCTGAGGCAGCACGTGTTTCTGCCAGCGCACGCCCTGCGGGGCCGATGGATCGCGATGGAACTCGTACCACGCCGCAGCGCTCATGATGTTGGGCAGGATGTCGAGCTGGCCGTTGCCGTTGATATCGTAGGCCAGCGCGGTTTCCATATTCCCGGGCGTGTCGATCTCGTACACCGGCCAGGGCCCGCCGGCCTTGCCGGGGTTGCGGACCCAGTAGACCATCTTGTTGTGCCAGGCGGCGCCCACGGTGTCGGTCCAGCCGTCGCCGTCCACATCCATCGCCAGATTGGCGAAGTCGTAGTGGTACTCCCCTTCCTCCTTGATCTCGCGCAGGAAGTGCTTTTTCCAGGTCGGGGCCTCGTACCAGAACCCGCCGCAAACGATATCGAGCTTGCCGTTTCCGTTGACATCAAACGCAGTCGCCGCCTCAAAACGGGAGTCCGCGTTGATCACGTGCAGCCGCCACCCTTCTCCGACTTTGCCCTCCTCGGCCGCGACCGATGCCGCCAGAAACGTGGCAATGGTCAGCGCGATCAAGATGTGGGCCATACGCTGAGTTCGCATGGGTGCTCCTTCTCCAAAACCGTCTTGCGTTGTCATTCTCATATCGACCAGGGACTTCGCATCGCCCGCTGGAGCATGGAATCAGCCTGCCGGTCGTTGACGAACCGCTCGGCCGTCGGGTCCCATCGCAGGGGCCGTTCGAGCCAGTACGCGATGTTGCCGAGGTGGCAGACGCTGATCGAGCGATAGCCCACGTCGGCGTCGCAGGCCGGGCGGTTCCGCGTGCGCACGCATTCGAGGAAGTTGTCCGGATGGTTTTTGCTCTCGTAGAGGTGCACGTCGTTGGCCTTCAGCGTCTGCCTGCGGAGCGAGTCCGGCTCGGTAATCAACTGCTCCCGTGTGACCTCGATCATGCCCTCGGTCCCCTCGAACCGCACGCCCGGCGTCGGCTGGCTGATGCCCTCCCGTGTCATCACCGTCCCGTTGGCGTAGCGGTAGGTCAGCGCCTTGAACTCGTTGCCGTCGGGCGGAATGATCTCGACCGGGCCCGACTCGTCCATGCCCATCGCCCATTGCGCGATGTCGAACATGTGCTGGCCCCAGTTGGTCATCTCGCCGCCGGCGAAGTCCTTCCATCGCATCCAGCCGAGGATGTCGGGGTGGAACGGGTGCCACGGCGCCTGGCCCAGCCAGCGGTCGTAGTCCAGCCAGTCCGGCGGCTCGCCCTGCGCGGGCAGGTGACAATCTTCGGGCGGGCCGCCCACGTTGACCTTGATGTGCTTGACCTGGCCGATGTACCCGCTACGGATCAGCTCGCAGGCAATGCGAAACTCGTACCAACTGCGCTGCTGCGTGCCGCTCTGGAAGATCCGTCCGTACCGCTTTATCGTCCGCGCCAGTTCGCGCGCCTCATAGACCGTCAGCGAGATGGGCTTTTCGCAATAGATGTCCTTGCCCGCTTTGGCGGCGGCGATGGAGATCGGCGTGTGCCAGCGGTCGCCGGCGGCGCAGAGGATGATGTCGATGTCGTCGCGGGCCAGCAGATCCTCGAACATGTGGTACGCGACGCAATCGCCGTTGCCGTAGTGCTTGTCGATGATGTTCTTGGCGTTGTTGAGGTTGTTGCGATTGACGTCGCAGGCCGCGACGACCTGCACGCCGGGCTTGCTGAGGAACCCACCACCCTGGACCCAGATGCCGCCGCCGATGTGGCGCGTGCCCTGCCCGCCGCAGCCGATGGCTCCCATCACAAGCCGCTCGCTGGCCGGCAGCTTGCCGCCCGCCCCCAGGGCCGACGACGTGATGACATACGGGACTGAGACCGCCGAGGCGGCCGCCCGCAGAAACGCCCTTCGCGTGATGCTCGTTGGATACACCATGCAACTTCCCATCCATCTTGTACTGTGGTTCCCAGGCATTTGCCGCTATCGTACCGCTGAGCGTCCCATCACGCAATGGCGATATCCGCCTGGATCGCGTCACCCCCTGATGACCGCTCCGCCCTGAGATGGTATACTTCTCGTAGGGCGAGCGTCCTCGCTCGCTCCCAATGCACACGGCGATGCCATGATGCACCACCCGAACGGAGAGACTGGATGCTTGGCGCCATTGCAGGTGATATTGCCGGTTCGGCCTACGAGAGCCGGCCGACCAAGCGTAAGGACGTGCCGTTGTTCGGGCCGCTGGCGACCTTCACCGACGACACCGTCCTGACGGTCGCGGTCGCCGACGCCCTGCTGGACGACCGTGACTATGGGCGTGCGTTGCGAACCCACACCCGTCGGCATCCCTTGCGTGGCTACGGCGGCTATTTTCTGCAATGGGCAGCGGCGTCGGGAATGGGTCCATACAACAGTTTCGGCAACGGCTCGGCCATGCGGGTCAGCCCGGTGGCCTGGGCGTTTGATTCGCAGGACGACGTCCTGCGCGAGGCGGCGAGGACCGCCGAGTGCACGCACAACCATCCCGAGGGCATCAAGGGGGCCCAGGCGACGGCGCTGGCGGTCTTTCTCGCGCGAAAGGGCGAGGACAAAGAGTCGATTCGCCGCAGCGTCGGCGAACGTTTCGGGTACGACCTTTCCCAAACCGTCGATGAGATTCGCCCCGGCTACTCCTTCGACGTCACCTGCCAGGGCTCGGTGCCGGAGGCCATCGTCGCCTTCCTCGACTCGAACTCGTACGAAGACGCCCTGCGCCACGCCGTCTCGCTCGGCGGCGACAGCGACACCCAGGCCTGCATCGCCGGGGCCGTCGCCGAGGCGTACTACAAGGACATCCCCACCGAGTTCCTCCGACAGATTCGCACGCACCTGACCGAAGACCTCTGGGACACGACCGTGCGATTCTATCACCGCTACGGCATCCCGACGATCCTCGAACGGATCGAGTCATCCGACCTCCCATCGTCCTCGTCCGACTGAGGCCTTTTGGGGTTGATAATCGCCGCTGATCGAGGTATCAAAGGGGCATGGCCCAACACGACGTCAATCCAAACTCGATCCATCTCAGCAGAGGAGAGTCTTCATGGACCATCGTATGAATCGACGGGAATGCCTGCGAGCGCTGGGGCTGTCGGGACTGACCGCAGGACTGGGATGGACCACCGCGCCGTCCGCCCGCGCCCAGGGCGTCGGCGAATCCAGCGGGTTTCAGAGTTCGGTCATCGACGCTCGCAAGGTTCAGGACGCGCGGACGGCCGCGACGATCGTCGACGGCAAGGTGATCCAGCCGCAACGCGAACTGCCAATCCTCCATCAGACGGACGTGCTGGTGGTCGGAGGCGGCTCGGCCGGCGTCGTGGCCGCTATCGCCGCCAAGCGCGCCGGCGCCAACGTCACGCTGGTCGAGCGTTACGGCCACTTCGGCGGACTCTGGACCGGCGGCCTCGTCGTGCTGATCCTCGGGCATATCGTCAAAGGGGGTAAGCAGGTCTGCCAGGGGATCGGCGAAGAGATGATGCGCCGGATGGACAAGCTCGACGGCGCGATCATCGACCGCCGTCCCGGCGTCAATCCGACCGTCGATGCCGAGGCCGCCAAGTACGTCATGGTCGAGATGATCGAGGAGGCGGGCATCGATGTGTTCCTCCACTGCTGGGGCGTCGATGCGATCGTGACGGGGAATACCGTGCGCGGCGTCGTGTTCGAGAGCAAATCGGGCCGCCAGGCCATTCTGGCCAAAATGGTGGTCGACGCCACCGGCGACGGCGATCTGTTCGCGGCGGCGGGCGCCGAGTTCGAGCACCGCTCGCACAACGTCGGTCTCGTCTCGCGGATCGGCAACCTGGACCGGGTCGATGCCGAGAAGGCCAAGGAGACCCCGAGGCCCCGCCGTCTGGGCTCGGCGACGCCTGCCCCGGGCGTCAACTGGGTGAACCTGACCGGTCCGGAGGTGGACGGCCTGGACTTGGCCACGCTGACGCGAATGGAGATGAACCATCGCAAGTTCATCTGGAACAATGTCCAGAGAACGCGTCAGACCCCCGGCTACGAGAAGGTGTATCTCGTCGAGACCGCGCCGCAGATCGGCGTGCGGATCACTCGCGTTCTCAACGGTCTGAACCGCGTCCGGCTGTCGGACCTCAAGGCGGCGACGAAGTTCCCCGACGTCGTCGGCGTGGGCGGCGCATCCAACGCCACACACGGCGAATGGCAGATCCCCTACGGCGCGCTGGTCCCCACTACGGTGGACAACGTTCTCGCTTCGGGTCGATGCATCAGCATGGACCTGGGGATGGCCGACCTGGTGCGTCTGATCCCGAACTGCTTTGTCACCGGCCACGCCGCCGGCGTCGCAGCGGCCGTAGCTGTCCAGGACAACTGCCGACCCCGCGATGCGGACATCGCCAAGATCCAGAAGATTCTCCGCCAACAGGAGGCCTATCTCGGGTGAGCGGTCCGGCAGAGCCCAACAGGCTATCCGAACCGGCGAAGGGCGTACGACACCGTCGGGGCCGCCTGATCGTTCGCGGCATCTGCCTGGTTGCAGTCATCGCCGTGCTCGTGGCCGCCCGACAGACGCATTGGCCGGTCGTGGTTGCGGCGATGAGTCCGTTTATTGCAGCAGGCTCGATCCTGGCGACCCGAACCGTCAGTGTCATAGCGAGCCTGGGACTGGCCGTGGGATTCATCGCCCTCTTGCGGACTCGTTGGTTCTGCCGGTGGATCTGCCCCTTGGGCCTCTGCGCCGACGGCGCAAGCCACATGGGCCGCCGATGCGGCCGAAAGCCGGCAACGCGGCTCTCCGTCGGACGATGGATCGTGCTGTTGACCCTGGCGGGCGCGTGCCTGGGCTATCCGGTGCTGCTGTGGCTGGACCCGCTGGCGATCTTCTCCGGCGCGTTCGCCGCCGGACCTGCCGTCATACCCCTGCTGGTCATCCTGGCGCTGAGCTTCACGTGGCCGCACATCTGGTGTAGTCGTATCTGTGCATTGGGAGCGTTTCAGGATATGCTCAGCTCCCTGGCCCGGCACGTCCGCAGGCGAACCGAGGAAGGACGTCGGCCGCAGCGATGGAGCCTGCCGGTCGCGAGACGAACGGTGCTCGGCATCGGCGCCGGCGCTGTGCTGGCCTCGGCCGCGCGTCTCGCTCACCGGCCCGCGTCCCGGCCGTTGCGCCCGCCGGGCGCGATCGACGAGCCGGAGTTTCTCGGCGTCTGCGTCCGCTGCGGCAACTGCATTCGCGCATGCCCGACCCGCATCATCGAGCCGTCGCTCAGTGAACATGGAATGGCGAGCCTCCTTACACCCGTCCTTCAATTCCGAGAGAACTACTGCCTGGTCGATTGCACGAAGTGCATGGAGGTCTGCCCCAGCGGCGCGCTGGTCCGCCTGTCGGCCGAGGGCAAGGCCAGCAAACCCATCGGGCTGCCTCAGGTCGATATGAACGTGTGCTTGTTAGGTGCCGATCGCGAGTGCGCGGAATGCCGCCGGTGGTGTCCGCATGAGGCGATTCGTTACGTGTGGTCTGAGAGCGAGTACACGCTCATCCCGCAGATCGATCCGCAGAAGTGCACCGGCTGTGGCGCCTGCGAAGCGGTCTGCCCCACGAAACCGAACAAAGCCATCGTCGTTGTACCCCTCGGCGATTCGACTGGCGGCTGAGGCCCCGCCGAAGACGCTACTTGTGCCTCTTCTTCTTCGTCTGGGGCTTGCGGGCCGACTTGCGAGCCTTTCGGCGAGGCTTGCGGGCCGATTCGCGTCGCGACTCGCCTCGGCCCTCACCCAGCAACGTCACGGGGGCAAGATTCAACTGGCGTCCCGGCACGTTGACCGAAACGATGCGGACGTGCAGGGGCTGGCCCAGGTGGACTTCCTGGCCGCTGCGCTCGCCGACGACACACTGAGCGGGTTTGTTGAGCTGCCACTTGTCGGGTCCGAGGTCTTCGAACTTGATGAGTCCTTCGATTCCGAATTTGCGCGACTGCACGAACAGCCCGAACCCGGCCAGTCCCGTCACGACGCAGTCCAGCTCTTCGCCGATCCGCTT
The DNA here is from genome assembly GCA_964610435.1 of uncultured Pirellulales bacterium. GTDB lineage: Bacteria > Planctomycetota > Phycisphaerae > Sedimentisphaerales > Anaerobacaceae > Anaerobaca. Next base: position 32,125 of record CAZSXM010000020.1, on the reverse strand, counting down.
GCTGAGCATTTGCAGGGTGAGCACGGCGACGAGGTCTCGCTCGGCGTCTTCGGCCCGTTGCTCGGTGAAAGTGATGTGCTTGCCCACCGCGGCCAGGTCCTGACCGGCGGCGATCTGCCTGGCGGTGTCCATGCGATCCTGGAGGTAGAACTGTAACTGGCGATGCACCAGCAGGTCGGCATAACGGCGGATGGGACTGGTGAAATGGCAGTAGTGCGTCGAGGCCAGGGCGTAGTGGCCGATGTGCAGCGGCGCGTACTGGGCCTTTTCGAAACTCCTCAGGACGACGAGATTGACCGCCAGCGAGCGCTCGGCGTCCTTGACGGAATCGAGCAGGTCCTGGATGGCCCTTCGGTCCGGATTGCGCGGCATGGGAAAGCCCATCGTGCGGAGCAGCTTCGAGAGGTTCTTAATGCTCAGGGCATCGGGCTCGGGGTGGATGCGACGCATGAACGGCACGTCGAGCCGGTCGAGCAGCGAGGCGACGGCATCGTTGGCCTCGACCATGAACATCTCGATGATCGTGTGCGGATAGCTGTTGTCGGCGGGATGGGCGTCCACGACCTGACCCGATTCGTCGAAGTCCAACTCGGGTTCGGGCAGATCGAGGTGGAGCATTCCATTGTCCGTCCGGCGCTTCTCGATCCGGCGGGCCAGCGACTCCATCTTGGCCAGCAACTGGATGACATCGGGCTGGGCGCCCTTGGTGTGGCCCTTGAGAATGCGGTCGGCCAGTTCGTACGTCAGTCGGGCCTTGGAGCGAATGATGCTGTTGGCGAAGCGGCGATGCAGAATCTTGCCCGCGTCGTCGTAGGTGATGTAGACGCTCTTGGCGAACCGGGGCTGGTCGGGCTGGAGGCTGCAGATGCCGTTGCTGAGCACTTCCGGCAGCATGGGAATCGTCTTGCCCGGCAGGTAGACGCTGTTGCCCCGCAGGCGGGCCTCCTCATCCAGCGGCGAGCCGGCGGGGATGAAATGACTGACGTCGGCAATGTGCACGCCGAGCACCCAGTTGCCGTCGGCGTCGGCCTCCAGGCTGATGGCGTCGTCGAAATCCTTGGCATCGGGCGGGTCGATCGTGACGATCATCTTGCCGCTGATGTCTTCGCGTTCGGCGCCGGGTTCGCCTCCGAACGCAGCGGCGGCACTGCGGGCCTGTTCGACACATTCGTCGTCGAATGCGCCGGGAAGGTGGAACTGCCGTATGGCCGCCCGGATCTCCGTGTCGTACTGCCCGGCGCGGCCGAGCACCTCGATAATGACGCCACGGGCCAGGTACGTCTCTGTCGGATAGGAGAGGATCTCGACGACGACCTTGTCCTTCTCCCTGGCGTTCTTGGCCGTGACGTCCTCGACGACGATGGGCTCGATGAATCGGCTGCCATCCGGCTGGACGATCCACGCCTCGGGGTGCCGGGTCAGCGTGCCGACGAACTGATTGTCGGCGCGTTCGAGCACCTCGATGATCTCGCCGGTGTATCGCATCTCGCCGGCCCGCTTGCCCTTGCGTGTGGCCTTGGCGAGAACGGTATCCCCGGTCATCGCGTCGCCGGTGCTGTCGGGAGGGATGAACAGATCGCCGTGCGCGTTCGCTTCGAGGGGCACGACGAACCCGAACCCCTTGGCGTTCTTGCGGAAGGTGCCGACGATCTGACCGGCCATCGAGGGCAGGGTCACGACGTTGCCAGCCCCGATCATTACATGTCCGGCCCGGCGCAGCTCGTCGAAGGCGGTCTTGAACTCAGGGTAGGCGTCCGATTCCACCCCGAGCGCCTTGGCCAGTTGCGCCAGCTTCACAGGGGTGTAGTCGGCGTGCTGGAGCAGCTTGACAATCCGGTCACGATACACGCTCGGCATGAGCGACTCCAATGAAAGCAGCACCCAATCGACTTCGTCATCGATTGGGTGCTGGCGATTTTCCCTACGCGCGATCCCGTCTGCGAGCATCCAGAGCGAACGGCATACGGACTGCGTTTGGCAGCGGCTAACTGCTCTGCTGTTTGGCCTTCAGGGCGTTGAGCTTCCTGGCCAGCCGGGACTTCTTCCGGGCGGCCGTCCTCTTGTGAATCGTGCTGGTGGCGGCGACCTTGTCCAGCTTCTTGACCGTCGCCCGGAATTCCGTATCGGCCGCCTCGACGTTGCCTGCACCCAAAGCGGTTTCGAGACGTTTGACCTGGCTCTTGACCTGGCTCTTGCGGGCCCGGTTGATCGTTCGCCTCTTGGCGTTCTGCCTGACTCTCTTCTTTGCTGATAACGAATGTGCCACGTTGTTCTCCTGATCGTCCCCAAAACGCTATTACAAAACTCACTGAGAGGTTGGTTCACTCGGTCAGCCATCGCCGGACGAGCCATCGGACCCGCCCAATCGTGCATCTGCCCGCAGCCGGTCCACCCGTTCGCTGACGTCCTTGTACCCGAAATCGAGCTGGGCGATCCGACGGTACAACTCCAGCGCTCGTTCCTGGTCGCCCTGCGACTCATGGGCGCGAGCCAGATTATACCGCAATTCCTTCGCGATTGCATCATCTTTTATTTCGTACGCATCGATGGCCCGCGAAAAGACATCGATCGCGTCAGCATACCAGCCCTTCATGAAGAAGCAATAGCCAATCTTGTCCATCGCGGAAATCCGCCGGCGCGGGTCCTTCTGGGCGTCCTGGAACAGGGGAATGGCCTCATTGTACCGCCCGTTTCGCATCAGCCGCAGGGCATATTCATACCTGGCGGACAGATCGGTGGGGTAATTCTCCACGCAGAGCCGGTAATGTTCCAGCTCGGTGCGATGGAGGGCCTCGGTCAGTTCGCGGACGTTGGCCTGAGCCGCCGGCTCCGACGGTCGGGCCTTGAGTTGCTTCTTGGCGGCCCGAAGCTTGCGCCGGATCTGCCGAATCCGCAACAGGCCCGCACGCTCCTGGAACCGGAAGTCCTTCTGGGCCTCCGCCGCGTCGTGGAGCAGTTGAATCGCCTCGTTCTCACCAGCGTCGGTTTCCAGGTCCGCCAGTGCATCGGCCAGAGAGAAGACGTTCTTGGCCAAGTCAGGATCCCTGGCGTAGGCCCTCCGGGCCTCCTCAACGGCGCTGAGCCGATAGTCCTCGGTCTTGACCATCCGGTCCTGGGCGTAGAGCTTCGCCTGCGTTTCCCGGTCGCGGATCGACTGGCGGAAATCGCCCTCGATGTCGTACTTGCCCTTGGACATCGTCAGCTCGGCCGAGAGGTTCTTGAACTCGTCGGCCAGATCCTTGTCGTCGGGCCTCATCCGCACGGCCCGCTGGCAGGCGGCCACCGCCTTATCGTACTGGCCCATCGCCTTATAGCAGTCTTTCAAGAGCAGATAGGTCTGGAGAGAGGGCTTCTCGATCGCGTTGTTGGTCTGGAAGATCAGATTGGCGATCCAGTGCGCGGTGCGGTGGTATCCACCCTCGACCGCTGCCTTGAGCATGGCTTCGGCATAGGGGGTATGGTCCGGGTCTTTGGCGAAGAGGTACTCGGCGTTGAGCATCTGTTCGAGGGGGGTCTTGCCTCGGAGGCGTTTGACCCGGTCCACCATTGAAGGCTTCTTGCCGCCCCGCCCTCGTCGCTGAAGACCCAGCTCGCACAAGGGCAGGTGCCCCTCCTCGAGGGCGTCGGGCGCCCGCTGAAGGCCGTCGAGGTACATCTCAATCGCATAATCGTAGTTCTTGCTCTCGGCGGCCTTGCGGGCCTTCCCGAAGAACGTTCTGGCGGCGGCCAGGTCGCCCTGGTCCGAGGGAACGGCCGGAGCGGGTTCCGCCGCGCTCGCCGCGGTCGGCTCCGCGGCCTGGGGCGGAGGTGCGGCGTTGACGCGACTGCGCTGCGGTCGCGCCTTGGCCCGACGAGACGTCGCGACCGGCGCGCCGGTGCCGTTGCGCCGGTCGATTCCCAGCTTCTCAGCCAGGCGCTTCAGATCATCGATGAGCATCGGGTCGTTCGGTTTGATCCGCAGGGAACGCTGGCAGGCAGCCACCGCGCGATCGATCTGCCCGATCGCTTCATAGGAATCCTTCAGAAGGATATAGACGGCCACGGAAGGCTTCTTGGCGTTGTTGTTGGCCAGGAACATCAGGTCCGCCATCCATTTGGCCGTCTCGCGGTAGCGCCCCGCCACCGCGGCGCGAAGCACCGCTTCCCCGTAGGCCAGATGCTGAGGGTCTTTGGCGAGAAGATACTCGGCGTTGAGCATCTTCTCCAGCGGCGTGCCCCCCTCGGAAAGCCTTTGCTCGATCTCCTCGGGCGAGGGTCTGCCGGCGCCCCGTTCGTCTCGTCGCAGGGCCAGAACCCGCAACTCCACGTGGCCACCCTCGACCGTGTCGGGGCTTCGTCTCAGCCCGTCGAGGTAGGCATCGATGGCCCGGTCGAAATCGCCTGCCTCATAGGCCTGACGAGCTCGTTCGAAGTGGGCTTGAGCCTGCGCTTGTGCTTGAGCATCCGGTTCGGGCATAGCAGCAAGTGGATTATCACGTCAAATGGTCCGCAGTCCATTCAGTTTAATAGTCGGCTGGATTTTGTCAACGAATAAATGCTTGTCTCAGAAGTGCAGCCGTGATATATGAATCCGTTTGCCGGTTATCTGACCTTCGCAGGTCGAGAAGACCATGACCCATGCACTTTTCAGGGAGAAAGACCAGTATGCAGACAGCCCTTGAACAGTACGATCCGCAAATCTACGAACTGATCCGACAGGAAGAGGCCCGGCAGAGCGGTTCGATCCGACTGATTCCCTCGGAGAACTACGTCTCGCGGGCCGTGATGATGGCCAGCTCGAGCTGTCTGACGAACAAATACGCCGAAGGCTACCCCGGCAAACGCTACTATGAAGGCCAGCAGGTCACCGACCTGATTGAGAAACTGGCCCAGGATCGGGCCAAGGACCTCTTCAAGGCCGACCACGCCAACGTTCAGCCCTACTCGGGCTCGGTGGCCAACCTCGCGGCCTATGCGGCACTGGCCGAGCCGGGCGATACGATCATGGGCATGTCCCTGTCCCACGGCGGCCACCTGACCCACGGCTGGAAGGTGTCTCTGACGAGCAAGTTCTATAATTCTGTCCCCTATGAGGTGAACACGGAGACCGGCCTGCTCGATTACGACGCCATCCGCGAGCTGGCCAAGAAGCATCGTCCGAAAATCATCATCTCCGGGGCGACGGCCTATCCGAGGATCATCGACTTTGAGATCTTCCGCGATATCGCCAAAGAGGTCGGGGCCTGCCTGGTCAGCGACATTGCCCACATCGCGGGCCTGGTCGTCGCCGGGATCCACAAGAGCCCGGTCCCCTATGCCGACGTGGTCTCGACGACGACCCACAAGACGCTTCGCGGCCCGCGCGGGGGGCTGCTGCTGTGCAAGGCCGAGCACGCCTCCAAGGTGGACAAGGCGGTCTTCCCCGGCCTCCAGGGCGGCCCGCACATGCACACCCTGACGGCCATCGCCGTGGCCATGGCCGAGGCCAATACCCCGGAGTTCGTCGCGTACGCCACTCAGGTCGCCAAGAACGCCAAGGCCATGGCCGCCAGACTGCTCGAATATGGTTTCAAGCTCGTCACCGGAGGGACCGATAACCACCTGATTCTCATCGATCTGCGAAACAAGGACATCCCGGGCAAGAAGCTGGCCAAGGCATTGGACAGGGCGCGAATCGTCACCAACTACAACACCGTACCCGGCGACCCGGCGCCGCCGTTCAACCCCAGCGGCCTGCGAATCGGAACGCCGGCGATCACAACGCGAGGGATGAAAGAAGCCGAGGCCGAGCAGATCGCGACCTTCATTCATCGGATCGCCGAGGACATCGACAACGATTCGGTCATTGAGCAGATCAGTAAGGAAGTCCTGCTGCTCTGCTCGCAGTTCCCGGTGCCCGAGCACTTCATCATCCCGGCCAGGAACGGTCCTCGGCGGTAACCCTCGGCCGATGTCCGGCAGAGGCACAGGACAACCGGACGGCCGGAGACGCCGGGAACATCGCGCCGATGGGCGTGCGGCCGGCCACGGAGCCCGCGGCCGATTGTGAACAGGGGCACGCACCACGCGTAACGTACCATAATGGCCGAACAGACACTGACAGCGTGTGTACTCGGGTTGGGCAGAGACGGTCGCCGTCTTCTGGAGGCGGCGCGCGATAGTGGGCAGTTCGTCATTCGGGCCGTCGCAGATCACGACCAGCAGTGCGCTGAGAAGACCGCTGCGGAATTCGGGTGTGAACCATACACCGACTATCGGCAGATGATCGTTCAGAATCAACTCGACTGCCTCTTGGTCGCCGCCGACATCCACACCTGCGACGAGCACCTCAAGACGGCACTGCGAAAGAAGTTCCACGTGCTCAAGCTCGCCCCCCCGGCCCGTGACTACGAAGAGGCGCTCGAGTACGTGCAGATGGCCGAATCGCAGGACGTCCAGTTCGCCATCGGCAATCCGGCGCGGTTCCAGTCCAGCTATATGGCCGCGCACGAGTTGATCGGACAGGGCCACATTAGGAACGTCTTTCTGATAACCGCCTACAACGAGACGGCCGGCGTCGACCGACCCGCGTGGCGCACCGACCCCAAGCTGGCCGGCGGTGGCGTGCTGCTGCACGACTGCCACCAGATCATCGACCAGATTCTCTGGAGCTTCTCCATCCCACAGCAGGTCTACGCCCTGACAACGAACCAGGCCCCCGACAAACAACAGCGGCTGTACCTGACGGAGGACACCGCCCTCGTATCCATGAAGTTCACCGAAGGCCTGATGGCCAACATCGTTGCCACCCGGCGCAGCGACAGGGGCCCGACGCGGCGAGGTCTGCAAATCTACGGCAAGGGGGCGCGCTTGACGATCACCGACGATCACGTCATCCTCAGCGCCGACGCCGAGCAGGACGGCCAGGTCTGGCAGTACGAGGAGACCGAGCAGGATGTGATGCGCAAGATGCTGTCCGGCTTCGCGCGCAGCATCCGCGATCCGGGCGAGCACCGACTCGTCAGCACGGCAGCGGAGAACCTCAAGAACATGGCCGTGTTCGAATCGGCCTATCTGTCGGCCCGAACCGGTTTCCCTGAAGAACCGGCGCGGATCCTGCAGATCACGCGAAACGCCTCTGGAACGGTGACGAACATTTGACATCGGTCCGGCGCCGATGTACGCTTGTACTCCGTGATGCGGGCCAAGACGCCTCGGTCAATGAGACCGTGAAGAACGCCTGTTTCGAATCGGGAGGTCTGCGCAATGAAGAATATGGTCTACGGCGGTATCATCGTATTGTGCCTGGTGGTTTCCGGAATCGTCATTCTCGTCACGCGGTCGGGTGGCTCCGGAGGGATCGAGAGCCTTTCCGATGAGACACAGGTGTGGGTGATATGCGCGGCCTGCAGAGCCTCATACGAGATGGGGGAGAAGGAATTCTACACCCAACTGAGGCAGAAGTCCGCAGAGCTCGCCAATCCGATGGCCAGGACTTACCTGACCTGTCGGGAATGCAGCAGGGACAGAGTCGTCAAGGCCGTCAAGTGCGGCAAGTGCGGGGAGGTTTTCCCCGAGGGGATCGTGCCAAACGATCTACCCGATCGATGTCCCAAGTGCAAGGTCAGCGCAACCGAAGAGAAGAGGAAGGCCAGCCGGGCCGAAAGAGGCTCGGACTGAGCGCGCCGGCCGGCCACTTCGCCTCACAGAGTCCTCAGTTCGGCGGCCACCGCCCGGTTCAAGCTCTGGACGATGGCAGCCTGGTATCCGTCGACCGTCTCGTGCGTAAGGGTTCCATCGTCGTCCCGGAACCGCAGCGAAATCGTCACGCTCTTCTTGTCCGGGGCGATCCCCCTGCCACGATAGATGTCCACGAACCGAACATCCTCCAGTTCGGCCGGAGCGCCGCCTTCAACGGCTTGGGCAATGGCCCGCCATGGAATATCCTCGGACACCAAAATCGACAGGTCTCGCTCAACGGCCGGGAACCGCGGGATTGGACGGATCGCCACAGGCGCCCCCGTCAACGCCATCAACTCGGCGAAGTCCAGCTCAGCTCCGCACGGGACGAGGTCCTTGAAATCCAGCTGGTTCCGCACTGAATCTGAGAAAACGGCCGCGACCCCGATCGCTCGACCGTTCACCGTGACCTCGGCGCCCACCTCCGCCCAAGGCAGGTCCGCCGGAACGAAATCGACCGCCCCCCGACGATCGATATGACGGATCAGCCCTTCCACCGCGCCGCGCAGCTCGCGGAAATCACCGCTGCATATCAGCGCCACCTTCGTCTTCTCATCGGGCAGCGCGTCGCTGCCCCGTGTGGGCCGGAATGTGTCGGCAATCTCGTAGACGCGACACGGCAAGTTCCGGGCATTGACGTTCGTCTTGAGGACCTCCAGCAGAGAACCCAACAGCGTCTGACGCAGCAGGTTGGCGCTTCTGCGAGAGACGTCTTTGACGCCGAGATTCCCCGGTGCGTCGCCGTGGGCGAAAAGGCCCGCAATTGATCGATCGACAAAGGTCACGGTGACCGTCTCATAGAACCCGCATCCGTTAAGGAATCCGCCGATGGACTCGGCCAGCTTCTGGCGCGCGTCGGCGGGCACCGCCTCAATCTGGATGCGGCGACGCGTGGGGACCTTGTCGTAGCCGTAAACGCGGGCGACCTCCTCGATCAGGTCCACCTCCCGCAGGATGTCACTTCGCCACGTGGGGACCGAACAGGTCACCACATCGTTCGACAGACGGGGCGCAAAGCAAAGAGACGAGAGAATCTTCAGGACCGTCTCGGACGCGACCTCGATCCCGAGCAACCCGCTCAGACGAGGCAGCCGCATCGTCACTTCGCGAGGCTCGAGTCGTTTCGGATAGGCGTCCACCACGCCCTTGGCCACGCGGCCGCCGGCGACCTGAACGATCAATTGGGCCGTTCGTTGCGACGCCCAGTCGATCTTCTCGATATCCACAATCCGCTCGAAGCGAAACGCCGCCTCCGACGGCAGCGCCAGACGCCGGCTGGTCGTCCGCACGCACACCGGGTCGAAGTGCGCTTCTTCCAGCAGAATCGTAGTGGTCGTATCACTCACTTCGGTCTCCAGCCCGCCCATCACTCCGGCGACGGCGACCGGCCGCTTCGCGTCGGCAATCACCAGCATCGAATCGCCCAACTCGCACTGGGAACCGTCGATACTGACGATGCGCTCGCCCCCGACCGCCCGGCGCACAATGATCTTGCCTTCTTCGATCGTACTGTAGTCGAATGCGTGCGGGGGTTGTCCCGTCTCCAGCATCGCGTAATTGGTCGCGTCGACCACGTTGTTGACGCTGCGCATGCCGACGGCTTCGAGCCGCCGGACCATCCAATCGGGCGAGGGACCGACCTTGACCCCTTCGATCACCCGCGCGGTGTATCGGCCGCACAGGTCGGGCTCGGCAATCTCGACCTGCACGTACTCCGAAGCGTTCTTGTCCAGCTCATCCAAATCGACCTGCGGCAGTCTCAGCTCCTTGCCGGTCGCCGCCGCCAGTTCCCGCGCGACCCCGATATGACTGAGGCAGTCGCCCCGATTGCTCGTCACTTCAACGTCGAGTACCGTATCGTCTTCGAGCCGCTCGATCCCTTCGCAGGGAAAGCCCAGATCGCTCAGGATCGCCGCGATCCGCTCGGGCCCGAGCCCCGTCTCGACGTAGTCGTTCAGCCAGTTCAGCGAAATCTTCATCCAATCCGTCCTTATGAGTGTTCTTGATGGGGCCATAGACTATCCAGACTCAGGACAACTGTCAACCTCCACAGCCGTAGACGAACCTTGCCCACCCGGCGGATGGGCGGTATGCTGTCGGACAGCGGGGAGCAGCGGACGGCCCCGACAGACGCAACGCCCGGACCGGAAAGGGCCCATGAACGACTGCGAACGGCTCGAACAGCTCATCGAGGGGGGCGACAACTGCCTCTCCATCGTGACGCACGAAGAGCGATACGCCCTGGAGATCGTGCGAAAGAGCGCCGAGAGGCTCAAACGCGACATGTGGGTCTGGTCGATCGCCGACGGGGTGCGCGACGGCCTGATCGACGGCGGGCCCGCCATCGCCAACACCGACGGCCCCACCGCCGGGCTGGCCAACCTTTCGCAGGCCCGGCCGGGCTCGCTCTGCGTCACACTCGATCTGGCCGAGCACCTCAAGGGCGGCAAGGCCCTGCGGATCCTTCGCGAGATGATCGACGGCCTCGACGGCACGGGTCTGACCCTCGTGATGATCGACCACACGGACAAGCTGCCCGACGCCGTCAAGGCCTACACGCGACCGTTCGACATTTCGTTTCCCGATGAGAGAGAGCTGCTGCAGATCATCCGCAGCACCCTCCAACGTCTGCGACGCAAGAAGCCCATCGAGATCGGCATCACCCAGAAGGGCCTCGACACGATCGTCCGGAACCTGCGCGGGCTGACGCGCCGCCAGGCCATGCGCATCATCAGCGACGCGGTGGCGGCCGATCAGCGGTTCAGCGACGACGACATCAACGTCGTCATCGGCAACAAGCGGCGGATGGTCCAGCAGGGAGGGCTGCTCGAATACATCCAGACGCCGCTCGACCTGAGCGAGATCGGCGGGATGAACCGCCTCAAGACGTGGTTGAACCAGCGGCTGGACGTCTTCAGCACCGAGGCCAAGGCGTTCGGCCTGGTCCCGCCCAAGGGCGTGCTCATGCTGGGCGTCCAGGGCGCCGGCAAGAGCCTGTGCGCCAAGGCCATCGCGACGGCGTGGCATCAGCCGCTGCTGCGGCTGGACCCTGGCACACTCTACGCCAGCTTCATCGGCGAGTCCGAGCACAACCTGCGCGACGCGTTGAAGCAGACCGAGATGATGGCGCCGGTGATCCTCTGGATCGACGAGATCGAGAAGGCCTTCGCCTCGGCCGCCAGCCGCAGCGCTGACGGCGGCCTCTCCCAGCGCATGTTCGGCACCCTGCTGACCTGGCTGCAGGAGCACGAGGCGCCCGTCTTCACCGTCGCGACCGCCAATGACATCGAGGCCCTGCCGCCGGAACTGCTCCGCAAGGGCCGCTTCGACGAGATCTTCTTCGTCGATCTGCCCACGGCGCCCGTACGCGAGCAGATCTTCGCGATCCACCTGCGCAAGCGCGGACGTGAGCCCGAGAAGTTCGATCTGACGGCGCTGGGCGAGGCGTCTGAAGGCTACAGCGGCGCCGAGATCGAGCAGGCGGTCACCTCGGCATTGCACGCCGCCTACGCAGACAAGGCCGACCTCGACACCGAGCGTCTGATCGCCGCCGTGAGGGTCTCGCCGCCCCTTTCGGTCACGATGACCGAGAAGGTCCGCGCCCTGCGCCAATGGGGTCAGGGCCGCTGCGTTCCCGCCGATTGACGGTTGGATGGGCGAGGCATGCCTCGCCCCTACTCTTGCGACAGGTATTGCCGTCGGGGTTTTGCGCTTCTCAAGAAGCCCTTCGCGCCTATAATGGGCGGGCAAGAAGGATCGAAATTGGCTGAAGGGATTGTGGGTATGCACTTGCGTTCTGTATGGCTGTTCCTCGTCGCCGCACTGGCGGTTGTGCTGTGCTGCGGCTGCGTGGAACGACAACTGACGATCAATACCGAGCCCCAGGGCGCGTTGATCACGCTCAACGACGAGCAGATCGGCGTCTCGCCGGTGACCGTGTCGTTCAACTGGTACGGGGACTATTGGGTCCGCGCCGACAAGGAAGGCTTCGAGACGCTCGAGACGCACCGCGAACTGAAGGCCCCGCTGCACGACCGCTTCCCCTTCGACTTCTTCACGAACGTGCTCTACCCCGGCCGGATCGTCGACGAATACGAATGGACCTTCGAACTGGCCCCCCGCCAGGACCTCACGCGAGAGCAACTGCTCGAACAGGCCGACGCCCTCCGCACCCAACTCCAGTAGTTACGCCGCTGCCTTGCCCCCATCCCGCCGATACCCGCCGGACGCACGGTGGCCGGTTGCGGCTAAACACGAGGTGCGGTGGTCCGCAGCGGTCTGAGAGCCCTCACATCGGCTTCTTGTTTTCCTTGAGCCGCTCAATGATTCGCTCAAGCCGCTTCTTTCGGGTGTCTTCATTCTTGGCTGCCAGATAAAGCCCCGTGTAGGTTCTTCTGACAGAAGGGGACATCTTCTGGAAATTCGTCAGGGCGTTGCCGCTTGCAGACAATGCCTCGGTCAGGATTTCAACTTGCGCCTCCGAAATGGGCGACGGCTTGGGCCGGTCCCACGTGCCACCCTCTCGGGCTCGGGCAATCGCAGCGTGGCCCGCCGCCGTCATGGCGCCCTCTTCAATCAGCTTCTGAGCCAGTTTCCGGTTACGCTCAGACCAGACACTGCCCTTTCTTCGGGGCGTGAACCTCTTGCGATACGTCTCGGCCCCGAGGCTTTGAAGCCGGCCGTCGATCCAGCCAAAACACAACGCTTCTTCCAGGGCTTCATTGGCTGAAAGCGTCTTCAACTTGCCGCCCTTTCCCAAGACCAGCCAGATGCCGGAGCTCTTCTGATGGTTTTTGACGAGCCACTTTCTGAATGCCGCTCGATTCTCAAACACCAACGGATCGTCTTTCATGCGTCATTCTCTTCTGCCCAACAATGGCTACATGGTCTCTTCATAACACCCTTGGCCCGCGAAGCTACGGCATAAGCTGCACGGCGGGGTTCACCCCACCCTGCCAGGCTGCTCGGCATGAGAAGCGATCTCGTCTCGGCCAGAGCGATTCGACCGACCTTATGGGCCCAGATCGAGGCGGAGTTGATCAAGGCCTAAACGCAGTCCCCATCTGCTTCTGGAAGACATCGTCGCGGCCCCGCGACGATCTCCTCGGCTGTGCCAAAAATAGGTGACTGTCCCTCAGCCCCCTCCCCTGGACACGACCAGGAGAATAGCACGATGCGGAGGATGCGTCAAGAGCGTTTTCCTCGACCCCGGTCTTCGCCGGCGGGGGGCGCAGTGCGTGTTTGCAGGTGGGTTCCCGCCAAGTCCAGGAAGGAATCCTGTAGGGTGGCTATCCACCTATTTGGACACTACATATGGAATTATATCGAGCAAGCCACAGAACAGAAAGAGGATGAGCAGTGTCAATAATGGATGCAGTCTCTTGGGCGTCGGATCGACGAGCCTCCTCGCCATTGTTTCGGTCAGGTAGCGTCTTCTCCTGAGGCAGTAGATCATGCTTCCTATCTGGGCGATAAGAAATACGAATGCCAGGAAGCCGTAAAAACAAACCACCGTGCCCCCACCTCGAGAGTAGCGATTGGAGGCTTCAATGCCCATTTCCCAAATGCCCCGAGCCAATAGGATTCCACCGAACCAGAACATTATGAACAATGCGATGATGAGTCCGCCAATCGACATCGCTGAAACAAGGGCAAGAGAAGGCCTCTCCATGATATCCGTTCTGCTGGGCACCCGCAGAATACTTCTGGCAAAGAGAAACATCATGGTGCCGACGATCACCAAAGAAATGGGAAGGATCGGAACAGATGGTGCGGGCGGCGATCCATTCAGAAATGAATACAGTCGCTCAAGGCCAACGGCTCCGCCGAGAAGTCCCGCATAGATCATAAAGCAAGCCTGACAACGGACGCCCCATCTCCCGTGCAGCGCACTCACCAATAAGCAGATAAGAAGCGGGGTTAAGAACAGCAACAGCTTCATTTCTCAGCCTCACGGTTTCGAGTCTCTTTCATCGAACGTTCCGGATGAACCGCTGCGGCAAGGCCAGGTTCTCCGACGTCAAGTCGCGAAAAACGTCCAATCGCATCGTTCACGTTCTTGCCGAGATAGACATTGCGCAGTCTCGTAGGCTACATCAAATTGTCGCGGTACCAGGCGATGGCGCGTTTGAGGCCGTCGCGGAAGAGGACGACGGGTTCGAAGCCGATCAACTGGCGGGCGGCGGTGATGTCGGCCAGCGAGTGTTTCACGTCGCCGAGGCGGGCGGGCGCGTAGATCGGCACGACGTTCTTGTCCACCATCTCGTTGATCATGCCGATGATCTCGTTGACGGTGATCTTCTCGCCGCAGGCGATATTGACGACCTCGCCGTTGGTCCTCTTGGCGCGGGCGGCGCAGAGATTGGCCTGCACGACGTTGTCGATGTAGGTGAAGTCGCGGCTCTGCTCGCCGTCGCCGTAGATCGTGGGCGGCTCGTCCTTGAGGATGGCCGTCACGAAGGCGGGAATCGCAGCGGCGTACTGGCTCGTCGGATCCTGGTAGGGTCCGAACACATTGAAGTAGCGAAGCGAGATCGTCTCGAGGCCGAAGACTTTGGCAAAGACCGAGCAATAATACTCGCCCACGAGCTTGCCGACCGCATAGGGCGAGAGCGGACTGGTGGCCATCGTCTCGACCTTGGGCAGCGTGGGCGCATCGCCATAGGCCGACGAACTGGCGGCATAGACGAACCGCTTGACGCTCGCGTCCCGCGCGGCCATCAGCAGCGTGAAGGTCGCATCGACGCAGTGCTTGTGCGTCAGTTCCGGCTCATCGACGCTGCGGGGCACGCTGGGCAGCGCCCCTTCGTGCAGAACGACATCGACATCCTTGACCACGGCCCGCGCGACGGTCTCGTCGCCCATGTCGCCTTCGACGAAATCGATCTTGTCGATCACGCCGTCGAGGTTGCTGCGCTTGCCCGTCAGCAGGTTGTCCACCACGCGAACGAAGCAGCCCTCGGACACCAGCCGTCGGCAAATGTTCGAGCCGATGAAGCCGGCCCCGCCCGTTACCAGGAACTTCTCCATAGATGCCATCCTTCTCAAGAACACCGAATCACCCAAAGGCGTCCCATTCTACGAGCGGTTCGGCAGAATGCGAGTCTTTCCCGACATTCTCGTTTCCCACCCACTGATGGGGACGGCCTCGTGCGGATCAGGCGGAGTTGGCGGCCAACTGGGGCTTGAGATACTTTCGATACGCCCGGAATTGCCGTCGGTAATAGCCGCCCTTCATCGCCTCGGCGCCCAACAGCACACAGCCCAGGACGTTGGCGCCGACTTCCTGCAACTCGAAGAGCGTCCGCTGAGCCGCTCCACGCGTGGTTGTCGCAGCGTTGAACACGAGAAGCGTCGCGTCGACGATCCGCGCCAGGACCTTGACGTCGCTGACCAGCAGCACGGGCGGACTATCGACGATCACGCGATCGTAGTGCCGAGCCACCGTCTCGATCAGCTCCTTCATCCGGTATCCGGCGAGCACCTCGGCCGGGCTGGCGGTCGGCGGGCCCGCGTAGATGAGATCCAGCCCGGCGACACTGCTGGGCCGAATCGCCTCCTGGTAGTCACACTGTCCGGTCAGGACACTCGTCAACCCCTGCCGACGGGTCTCGCCGGTCTCGGCCGAGCCGGTCCGCGGGAACGCCAGATGAAGGCTCGGCTGACGCAGGTTGGCGTCGATCAGCAGGACCTTCTCATACTTGGCGACGAACGCCGCCGCCAGGTTGCAGGCAACGGTGGTCTTTCCATCGCCCGGCGCGCCGCTGCCGATCAGCAGGGTCTTCAGGCCCGCCTCGCCCGAAAGGTCCAGGTTCGTGCGACAGCGCCGGTAGCACTCGCCCAGCAGCGAATACGGCGCCTCGCGCACCACGTGGCACAGATCGACGTCGTCGACCGCGCGGTCCTCATTCGCATCGGGGATCACCCCCAGCAGCGGCACGTGGAGAAACCTCCTCACGTCGCTCGGGGTCCGCACCAGGTCGTTGAGCATCTCGATCAAGAACGTCAAGGCCAGACCGAGCATCAGACCGAGCATCGTCCCTCCCGGCCCCCAGAGCAGCACATGCCGGCTGAGGACCATCTCCAGCGGTTCGGGCGCCCAGCCGGCCACCTGGACCTTGGGCGTCGCCGGATCGTCCAGCATGATCCGCAACTTCTCGATCTGCGTCTTGATCTGGTTGAGCATTTCGATGCGCTCCTCGCGCGCTTTGGTGTACTGCTCGTAGCGCGCCCTGGCCTCATCCAGGGACTTCTGTCTGTCCAGCGCCTGGTCTCGCAGGTGCTGCAACTCGACCTGTCTCTGTTCCAGGACGCGAAGCGTGTCCCTGGCGTTGTGGAGGTTCGCGCGGCGGGTCTGTTCGGCGATCTCCATGCGTCGCTGGTTGCGCTTCTGCTGGATCTCGTCGATCAACTCCTGAGTCTGGCGCACCACCCTGTGGCCGTCGCCGAACTTCGTGCGCCGACCCGACAATTGCCCTTCCAACAGCGCCAACTGCTGGGCTAGAGAGATCATCACAGGATCGCTCTGAATCGCATGCTCGACCTGGTCGCTGATGGGACCTTCCGCCAAGGCCCGGAGGTTCTCGATATCGGCCCGAAGCTGACGAATTGCCAGCGACAGTTGATGCTCCTGGAGCTCGAGGTCGTTGAGTTGCAGAGTGATGGTGTGCTGGAAATACCGACCCGCCGGTCGTTCCAGGTCGGTCAGGCCGGTCTCCTCACGAACGCGCTGCATCGCCCGCTCGCTGTCGGCGATCTCCCTTTCGACGATGCT
This sequence comes from uncultured Pirellulales bacterium, assembly GCA_964610435.1. Classification (GTDB taxonomy): domain Bacteria; phylum Planctomycetota; class Phycisphaerae; order Sedimentisphaerales; family Anaerobacaceae; genus Anaerobaca. The sequence goes on along the minus strand of CAZSXM010000020.1, from coordinate 15,654 downwards.
GCGGCGTCCGGTCAGCTCGATCAGCCTCTGATTGACGTCCTGCCGCTGCGTGTCCCCATGCTGGCTGACGAACAAACGGGCCATTTCGTTGACGATCAGGGCTGCCTCCTTGGGACTGCCGCAGGTCATCGAGACGAGGATATGCTCGGCCTCACGATGGGGAAACGCATTGAGGTGCTTCTCCAGATAGGCCACCGCACGGCGGACGTCGCCGCGGACCTTGCGGTCGAACCACTGAGTCTGGCGGACCTTGTCGCTCTTGAGCAACGCCTGAAGGTTGTCCTGCCGCTTCATGAGATTGGCCAGTGAGACGCGATGGCCGTACTGAAGGTCCTGCTGCACCTGCGTGGCCACGATCTCCATGGGATCCGTATCGACCGGCGGCAACACCTTGAGGATCGTCTCGGCCTTGTAGAGTGGCACGTGGCGTCGAACCAGGACCCATCCGCCCGCCCCTGCCGCCCCTCCGAGCGTCGTCATGAACAGGATCAGCCAGACGTGGCGGCGCAGCATCCCGACGATTTCCTTCGGTGTCAGGGACGTTCTCGAAGCGCCCGCCGGCCCCGATGCGCCGGGCCTCCTGCCTGGCCCGCTGTTCGTCGGGATTGGATTTCTCTTCATCGATAACACTCCCCGAAGCCCGTTCTTGCGGACCCAATCCGCGCGAACGCGTCGTATCGAGCGCCGCTCATCGGCCGGTCTGCAACCGTTCGACAGCCGAACGGATCCGCCGAACGGCCGCATTGGACAACTCGCCGTCCGTCAGCGTCAGTGCGTGCCGATAGGCGGACAGGGCGCCCTTGCTGTCGCCCGAAGCTTCCTTGATCATACCCAAGTGCTCGTAGGCCGCCATTGAAGCGATCCCGGCCATCTCATACTGCTGAATCGCCGCGGCAATCGACCGGATCGCGGCGGCATTGTCGCCCTGCTTGTGCAGAACGTATGCATATGTGTCCAAATAGGCCGCACGGTCCGGCTCCGCGCGCAACGCGCGCTCGATGTGCCGCCGGGCCTCGTCCAGTCGCTCGTCGTTCTGAGCAAGCAGGTACGCCAGATTGTTCAGCACATTGCTGTTTGTCGGCATTTTCTTCGCCAGACTTTCGTAGAGGCCGATGGCCATGTGAAGATACCGTTTATCGGATGTCTCCGCGTGGGCCACCGTCAGCACATCGGCCTTCTTGAGCGCGTACGCGATGGCGCGCTGCGGGTCCGAGTCGCTCAGGGCGATGCACCGGTCGGCATAGTCGACAGCACGGTCGTAATCACCCTGGACACGGGCCAGATGGAGCATGATGACGTTGGCGGCCAGTGAATCGGGGGCGGTCGCCAGCCGGTCGCGACAATACCGGGCGACATCCTCGGGGCCCACAAGGCGATCGACGCGGCGGAGAATCTCCACGGCCATTCGGTCGTTGTCCCAGGCCCTCTCGACGGCCTGGCGGCAGAGACGGTGCGCCTCGTCCACGTCGCCGAGCTTCTTGCTGCCCTCGGCCATCCAATAGAGGGCCACCGCCGCATGGTCGGTGCCGATGTGTCTTTGGGCCTCTTCGAACAACCGGTCCAGTCGCTCCGGATGCCAAGAAGCCTCGTGGCCCGGATCTCCGGCACTGAGGAACAGCGAACGAAGATACCCGTCCAGGACCGCCGCAGCCGGTGCATCGCTGTGCGCGGGGTTCTCCTGCTGGAGACGATACGCCCTGCCATAGGCATCGAGTGCCTCGTCGTAGTTGTCTCGGTCGATGGCAAAGGCCCCGGCGCGCATGAGCCAGGCAATGCTGTGCGGCAACTGCGCCAGGGTCTCGGCGTACAGCCTTTCGAGCGCATCGGGGCGTTCGAGTCTGCGGTAGGTCCTTTCCAGCAGCGCTCTGGCCCGCGCCGGCGGGTTCGCCGTCTTCAGGAGGGCCCGTAGTTCGCTGGCCGCCTCTTCGTACCTCCCGGCCCAGACATAGGCGTTGGCCAGGGCAACGGTGACATCGGGATCGTCATCGAGCAGCCGGCTCTTGCGAAGATCCAGAATCGCCTGATCGAAGTGACCCATAAGCCGGCCGATCTCGCCGCGCAGATGCCAGCTTGCCGCATCCTGCGGATTCGCCTCGAGATGCCGATTCGTCAGCGTCCAGGCGCGCTCCAGATGTCCCTGCCGCTTTGCCAGCAGGGCCTCGACCACCAGCAGACGGGGCTCCCGGGGATGCCGTTCCTTGAGACTCTGCATCTTGTACTCGGCTTCCCGGATCAGACCCAGATCGAGAAACGCGCGGATCTGGGCCAGGCGATTGGCAGCGTTGTCCTCGCGGCTCACCAACTCCTCGGAGTACTTCTTGACCGCATCTCGGTCCCTCGTCGCCTGGGCGACGAGCACGAGCCCCTTGAGCGCATCCTTTCGCGTCTCAGAGTCGTCGTGAAGTCGTTCCAGCAACGTCCGGGCCTCCTCGTAACGACCGGTCTGATAGTAGTGACGCCACAGGAGCCCGTCGTCCGCGGAATCGAGCAACAGTTGCGCCGCCTCGTCAGGCCGGCCCGTAAGGCGGTAGTGCTCGGCGTAACTCTGGAGAAGGAACGCATCGTTCGGGTCAATCCGTCGGGCCTGCTCGAAGGCCGTCTCGGCAATCGACACAAAGGCCGACTTTCTGGCCTGGTCGGTCTCGCTCACCGCAATTCGCGTCGCCAGCCGTCCGAGCATCACGGCGTTTTCCAGACTCGGCGCGGTGACCTGGATCGTCTGTCGAATCCCCAAAGCCCTGACCGGATCGCTGTCGTCGAGAAGGCCGGCATAGACCAGCAGCACCTCCGTATCCGTCGGATTCAAGTGAATGGCGCGCTCGAGGACCTGCAACGCCTCGTTGCGTTGGTCGACTGTAACGCGGTCGCCAAGGGCCTGGTTGCGAACGAGCACCGCGTTGGCCAGCGTCCGGGCCACAAGCGGGTCGGCGGGATTCAGACTCGACGCCCTCCGCGCATCGGCGAGACACGCGTGCTCGTTGCCGAGGGCGGCCTGAACGTTGCTGCGAAACATGTACCCGTATGAGAAGACGGGACGCTGTCTGAGGCACTCATCCAGATGCTCCAGCGACTCGTCGTATCGGCCCCTGGCAAATGCCAGACGCCCGGCAAAGAGATGGCCCCCGCAGTCGTCGATGTTCTCGGTCCGCGCCGCGGCGGCCGCCTTTTCGGCCGCGGGCCAGTCTTCTCGCTGTCGCGCGATGTCGAAGAGGCGACCGACCGCCCGATGTCGCAAGCTCGGCGGCCCGGCCCCCAGATAAGCCGGCCGCCTCGCGTCGGTTCGAGCAACTGTCTCATCGAGGACCCGCTGCCACTGCGCCACGGCCTCGTCAAGATCGCCATCCTCCTCATGCAACAGACCTAGTTCCGACGCCCGGACCACGGGATCGCGCAGGCTGCGAATCGCTTGAAGGCGAAGCGCCCGGCGACGAGATGGCGAACAGGCCGACGGATCGAGCTCCGACAGAAGCCCCCGACAGAACAACGCGGTAACGTCCTGACGAGAGTTTCGCAGAAAGGCCTCCACCAGCGTTTGTGCCAGCGCCACATCGTCTTGTGCGATCAACGTCTGACACAAAGCCTCAAGGCCGCTGCCGTCCGCAGCGGCCGGATCCATCTCCAGTAGACGCAGCGTCAGGTCCGCCTGGCGACGACGCCACTGTCGCAGGTCGTCCTGCATGGCCTGCACGACGTCGTTGGCTCGGTCGCCGTCGCCGGGACGCCCCGGCTCGGCAGGCCAACCGGTCACCGAGGACGTATTGCGTTGAATGGCCTCCTGCAACTGCGACGCCTTGGCGGCAACGAGGAGCAGGCGCAGTCTCAGTGTTTCCGGATCTTGCTGATCCAGAGCTTCGACGACTTCCTCCGCCTCCGTGATGTGTCCCTTGGCCAGCAACACCCTGGTTCGAAGCCACCGACTGCGGGCGGTGGCCCCGAATCGTTCCTCGAAGCTGTTGGCGGCGCTCAAGGCAACGTCATAGGACCGCACGCGCAGCAGCGCGTCGCCATAGTCCAGTACGGCGTCGGGGCGGGTGTTGACGATGCCCGCATTCAAGGCCGATCCAAGAAACTCTATGACGGCCCCGACCTCCGAGGTGTCCTTGAAGAGCCTGGCCAAGGTATAGGAGAGGAAGGCGTCCCCCGCATCGGCAGGCCCGGCCGCGGCTCGGATCTGCTCGTAGGCCGCATAGAGGTCCCTGACGGCCTGGCCCGTCTGCCCTCTGGCCAGCGCCAGCATTCCCCTCCACTTGACCACCTGAGGGTTCTCTCCACTTCCCTGGATCTGCTCGATCTGGTGGACCACGTTCTCGGCCTTGGCCAGCGTCGCCGCATCGGGAGAAGTCACATGGCCCGACAAGTGCGCCTCTTCGAGATAGAACCTGCCCAACAAGGCGCACAACGAAAACCGGACCACCTGTGCGGCGTACTGCGTCGGTCCGGGCGTGTCCCGAGCCGCAGGCAGTTCCAGCGCCGCCTCCGCCAGGGCGATGGCCCGCTGCAGCGAAGATTCGTCGCCGTAGAGCGTAAACCGACGATAGTACAATCCGGCCGCCAGACGCGCCGCCCGCACGTTCATCGGATTCAGAGCCCGTCCCTTCTCCACCGCCTCGATGGCTCGATCCAGCTTCTTCGCCGCTACGTCCGTGTGCAGATAGGCGCTATACAGAGAATAGAACTCGGAAACTGCAAAAAGAACCTCGGCGCTCGCGGGGAAGGCCTCAGCCAGGGCCTGATACTCGCCCTCCAGCGCCTTCATTTGGTCCCTCGCCTGGGCAAGAGGGCTGGTCCTCGCCTCGGCCAGTCGGGCATCCAAACGGGTGATGTGCGGACCGGGATCGAGCCCGACCGCTTCGATCGCCTCGGACACGATCTCCTCAGCTCGTCGGACCGCCTCATCCCGTCGCTCCAGATGGCCGCGAGACTCGGCCACCTCCGCCTCGGCCCGAAAGGCAGCCGCGAGAAAGCGATGAATCTCCGCGCTTCCAGATTCGAGCCGCCTGGCCTCGTGCAGGTGGTCCTGGGCCTGGGCGAGCAACCGGTCCGGGTCGGCGCCGGCGCCCAAAGACGCCAGTTCCAGCGCCGCTCGACCCTGGGCCAGGTGCAGGTAGGGCCCGATATGCTTGACCCCGCCGTCCCACGCGGCCGGCTCGGCGCCCTCGAACGACGGCTCCCACCGGGCCTTCTCGACTTCCAGCAGTCCGGCCTCGCGCGCCACCTCCAGCAGGTCCGCCGCCTGCGAGGCGACGTCTTCCCAGTACGCACCCACACTTTGTCCAATCTCGCTGAGGCTGTCGGCCATGATGTAGATGTATTTGAGACGGGCCAGCCGCGCACGAACGTTCTGCGGGTCCGACGTGATGATCTGTTCCCAGCAGGCCACCACACGGCGCCAGTCATCGGTGACGCGGTAGACGTCCGCCAGCCTGAAGTAGAGATCGATCTTTTCATCGGAGTCCGTCGTCCGGTTCAACGCCTCCGAGTAATTCCGACGTGCGGCCTCATAGTCCTGAACCGCCCACGCGGCATCGCCGTCGGCAATGAAATGGGCCGGGTCGCGAGTCAGCCGCAGAATAACGACCACCCCCAGCATGGCCAGGATCAAGAAGACCGTCGAGCCCATCAGGGCAACCTTCTTGTTCAGACGCCTTCTCGCCATCAATCTTCACCTTTCCATTCTATACCCGCCGAACCATCGGCCACCGAGGACCTTCTCGATGATCGTGTGGGCTGCGCCCGTTCAGCGGGCCACGTTGTCGGGCCAATGGTCGCGCTCCAGAACCGGCAGCACCACCGAAAGAAGCCTCTCCCCCGCCGCAATCGTCGCTGCCTGGGTCGGGACCGTGAGCGCCTGGTTGAACACCAGCTCGACCTTACAGAAGTACGCGTACCTGCGGAAAATGTTTCGATTCAGGGCGATCCGCGCCGCATCGCGACTGCCCGCATATTCGGCACTGACGCGAAACAGGTAGAGCACCGGGAACCGCGCCGCCCCGGAGGAGAACACACATGGAGAACCCTCGAAGACCAGGTAGCGGCCTGGAACATCGCGCCTCGCATCGTCCGGCCCGACGCGAAACGTCACCGCCTCGCTGTACAGCCGCCGGTATCCTCCGCCCGTATAGCATTCTTCCGGCACGTGCGGAACCCGGTCGGGCAGACGGTAATACGCGACGAAGAGCAGACACCGCCGCAGCGGGCTCTCGGTCGGCTCGGCAGGGTCCTCCAACACCCACTGAATGTAATCCTCCGTGCCCAGGGAGTGGAGGATGTCCGGGTTCACGATCGTCCGTTTCGCAACAACCTCGTAGGGCGCCAGCGCCGCCTCGTCCAGCCGATCGAGCGGCTGCTTCAACGGCAGCGGTTCCTTCTTCAGATGCAATCCGAGCTGCCGCTGGGCCACCGACATGCCCGCGCAGGCGGCCGCCAGCACGCCGACGCAGATCAGAAACGCCGGCTGAGAATACCCATTTCGTGTGTCGGTTCGGTCGCTCATGGGGTCGAACACCTGCGAACGATCGTGTCGCCTTGGTCGAGGCGGTCCTCATCGACGAACAAGCTCGACATGAACCACGCCAGAAATCCATACAACGCGAAGGCCAGGGGCAGCATGGCCAGACCCAGCGCATCGTGGTACAGTCCCTGTGTATATTTTGGATCCGCCAACACGTAAATAAACCCCGTCACCGTCACCCGAACGATGTTGCAGAGGATCGCGATGGGAATCGTCGCCGCCAGCAGGACGACGCGATGCCACAGCGGCCGCTCGTGCAGATAGGCCATCGCCACGCCCAACGCCACGAACGCCATCAGCAGGCGCATCCCACTGCACGCCTCGGCTACGTCGAGCGCCGGTTCCAGGCGCTGCCCTTTGTAGACGATGTCGATCGCCACGCCGCTCGAGCCGGCTTCGAGACCATCGACCAGGTTCAGCAGAGCGGTCGCCACCGTTGCGGCACTCCGCCGCATTGGGATGGTCAGGCCGACGTAGTAACGCCGCGGCAGCGGCACAGCGAAGATCAGAAAAGCAATCGGCAGCCACGTCTGCGCGAGCAGTCGCCGGCCGCCGAGAAACAGCACCACCGAGCCGATGGCCAGGATCAGCGAAAGCGGACGAAAGTAGGCGTAGCCCGAAGGACTGACCAGATTGAATGTGTAGAAGACCAGCGTGGCAAGCAACAGGACCAGCCCGAGATAGGACGGGCGGCTCCGACCTCGTCCCAACCGCTCGGGCCAACGTCCCGCCAGCAGCTCGGCCAACGGATCCCGCACGTACTCCAGGGCCAGGATGCTCTTCCACCGTCGGTGGACGAAGTACAGACTGAACAACGGGATGAGAAAGCCGTGCGACCAGTTCGGATCGGTTGTCCACAAACGAACGGTCTGCTCGATCTCATGGCGGAACAGCACACCAAGGAGCCCGGCCACGACCGCCATCTTGACGCAACGGCGCCGTGGGAGTCCGCCCCAGCTTCTCCGAGCGGGACTCGAAGGGTGCGCCTCCGGAACCGAGCAAGGTATCTGAGCCACGATGATAAGACCATTCCATCAGAACAGCGAGGTACCGTAGTAATCGTCGGTGTAGGCGAAGTTGCGATCGTAGACGAAGGCGAAACCATAGGCCGCCCGGAAAGCGTTTCGCAGCGCTGCGCGCCACCGCGAGGTGGGATGGGTTCCCACATTGATCAGATCGTTCGGCTTGATGTAGAAATCGGGCTGCTCGCCGCTGGCGATCTTGTCGAGATCGACCATGACGATCTGCTCCCGATCGTCTCCCAATCGGCGCACGACCTCGCAATACTTCGGATACGCCAGCGGTCCAAGACCTCCGGCGGCCGCGATGGCCATCTTCAACGTCATCGGCCGGCCCGTGAGGCCGATGAACCCGGCCCGATTGACGTTGCCCATGATGCAGAACTCGCCGATCATATCGACCGGCACGTAGATTGTGTCACCCGGCTTGATGACAATGTTGTAGCGAGGGTCGCCCGCCAGCAGCTTGTCGGCCCGGACCTTCATCAGTCGCGTCTGGACCGCCTCGTGCCACTCGGCGTCCATCGGCAACGGATCGATCCTCGATGGCTCAGCGACCACGGGCGGACTCGGCAGCGCGGGCTTGTCCCGCTCGACAGGAATCCATTGTCCGTCTCTCTGGACCCAGTCGATCCGGCCGGGCCGTTCCTCGGGGACAGGCCTCTCCTTCGGTGGGCGGGCCGGCTCCGACGGCGGAGGCCACGTCTCCCCGTCCGGCTCAACGGGAATCGAAACCCATCGACCGTTTCGAAAGACCCACTCCACCCTGCCGGCAGACTTCGGCGGCGAAGGTGCAGATCGAACGGGCCCGCTGTCTTCGTCGCCGAACTCCGTCGGGGCGATCAAAATGTCGTCGGCCCGCGTCACGTTGTCTGAGGCCGTCCTTTCCGGTACCAGCAGCCGGTAGCTCGGCGGCACCACCGAGGCCGAGACCCTTGTCTGTGGCGACGCCTGCGGCCGCTGCGACCTCGCTCCGCCCGTGGCAGGCCACACCGGACCGGACGATGGCGCAATCAGGTCGAGCATCTCCCGCTCGAGTTCGAACTTCTCGGCCGGCTCCGAAGGAACCGGGATCTCACCCTGTGGCACCGTCAGCGACGGCGCAGGCGGACGAATGACCGGAGCAGGCAGAGGCACATCCCCCGAAGACGGAGGCTCGAAGAGTTCGAGTTCGTTCATGTCAGGGCGAGCCGGATGTACCGTCGGGGGTGCGGCGACGGCATCCTGGGCCCGCGCGACGTAGATGTGACTGACGTTGAATTGCATTGGACCGCCCGCTGTCGCCAGTGCATCGGTCAGTCGGAAGTCGTACCGGGGGATGCCGTACCGGCCCGGCTGCGGCACGCCGTTGCCCAGGATCGAGAACGCCCGCTGCTGAGAGTTCATCAGGGTCACCGTCACCGACGGCTCCTTCAGGACGCTGGGCGAAAGGACCTGCCGAATCTCCTGCTCCAACTGTGTTTCCGTCAGACCGGCCGCCCGCATCACGCCCACGTCGGGGATCGAGATCCTGCCGGTCTCCGAAACGACGTAGTCGTTGACCATCGTCGCGCCTTCCTGGAGCAGTTCGAAGATCGAGATCCGCACGAGATCGCCCGTCCGCAGCGTGTAGTCGCCTTTGACGGCCACGATGTCCTGCGGTCGCGGCTCGTCGGCAGCCGCCCACGCCACCGGTGCTTCCTCGACTACGCCCAGCGAGTCGAGGATCACGTTGACCGCGGGCGTCGGACGGAACCGCCCGATCTGCGCAGGGTCCAGCAGCCTGTTGCTGCACCCCGCAGCAGCCGCAATCAGGACCGCCACCGCCGGCCACAGGGCGGCTCGGCCGACGACATCGTAAATGGCGAAACGTAGATAGCACATCCCTGGCTTTATCGGTTGCCGCATGGATGCGCTTAAGTCTTTTGCCCGCAAGGAACGCCAATTCACACGGCCGGCGAAACGAACGCCCCAAACCCGTCCGGCGCCATGAACCGCACGCCCGATAATGCCGCCTCCACGAGCAGTACCCGGTGAAATCGTCTTCCACGTCACTTCACAGCAGCCGACCGGCGGTCGCATTGGATCTGAACTCGCGTTTGACACGGCACGGCCCCATGTTTAGAATGGCACCGAACCAATGGACCGACGATACGTAAGATAGTCGTGAAATACCGTGTGTTTCTCTCACAATTTGCCCGGCATCCTCTCGAGCTCGGGACGTTCACGCAAAGCTCGCGTGTGCTGGCCCGCCGCATGGCCCGGGAAATCGACGGAGCCCATCGCGTCGTGGAACTCGGGGCGGGCCTGGGGCCGGTTACGCGCGAGATTCTCCGTCGTCTGCCGGACAACGGACAACTGATCTGCATCGAGCGAAACGGCGCCTTCTGCCGGGCCCTCCGGCAACTCGACGACCCCCGCCTCCAGGTGATCCACGATGACGCCCTCCAGAGTGAGCCGTATGTTGCCGGCGCCAACTGTGTCATCTCCGGGTTGCCCCTGACACTGTTCGACGAGGACAAACGCCGCCGTCTTCTCGATATCATGAGCAAGGCGCCCAAGTGCGTGCAGTTGCAGTACACCCCCCGAATCGCCCTGGAAATGCGGACCTATTTCAGCAACGTCAAACTCAAGATCGTCCCCTGGAACATCCCCCCGGCCCTGCTCTACGTGGCAACGCAGGCCCAACCGACGCCAATCCGCCAAGTCCCCCGGCGTACGTGCAGAAGCCCCCTCTTGCTGTCGCGCAAGAACGGCTGAGCCATTGCCGGATCGATCACGGCGCCGAACCGTCCTCAGATGAAAGGCTTGCGAGGTCTTGAAGGACCTGGGCGGCGGCGAGATCTGAGTCGGCCCAGTCGATGCTGGCAAGGGCATGCCGCATCGAAGGCATCAAGGGCATGCGCCATCGGTCGGCGAAGAGGGGCGAGAGGTCCTTTCGGGCCGCACAGGAGGCGGAGACCAGCCAGCTCAGGCATTGCCGCAAGGCCGCGTCCTCATTCTCCGGCTTGATCTCCGGACACGCCGCCAGTTGGGCGAAGAAACGCTTGAGCCATGCGTCGCCTCCACACTCGCGGCGCAGCTTGAGCATGGCCGAGGCATACATCACCGGCTGGTCCGAAGGCACGATCGGCTCGTCTTTCTCGTTCTTCAGACGCGGCGCCTTCTCGTCCAGTCCCGCAACGGTGGTGAAGCCTTCAAGGAAACTCATGTCGGATTCGGCGAAGCGCTTCTCGGCCGCCTCGATGCCGCATCGGGTCTCAATGTCCGGATCCTCGCACCGCAGCACGTCCATGCAAACATATCGCATGAACACCGCGTATCCCGTGACAAACAGCGAATGGCGATCGCCGAAGACATAGAAGTTGCGCCCCATCTCGTAGAAATAATAGTGCGGCATCGCCCTCGGATTCGACTTGAGTCGCTCGATGTCATGGTCATAGAAGCCGGCGTATTCGATGCCGGTGACGCCGACGTACCCGCAGCCGTAGCCGCACGTATACTCGGCGTTGGGCACGGCAACCATCGTGGGTTTGCCGTCGAGATGCTTGTGTCGTCCCGGCCGTTGGCCCGTCAGATCGGCGTAGAGCCGCCACCCTGCCTCCAGCCGCATCAGCAGGCGGGCCATGACGTCCCGATCCAAATCATCCCGCGTCGTCAGGAACACAATCTCTTCGCCGTGCCACGGAAATAGCATTGTCGAGGTGTTCGATTCCGCCCAGCGTTCCGGGTAGATGACGATGTCGTTGCACTCCACCGGCGCGCCCGGCTCCACCGCCGGCCCGGCCCAAACCAACGAGCGGTACGTCAACCCCACAAACAAACATAGCCACAGACCGAAAATGTATGCGCGAGCCATCCGACACCCCTTGCCAAGCCTCTGAACAATGTTGAAACGAGCGGCTTACGATAGAGCCTGTGACGGTGGCTGTCAAGAGCCTGACGCATCGGTCGCAGTGCCGAACCGGCTTCTCCCGCAGCCGGAGGGACATCTGGCTGGAGCAAGGACAACCGGCCCCCGATCACTCCGGCTCGAAGTCTGCCGGCAAGCTCGCACGCATCGACAAACCCACCGCCGTCGCCGGATGACGCCCGCCCCCAACGAGGATACCGGCTCTGCCTCCGGCGCGTCTGACGGCTGGGCCCTCGCAGCCCCCCCGGAGGAAGGTGCCGCCCCCTTTGATTCCCCACGCATACATCGGCCTGGACCGTCCCTGCGTGCGTGCCATGGAAGCGGTACGTCGGCCGGACTGCACCGCCATCCGCACATCAGAAGAAGAGCCGTCGCAGCGGTAGCTCGACGGCTCAGGGAAGCGAGACAGTTCGAGTGGTTATTCGATTTGGTGGGGCAGGCCGTAGGGGCCGTGGACGACGCAGGAGGACTGGCCGCCGAGGGTGCGGAACTGGACGATCATCTTCTCTTCGATCTTCTTGCCGTTCTGGAGGCGAACGGTGGTCGGCACGGCGACGATGGGACCGAGCTTGGACTGGCCCGTCCGACAAATCGGGCCGACCTCCACGATCTCTACGATGCGGTCGTCCCTGTCCGGCTTGAAGATGATCTTTCGCAGGAACTCGTCGCCCCAGTTGCGGCACAATGGACTGATCCTCTTGAGGCCGTCGAGGTCCTGATCGATCACCGCCTGATAGAGGGCCCGAACGACCTTCTCAGCCGCCTCCTGCTGCGTCATCCCTTCGGCCGAGACACCGTGCGCCGGGTCGCCGAGCACACCGATGTTCTCCTCGGGAATCGTCAGCGGCTTCTCGACGTGCTTCGCCTGCGCCGGAATGCGGACGTCGAAGATACTGGCGGGCAGGTCCTCGTAGTAGGTGATCTTGGATGCGTCAAACGCCGGAGGGCCGCTGCGGTCCAGGTTTGGCCACTGCTTCATGGCCACGGGCAGCTTGCTGGCGGCGTCGAACTCGATGATCCAGGACTGCGCCCCGTGTACGTCGATCAGGCTGCACATCAGCATCACGCGGCCGCGCCCGGTGGCGGGGTCCTTGCCGTGTACGACCTGGCTGTTCTCGCTCGCACTGAGCATTTCCAGCAGTCCCGGCCCAAGCCACTGGGCCATGCCGATGGTCAGAGCGGGCTCGTAGTAGACGGTGTGCTGGCTCGGTTCGTAATGGTAGGTCGAGCCGTCCCGGGTCCACGTGATCGCGCCGTGGCTGCCCTTGACGACGACGTCGGTCGAGTGCGTCTTCGACTCGTCTGCCCGCATCCACACCTCGGCGGTGCCGCCGGGGAAGGCGCCGACCATGTGGACGGCGCGGAAACCCTTGAGGGCTTCGATGGCGTCTTCCATCGCCCAGGTCGGCCTGGTCAGCGTGTCGAAGACGGTGATAGACAGTACTGCTGCGACGATCACGGCCGCAGTGGCCAATTTGCCTGCTTTGCTCATCATAATCGTTCTCCACGTGATGCGGCCTGTCTCGGCCGCTCGTTGGTCTCTGGTTCGTCGCATCGTCGTCAGGGCATCGGCGAGGACCTTGCCGTCGACCTCGGCGCCGTCCGGCGCGCGAAGGTTCGTCAGATAGGCACGGACGAGATGCTCTGTTTTTCTCGATTCACTCATGATCTCACCTGCCCATTGAGGCTCGAACGCAATCTGTCCAGGCCATACCGGTACCGGCTCTGCACCGTGTTGATGGAGATCCCCTGGAGCCGGGCGATCTCGCGAAAGCGCAGTTTGCTTTGCAGGCGCAGTACAATGGTCTGTCGCTGCTCGTCGGGCAACTGCGCCAGGGCCTGGCCCATCTTCTCTACCAGTTCACGCACTTCTGCCGTTTCTTCCGGACTGATCGTGTCCGGCGGATCGGGCTGGGGTCGCAGCGCACCGGCGCGCCGCAACGTTCGGTTCCGGTCGCGAGCCCGATTGGCCACGCAGACGGCCAGATACCCTTTGAGACTGCCCTTGAGCTGGAAGCGTCCGGTGCTCTGGGCGAACTCCACGAACACGTCGTGCAGCACGTCCTCGACCCCGCTCTTGTCGCGCAGCAGGGCGGCCGCCACCTTCAGCAGGCCATCGCGGTGCTTCTCGTAGATCCGGCACAGCGCCGCCGTATCCCCACGATTGAACCGCCAGACTAAGAATCGATCCTCGATCATCTGTACCCGAGCTTCTCAAACCCAAGCAACCGGCTGTCACCCATAGAAACGCCCCCACCCACCATTTAGTCTAAGCGAAAGGCGGATCTCCCATCAATTTCAATCATGGTCGTTCGCAGGAGATCACCCCAGAAACTGAGGGTTCTTCGGTTGACCTGCAGGCCGTCCGCCGGTATACTATACATTTGAGACATGGAGGATCATGCGGCTGCGAATGCGAAGCGGACTCGTCCGTTTCTCGCAGGCTGCCTCACGTGGGTCACTGCCCTACATCCCGACATGCATCGGGGCAACTGGGTACGCGCGGGGCGTATGCCGACAAACCGCATCGGCAAGGATGGATGGAGGAATGGTGAGTCCGTGCACCCGTTGTCCGTCGCTCCGGCACAGGTGACATCGCGCCGCGACGACGACGGTCGCCCAGTAGCGAGTTGGTCGAGCAAATGGGACTGGAGGCATCGCAACTTCTACAAGACCGGGTTGCCGATGACGCGCGCCCACTTCCTGTCTCGCTGCCGATGGAGCGGGTGGACAGTATCGATCGGTTGCGGGTGTTGGCGGCCATCGGGATCGTCTGGTTCCACACCGAGGGAGCGCCGTACCGCCAGATCGGCTATGCCGGTCTGCCCGTCTTTCTTCTGATCTTCTTCTCGCTGATCACGGTCCGAAGCACTGCAGACCCTGCCCTCGGCTTTCTGCGGCGGCGCTGGGACCGCCTTCTGAAGCCATGGCTGTTCTGGTCGGCTCTGTACGGCGCGCTCCGACTGGCCAAAGCCGCGTATCTGCGAGACACGCCCTCCTGCCAGGAGATGCTGTCACTCGAGACAATCCTCATGGGCACGCACGTGCACTTGTGGTACCTGCCGTACGCCTTCGGCTCGGGGTGCCTCGTGTACTGGGTCAACCGTCGAACCGCGCAGATCGACCACGCATTTGCGGCGTTCGTTGCCACCGGAATCGGACTGCTCCTGTTGGTCGCTCACGTGCTTGGTCTGTCGACCGGACAGTTGATGCGACCGCTGCCTCAATGGGAGTTCGGCCTGGCCGCTGTGCCTCTGGGCTTCGCCGTCGGACGGTGCCTGATGGTTCCAGAGCGACGCACGCAGCAGTTTCTCTTGTCCGCGGTGGCCCTGACGACGTTGGCCACAGCCGCGGTGTTGAGCGCGGCGGTCGGCCCCATGTCATCGGCGATTCCTTATACGCTTGCTGTCGTGCTCGTCTGTCTGGCCTATGGGCGGCGTACAAACGACAGCGTCGTCGTCGCCCTGTTGGCACCGCTGACATTCGGTATCTATCTGATCCATCCGCTGATCAACTATGGGTTGGGGCAGTTTGTCGCCTCGGAACAGCATTGTGCGGCGTTCATTGGACTGACAGTATGCCTTTCGGGCTTGGTCACCCTGGCGCTGATGAGGACGCCTGTCAGGAGATTCCTGTAGAGCCGTGGGTGGGTGGACAATCCACCCCCCACCTGATGATCTCCCCCGCCGTCGGCAGCAATCGCATCTGCGGGGGCACGAGAGGAAGAGGAAGAGTCAATGGCGAGACGACACGTCGATTGGCGACTCGGGCTTGTCGTGATCCTGGCAACCACCCTCTTCATCACGGCCGCACTCCTCCTGCGGCGGTGGGAACGTCATTCACGTCCCGCGCCGCCCGGAAATAAGCAACCGCCAGACGGATCCCAGACAAGCGACAGCCGCCCGCCGGACAATCGTAACGGGGACAGTCTCGCAAGCTGTGCCCCGAATATCGATTCCACCGCAATACCCAGCCAATCGCACCCGTCGCGCGGGATGCGTAGATGCGTAGATGCGGTGTTGAGAATAGGGTCTGTCCCCCAGAAGGCCCACGTCGTTCGCATTCGGTGTGCCCAGCGTAGGGCGAGCGTCCCCGTTCGCCCCATAACAGGCGACTGTCCCTGGTATTCAATTCATCCTGCACGTGAAAGCGTTGTAGGATGGGCTTGAGCCCATGCGGAACTCTCGTAGGTGTGCACCGCACACCATCCCACCGGCGCCTCAGGATTCGCG
>CAZSXM010000019.1:0-77217 GCA_964610435.1 uncultured Pirellulales bacterium | reverse complement strand
ACGGCAACGTTCACGGCGCCGTCGCCCGGCTGCGGCTCGCGCGCCTGGGCGGGAACGTACAGAAACCGCACCTCGCTGAGTCCGAACTGATCTGCGCCACCCCAACTACTGTTGGCGGTCAGGCGGACGTATCGGGCCGCCACGCCGTCGAAGCGGATCGTCGTGTTGGCGGTATAGGTGCTCCTGGCGGTCGCTTGCGCCAGTTCGTAATCACCGAGGACCGCCCACTCTTGGCCGTCGGCGGAATACTCAATGGTGACGTCCTTGACGCCGAAGCCCAGCAGCATTTCGAACTGGACGTTGTAGTTCCAGACAAGCATCTCGTGGAGTTTGAGCATGCGATCGAACTCGTATTGGATGTACACCGGCTCATCTTGGGCCAGCGCCAACCACATATCGACGCTGTCGGTCGAATGCTGGTTCTCGTCGTTGAGACCGGAGCCATCGACCGTCCTCTCCGGCCCGGCGCCTGCATCGGAGTCCCCGTTGCTTGTGGCGACGATATTGGCGACCGGGTACGCAAACGGCTCGACGGTGAAACTCCAGACGTCGCCCCTGTAGATCGTGCTGTCCGGCGGCGCATTGACCTCGTCGATTCGCCAATAGTACCTCTGGCTATATTCGAGGGGATTGACCGGCGCGTAGGCCGTCCCCGACTGCCCCTGGCTGACCAGAACACCTCTCGGATCGGCCCTGCTTGCCTCGTTGACATCATCGAAGACGGTTCCCAGGTACACATCATGGGTATGGGCGAACTGCCCGGGGTGCCAGTGCAATTTTGTGTCCCGGGGCACGTCCTTCTGCCCGGCGACCGGGCTTGGGTTGGAGGCATTGGACGGCAACCCGACGACTTCATTCGAAAGTCCGTAGATGTGAGCGCTCATGTTGTCGTGGTGGGTAATGAATCGGATCGTCACATCGGTGTTGTCGGCGGTGAATGTGTAATCGAGATAATGCGCTCCGCCGGCATCAATGTTGATCTCAAACGTATCGCTGAACACCCCAGGGCTCTCGCCGTCGGCCTGGAACGTGATCAATCTGTTGGCGCCGGTCGCATATGCTCGGAAGTACCATCGCGTTGAATACGTCGTTGCCGGCATCAGATCGGACAGCGTCAGGACGGTGCCTTCGCCGACGGGCCCACCGGAATGGTAGATCATATCCCGCAGAAGCCCCGCGGCGTTTCCGTCGGCGTCGATGTTGTCGTTGCCGGCGTGGACGTCCACAACCACCCCGCTCGCCGTACTCTCGAGTGTGTACCCATATCCCCAAATGCTGGTGCCGCTGTACGCCGAACTGATCCCGCCAGCCGGCCCCTGTTCAAAGGCGACGCCGTTGATGGTCACCGGCGTTCCCAAACCAAAATCAAACGTATGAGTGTAGGTCTTGTCGCTGTCGATGTCCATGGCCGCGTCGGTGCCGATGGCCGGCAGGTCCACGACGGTGATGGTGGCAGCCGGGACGGCGAAGTTCACCAGCGGCAGGCACAATAGCGAGACGATCATTCGGGTACGCATCGTTCCAGTCCTCCAGTTTGCACGGCCCGCGAGGTTTCCGTCGTCGAAGCATCCTCCGTTTGTTTCGCTTGGAGTCTGGGACAGCGGCCTCCCGTCGCCATCAGACACCTTGGGACTATCATACCATTTCAGGAGGGCCTTTGCCAGCGAACTTTTCGCACTCTTTTCGCCTTGTGTGTGTGAAGGTTTCCGGGCGAGGGGACGGTCGCTTGTGGTGGTGGCGCCTGAGGCTCCGTTGCGCATTTGTGGTGACGTGCCTGCGGCGGGTTGTCCTGTTTGTAGTGACGCCGTGAGGCGTTATCACCATTCGGTGGGAGATATGCCCTGACGGGCACACTACGAACGGCCCACCATCGCCAAGCCCTGCGGGCCCATGCGACTTCGCTGGGCGCAAGCTCCCAGACGGCCAGCGGCGGTTCTCTGTGCCCGACGTGGCCTCGCCCGGAAATCTTCACACACACTTTCGCCTTTGAGAGCAAGGCTCTTCGCGATGCAATGGGCGCGCAACTCCTGCATTTGAAGGCCTCTATGGCCGTTTCGCGGAGCATCCGGCTACATTGACCTTCAGACGTATTGCCGGGGGAACATCCACGGCGCCCGGTACTGCGGGACGGCCAGACGGGCGGCCTCGTCGTCGAGGATCTTCTCTGTTGCCGGGTCGAAACGGATGGCCCGGCCCAGTTGCATCGAGAGATTGGCCAGACAGATCGGCACATCGATCTTGCAGTGATAGTCGGCGTTGCAGCTCGGCTGCTTGCGGCTCCGGATGCAGTCGAGCCACTCCTGCTCGTGACCGGGCGAGGACGGAATCGATTTGTCCGGCGGCTGGGCGTCCGCCAGCATATCCCCTTCTGGGACGATCTCGTGCCGGCCGTAGTCGGAGTACAGCGTGCCGTTGAGTCCGTGGAAGTAGATCCCCAACCTTCGAGCCGGGCTCCCTCGACCGAAATCGAAGGCAAAGCTGTTGACCAGCGACATCATCCAGGTCATCGTGAAGTTCGGGTATTGCCACACGATCTCCTGTACGTCAGGAGCATCGCCAGCGTCGCGAACAACGTAACGACCGCCAGAACAGTAGGTGCTCTCCGGGTAGCCCAGTTCCAGCGCCCAGATCGGCAGATCGATGATGTGCGGCGCCATGCCGGGCGTCCAGCCGCCGCTGTAGGCCATGAACGAGCAGTGGTAGTAGGAGTCTCTGACGATCAGCGGATTGAACGGCTGCATCGGGCCGGGACCGACCCACTGGTCCCAGTCGATCTCGGCCGGCGGAGCGCTGTTGGGCGTGTCGCCGATTCCGTTGGGTCCTTGGTTCATCACATTGAACGTTCGGGCGACGCTGATCGGCCCGAGCTTGCCCGAGCGAATGAATTCCACGACGCGGCGGTAGTTCTCCGAGGCGTGGATCTGCGTGCCGACCTGACAGATCCGCCGATGGCGACGGACGGCGTTGCGGACGGCGAAGCTCTCGCCGACGTGAAGCGTCATGGGCTTCTGCAGGTAAAGATCCTTGCCGGCCTCGCAGGCATCGACGGCCATGCGGCAGTGCCAGTGGGGCGGCGATGCGATGATGACGGCGTCGACGTCTTTCGCCTGCAACATCTCACGGTAGTCGTGGTACGGCTTGGCGGTGCCCTGGAATTGGGCCACTACCGCATCGCGCCGGGGTTTCCACACGTCGCAGACGCCAGTGACGACCACATCGGCTCGGCCCGCGCAGGCGTTCAGGTTGGCCCGGCCCATGCCGCCGCAGCCGATCAGACCCACCCCGATCCGATCGTTGGCGCCGCCTTGGCCCGCCTGGCCCAGGGCGCTGGCGGGAACGTAGTACGGAACCGCTATGCCGGCCACGCCGGTTGTGGCGGCCTGACGAATGAAGCTGCGTCGTGATACGTGCCGGGTCTCGGACATCTTCGTCTTCTCCAAATCTTGGGTTTCCTTATACGCGCCGGGCCTCTCATGCGTGCAGCGACCTACCATGCGGTCATCCAGCGGAGGTCATCCCCGACGTCCACCGGTTGCGACTGCCGATTCCACTTGAGCGTCCACAGATCTTCGGCCCGAATGTATCGCACACTCGCATCACCGAAGCAGATGTTGAGGCCGGCCCGGTGGCGTCTCATGGCATAGCATACCATGCGCGACCAGTTGCCGATATGGAACATCTGCTCCTCGGCCGCCACGCCGGCCGGCACAGGATCGCCGGAGTCGGGCCAGGCATTGTTCCACCGCGCATCGCCGATAAGAGGGACATCCTTGATGCCCTTGACGTCGATGGCGGCCCACGTCTGGTCCGTCTGAAGCCGGTTGCCGCTGGTATCCCGCGAATCTCGCAGCCAGGAATTCTCGCCGAAGCTGCCCACGCCCCAGTCGGTATCGGCCATCCACTCGGCCTGGGCCACGTCGATCTGCCAGGCGTTGCGCGTGTATCCGAAGTAACTCTGGGCTTGGGCGCCGGTCGGGTTTCCCGTGGCGACCTGGGTGGCCGATGGACAGGTCCGCATCTTGTTGATATCGGCGTAGTAGGGCCGCAACGAATCCATATACGTGGTCTGATGGGTGCCCCCGATGAACACCGGGAGCTTCGACTCGTGGTCCTGCGCGTAGAGGTGATAGCACAGCCCCCACTGCTTCAACGCCGCCATGCAGACGGTGCCTCGCACCTGCTTGCGGGCCATGTTCAGCGTGGGGATCAGGATCGCCATGAGCAGCGCGATGATGGCGATGACCACAAGCAGCTCGATCAACGTGAAACCTTCGCCGCATTCCGTCCTGCCCGGAAAGTGAGCTTTGGCCATGAGGACCTCCTGATCAGGTGCTGCACCGGAACCGCTCTTCACGTCGAATGTGATACGCACCAGATGCCTTGATTCTATCGCAGACCTCCCAACTGTGGCGTTTGATATCTTCTGGGAGAATCTCCAACAGCCGCCCGACGGGTCCGGAGTTGAGATGGCGTCTCTCCAGGATCACCACGTTTGCCCTCGACCTTGAAGCGGCCGTCCTTACGAATCGAACGCGTCGCGGAGCGCCGTCGTACGATACGTTCGCGGCGTCACACCTGTGACCCTCCGAAACGTCGTGGCGAAGTACTGACTGGAGGAATACCCCAAGGCGTGGGCGATTGCCGTCACCGTCCGTGAAGGATCGCGCAAGAGGGTCTTGGCCCGATGCACACGCCGCTGCGTCAAGTACTCCCCCGGAGTCACATGGACCTCCTGCGAGAAACGTCGATAGAACGATGTGGTGCTCAGCCCCACCGACGCAGCGATTTCGTCCATCTTGAAGCACTCTTCCAACCGCCGGTCGATCATTTCAAGGGCCCGGCGAATGGGCTTGGAGCATTGCAGACCCATGGTGTTGTGGTGTCGGTACAGATCGTGTCCGGAAACGACCGCCACCAGCAGTTCGAGCAGTGTGGCTCGCACGAGGATGACGCTATAATCACCGATCTCGCGATGTTCGTCGATGAGTCTCTTGAACAAGGCTGGCGTCTGGGCCGTTGCAGGGAAACAGTGATGGTCGATCCGGGCGAATCGATCGGCGAGCGACGCGGTCTCATCACACGACAAGCCGGGCAGGTTGCCCCCATCGGGAAACTCGACTTGGACCCAGAACAACTCGCAGGGGTTCATGATACCGTGGAGGCCGCCGTGCTTTTCGCCAGGAAACGTGATGAACACACAGCCCGGCCCCACTTCAAAAAGGCTCTCTCCCACCCACCAATCCACCGTGCCGTGGGCGATATAGCAGATCTCGTAGGCCCGCTCGTGAACGTGGGCCGGAAGGTTCTCGACATCGTGCACCGGCTCGGGGAACACCGCCCAACCCACCTGGAACAGGCAGGGACTCAGACAGGAACCCTTCTCGATTTTCAATCGCAGGACGCCCGGGGCTGAGCCCATGAGAGCATCATCTCCTTTTTCCTGATGAGCGATTTGCAGAACGGCACGAGACGCACAACACCAGGAAACCCTAACACGCCAATCTCGTCTTCGTCAAGAGCCACGCAGCAGGGGCAACGACACCGGACGACGGCTCTGATAACACTGCTGGGCGGCAAAGACCACCTCGTGGGTCTTGACCGCATCGTCGAGATTGCAGTGGGATTCCACGTCGCTTTGCAGGCACTGGACGAAGTGGTCGATCTGGCCCTGGAACGGATGGTGGGATACGTCGCTGGAGTCCGGGCAGATCGTCGGGATCTCGATCCAGTCTCTCTGTCCGGGGAAGGCGGCGGACCAGAGGCGGTTGTTCCTGATCGAGCCGCGATCGCCGAAGACCTCGATGGGAAAGGTGTAGGGCTGGACACACTCGAAATTGACTGACACTTTGCCGAGCGTCCCGTTGGCGAACCGCACCATAGCCATCTCCAGGCCGTCGTACTCCATCGGTGCATATTCCTGCCATGTGTTGGTTATGGGATTGTACTGATGCGTCTTGCCCTTGCGTCGGCCGGCGGCGTAGGCGAAGACCTCGACCGGATCGGCGGCCTCAAATTCGCCGGGGGCCGCGAACCAGCGCAGGGCATCGATGGCATGACAACCCGCCACCGCCATCGCACTGACGGCGGTCGCCTTCCTGCGGCCGTCCTCCCAGCCGCCCCACCAGGCGCCGTTGTACGACTGGTAATCCGTCTCGACGCAGTAGACCTGCCCCAGGGCACCGGCGGCGATGAGACGTTTGATGGTCTGAAAGAGCGGATTCCAGCGGAGCACGAAGCTGACAACGGTCTTGACGCCTGCTTGCCGCACCGCGTCCTGCATCGCATGCAGCTCCTCGAGCGAGTTGGCTGCGGGCTTCTCGATTACGATGTGCTTGCCGGCCGCCGCCGCAGCCAGGACGTTTTCGCAGTGCACGTGCTGAGGGGTGCACACGCAAACGATGTCCACACCGTCGTGTTTCAAAGCGGCGTCAAGATTGTCATAGCAGACGGTTCCGCTCAGCCCATATTGATCGGCCAGACGTTGTGCGCCGGCCAGACGCCGACTGGAGATGGCCACCACATCGGCATGAGCGTTGTTTAGGAACGCCTGGACGTGCTGGGTCGCCACCCAACCCGCTCCGTGCACCAGGACTCCATAGCGTCGCTTCGTCATCGTCGCATTCTCCCACTCGCTGGTTCGGGGGTGCTGTTGAAGAGGTCCCATTGCCTTGTGTACGTCGCCTCGCTCGTCTGACCGCCCGGCCGAATCCACAGGCGGTATCGGAGGGTGAGCGTCTTGCCTTTCGTCAGTACGTAGCGCGTGCCCCGGGCGGGAAACGTCGGCTGGAACCACGGCAGATCGGGGTACTCGATGTAATCGCCGGGGTAGTCAGGATTGCTGGCCTTCTCGAACACGGCCATGCCGACGGACCGACTGCCCTCTTGACGTATGCCGAGACTGTCCGACCAGGCGCGGCGTGGATCGGCTTCGGTCGGGTCGGCGTGATGGATCAGTCGCATCTGCTGAATCGGCGATAGGCGGATGTTGAGCCCGCCATAGGCATCGGTGCCACGGCGTGCCAGCGCCACGTCGTCGGCCAGGGCCTCGAAGCGAAAGGCCAGATCGATATGCCGCTCTTCCGCCTGTGCTCGATGCACGCAGATGACGACCACCTCGCGCACGATAGGTGTCTCGTCCTCCCACAGCCACAGGCTCTCGGCCTCGATCCGAGCATACTCGGCGCTACTGTGGAGCTTGACGTTGGCCGTCGGACGCGCGATGACGGTCTGAAGAGCGTGAAGATCGCCTCGCTGTCCGCGCCAGTCCACCTCGGGCCACGCCCAGTAGATGCCCCGGTGATGGGGATGGTCCACCGACCAATCCTGCGTCAGCACCTCGCCGTCCGGACCGTACAAGAGGTGGATGTAGTTGCTCCGGGCCCTGGCATAGCGGCGATTGCCTTCGGCGATCGACTCGACGTATCCTGCCGGAGGCTGAACCGTCAGGTAGTTGTACTGCAAAACGGGCCGACCGCCCTCCGTGACCACGACCTGCCCCGTATGCGGGTCTCTGGCCGCCCGGACGAGCGTCGCGTCCTCCTCTCCAGCCACGGAGACAGGCGACAGGCCAGAGACAACGAAAGCACCGATGAGAACTGCTCTGATCGCTAACATAGTATCTGCGTCTCCCAAATGTGGTATTGTTCAGGCGTAGAAGCCGGCATATCGTTCCATGGCATCCATCAGTGCCCTGACGTTCTCCAGCGGCACACCAGGGTACAGTCCGTAGATCATCATCAGCCCTCCTTCTTTCGATCCCAGTCTGGTCACCTCTTCCCGGATCAGGGCGTCGATCTGTTCCGGCGTACCGGCCGGCGTGACCGTCTGACGGTCGATGTCGAGATCGATACACACGCGACCCGCGAGCTTGTCCTTGATCCAGTCAACGCCGTTAACCAGGTCCTGCAGGTTGACGACGTCCACGCCGCCGTCGATGAGGTCGTCCAGCAGACCGCAAATCCGGCCGTCGGAGTGCATGTGAATGATACAACCCGTGTCGCGGGCCGGCTTCATCAGGCGTTCATAACTGGGTTTGATGAACGCCCGAAACATCTCGGGTGAGAGCATCGGACCGGTTTGCATGCCGAGGTCTTCCGGATAGTCCATCCATTCGACGCCGAGATCGAGGTATCGCCGCACGATCGCAGCGTTGAACCGCTCGACCATCTCAATCAGGCGCGGCAAGTTCGGATGACAATCGACCATGTCGAACAGGAGGTTCTCATATCCGCGAATGTCCACCAATGTCTGGAACGTATGCCCGTGACGCAGCCCTCCCATCGTCAGCTCTTCACAGGCTCGCGCCCGCTCGATGTTCCGCGCGATCTGCGCCCAGTCGATCGGTCCTTTGCCGGAATCGACCTGCGGGTCGGGGGCTGCGTACCCCTCGAACGCCGCCCAGCTTGCCAGAGGATGATCCGTGACCGTACCGACCATGCCTTCCAGGGCGGTCTCCCACCGACAGCCCCAGCCGTCCACAAACGGCCGTCCGGGCCGCTCAGGGATCGGATAGTCCAGTTCGGTCCGGCCGGTACCCGCCCCGGCGAAATCTGGAAACAGAAAGGGATGCGACTCCATCAACTCTTCCAAAGCTCCGGCCGGGTAATGGCGCCAACAGGCCTCGTTGATGTGAAAGTGCATGGGGATGTAATCGGGGCGACCCCATCGAACCGCCCGCAGAACGTTCTGCCGCCTCTCAGTCGAGACTCCCGCAGCAGACCGAGCGTCCGGCCGTGATTCGACCATCCGAATCGGCGTCTCCTTGCCTGCGATGAGACCTCGGCCGTTGCCTGCGCGTGATGCGGTCTTCTTGCGTTCCATAACAAACCTACAGGCCCCAACGCCCAGACGATGAAGCTCTTCGCAGCCACGCATAGTGTACGAACATCCTGGAATCAGACCGTTCGATATGCTGCAAGAGAATACCGAACAACACGGCTACTTCACGCCGATCTCATCACTCAAGCGATAATGGTCGAAATCCACAAATCCGCCTGCCGTCTTGATCGCGAAGTTGAACAAGCCGAAGCGGTAACCCATGAAGTGAGGCAGCGTGTAGGCCATCTGCAGAACCGAACCGATCCGCGTCCACGTCGTGCCATCCAGGCTGTAGTAGAAGTACGCCTTGTCCGTGCGATCCCGGAAGTCGCAGTCGATCCTGAGGTGCACGGTCTGCTGGGCAAGCGAAACGCTCTCGATCTCCTCGGGCGTATTGGATTGGGCGCTCACCATCACGATCGACTTGCTGCCGCCCTCCCTCTTGACGCCGACGAAGCCGTATCGTCTTTGCAGGGCGATCAGGCCGGCGCAGTCACCGTCTTTCATGTTGCCGATCTCGATCTTCGTGGTCGCGGAACTGACCGGGCCGAACGTCCGCTGGGTCAGCATGTTGCGGGCCTGGAGAACATGGCTGTCCACCCGTCCGGTGGTCAGCCGCAGATGGCCGGTGCGCTCGCCGATCGACCAGTAGCGGTTGTCGGGGTTGTGGTTCCATTGCCAGGCCAGCGGCAGCGGCTCGCCGGACTTTCGATTGAATTCGTCCGAGGTCACGATGTTCCCAAGTCCCTGGTCGCTCACGTCGATATCGAGCGTCGTGGGCGCTTTGCCGTCGACACCCAGCACCGGCCAGCCGTCCTCCCATCGCACAGGTATCAGCCAGGGACTGCGGCCGACCGAGCCGTTGTCCTGGAACAGAAGCGCATACCAGCAGCCGTCCGGCGTGTCGATCAGACAGCCCTGGGCCACACCCTGGTCTTGCAGGATCAGCTTGCTCTCATAGGGACCGGTGATCTTGTCCGCCCGATGGATGATCTGCGTGCGCATGCCGCCGCGTGGCCAGGTGATGTTCATCACATAATACCTGCCGTCGATCTTGCGCATCTGCGATCCCTCGGCAGGCAGACCGATGTTGTCGCCGGCCACAGCACTGGCGTTGGGGATCACGACCTCGTTGAAGCCGCCTTTCTTGATGCCCGACAAGTCCGGTTCCAGCTCTGTGAGTCGAAGGTTGCCGACGCCATAGAGCATGTAGACCCGGCCGTCGTCATCAAAGAACAAGGAGTGATCGTGCAGAGAGGGCGCGAACGCCGTCTCCTTCCACGGACCCTTCTCGATGTCTGCGGTCGTGTAGATGTGCGTTCTACCGCTCGTGCTGGAAAACGTGGACGCATAGAAGGTCCCGTTGTGGTATCGCAGGCAAGGGGCCCAGGATCCCCGGCCGTAGGCGTTTTGTCCGTTCTCCAGCCGGAGGGCCTCATTGTCGGCCAGGGTGTCGTAGGCATAGCCGATCAGCTCCCAATTGACCAGGTCCTTCGATTTCATGATCGGCAAGCCGGGGCTCATGTGCATGGTGGTGCTGGCCATGTAGTAGGTGTCGCCGACGCGAATGGCCGCGACGTCCGGGACATCGGCCCAGATGACGGGGTTCCGCGCCGAGGCGGCGCGCCCCTGCCCGGCGGCCAGAAGAGTGACACAGGTCAATACGAGCACGTGCAACGAATGCATCTTCATGACATCATCTCCATGAGGCTATCGATGGATACGAAAAAAGGTCAACGAATAGGCCGGTGCATTATAGGCGAAACTCGGCTCGATCGTCTCGGTTGAAGTCTTTGGCTCGACAGCCGGAGGCTCTCCATCCCTATTCGCGGCGTCGGCATCGGGCCCCGTGAGGACCGTCTTGACGGCCTTCATCGAAACACCGGAGGGCAGTCCCGCCAGCCGAATGGCGATTTCCACCGGTTCCCCGTTGCCGTTGACAATCTTGAGGATCAAATCGCCGCTCTTCGAGTCGATCACCGTCGAAGCTGCCAATCTGCGGGTGTCGGCGGGACCAAACGCGGTTTCGAGGTAACGATCGCCGCTGTTCTGGCCGAAGAGCTGCTGGACATAGTAGTTCGCCGTGAGAAACACCTCGGTCCCATTGAAGTAGATCAGGTCGGGATGCCACTGCGTGTGACCCCGCCGGGCGAGCAACGGAGCGTAGGAGGTGAAACGAACGATGTCGCCGTTACGCTCGAAGCTCGTCAGGCCGGCGGCCTCGGCCAGCGCGGAACGCAGCGTGTTGCGGCGTCTGTCGCGATCGTGGGCGGCGTATTCGCCGACGTACACCTTGGCGCCGTTGCGATCGTACCGGTCATAGCGATCCAGGTTGTCCCAGAACCACTGCGGCGACACGTAATAGTGCTCATCCACCATCGCGAGATTGAGCTCCCTCGCAAAGGCCCAGCCGTTGTCAAAATCCTCACCGCCGGCGAAGGGGCCGACCGTTCCGATCACGACGATTTCGGGATGCTTCGCCTTGATCGCCTCATAGATCATTTTGAAGCGTTCCTCGAAAATGGGCGTAACGGCCTCTTCGTTGCCGACACCGAGATACTTCAGACCAAACGGTTCCGGATGACCGGCGGCGGCGCGTTTGGCGCCCCACTTCGAGGTCGTCGGGCCGTTGGCCCATTCGATCAGATCGAGAACGTCCTGGATGTACGCCGGCATCTCCTCCATGGGCAGACCTTCCTGCCCGCGCCCGGGCGAATGGCCGGCGTGCTGGCACGACACACCGGCGGCCACGATGGGGACCGGCTTGGCGCCGACGTCCTGGCAGAACTGGAAATACTCGAAATAGCCGAGCCCCATCGTCTGGTGATAGCCCCAAGCGTGATTCGGGCGGGCCCGCCGTTGTTCCACGGGACCGATGGTGTCCTTCCAGTTGTAGTAGCGCCGGATGCCACCGGCGTGAACCAGACAGCCGCCGGGGAAGCGGACGAAGCTGGGATTCAGGTCGGCCAACGCCTGCGCCAGATCGGCGCGAAGCCCGTTGGGCCGGTTGCGAAACGTCTTCTCCGGGAACAGCGAGACCATGTCGATGCAAAGCGCGCCCTGCGCGTGGGCCAGCAACACAAGGCGTGCGTCGTTAACCGTGCGGGTCGGAGTCAATCGCGCGCTTACCTTCCGCCACTGGCGGCCCAGGATCTCCATTGTGGCTTCCGCAAGCACCTCGCCATCGGTGGTTTCCAGGCGCAAGCTGACGGGCATCGGTTTGCTGTTATCGCCCCGTCCCCACATGATTCCCATGAACGCCTGATAGGCCCAGAACGACGCCTCGTAGGCTTCGCCTTCTTGGAGCGGGATGCCGCCGAATCCGCCGTTCGCAATCCCCACGCCTTCGCCGGGCGCGCGGACTTGCAGCAGCGCATAATGCGGATTGTTCTCATGGATCGGCCGCATATTGGCCACGCTCACCGAGCCGTCGCCGCCGCCGCGCTTCTGGAGCTCCCAGAAAGAGAGCGGATGCCATGACGACTGCTCCGTGGGGCTGTACTCGAAGGAGCGATTCTGGATCAGCTCCGCGTACAGCCCGCCGTCAGCGGCGTAGTTCAGATCCTCGAAGAAGATGCCGATCAGATGAGGACTGATCGGTTTTCCCGACCGGCCCGCCTGAATCGTCAGGTCAGTGGCATTGGCGTGCGCCGCCGAAACGGCGAGTTGCGCCGCAACGGCAAAAATGGCGGCCCTTGTCCATGTCCTTCGTTGCGAACGTGACCGATAACGATGTCTTTTCACGAGAGTGCTCCTTGTTGCCCCTACTTCCTGGAATGGTCCGGTGTCAGGAGGCCGAGTTGATAAGGCAACAGCTCGTAGCGTCCGCCGCTCGCCGGATCGCGGCCCTGGTAGAGAAACTGAAGGTTGTCGGGATCGAGGAGCATCTTCTCGTCATATCCGTCGCGAATCAGCTCTCCGTGACTGATGTCCCTGGTCCAAGGCGTCACGCCGTCCTCAAAGGTGACGTTGTTGATCCCTGCAAAAGGCGTCTGCCACGAATCGGCGCCCGGCACGGGCGTCCATTCCCCGTCAAGACGGTCCGATACCCAGGCGCGATAGTACCGTGCCGGGCTCAGGGCCTCAATCAGAGTCAGATAGGTGTCGGTGCCCTTGATCTTGTAGGTGATGCTCCCCTCGAAGAGGTCGCTTCGCCGATCTCGGATGGCGATCTCTGGGTCGCTCATGCCCTTGGGGAACTCCTCGATCGTGGTTCGGCTGCGATAGAAGTTGCCGTCGTCGCCTGTGAAGAACAGATAGGCGTGCGTGTCGTCACAGATCACATGGTAGTCGATCGGAAGCCGCGGCATACTTTCTGGTTGTCTGGCAAAAAACCGCTGCGGCGCCGTCCAGGTTTCGGGCCTGGAGATGTCATCGGTGGTCGAATACGCCGGCGGCTGTGTCTGATAGACCAGATACCACTTCTCATGAGGCGTGAAATAGAACAAATGTGGCGCACATTTGTACCCTCCCATATTGGGATTCTGATCGAGGAACTGCAGCTTGGCGTTGGGCGCATCCGACCAGTCCTCGAAGTTCAGGTACACCATGTTCCAGGTCCGGGCGGACGTCGAGTAGACCGTCGCGTAGACGTGCCACAGGCCGCTGTAACGGACGACCGTTGGGTCTTTGACGGACACGATGGTGTGCGTTTCATCGGAGACCGGCTTGATCAGCACCCCTGTGCTCTTCCACCGGAGCGGCGTGGTGAAGGGTAGCTCGGGAGCAACCGTACCACCCGTTGCCGGACCAGCGGCGAGAGCCGTGCCAGCGGCTACCAGTGCGATAACAGCGAACCTTCGGCGAACGTGTGTGTTCATAGATGCGTTCCTTTCCTGGTGTCGATCAGAATCAGTGTCAAAGGTGCAAGGTGCATACGGATCACGATATGATGTCCGAAAAAGGGCGAGCACTCACTGCAGGTACGGGTCGCCGAAGAGGACCCAGGAATAGTCCGCCCGCCCGGAGCACGTGGCGAGCAACGTCAGGAATTGCGTCTGGGCGGGGATCGGCACGTCCACCGTCTCGACGGCGCTCCGCTCGGCAGGATAGTGCAAATGAAGAGCAACGACGCCATCCAAAAGGATCCAGACGTCGGCGGGACTGAACGGCGTTCGAGGCAAATCTCTGGGGATGCCGCACACGGCGGTGAACCGGTCGATCCGGGCGTTGGGATTGTCCCGGCGAATCCAGTCCAGATCGAACGTGATGCCGGCGTTGGGATGCAGGGTCAGGGCCGGATGGGCGGATGTGCCGAAGCTGACGCCGTCGAGCCGGGCGTCGTGGGTCTGCCGACTTGGGATATCAAAGAACGTGCCGCTGTTTGCCGGGCCGCCGTAGTAGGTCCCCATTGTCCGGGGACATTCGGCAAACGTCAACCCGGTGGAGCTGATCACGACCGGGCCCAGGGTCCCGTTGGGCACGAATACGCCGTCAACGCCACGCAACTGAGGGGCGGGGCGAAACTCGCTTCGCTGGGTCCGCCGGATCGTGGTGGCGGGCCCCTTGAATGCCTGGCCGGTCCCCAGGTCGATGCCCCGGTTCAACCTGCCGGCGCCGCGACCGTTGCCGCCGCCCACGATATCTGCCAGATTCAGTCGGCCCGAGCGACCGGAGGGCCGGCTGAACGACGGCAGTTGAAGAACGAAGAGATCCTCGCGGGCCGCCAGTCCGCCTCGAATCGTCCGTCCGGCGGCATCGACCGCCGCCGCCTGCCCTTCATTGACAACGAGCGACGTCGCCCGAGCCGATCGGTTCGGATCGAGAGCGACGCTCACGCTGCCTTTCAGGACATGAGCCTCGGTGCTCCCGTCGGGATGCGCGACGACCCCGAACTCCGTGCCCAGGTCCGTAATGAGGGCCGTGCGCGTTCGCACGCGAAACCCCTTAGTCTGCGGAGGGACCACAGCAGCAAGCCTGCCGCTTCGCAGGATCACTTCCCCAGCGCTCTTCAGCTCGACCTGGCAAGGCGCTTCGAGCAGGAGGCTCGTTCCCTGGTCCAGATCCATCTTCGCCACACCTTCGCGCAGGTCGTAGGCGCCGACGTGCACCGGTTCGCCCGGACGCGGACGGGCCCCTCGCCACTGCGCCTCGTAGGCGCCGGCCAGTCTGCCGACCGCCGGCCCCTGAGCCTTCTGCCGGAACAACGTCACAGACGCAAGGATCAGGACCCCGAAGACCAGAACGGCCGCAACCGAATAGAGATATCGCACAGCGCGCTTGGAACGGCTCTGATTGGCGCCGCTCGAGATCGCCCGGATCAGGTCCGACTTGGAAAGCTCCCCGGTCACCTGGCTGGAACGCCGGATCACGGCAGAGACGACCAGGCTGTCGATATAGTAGTCCCGCACCCTCGGGTCCTCACGAATCGCCTTCCCAAGACGCTGCATCTCGTCGGGCTCGATCTGATCGTCCAGCAGACGCTGGATCAGCTCGTCCATCTCCGGGAAAGGAGCTGCACTCATACCGGCCGGCCCCCTTCCGCCAGCGTCCTGCGCATGCATCGCAGCAATACGCTGTTGATCCGGCCGAGAATGTGGTAGACGTGACGCCGAGACACCTTCAGGTAGGAAGCGATCTCCTCGACGGGGCTGTTGTGCTCGTAGCGCATCTTGAGGATTCGCCTGGCCCGGTCGTCCAGGCGCCCCTGGCACGCGCGCAGCGCCTCGATCCGCGCGGCCAATTCATCCTGAATGGCGGGCATGTGGTCCAGCAACGCCTCGAACAACGAATTCTCCATAACGACACGTTTGCTGCGGGCCAGATTGCGACGGTATTCGAGAATTTGATAGCGCACGATCTGGATGCCCCACGCGGCGAAATTCGTCCCCGACTGGAACTGGTCGAACTTCCGCCACATCACGGTCATCCCCTCCTGGAACAAGTCGTCCGCGTCGTTGACGTGAGGGACCAACGTCAGGATGTAGGCGTAGATCTCCTGCTGGTGCTTCACGAAGAGCCCCAGAAAGTCCAGAGTGCGTTTGTCCTGCCCCATAGCCAACCCATGCAGTTTTCGGTATCGTTCTTCGTTGTTACCGGCGGGAACCGCGAAATGTGATATGAAAAATGGCGAGAGAATGGAAAATCACGCGCGAATCCTTTTTTCTATCTCACTTGCGGCCTTTCCGAGCGGTGTTATACAGATGGTATTCAGCCTGACACGAACAGTCTAATGGGAAAGGCGCGATCATGATGAGACAAAACTTCGCGGTGTGGGTGATGATCTCGGTGCTTTGGGGTCAGGCTTGCTGGGCCCAGCCGGCAGCATCTGCCGGGCCGGACGATTTCAAGCCGGCGTCCTCCAATCAGCCGGGCCGGCAATATCCCCAGGTCAACTCCGAAGGCCGCGTCCGGGCCCGCATCGTCGCGCCCGACGCCCAGAGCGTCCTGCTCGATATCGGCGGCGTACGATACCCCATGACCAAGGGCGACGATGGCGCGTGGGTCGGCGACTCAGCGCCCCAGGACGAAGGCTTCCACTACTACCAGCTCAACATCGACGGGGCCCAGGTCCCGGACCCCGGCAGCCTGTTCTTTTATGGCGCCGGCCGCTGGGGCAGTGGCGTGGAATGCCCCGCCAAGGACCAGGACTTCTACGCTCTCAAGAACGTCCCGCACGGCCAGATACGCCAGAATCTCTACTACTCCAAGGTCAACGACAGCATTCGTCGCTGTTTCGTCTACACGCCGCCGGACTACGACAAGGACACGACAGCCCGCTATCCCGTGCTCTATCTCCAACACGGCGGCGGTGAAGACGAGACCGGCTGGCCCAACCAGGGCAAGACCAATCTGATCATGGACAACCTGATCGCCGAGGGCAAGGCCAGACCCTTCATCATCGTCATGGACAACGGCACCTGGACAACAGCCTCTCCGCCCCGACGCGGCGAACGTGGTCGCGGCACCTGGCCCCCGGAAGGCTGGGCCGACAACTTCAAGAAGACCCTGCTGGAAGACATCATCCCGATGATCGACGCCAACTACCGCACGCTGGCGGATCAGCGGCACCGGGCCATGGCGGGCCTGTCCATGGGCGGCATGCAAACCAGAGTGATCACCCTGGCCAGCCCTGGCACGTTCTCCCATGTCGGCATCTTCAGCGGCGGCAGCATCAGCCCGGAGGACGTCAGCAATGCACCCGGTTTCAAGGAGAAGATCAAACTCGTGTTCGTCAGCTACGGCAGCCGCGAAATCGAGAACCCCAGAACCGGCTTCGGTGGCGATCCCAAAGCAAACACCGAGGCGCTCAAAGAGGCCGGGATCAGAAGCCATTTCTACGTCTCCCCACTGACGGCTCACGAGTGGCAGAGCTGGCGACGCAGCCTGCACGAGTTCGCTCCACTTCTGTTCAGAGACTAAAGGAGAAGAATCATGAAGAAGAAGTTGATTGTACTTGCGTTGTTCGTCGGTCTCTCAGGCTTGCTGTCTGCGGCGCAGGCGAACCAGCCTGGCGAAGCGAATGACTGGAAACCCTCGACTTTGAACCAGCCCGGTCAGGAGTACCCGCAGGTCAACTCCCAGGGCTACGCCCGATTCCGCATCGTGGCGCCCCAGGCCCAAAGCGTCCGCGTGAGCCTGGGCGGACTGGAACGGGGCGGGTTCGCCCTCGAAAAAGGCGAGGACGGCGCCTGGACGGGCGTCACCCAGAGGCCGCTGGACGAAGGATTCCACTACTACCATCTGACGGTGGATGGGGGGACATTCAACGATCCCGGCGCGTTGAACTTCTACGGCTCGACGCGGTGGGAGAGCGGCATCGAAATCCCCGCGCATGACCGGGACTTCTACGCCCTCAAAGACGTTCCCCACGGCCGAGTGCAGCAGATCCTCTTCCCTTCGAAGAGCACGAACACCTCGCGCCGCGCGTTCGTGTACACGCCGCCCGATTACGACAAGGACCTGACCAAACGCTATCCGGTACTGTACCTCCAGCACGGCTGGGGCGAGGATGAAACCGCCTGGAGCAACCAGGGCCACGCCAACCTGATCATGGACAACCTGATCGCCGAAGGCAAGACGAAGCCCTTCCTCATCGTGATGACCTACGGCATGACGAACGAGATCCGGTTCGGCGGCCTCAGAGACTTCGACATCCGCCCCTTCCAGACCGTCCTGGTCGACGAGCTGATCCCCTACATCGATGCCACCTTCCGCACGCTCTCCGATCAACCGAATCGCGCCATGGCGGGCCTGTCTATGGGAGGAATGGAGACCAAGACGATCACCCTGAAGAATCTCGACAAGTTCTCGCACATCGGCCTCTTCAGCGGCGGGTCCATCTCCCTGGACGATGTCAGTAACACGCCCGGCTTCAAGGAGAAGGTGAAGCTGGTGTTCGTCAGCTACGGCAGCCGCGAGCTCGGCGGCGACCGCGGCAGACGCGGCGGCGATCCCAAGGCGAACGCCGACGCGTTGCAGCAAGCCGGAATCAACAGCGCCTTCTACGTTTCCCCGAATACCGCTCACGAGTTCCAGTCCTGGCGGCGTAGCCTGCGCGAGTTCGCGCCTCTGCTGTTCCAGAACAACGCTCCAGCCCTTCAAAGGGGCCTGCAACAAGATGCTCGCGCAGGCGGTGGACGGGGCGGATTCGGTGGACCGATCGAGCTGGGTCCGGACGACAAGCCCGCCTTCGATGACCCGCCCGCCGGATTCAATGCCAGACGCGAGAATGTCCCTCACGGCCAGACGACAATGGTCGAGTATGACTCCAAGACCGTCGGAACGCGTCGCAAGATGCTCGTCTACACGCCGCCCGGATATTCCACCGACCGCAAGTACCCTGTGCTCTACTTGCTGCACGGCATCGGCGGCGACGAGACGGAATGGCAGCGCCTCTGCCGCCCGGAGAACATCCTCGACAACCTGCTGGCCGACGGCAAGATCCAGCCGATGATCGTGGTCATGCCCAACGGCCGGGCGCAGAAGAACGACCGCGCCGAGGGGAATGTCTTCGCCACCGCCCCGGCCTTCGCCGCATTTGAAGGCGACCTGCTCAAGGACGTGATCCCAACCATCGAGGCCAGGTACTCCGTGCATGCCAATCGCGAGAACAGGGCCCTGGCGGGACTGTCGATGGGCGGCGGCCAGGCCCTGAACTTCGGCCTCGGCCACCTCGACGTCTTCGCCTGGGTCGGCGGGTTCTCCTCAGCCCCCAACACCAAGCCTGCCGCCGAACTCGTGCCCGATCCGGCAGTCGCCAGGGAGAAGCTGGGGCTGCTCTGGCTGTCCTGCGGCAACAAGGACGGCCTGATCCGCATCAGTCAGGGCGTCCACAACTACCTCAAAGAGAACGACATCCCGCACGTCTGGCACGTGGACTCCCACGGTCACGATGGAGCCACGTGGGCTAGCAACCTGTATCTGTTCGCCCAACACATCTTCAAGACGCCCGCAGCGGCGGCCGGCAAGTTCGTGCTGCGGGTCGATTGCGGCTCCTTCCAGCCGTACAAGGATCGGTTCGGCAACGTCTGGGCGGCGGACCAGGAACTGGGCGCCGGCAAGACCTGGGGCGCCGACAACGGCATGACCATCGGCCGCCCGGACGTGGGGATCACCGGCACGGAGATCGTACGGATCTACGAGACCGAGCGATACAGCATGTACTCGTACAAGTTCACGGTGCCCAATGGCAAGTACACGGTGCGCCTGCACTTCGCCGAGACCTTCGAGGGCATCATGGGACCGGGCGAGCGGGTCTTCTCCGTCAGTGTGCCGGGCCACGAGGAACTCAGAGACCTCGACCTGTTCAAGACCGTCGGCCCGCTCAGGCCTCTCGTCAAGGAGTACAAGGGCGTACCGGTGGAGAACGGCCAGTTGGAGATCGGCTTTACCCCCAACGTCGAGAACCCACAGATCTGCGGCATCGAGATCGTCGCCGAGTAGAAGCGAACGAATCGAAGCAAAGAGCAAGATGCAAAAACATGGAAGTCATCCGCCACAGGCGGATTCCGCTATTTTGATGTTTGCTTCTTGCCTTTTTGATCTGCAAGTGAAAGGATGGAGCCATGAAGAACAACGCACACCTGTTCATCATCCTGCTGGCGGTTGTCCTGCTGACTGCAACCTCGTGTCGGGAAGGCGCCAGGCACGAGCAGGGCCACGTCACTGCCACGATCGCGAAGACGCCGTTCATGGACCCGAAGCTACCCACCGACGAACGGGTGGCCGACCTGATCGGCCGGATGACCCTGGCCGAGAAGGTCTCGCAGATGACCCACGACAGTCCGGCTATCGACCGGCTGGGGGTGCCCGCCTATAACTGGTGGAACGAGTGCCTGCACGGCGTCGCCAGGGCGGGGCGGGCCACGGTGTTTCCCCAGGCCATCGGCATGGCCGCGACCTTCAACGAGGACCTGATCTTCGAAGTCTCGTCGGCGATCTCGGACGAGGCCCGGGCCATGTACCAGGCCGCCATCGATAGGGACCGCCGCCTGCGTTACGGCGGCCTGACCTTCTGGACGCCCAACATCAACATCTTCCGCGATCCGCGTTGGGGCCGAGGCCAGGAAACCTACGGCGAAGACCCCTATCTCACCTCGGTCATAGGGACCGCCTTCGTCAGAGGCCTGCAGGGCGACCATCCCCGGTATCTCAAGACGGCCGCCTGCGCCAAGCACTACGTCGTCCACAGCGGCCCCGAGGCCCTGCGGCACGAGTTCGACGCCCAGGCCAGTCTCAAGGACATGTACGAAACGTATCTGCCCGCCTTCAAGGCCCTGGTCGATGCCAACGTCGAGGCGGTCATGTGCGCGTACAATCGGACCAACGGCGAACCCTGCTGCGGCAGCAAGACCCTCCTGCACAGGATCCTCCGCGAGCAGTGGGGCTTTGAGGGTCACATCCTGTCCGATTGCTGGGCGATCGTGGACTTCTATCAAGGCCACAACGTGGTCGAGACCCCCGCCGAAGCCGCGGCGCTGGCGGTCAACAGCGGCGTCAGCCTCGACTGCGGCAACACCCTCCCCCACCTGATCGAGGCCGTGGAGAAAGGCCTCGTGAGCGAGGAGACCATCGATGAGGTCCTGGCGATCCTGATGCGGACCCGGTTCAAGCTCGGCATGTTCGATCCGCCCGGGATGAACCCGTACTCGAGAATCTCCACGGACGTCATCCGCTCGAAGAAGCACCAGCAGCTCGCGCGCAAGGCCGCCGCTGAATCCGTCGTCCTGCTCAAGAACGCCAACGGCGTTCTGCCCCTGCAGAAGGACGCCAAACGGCTGTACGTCACCGGCCCCTGCGCCGCCAACGTCGAGGTTCTGCTGGGCAATTACTTCGGCGTCAGCGACAATCTGGTGACGATCCTCGAAGGCATCACCGGCAAGCTCGAGCCCGGCAGCTTCGCCGGGTACACCCAGGGCTTCCTGCTCGACCGCGAGAACGTCAACCCGATCGATTGGACGAGCGGCGACGCCAAGGAGGCCGACGCCATGATCGTGGTCATGGGCTACTCGCCCCAGCTCGAAGGCGAGGAAGGCGCGGCCATTGCCTCGCCCCACAAGGGGGACCGTGAGGACATCGGACTGCCGCCCAACCAGGTGAACTTCCTGCGCCGTCTGCGTCAGGGCAATACCAAGCCCATCATCGTCGTCCTGACCGGGGGCAGCCCCGTGGCGATACCCGAGGTGCACGAACTGGCCGACGCGATTCTCTACGTCTGGTATCCGGGCGAGCAAGGCGGCGTAGCGGTAGCGGATGTGATTTTCGGCGATGTCTCCCCGGCCGGGCGACTGCCCCTGACCTTCCCGAAATCGACCGATCAGTTGCCGCCCTACGACGACTACTCGATGGTCGGACGCACCTACCGGTACATGACTGCTGAGCCGCTCTATCCGTTCGGGTTCGGCCTGAGCTACTCGCGATTCGAATACGGCGACCTGAAGCTCGACAACACGCAACCGCGCCAGGGTGAGACGATCCGCGCCACCGTCACCGTCAGGAATGTGGGCAGTGTCGCCGGTGACGAAGTCGTGCAGCTCTATCTGACCGACGTCGATGCTTCGGTCCGAACGCCGATTTCCGCCCTGAAGGGGTTCCGTCGCGTCCACCTCACGCCGGGGCAGCGCAGAGAGGTGGCGTTTGCGATCACGCCGGAGATGATGTCGTTGGTCGATGAGAACGGCGACAGCCGGCTTGAGCCGGGCCGGTTCAGAGTCACCATCGGCGGCTGCTCGCCCGGCAATCGCGGCACGGACCTCGGCGCCCCGCAACCCGTCAAGGCGACCTTCGTCGTGCGATAGAGCCGTAGGATGGGCTCGGAGCCCATGCTGCATCGGCTCGATGCGTTTCGGGCAGCGGGGAGGGTCTAAGGGGACCAGGTATCCCACCCTGTTGCCGTTGCCGATCCACGTGTTGACCAAGACTGGCAGGCGGGTTCTCTTATATCCAGGGAGTGCGATCATGCTGATCGTTGCACTGCTGCTACTGAGTATTCTCTTCATCGTGATTTCCACGACCCGGTTCCATCTCCATGCCTTTTTGGCCCTGATCGGGGCCGCTCTGTTCTTCGGGATCTGTTCCCCTATGCCTCTGCGCGAAGTTGTTTCTTCCATTGAACGGGGTTTTGGCGAGACAATCGGAAGGATCGGTATCGTGATCGTTGCAGGGGCCATCATTGGCGCATTTCTGGACAAGTCCGGAGGCGCCTATGCCCTGGCCGAGCGCATTCTGAAGGTCATCGGCCGAAAGAACGTCACGCCCGCCATGGCGCTGATCGGCTATATCGTCTCGATTCCCGTGTTCGCGGACTCCGGCTTCGTGATTCTGACCCCTTTGAACAAGACGTTGACCAAACGGGCGGGGCTGTCTCTCGCGACCACGGCCATTGCTCTTGCGCTGGGGCTCATGGTGGCCCATACCCTGGTCCCTCCGACCCCCGGCCCGATCGCGGCGGCCGGCATTCTGGAAGCGGACCTCGGATGGGTGCTTCTGATCGGGATTCCGGTGAGTCTTCTGACCCTGTTCTTCTGCTGGTTCTGGGCGGTGAAGGTGGCGGGGCGCGTTCAGATCGATCCCAACCCGGAACTGACGGAGGAGGAATTCACGGCCCGACGGAAGACGGCCCCCTCGGCCTTTCACGCCTTCCTTCCGATCCTCGTCCCCATCGTGTTGATCGTCTTGAAATCCGTCGCGGATTATCCGACCTATCCCCTGGGGCAGAGCAGCCTCTATCAGGGCATCAGCTTCGTCGGCACTCCTTTGATCGCCCTGCTGATCGGCATCGGCATTGCCATGACGCTCCCCAAGCCGCTCGACAGAAACATGCTCTCGTCTTCCGGCTGGGTCGGCCAGGGGATGCAGGCGGCCGCTATGATCATCCTGATCACCGGCGCCGGAGGGGCCTTCGGCAGAGTGCTGCAGAATTCGGGCATCGCCGATACGATCGGCCAGGGCATGTCGTCGATGTCGATGGGATTGTGGCTGCCGTTCATGGCGGCGGCCGCGATTCGCGCGGCCCAGGGATCGTCCACCGTGGC
Organism: uncultured Pirellulales bacterium; assembly: GCA_964610435.1. Classification (GTDB taxonomy): domain Bacteria; phylum Planctomycetota; class Phycisphaerae; order Sedimentisphaerales; family Anaerobacaceae; genus Anaerobaca. The sequence continues at coordinate 53,926 of CAZSXM010000019.1, read as the reverse complement.
GATCATCACGACCGCCTCGATCGTGGCCCCCATGCTCGCTTCGATGGGACTGGATTCGCCGCTCGGCCGTGCGCTTGCCGTGCTGGCCATCGGCGCCGGCTCCATGGTCGCCTCGCACGCCAATGACAGCTTCTTCTGGGTGGTCACGCAGATGAGCGGCATGGATGTCAAGACCGGATACAAACTGATGACCACCGGCACGATTTGCATGGGGGTTCTTGCCTGTACAATCATCTGGATTATTGGTTTGATTGTGCTGTAGAAACCGACGAATGACCTCGCAAGGAGTAGGATTCATGGTCCTGACCAAGTATCGATGTGCCGACACCGAACGCTGGGCGCTGGATGGGACGCTCTTGTCGCCCGAGTTCGACTTCAAACGGTTCTGTGGCATGCGTGCGGCGGAGATTCGTCCCCACCTAACCGGCCTGCAGACGGGCGAGCCGGTCGTGGGGCAGGTGCTGCCTCCGATCGAATACGATCAGGAAGTGTGGGCCTGCGGCGTCACCTATTCACGCAGCCGGGACGCGCGCGAGGCGGAAACCGACGTCAAGAACGTCTACGATCTGGTCTACGAGGCGAAGCGACCGGAGCTGTTCTTCAAGGCCATCGGCTGGAGAGTCAAAGGCACCCAGGCGGCCATCCGCATCCGCAGGGACAGTCACTGGAACGTGCCGGAGCCGGAGTTGACGCTGCTGGTCAACAGCCACGCGGAAGTCCTCGGGTTTTGCGTGGGCAACGACGTCTCCTCCCGAAACATCGAAGGCGAGAACCCGCTCTATCTGCCCCAGGCCAAGATGTATGACGGGTCCTGTGCCATCGGCCCGGGAATCTGTCTCACACAGGCGGATCGCATGCGGGACCTCCCCATCGAACTGGTGATCGAACGAAACGATGAAGTCGTCTTCAAGGGCAACACGAATACCTCGCAGATCAAACGGCCGTTCGAAGAACTGGCCTCTTATCTGACCCTGGAGATGAGCTTTCCCTTCGGGGCGTTTCTCATGACCGGCACGGGGATCGTTCCGGAGAAGGCGTTTTCGCTGTCCGTCGGCGACAAGGTCACCATCACCATCAGCACCCTGGTTCTCGAAAACCGGGTCGAATCATAGCACGCTCAGGAGAAGAACATGGATTACCAGAACGTACTCATCGCAGACCGGTGGCGGGCCCCCAAAGACCCGGCCGGGCATTTCCATGCAGCGAATCCCGCGAACAAACAGGTCCTTCCCCAGGTGTATCCCGTCTGTGGCCAAGACGATGTGAACGAAGCGATCGTGGCCGGCAAGCAGGCCGCGATTGAACTGAGAAAGGCCCCTCGGGAACAGTTCGCCCGGTTCCTGGACCTGTTCGCCGACAAGATCGAGGCCCATACGGATGAGTTGGTGGAGATCGCCAACCTTGAAACTGGCCTGCCTAAGGAGCCGAGGCTCAGAAACGCAGAGCTTCCGCGCACCACGGATCAGATGCGCAAGGCCGCCCAGGCGGCGCGCGAGTTGAGCTGGTGCCACGCCACCATCGACACTTCGGCGAACATCCGCAGCATGATGGGCCCTCTGGACGGTCCGGTTTCGGTGTTCGGGCCGAACAACTTCCCGTTCGCGTTCAACTCGATCGCCGGCGGTGACTTCGTCGCTGCCATCGCAGCCGGCAACCCCGTGATCGCCAAGGCCAACACCGGCCATCCCGGAACGACCCTGGCCTTTGCCCGCCTGGCCTTCGAAGCCGTCACAGAAACTGGGCTCCCCCCCGCGACGGTGCAGATGATCTACCGCACGCCCCCGGAGCTCGGACTGCAACTGGTTTCGCATCCGCAGATCGGCGCTTCCGCCTTCACCGGCAGCAAGGCCGCGGGCTTGCAACTCAAAGCCGCGGCGGATCGGGCCGGCAAACCGGTCTATCTCGAGATGTCGAGTGTGAACCCGATCTTCATCCTGCCCGAGGCCTTGGAGGAACGCTCGGATGAAATCGCGGCCGAGCTGTTCGGGTCCTGTGCCCTGGGCGCCGGCCAGTTCTGTACGAATCCTGGATTGATGGTCCTGCAAAAAGGCGAACGGACCGAACGATTCATCAGAACGCTGGCGGAGGCCTTTGCCGGCAATCGGCCGGGCGTTCTGCTCTCGCCACAGGCGCCGGATGGGATTCTGGAGGCCGTCGAAATCCTCACGTCCGCCGGCGCGGCGCTGATTGTCGGCGGCAAGAAGATGGAAGACGACGGCTATCGGTTCGCCAACACCCTGATGCGCGTGGACGGCAAGACCTTCATCGGCAATCCCGATGCGCTTCAGACCGAGGCGTTCGGCACGGCCAGTCTGATTGTGGTGGCCGACGACATCGAGCAGATGAAAGAGGTCGCTACTGCGCTGGAAGGCAATCTGACGGGATGCATCTATTCGCACACCCAGGGACAGGATGACCGTGAGTATGAGATTCTCGAACCCGAGCTTCGCCCCAAGGTCGGCAGGCTTCTGAACGATAAGGTGCCGACTGGCGTGGCGGTTGTCACATCCATGAACCACGGTGGTCCCTACCCAGCCACGGGACATCCCGGATTTACGGCCGTAGGGCTGCCGGCCTCCATGCTCCGCTTCGCCGCTCTTTGCTGTTATGACAACGTCCGTCCGCCTCGGCTGCCCGTGGAGCTTCAAGACAAGAATCCGACCGGCTCGATGTGGCGCCTGGTCGATGGGGAATGGACACAGAAAGACCTCTAATCCTCCACAATCAGAAAGTGCCCAATGGCTAACTGCAACGGTCCAACCTACGAAACGATTGTCGGAGGCGACGAAACCATCTCCTCGATGCGCACGCATGGGCAAGGCCCGCAGGGGGCGCTTCCGCTGACCGATGAGATCCTGCGACACGCACCCAGCGGCGACCTGTTCGGCATGACCCAGGACGCGGGCATGGGATGGAGGCCCGAGGATACGAATCTCGATCAGTATCTGATCCTCAGTACCCTTGGTGGATTGCGTGCGGACGACGGACGGCCCATCGCTCTGGGATACCACTCGGGGCATTGGGAGATCGGTCTGCTGGTCAAAGAAGCGGCGATGGCCCTGAAGCAACAGGGCGTTCTTCCCTTCGCCGGTTTCTGCAGCGATCCTTGCGACGGACGCACACAGGGGACCGAAGGCATGTATGACAGCCTTCCCTATCGCAATGACGCGGCCCAGGTGATGCGCCGGCTCATCCGTTCCCTGCCGCGTCGCAAGGGAGTCATGGGGGCGGCCACCTGTGACAAAGGTCTTCCCGCGATGATGATGGCCCTGGCGGGCAGCGGGGATCTGCCCGGGATCATCGTGCCCGGCGGCGCCATGCTGCCGACCCGAGACGCCGAAGACACCGCCCAGATCCAGTCGCTCGGAGCACGGTTCGCACATCAGTTGATCGGCCGGGACTATGCCGCCCGGATGGGATGCGGGAGCTGTGGGTCCGCGGGCGGCGGCTGTCACTTCCTCGGCACGGCGGCGTCCTCCCAGGTCGTGGCCGAGGCCTTCGGCATGGCCCTTCCCCACAGCGCCTTGTCGCCCTCCGGGGAAGCCGTCTGGGTCGATATGGCGCGTCGATCCGCGCTGGCCTTAGTGAATCTCGCCACGCAGAAGATTCCCATGCGAGACATCGTGACGCAGGCGTCGCTGGAGAACGCCATGCTGGTGTTCGCCGCGTTCGGCGGTTCCACCAATATGCTGCTTCACATCCCGGCCGTCGCGCATGCCGCCGGACTGACACCACCGGCCCTGGAGGACTGGACCCGGATCAACAAACTGGTCCCGCGTCTGGTCGATGCGCTGCCCAACGGCCCCCGGAATTTCCCCACCGTCCAGGTCTTTGCCGCGGGCGGCGTCCCGGAAGTCATGCTGCACCTGCGCCAGATGGGCCTGCTCGATCCGAACGTGATGACGGTCACTGGAAGGACCCTCGGCGAGAATCTCGACTGGTGGCAGCAGAGCGCGCGACGCAAGGCGATCAAGGCCCGCCTGAAGGAACTGGACAACCTGGATTTCGATGAGATCATCATGGACGCCGATGCGGCCCGCCGATCCGGATTGACCAGCACCATGGTCTTTCCTTCCGGCAACATCGCGCCGCAGGGCGCCGTAGTCAAAGCCACGGCGATCGATCCGAGTGTGATCGACGAAGACCAGGTGTACAGGCATACATCCCGGGCGAGAGTGTTCGTCTCAGAGAAGGACGCCATCGCAGCGATCAAGGGCCAAAGCGACCTGCCGATTCAACCGGGGGACATCATTGTCTTGATCGGCTGCGGCCCGATCGGCACCGGCATGGAAGAAACGTATCAGCTCACGTCTGCGCTGAAGTACATCCCCTGGGGCAAGCACGTCCCTGTGATCACGGACGCCCGTTTCTCCGGCGTCTCGACCGGCGCCTGCGTCGGCCACGTCGGCCCCGAAGCCCTGGCGGGAGGGCCGATCGGAAAACTGCGGGATGGTGATATGATCGAGATGACGATCGACCGCAAGAACCTGACCGGCCGCATCGAGTTTGTCGGGCAGGGGAATGAGCGCTACACGCCGCAGCAGGCCGCAGACCTGCTGCAAGGGCGGCCTCCACATCCGGACCTCAAACCGGCCGACCATCTTCCCGACGACACCCGCCTCTGGGCGGCGCTCCAGAACGTCAGCGGCGGCTCCTGGGCCGGCTGTGTCTATGATGTCGAGAGAATACTTGAACACTTGGGCCGCATGTGAAACAGGAGCATGGCGCAGTCGGCGCTTCCGGCCGTACCCTGCTGCTACCGCACCAGGAGAATCCGGTCCACCAGGACTTGGGGGTTGTCTGAAGAGTCCTTCTGGTACGGATTGCCGACAAGCTTGATGGAAGCGTATACGTCCCATTCGTTGTCCGCATTGGGCAGGTAGGCCGAGTCGACCAGGATACTGATCAGCCAGGTCCAATGGACCCAGACAATCGTGGCCGGCTTGATGTCGAGCCTGCCAAGATGGTACAGGTGGAACCTTCCGTCCTGGCAAATTTCCTCCGGCGGGATCGTGCGGTTGGCCAGAGTCTTTGCCTGGACTCGGTTGTAGACTCCCAGATTGAAGGGCCGGGTATGATAATCAGTTCGGCTTTCGTTGGGGGGGAGGAGGAAGGCCTTGCCCCCCACGCCGTCCGGGTCGGCCACGACCTGCAAGCCGTCGGGGAAGATCATCCAGTTGATATCGACCACCTCCTTGCCCTCGAATTGGCGTGGCAGGTGCAAGGTATGGCTGTTGATGAAGCGCAATTTGTCGGTCTCGAGTCTGATCTTGGCGTCGGCGAGCCTGGCCTGGTTGCGGGGATAGGCGTCGGAGTTGTAGAACCAATTGGCCTGCGAGAGCGAGTTCCTCATGTACCGGTCAAACAGCATCTCCAGGTCGCACGGCGGATCGCCGCCTGCGGGTAGACTGTCCTTGAATCGCCGGGCGAGGTTCAGCAGCGCGGCATCGACCGGAACCCGTTCGCGCCCGATGTTCTTGAGGAGGGCGGGATCGCCCGCTGCCAGACGCTCCGCTTCGTCCAGCAACGCATTGGTTGTGGTGAAGAACTCGAAGTCAAGGTAGGGCAAGGCATTGGGCGGGGTGCACCCGAGAGCGACATCCGCGTCTCGCTCGCGATCCTGCAGGTAATTCGCCAACCGGAGCATGGGATCGGCCGCAGGACCGTAGAATGCCCTGCAGAAGCGTGCCGCCAACTCGTCGTAAGACTGGTCCGGGTCCTGCATCATCTTAAGGCCGAACCAGACTTTGAACGGGAAGAAGCTCGTAACGTCTGCCGCCTCGCATTCCACGAACAGCGTTTTGACGCAGTGGTCGCGATAGAAGGCCATGTCTTCTTGCAGGTGGCGAGCGTTGAGATAAGGGGGATGGTAGGGCTTGGCGTAGATGATCCAGTAGTCCCATACGGCCAGTTGGGGCGAAATGGCAGCCCAGCGGAGGAAGCTATCGAGGTAGTCCCGGTTTCGCGGATGGCCGACCGGGAGTTGCGTGTCCGCTTTGCCTGCGGGGTAGAAATCACACCCAAGCTTGCATACACGGATCAGCACGTTGTCCGCCGGCCTGATGTACTTCGGCGCATCGAGCGTGAAGGTATAGGCGAACGTCTGAATGGTGACGTCCGGGTAGTGGTCAGCGATATCGGTGGCGACGAAGTTGATGAAGTCTAAAAGGATCCCGCTGTACGCCTTTTCACGCTCCAGGACAGCCACGCAACCGGGGCAGTAGCATTCTCCGTAGCTATCGTTGTGACTGATGTCGTAGATCTGCGGATAGAGGGCAGTTGATGCGGCGCTCTGGCGGTCGCGTTCGATGAAGCGGCGCAGCTTCGCGCAGACGGCCTTGCGAACCTCAGGATTGGTGAGACAGAACTGCGATGGGCCATGGGCGGACGTCGAGCGCACGCGTTCTCCACGCTTGTTCATGGCGAACCATTCGTCCGGCCATTCGGCCGTTGTGTAGGCATGGAAGGTGTGGCAATCCCGCGGCGAGCCGTGCCGTTCGCTGCCGCCCAGTTCCTCGGCGATCAGAATCTGGGCATTCATCTTGTTCCGGACGAGGAAGCGAACCGTGTTGTCTGACTCGCCAAGTCCACTGTAGATGCTGCGGTTCATAATGGCCGGTTTGGCCCGCACGTCCCATTGAATCTCCTGCCTGTCAATTTCGGGGACAGATTCCGACTCGACGTCAGGCCACGTGACGCCGAGCCGTTCAAGCAAGTCGTAAACGCCGTAGAGCGTGCCTCGTGGACGCCCGCCTGCCACGATGAGGTTCCCGTCTGTTGCCCGGAGAATCCACTCCTCCTTGTCGAGCTGCGTGCAGTCGATTCCCTCCTTGTTGGCGAGAGCGGTCGGCCCGACGTAGATAGCTGGCTGCTCGGCCTGAGCCTCCGCGACGACGGTGCACGGCACGGCGATCATTCTGCTGAGATAGGTCGCCAGTTCGTCCGCCGCTGTTCGTTCGGCGGGGATCGGCGAGTCGGCAAGGACGATCGTCACGGGCCGGGCTCTCTCAAGCACAAACGCCGATTCTGCCAAGGAGGCAGTCGAGGCGAGAATGCTGAGGCCGAGAACAAATACCATCCCATGCCCACCCCTCATACGTCCTTCCATTGAAGCCTCACGCCCATTGTCTCACGGAGAAGCTTCTGAAACTCTGCAAGCCGTCGCTTGTCTTGACGAATGTGCCGAGGAGGTTCTTTCTCACGAAGACAGAACGCCGCGAGGGCGCCGGCCGATTCTCCAATGTTCCACTCGACGGGATGCAGGCGGTAGCAGCCGTTCGTCAGGTGCGTGACACCGAGGTTCTTGCTCGCCGGCAGCAGGTTTTCCATGCGGCGCGGCAGAAGAGCGCCGAGGGGAATCTGAAACGGCAACGTCGCCAGGTCGATGTAGTTGTCTCCGCCGGTTGAAGGATGAAGATCGAGTCGATAGTAGCCGATGCCGACGCTGTCTTCGAAGTGCTCCGCGGATGCCGGTCCGCCGGTCCTCTTGGCGATTTCCTCTCTCGCCTCTTTGGCGATGTGATGCGCCACAACGGTGAAGTCGGCGCGGATGCGTCGCGATTCACGGATGTAGGGACGCTTGGCGAGCCCATCTTCCGTCCCCACCAGATCAGGACGCAGGCGCAGTCCCTTCCATCCCATACCTCCATCCGGTCGCGGGGCTTCCGTTTGGAGCCAATACAACAAGGACAAGCTCAGTTGACGCGCCCCTTTGATGTTTCTCGCCCATTCCTTTTCCGAAACCTCATGGAAGTTGCCCAGCAGGTAATCGTTCTGGGGCCAGTTGACCAACGTAATGTCGCCTCGGTAGGTCGGGCCGGTGAAGTTGCTTCTCTGGGCGATCTTGCGATAGACAAAGAGATTGTAATGCCCTTCGGGAGTGTCGCCCACGGGGTTGAACCCCATCGGTCGATACTCCAGGGTGTGCGGATGACTCATCGCCAGATCCAACAGCTTGCCCGACCACGGGGGGGTCAGCGATGGAACGTAATCGCGCCAGAAGTCATACTGCTCCGGCTTGTCGATGGTGTGGTCTTCTCCGTCGAGGTATTCTGCGGGAAAACACCATGTCACGGCCTGAATATTGTGCGGCTGGGCTTCGGACGGCGCAAGCGCTTCACCTGTTTCCTTCTGCGACTCGAATCCGGTGACGTATTCCGTTCCCGTCAAAGGCAACAGATCACCCTGCTCGGTGGCGTCGAGAAAGTAGGGCGCTTTCAGCCGGATACGATCACCGCATCTGCCTTGAACAACGACGCTTTCGACCCGGTCGCCGGAGACTTCAGCGTCAACGGGATGATGTTCCTTGAGGACGAGCAATTGGTCGAAGCTGATCGCCGACGCCAGCATCGCCTCCAGGACGGCGACACTCACGCGCGGCTCGTGGCAGAGTCTGGACACGCTGCCACCTCCCGGATTGAAGGTCTCGCTGTCGCGCAGTTCCTTCCTGAGCGGATAGTGGTTTCGGTAGTAGTCGCGAACCATGGCCCGATACCGTTGATAGGACCTGGTTCCGCCATGCGACTCAATCCACGGATTCTCGTCGGGCGGCACAGCTTGCTGGGTCAGCTGCCCTCCCAACCAGTCGGTCTCTTCGGTAAGAATCACACGCGCGCCCAGCCGCGTTGCCGCCAACGCCGCTGCGCATCCACCCACGCCGCCGCCAACAATCACGACATCGGCAGACAACTCACGAGCTAAACGCTTGCCCGTCTTCGACCGGTGCGGCTGATAAGGCGAAATGGAGGTCTCTTGTGATGACGTTCCGCACGATCCGGCCATGACTGTAGCCAAGCTGGCCGTCGCACCCCAAGCAAGAAATTGCCGTCGTTTCATGGATCGCTCCTTCGATACACCCAATAATCCCACCAGGTCCCGGAGGCCCAGGAAGCAGGAACTCTACCATCTCACGGCGACTCCTCAAGGGCGTAGAGGTTCCTCATCGTCGCGACATAGATCACGCCGTTGGCGGCAACCGGCGAAGCAGAGATGGGGCTGTCAAGTCGGGTCTCACTGAGGACCTTCTTCTCACGGCCGGCGGCCATGATCCAGAAGTCCCGGCGCTTGGTGCCGATATAGAGCTTGCCGTCGGCAACCAGGGGAGAACCCCAAATCTCGCCCCGGGTCTCGTGGGTCCAGTGCGCCCGGCCTGTCTCGATGTCGACGCAATGGATCGTCCGACCGCAATCTACGATGAACGCCAGCCCATCGTAGATGGCCGGCGTCGAGCAACTGTGCTCGTTCAACTCATACGACCAGACCAGCGCTGAGTCGGTCACGTCGCCGGTCTGCGTCGCGTCGATACACGCCAGCCAGGCCTGCCTCTTGCCCCACCAGATATCGCCGCCATACGTGACGTACAGGCGGTCCTCATGAAAGACCGGCATGCCTTTGATAACACTCGGGCTCACCTCGCGGTTGCGAAGGTAGTCGCTGACGTTCTCCTTCGGGGCCGTCGGATCGGGATCGAATCGCCAAATTCGCTTGAGCGTCGCCACCGTGCCTTCGGGCGGGGCCTCTTTCAGAGGCTCGAAGGCGTAGACGATGCCATCGCCGCCGCCGAAGAAGATCTGCTTGCGGCCGTTCACCACCCCCATCGCCGGCGACGACCACGTGCAGTGGAAGATCCGCGGGCCGATCCGCTCGTCGTCGCGAGCCAGCAGCCGGCCCGTGTGCTTGTCGAGAACAATGAGGCTGGGACCGTCGGGACGGCGAATCACCCGATGTGTGTTGTCCACCCCGTTGCCGGTGTTCATGTATAGAAAGTCGCCGTCGATCAGGATCGAGGAGTGGGCCCCGTCGTGCGGATAGGTCCCCGCCTCCTTGTGAATGTCGAACAGCCAGATGATGTCCCCGTCCGTCTCGGTCACCTCGAGCGGTGGTTCGCCCTCGGGGACCATGTGCCGGCCCTCGTCCAGAAACGGGCCCTGGTTGCCGTTGCGCTGGCCCTCGATGTCGAGACACATGGCCTCGCCGCGATTGTTGACAACGTACACCCGGTCGCCCTCGACGGTTACCGGCGAGCAGAAGCCCGATCCCGGCCAGTCCAGGTAAGGGTCGGGCCCGAGCTTGGGAACCACCGACTGCCAGCGCAGGCTGCCGTCGTTCTCGTCCAGGCACAGCAGCAGCGCCCGGTCGCCCTGATGTCGCGGATCGCGGGGCGGCCTGTTGTTGGTCCCGATGAAGACGCGGCCCTGCGCGACGATCGGCGTTGCCCAGGTCTCGCTGCCGAGGGGGGCCACCCATTTGACGTTCCGGCCGGTGGCGGGATCGAAATCTTCGATCAGCCCGGTGGCATCGGAGGCCATGTTCCGCGTCCACGCCCGGCCCCACTGCGGCTGATCGGCCGAGACCTTGCAGGCCAGGAGCGATACACTGAAGATCAAAACCATAGGAATACTTCGACGGGATCGTCGCGTGCACTGGCTCATGCTGACCCTTTCCTGCTCGCACCTGTGGACCATCCGATATCCGCGACCGTGGCTTGGGCGCCCAGATCCCCCCAAGCACCAGGACTCTACCATATTCCTGCGCAAGAAGCGACTGCAATTCCACAAGGCGATTGCCCCGATGGTCCGTGCGGATTTCCGGACAGAGCCATTTGGGGGCACGGAGAGCCACCGGCGGCAGTCTCAAGCCGGCAGAACCAAGCCACAGCATCTTCTCGTGTCAGCTACAGCAGTCGCTTCAGCAAATCCTCGACTGCCGCGCGAAGCTGTGTATCCTCGTCTGCCGCCTCTGCTTCGGGCCTCTGGACTACGAGCAAGTCCGGCATGGCACCGTTGTTTTCCATGTCCGTGCCCTTGTGTGTGTACCAGCCGCGCGAGGGCAGGCGAACGGACGTACCATCGATCAGTGAGAAACCGCCGGTCGAAATCACACTGCCATGTGTCTGCTGACCGACGAGTGTGCCCCGACCGAGATTCTTGAACGCATGCGATATGATTTCGGCGTTCGAGAAGCTCTTCTCGTTGCAGAGCATGTTGACCGGGAGGGTGTAGCGCTGGATGAACAGGCGATCCTGCGGATAATGGCCGACGGCATCGAGGTCGGCGCCGCGCGGAATGGTGTAGGCATGGTCCGCGGCCATGATCGAGGCAAGCAGGCGGTCGGTGGTCCATCCGCCACCGTTGTTGCGCACGTCGATGATGAGCCCGTCCCTGCCGCCGGCGGCGGCGTAGAGATCGCGTTCGTACGTGTCCAGCGAGGGCTGATTCATCGCTTGAATGTGGATATAGCCGATGCGGCCGTCGGACAGTCGTTTGACCAGATCGGCGCATTTGAGTCGCCAGTGCCGGTAACGAAGCTGGCTGAACTCCGCCGAGGAGACAGGGGTGATCAGCGCGTGGAGCTCCAGTGGATCGGCGTCTGCACTGGTTGGATGCCGACGCAAGAGCGTGACAATGGTCTCTCGGTTGATACGACCCTGCAAGCGCGATTCAACGGTATCGGTTTCGGTGAACGGCTTCAACTCAATGGCGGTGATGATGTCCCCCTCGCGCAGGGCCATTGTGCCGAGATCGGCAGGTGATTTCGCAATGACTTCCGTGACCTTGTATCCCTTGCCGCCGCTGTCGAGTGTGACGGGATGGTGAATGGTCCCAAGTCGTCCCCGGGGTTGCCGGAGCGGCGAGGCGGGGTCGCTGGCACGCACACCCAGGTGGGAAGCGCTGAGTTCGCCAAGGAATCGATTGCTGATGTCGTTGAATTCGTCGGCCGTGCGCGCACGGCGTGCCAACTCGTGGTAGTCTTTGGTGAGCTGATCCCAGTCAAGCCCCTTCATATTGTGGTGGTAAAAGGATTCGCCGAGCGTTCGCGCCGCTTCTCGGAACTTCTGACTGGATTGCGCCCGGAGATCGATGCGCAGCGTATCGGCGATATCGACGTCCTCGACATTGCCGCCGCCGGCCGGAACGGTGCCGGTGCGACCGTTGGACACGAAGACAACCTTGTCGCCCTGGGACGCAACATGCTGGACCTGGACATGACCCGTCAGACGTTTGCGATCGGATCGGTCCCACTTGATCGAATAGAGCGAATACCCGTCGATATCGGCATTGAAAACCAGCCGATCGCCCCCGGGCGTGATCTCCAAAGACGACTCAGACCCGGGGAAATGGGTGATTCGGGTGGTACGCAGCCAGGCATCCTCGAGATGCAGGTCGCGGCGCTGCCCGCGCAGTTCCTGGATGGCGCCGGCGCGATTGTTGGGATCGGTCGGCAGCGGTTTCGCCCGTCCCGCGTTCTTCCGCGCTTGTTCGTAGTACTCGTCGAGTTCCTTGGGGGGCAGAGCCTCGAGGTCGCGATCGAGATAGACGCGCCACACGTCATAGCTCATGTCTGAACGATTGGATAGATAGGCCAGGATACGTCCGTCGGCGGACCAGCGAGGCGCGACGTCATTGCGCGGATGACGGGTGATATCGATCGGGTCGCCTTCGCCGTCGACGTCAATGATGTGAATGTTCGAGCTGAAGTTCAGGTCGTTCTGGACGTAAGCGATGCGGGTTGCGCAGGGGGCCCATCGCCAGTGCAACGCGCGATCCCAGCCTGCAACGAGACGGCGTGTGAGGCCTGTCTCGAAATCGAGCAGCATCAGATCGCCGCGTCCGCGACGAAAGGCCAGTCGCGTCCCGTCGGGGGAGGGACTCGGCATGCGATCGTGGTGTTCGGTGCGAACGATCGGTTCAATGTCGAAACGGACGGCGTCATGCCAGCGTTTCGGGTCGAGCTTCGGGTCATCGAGTTCTGTTTCGTTCGGGTCGTTGCAGTCCTCCTCGGCCGTCTCATCACCTTCATCGTTCTCGCCATTCTTGCAGCCATCCGGGTCGGCATCGTCGGGGGTTTGCGGTTCATCCGGCTCATCGATCGGCGTATCCTCGTATCCATTCATGGCCTTCTCGAATGCATCGCGAAGTTCGCCGCGCGTGGTGCGTACCGTAGCGCCGTAGATGGAAACAGTCCCATCCTCGTCGGAGGTGAAGTAGAGTTTGAGACCGTCGGGCGACCAAGCCGCGTCACTGTGGCGGGCATGAGAACTCGCACTCACCAATCGGGTCGGACTCTTCTCGTCGGTGTTCCGAACGTAGACGCGGCCATACGCGATAAAGGCCATCACCTGTCCATCGGGACTGAGCGCAGCTTCGGTGACACGCCGGGCGACCGAAACCAGCTCGTGATTGTCCCGATCATCCTCGGCACCATGGATCGAGAGGACGGCCGGTTCGGCCGCCGGATGGGCAAGGTCGAGCGTGTACAACGTATCCCAGACATGGAGGACGGCCGTCTTGCCGTCGGCAGACACGTCGAAATGCTGGACGTCGCGGCCTTCGAACCGGGTCAAGCGCTCCGATACCGTCTCGCCATCCGCGGCGCGCATGCGATAGAGGTTCACGGTGTCCTGTTCGCGATCGGACATGTACAGTATCGATTGATCGCCGGCCCACCGTGGATGGCCATTGTTCCCAACCCAGTGGGTGAGCTGCCTGAATGCGTTCGTTTCGCGTTCATACAACCAGATGTTCATGCGGTCCGGCCCGCGATAGTGACGACGGGCCCAACCCAAGGGCCGGCCGCCGCGTGTAAAGGCCACCCTCGACCCATCAGGGCTGACGCTTGGATCGTAGCCGAAGGCGTCATGGACGCGAACGGGGTCGCCGCCGTTCAGTCCGATCATGTACGGGCGCGCGCCGCGATAGACGTCCGCTTCGAGATGCGAGGAAGACATGAGGACCGGCTCGGCGGTCGGGCCCGTGCCGAAACCCATCAGGTAACACGACAGATCCATGCTCGTGACCTGGCGGATGTTGGCCCCGTCTGCATCCATCAGCCAGACGTTGAGGTAACCGTCGCGCGTGGAGTTGAAGGCGATCATCGTACCACAGGGACTCCATGTGGACGCCAGATCGTCCTGCGGATGCCGAGTCAGCCGTAGAGCGGTGCCACCGTTGGCGCCCACTTTCCATAGATCGCCGCGCCACGAGAAGACAACCGTCGAGCCGTCGGGACTGATCGAAGGGTATCGCGGCAGATCGACGTTGCCGCTTGCAGCCGTGTTCGCCGGCTTCACGGCCGGTGCAGATAGCATGATCAGCGCCAGCATGGGCCAAGCCAGGGAGCGCCAGACGGCATGACGCGCGGTTGAATTGACCAGAAATCGATTCGTCGACAACTCCGATCGCGTACAGCGTTCACACATGCCAATGCCCTCGAAACAACAAACCAAAAAGATCGACGATTCCAGCAAACACATGCGATCATAGTGCCGGGCCCCAGCGAGTCAAGCGAGGAAGGAACAAGATATCGGCGTCTCCGCACGTGGAGCCATGAAGGCAGAGAACGATGGCGTGACCCCTTTACCCCTTGAGGTTTTTCACGATTTCTCTGGAATTCGCCGGATACAATCCGTAGGGTCTTGTCAGAGCGCCTCAGATAGCGTGCTGTCCTGTTTCGTGTGCGAACTCGCATATGCGATGGTCCGTCATCGAGGGTACTGAACGGAAATAGGGAGAACCATACATGCTGATGCTTCAGGGCCACAAGAGGCTACTACTGACGGCGACCGCCTGCGTGTTGATTCTATCTGCAACGAGCGCCGGCCAGATCACCCAGATTCCCAAGGACATCGCTCCGATTGAGGCCCCCTTTGCCATGGGCCAGTTGCAGCGTCCGACCTTCCCGCCCCGGACCTTCGACATCCGGGATTACGGGGCCCGCCCGATGGGCGACGACCCCGACGCCAAGATCACGGACTCCGTTCACCGGGCCATCGCCGCGGCGTCCCAGAACGGTGGCGGCACGGTCCTGATCCCGGCGGGACGATGGCTCACCGGCCCGATTCACCTGGCCAGTCATATCCACCTGCATTTCGCCGAAGGCGCCACGGTCTACTTCAGTACGGACAGGAACGATTACCTGCCCGTGGTCCAATACCGACACGAAGGCGTGGAGACCTTCAACTATTCCCCCTTAATCTACGCCTTTGAAGTGAAGAATGTGGCCATTACCGGCAAGGGCGTCCTCGAGGGCCAGGGCGAACCCTGGTGGAAGTGGCGTCAGTCTCCCCCCCGGGCCATTGCCACCCAGGTGCCGTTGTCGCGCCGCCATTTCGGCAAGGGGGCGGGCATGGAGGGGATGCGACCCAACTTCGTGGTCTTCTGGAAGTCGCAGGACATTCTGGTGGAAGGCATCACACTGAACGACTCGCCCATGTGGAACGTTCACCTGATCTACAGCCGGCGGGCCATCGTGCGCGATGTAACGGTCAACAGCCTGCGCAGCCCCAACGGCGACGGCGTGGTGGTGGATTCTTCCGAGGACGTCCTGATCGAGTACAACCACTTCGAGACCGGCGATGACGCCGTGGTCCTCAAATCCGGCTTCAACGAAGAGGGTTTGCAGATCAACATCCCCACCAGGAACGTCGTGGTGCGGAATTTCGAGGCCCGCAAGGTGCGCACCGGCAGCGGCGGCATCGTGTTCGGCAGTGAGACCTCGGGCGGAATCAAAAACGTCTACGTGCACAACGCCTACTTCGAAGGCAGCGACCGGGGGATCCGCTTCAAGACCGAACGAGGTCGCGGCAACGTGATCGAGAACATCTTCATCCGCGACATCCGCATGAAGGACATCAATCGTCAGGCCATCAACGTCAATACGTTTTACACCGGCCCGAATGCGCGCGGTCCGGCCCCCTTGCTCCGCAATATCGATATCCGCGATGTCGAGATCGACGGCGTGCCAGAGGCCATCACCCTGATCGGCCTGCCGGAGAAGTGGCTGGAAAACATCTCACTGGCCAATGTCACCGTCAAGAACGCCGAGATCGGGGCACGCATCACCCGCGTCAAGAACCTGGCCTTGAACCAGGTCCGAATCGAGTCGCGGCAGCGGGCCGTGATCGCTACGGACGTCTATGAGTTCCTCTTTGATCGCGTGGCCCTTCTGGATCGGGCCGAGGGCCCCGCCCTGCTCTTGCAGGGCCAACACACCGGGGCCGTCACCCTGGGTGACTACCCCGCCGACCAAGTCGAGTTCGGCGACGCCCTCACGGTCGAGATCCTCAAGGCGCCTCAGCCACAGCGATGGTGACGGCCCCAGCAGATTCGGGCCCGCAAAGTGCAGATGTTGGCGCGGCGCAAGGACGCACAAGCATCGAGCATGTCAGAGAACAGGTTGGCCTATGAAACGACCGGTTTGCCAGCGTATGGGATGGGTGTCTGTTTGTGTGGCCTGTTGGACGGTTGTCGGCTTCCCGGCCGCCGGCCAGTCTTTCTCGGAAGACGCTGCACTGCCGGCCGACGTTCAACAGATCTGGGACACCGCCAAAGCGTACATGGAAGCGACGTCGACGCGCGAACGCATCTGCATCAACGGTCTGTGGCGGTGGCAGCCGACCGAGGCAGACTCCGAACGGGTGCCGCAAGGGAGCTGGGGCTACTTCAAGGTCCCGGGCAGTTGGCCCGGCATCACCAGCTACATGCAGAAGGACAGCCAAACGGTGCACGCGCATGCCGGTTGGTCGGACCGGGGACTCGGCGGCGTCACAGCGGCCTGGTACGAGCGTCAGATCGCGGTCCCGGCCTCGTGGGCGGGCCGGCGCATCTCGCTCTGTCTGGCGTATCTGAATTCCTATGCGGCGGTCTACATCGACGGCGAGAGAGTCGCCGAAGCCCGATTCCCCGCCGGCGAGGTGGAGTTGACCGCCTGGTGCCGCCCAGGGCAGACACATCGGCTCAGTTTGCTCGTTGTCGCCATGCCGCTCCAAGAGGTGATGCTCTCCTACACGGACACCGCCTCGGCCCGCGAGGTCGAGGGGACCGTGGCCCGGCGGGGCCTGTGCGGCGACGTCTACCTCGTCGGCACACCTGCCGAAGCGCGAATTGCCGATGTGCGAGTGACAACGTCGGTCCGCAGGCAAGAGGTCTCCTTCGATGTCGAGCTGGAGGGGGTCGAACCACAGGCCGAACATACCCTGGGCGTGCGAATCCTGGCCGAAGGCCGCCTCGTCAAGGAATTCACGAGCCGGTCGTTTCGAGGCGGAGACCTTCGCGCGGGCCGCATCGCGTGCACGCACCAATGGATGCCGGAGAAGCTCTGGGACACCCATACGCCACAGAATATGTACCACGCGCAGGTCTCGCTTCTCGACAAGGCCGGCAACGTGCTGGACACGAACTGGCCCATCCGCTTCGGGTTCCGCGAGTTCTGGATCGACGGCCGCGATTTCTATCTCAACGGCACGCGTATCTTCCTCTCGGCGGTGCCGCTCGACAACGCGCAGGTGGGCGCCGCATTGGCGACCTACGAGGCGGCCAAAGAGAGCATCGAGCGGCTCAAGAGCTTCGGCATCAACTTCGTCTACACACACAACTACGGCTGCCAGCCCGGTTCGCATCTGAGCTTCGCCGAGATCCTCAGAGCCGCTGACGACGCGGGGATGCTCGTATCGTTCTCTCAGCCGCACTTCAGTCATTACGATTGGCAGGCCCCCGATGCCGATCGCGACAACGGATACGCCCGCCATGCGGCGTTCTACGTCCGCGCCGCACAGAATCATCCGTCCGTGGTGATGTATTCGATGAGCCACAACGCCACCGGCTACAGCGAAGACATGAACCCCGACATGATCGACGGCGTCCAGGACGCTCGTGACGCCTGGGCCTTGCGCAACATGGGGCGCGCCGTGCGAGCCGAAGCGATCGTCCGGGCCCTGGACCCGTCCCGCATCGTCTACCACCACGCCTCCGGCAACCTCGGCTCCATGCACGCGATCAATTTCTATCCGAATTTCGTCCCCATACAGGAGATGTCCGACTGGTTCGAACGCTGGGCGACGCGGGGCGTCAAACCGGTCTTCCTGTGCGAGTACGCCGCGCCATTCACCTGGGACTGGTCCATGTACCGGGGCTGGTACGACGGCAAGAGGGAGTTCGGCAGCGCCGCGGTCCCGTGGGAGTTCTGTCTGGCCGAGTGGAACGCACAGTTCTTCGGCGACCGCGCCTTTGCGATCAGCGAGATGGAAAAACGCAACCTGCGCTGGGAGGCACAGCAGTTCCGCGCCGGCAGGCTCTGGCATCGCTGGGACTATCCCCACCGGCTGGGCTCGACCGACCTGGCCGAACGCGAGCCGGTCTTCGATCTTTACTACACGGACAACTGGCGGGCCTTCCGCACTTGGGGCGTCTCCGCCAATTCGCCGTGGGAGCATCACATCCTGTTCAAGCTCCGTCCGGGGGTCCAGCGAAATCAGCGCGACGACTTCGAGGTGAACTTCTCGAACCTGCAACGGCCCGGATTCAGCCCGGACTACCAGCAGCAGCGTTACGAGCGAATGGACCTGGCCTACGAACGCTCGGACTGGATTGCTACCGGCGCCGGCGAGGCTGTCATCCGAAACAACCAGCCGGTCCTGGCCTATATCGCTGGCAAACCGGACCGCTTCACGAGCAAGGACCACAACTTCCTCGCGGGCGAGTCGTTCGAGAAGCAGATGATCGTAATCAACAACTCGCGCGAGCCGGTCCGTTGCGAGTGCTCGTGGTCGTTGGCCCTGCCCCAACCCATCGCCGGTCAGGACCGGACCACGGTAGAGACCGGCCGTCAGACGCGGATACCGATGCGCTTCACGATCCCGGCTGATACTGAACCCGGCCCGTATCAACTCACTGCAAAGATCATATTCAGCACGGGCCAGACGCAGGAAGACACGTTCACGATCCACGTCCTTCCACAGGTACCACCTGTGCAGGAGAAGGCTGTTATTGCCGTCTTCGACCCGAGGGGCGAGACAGCACAGTTGCTTGAGAGTCTGGGGCTGTCTTGCAGAGACGTGGGGGCGACCGCCGATCTCGACGCGTACGAGATACTGATTGTCGGCAAGGCCGCCTTGACGGCCGACGGCGCCGCGCCGGACATCGGCCGGGTGCGCGATGGGCTCAAAGTGATCGTGTTCGAGCAGACGCCGGACGTCCTGGAGAAACGGTTCGGCTTCCGCATCGCCGAGTACGGTCTTCGCAACGTCTTCCCTCGCGTGCCCGATCATCCCATCCTGGCGGGACTCGGGGCCGAGCACCTGCGCGACTGGCGAGGCGAAGCGACCATCGTTCCGCCACGACTGACGTACGAACGCTCTGCCAGGTTCAACAACGCGCCCACCGTGACGTGGTGCGGCATACCCGTGACACGCGCGTGGCGGTGCGGCAACCAGGGAAGCGTAGCCTCGGTCCTCATCGAGAAACCCGCATGCGGCGACTTCCTGCCGATTGTCGATGGCGGATTCAGCCTGCAATACAGCCCGCTGATGGCGTACCGCGAGGGCAACGGCATGGTGCTGTTCTGCCAACTGGACGTGACCGGGCGCAGCGAGACCGAGCCGGCTGCACGGAACCTGGTCGCCAATCTCCTCGAATACGTCACCACGTGGAAACCCCGGCTGCAGCGACAGGCATTCTATGCCGGAGCGCCCGCCGGCCGCGAGCACCTCGAAGCGGCAGGGTTCCCGCTCCGCGCTTACGATGGGGGCGAGATTCCAGCCGATTCGGTATTGGTCTTCGGGCCGGACAGCCAGACCCTCGCCGCCCACAAGAACGCGATCGACGCATTTCTGGCGTCGGGCGGACGCATGCTGGCGGTCGCTCTGACGCAGAAGGACGTCGATGCCGTTCTATCTGCCCAGGTTTCGATGAGGCCGGCCGAACACATCAATGCCTTCTTCGATCCGCCGACGATGGATTCGCTGCGGGTCGGCGTCGGGCCGGCCGACGTGCACAGCCGCGACCCGCGCACCCTTTGGCTCGTGGCCGAAGGCGCCGACGTCGTCGACAACGGCGTGCTGGCGGTCGCCTCAGGAGCCGAGATCGTCTTCTGCCAGGTCGCCCCGTGGCAATTCGAGTACCGCAACGATTTTGGGCTCAAGCGGACCTTCCGCCGGACCAGCTTCCTCGTGACCCGGCTCCTGGCCAACCTGGGCGTGCAAGGCTCGACGCCGCTGCTGACCCGTTTCGCCAGTCCGCCAGAGGAGAGCGAGCCGGGCCGATGGCTCCACGGCTTCTACCTCGATGAACCCGAAGAATGGGACGACCCCTACCGCTTCTTCCGTTGGTAACAACACTCACCCACAGGAGAATCTCAAATGCGTGACTCTGTTATCTTGCGAACGATCATCCCGGTGATCTGCCTGGTGCCAACGATGGCCTGTGCCGTCGAATCTTTTCCGCTGGATCGGGTCCGCCTGCTGGAAGGTCCGTTCAAACACGCCCAGGATCTGAACCTGGCCCATCTCCTGCAGTATGACGTGGACCGGCTTCTCGCGCCGTTTCTCAAAGAGGCGGGGCGGGAGCCGAAGGGCGAGAGCTTCCCCAACTGGATCGGGCTCGATGGACACGTCGGCGGGCATTATCTGTCGGCGATGGCGATCTATGCCGCCGCCACGGGCGATGCGGAAGCCAAACGCCGCATGGACCACATGCTCGACGAACTGGCGGCCTGTCAGGCCAAACACGGCAACGGCTACGTCGGTGGCGTTCAGAACGGGACGCGGATCTGGTCGGAGATTGCGCGCGGCCGGATTCGGGCCAGCGGCTTTGGCCTCAACGGCGGATGGGTCCCCTGGTACAACCTGCACAAGACGTTTGCCGCCCTGTACGACGCATGGCGTTATGGCGGCAGCGAGCAGGCGCGTCGGATGCTGATCGCGCTGTGCGACTGGTGCGGTGAG
Organism: uncultured Pirellulales bacterium; assembly: GCA_964610435.1. Lineage (GTDB taxonomy): Bacteria > Planctomycetota > Phycisphaerae > Sedimentisphaerales > Anaerobacaceae > Anaerobaca. The sequence continues at coordinate 33,210 of CAZSXM010000019.1, read as the reverse complement.
CTGGTCTCCGGCTTGAGCGACGAGCAGATGCAGTCGATGCTGGCCTCCGAGCACGGCGGGATGAATGAAGTGCTCGCCGACGTGTACAAGATGACGGGCAACAAGCGATATCTGGAGCTGGCTCGGCGGTTCTCGCACAGGGTGCTGCTGGACCCGATGTCCCGGCGGCAGGACACGCTGGACAACATGCACGCCAACACCCAGGTTCCCAAGGCGGTCGGGTTTCAGCGGATCGCCGAACACGCCGGCGACAGATCGTTTGCCGATGCGGCCGAGTTCTTCTGGCAGACCGTTGTCGAGAATCGCACGTTGGCCTTTGGCGGCAACAGCCGCCGCGAGCATTTCCCCGCAGCGCAGGCGGCCATGGAGATGGTTGAAGAGCGCGAGGGCCCGGAGACCTGCAATACGTACAACATGCTCAAGCTGACCGAGGGACTGCACCGGATGAATCCGCAGGCCCGGTACGCCGACTACTATGAACGGGCGCTGTACAACCATATATTGTCCACGCAGCACCCCGAGCACGGCGGATACGTCTATTTCACCCCCGCGCGTCCGCGCCATTATCGCGTGTATTCGGCGCCGAATGCGGCGATGTGGTGCTGCGTCGGTTCGGGGATGGAGAATCACGGCAAGTACGGTGCGTTCATCTACAGCCATCACGACGATTCGCTGTATGTCAATCTGTTCATCGCCTCAGAGCTGGACTGGCGCGAGAAGGGTGTTCGCGTGCGTCAGGAGACGTCGTTTCCGGAGGAGTCGGGGACGGCGCTGACGGTGTTGACCGATGCACCCGTTCGATTTGCGTTGAAGATTCGGCATCCGGAATGGGTTCCGGCCGGTCGCCTGACGTTGACTCTCGGCAACCGGACCTGGACGGCGCAGTCCGAGCCGTCGTCGTATGTGGAGATCGACCGAGAATGGCGCAACCGCGACCGGCTGGAGATCGCCCTGCCGATGCACACGACCACCGAGCCGATGCCCGGTGTGCCGGACTATATTGCGTTGCTGCACGGACCGATCCTTCTGGCGGCCAGGACCGGCGCCGAAGACCTGCAGGGCCTGATCGCCGGCGAGGGCCGGATGGACCACGTCGCGCACGGCACACTGCTGGGCCTCGATGAGGCGCCGATGCTGGTGAGTGAAGTGGACGCCGTTTCCGACAAGATCAAGCCCGTCGAGGGGCCGAGCCTTCAGTTCACGGCGTCCGAGTTGATTCGCCCGGAGACCTACCGCGATCTTGTGCTGGAGCCGTTCTATCGGATCCATGACGCCCGGTACATGATGTATTGGCGGCTGACGACGCCGGAGGCGTTTGCCGCGGTGCAGGCGGCGACCCGCGCGCGGGAGGCCGAGGCGATGCGTCTCGACCAGCGCACGCTCGACCGTGTCATTCCAGGTGAACAGCAACCCGAGGTGGAGCACAACTTCAAATCCGAAGGGGCCGAGGCGGGCGTCTTTCGCGGAGCGTCGTGGAGACATGCGCGGGCGCCGGGATGGTTCAGTTATGAGTTGCGCGTTGCCGAGAATACACCGCTGGAGCTGGGAGTCCGGTATTGGGGCAACGAACGAGGTGGCCGCACCTTTGATATCCTGATTGATGGGAAGAAACTGGCAACCGAAAACACGGCCGGAAAGTGGAATCGCGATGAGTTCGTGGATGTCCGTTATCCCATCCCCTCCGAGTGGATCGGCGGAAGACAGTTCATTACCGTGACCTTCAAGCCGCATCCGGGAAGCCATGCAGGCGGTATTTTCGATCTGCGTATACTGGTGGCGCAGTAGCCGATGACGACGATGCCTCCATCGTGGTTGAACAAATAGGACGCCTCCGTTGAGATCGTCGGAGTCGTTGTGAAAGGAGCACATGGTGAGTAGGAAGAGAACAGTGATCGTTGGGAGCCTGGTGATTCTATGTGTCGGTGCGGCTCAGTGTACCGCCGGGCCGAATGTGCCCGCTCTGAAGGACATCTTCAGGGACCACTTCCTGATCGGCGGGGCGCCGAACCGAAGCGTGGTGACAGGACGGGACCCCAATGCTGCCGCCATTGCCGAGAAGCACTTCAATACGATCACGCCAGAGAACGACCTGAAATGGCAGCTCATCCATCCTCGGCCAGGGGAATACAACTGGGGGCCGGCCGACAGCTTCGTCGCCTTTGGCGAGAAGAACGAGATGTTCCTGGTCGGCCACACGCTCGTCTGGCACAGCCAGACGCCGCGCTGGGTGTTTCAGGACGAGGCGGGCGACCCCCTGACGCGCGATGCCCTCCTGGCTCGCATGAAGGACCACATTATGAGCGTCGTCGGCCGCTACAAGGGCCGGATCAAGGGTTGGGACGTAGTGAACGAGGCCCTCAATGAGAACGGCACGCTGCGAGACAGTCCGTGGTTGCGAATCATCGGCGAAGGCTCCGAAGACGGAAAGTACGACTTCATCGAGCATGCCTTCCGGTGGGCTCACGAGGCCGATCCCGGCGCCGAGCTGTACTACAACGACTACAATCTCGAAACGTCGAAAGCCAAGTGCGACGGCGCGGTGGCGATCGTGAAGCATCTGCAGTCCAAGGGCATCCGTATCGACGGCGTCGGCATCCAATTGCACGGCGGGCTGACGTACCCCAGTGTCGAAGGTCTCGAATACGCCATCACGTCCCTGGCCGCAACGGGCGTCAAGGTCATGATCACGGAATTGGACATCCGGACACAAGCCCGCGGCTATCGCGGCGCTGATATCAGTCGGGTCCGCCGGCAGAGTACGGACGATTCAACCGCTTTGTCCACTGAGACACAGAAGAAGCTCGCCGACAAGTACGCCGAGATCTTCTCCGTGCTGACCAAGCACAAGACGGACGTCACCCGCGTCACGTTCTGGGGCATCTACGACGGGAGGTCCTGGATCGGCGGCTCGCCGCTGCTGTTCGATCGGAACTACCAACCCAAAGAAGCCTTCTTCGCGGTGGTGGAGACCGCCCGACAGCAATGACCCATACGAGAGACCGTCATGGCGCTCAAACAGAAACCTCAGCCGGAGTCTGTTTGTCGCAGTTCGGGACGATCCGCAGAGCATCATGTTCAGGGCCCGCTTGCACTGCGCGAGCCGTCTGCTCCGCATGTCGCCCCAGAAGGGCGTCTGGACCGAAACAGGCAAAGCCAATCTCTGGCACATACAGCCCGTCACAATCAGCCCCCGCATCGGTCGAGGATTCGATTGCCGTGCCATCCTGTTCTGCTGCCTGCCGGCCCTATTCCAACACGACCAGCGTCCACAATCGCAACTGCGGGATCCGAACACTCACCGCGTCTTTCCCTTGCGACAGATCCACCTGTTGCGCCGGCTCGTCGCAGGAAAGCAGTCTGGCCTGGGGCTTCGTCGGCGAGATCAGGGATCTCTTCACAGATACCTCCACATTCGAGAGCGGCCTCATGCGCTTGGCCTGGGAGTCATAGTCCCGATTGAGCACGTGCAGCACGACCTCGTTGGACCCGCTTCTCCTGCGAGCCGTAACGAGCACATTCGTGGGAGCGTCGGGCCTGTGGTCTTTCATATCAATCGCCTCGAACCCATCGAAGCAGTCCGCATTCGCGCGAATGAAGCGATAGACAGGAGCATATGCCTCGATCGGCGCCGCGTACCAATGCGTCCCGCGTTCGTTGCTGAAGCACCACTGACGCTGCGGATGCGGCACCATGAACCGCTGGCCGTGCGCATAGGCCAAGGCAATCCAGAAGCGAACCAGCTCATCGCAGTCGTTCTGCTTGACGAAGGCCCAATCGTGGCCCGATGCGGTGGCCGCCATGGGCTTGCCCAGGCTGGCGACCAACTCGTACGCCTCAATCGCATGGTCGAGCCGGCTCGTTCCTGCCGAGGCGTTCTGGCCCACCTCGCATATCACGTGCGTGAGATACTTCACGACGTGGGTGTGGGTCTTATTCGGCAGACATGCATTGGCGCTGAGCAGCACGGGACGGCCCACGACCTCGGCCGCCAACTGCCCCAACTGCCGCGTGTGCTCGGCCGCAGCTTCGGCGTGAAACTGAAGGAACAAACCCATCAAAGGAATCTGATGTTGGACCTTACGGTATTCCTGGCGCGTCGTTGCGTACTTGCGAACGAGCGAACGATAGTCGAACTCGTCAACCCGTTCGACGCCGGCCTGCTGGAGCTGCTCTCTTGTGGCATGGTCCTTGAGGTAGGCGCGAAAGCCCTTCATGCAATAATCGCAGAAGCCGCCCCCCTGCCACCATGCGGCGCCGGCCGTTCCCAGGTGGTCGTCCACGTGCAGGCCATCGGCCCCGCCTGCCATGACCTGGTGAACGCGCTGGCGGCAGAGATCCTGGAAGTCCGGATGATTCGTACAGCCGAAGTAACTCTTCGTCCCTTCATGTGTGTGATCGAACAGCCAAGGCACCTCTACAGGATGGCCCTCGATGTCAATCGCACAGGCGGCGCGCAACTTGGGGTCTTTGTGGATGTTCTCGGCCCCGGCCGTCAGGCACCACATCGAGCCCGTGCAGCGAGCGCCCAGATCGTGATGACGTTGGACCTGCTCAGCCGTATGGGCTCCACCCCAGCCGACAAACGTAGCGCCGTACGCCTGGTAGGCCTCATCCGAAGCCGCGTACATGAAGACCACCTCAGAGTGGCGAAGAGGCCCCAACACGCCGGCGCTTCGGTCTGCCCCCCCAAGGACCGGCACCGCGTCTGGTCCGTCCGTCGCGCCGGCCCACAGGACGCCAGGGTTCAGCAGAAGCGCAAGAGCGATCCAAAGGCGGCACGCTTCCATGAACCTCGTTCTCGATTCACTCGAAGTGTGCATAAATCTCCTTCTCTATCGATGCCAGACCACATGTCCCCCTGCAAACGCAATATTGTCCCGGCTCAGGGGCTGTAGTAGTTGTACGTCAGCTTGGCGCGACGGTAATGGTCTTTCTCCCAAAGGCGAAGGCGATTCGGATTCGGGTTGGGTTGCCGATTGTGGTAGATGCGCAGTTCGGTGCCGTTGAGTACGATGATTTCCTCCCGCCAGTCTCCTGACACATCGGCCACGTAGAGGCGATCGGCTTGTTCGCCGAACCGGTGGAGAAACTCCCCGGTGATCGGATCGAAGAGGGCCACGTCGCCGCTTCCGTGGCGTTCCGTGGCAGCCGCCAGTTGCTTCTCGCCGCCGGTCCAATGAATGCTCCAGATCAACTCCACCCCTCGATCCGTCCAACCGTCGGGGGCCACGTCGGCCATATCGTACTGAACGACCAGTTCACCGCGGCAGTCGAAGACAAAAGGCCGCTGGTTCACGTTGAATCGGCTGCGGTTCCAAATCTCCTTGCCCGGTCGGGCCGGGTCGAAGTTGCCGACCGCGAAGTTCTGCGGCTCCCACCGGCGATAATCGGCCTCCCAGATCAGGCCCTCGTGGTTGTAGAGAAAGACCCGCTGCGGGCCGCCCTCTTCCACCGCCACCACTTGCAGACCGCCGATGTCGTCGCGGACCTTGTAAGCCCCAATCGCGTCGATATGGCCTCGCAGCGGCACCTTATGCAGCACGTCGCCCGTCGGGCTGACAATGTCACCACCGAGTACGAAATGTCGGCCGTTCCCATCGAGGTCGGCGATACGGGCCCCGTTGTGCGCGCAGGTCAGAAAGTCGTCCCGGGACCACAGCGGCTCGTAGCGCCCCGCCCGGAGGTCCTCCAACGCATAGGCGGAAATGTAGTGGCCGACCCGATAGCCGTCTTTGTTCGTGGCCTGCAGCAACAGGTCTCGATCCCCCTGGCCTCGGAAGTCGGCGACCACCAGGTGCTCCCAGCGTTCGGCCCCGTCGGGATGGGGCGGCTCGGCCGTCCATCGCGGCTCTCCCGTCCGGCCGTCGATCACTTGGAGCGTCCGGCTCTGCGTCAGGAACAGCACCTCGGTGCGGCCGTTGCCATCGATATCGGCCGCCGTCACCCCCGGCGCGTTGTGGCCGGGCAAGCCCTCTCGTTCCGAACTGCCGCCGATGCGAACGTCGATCCGCTTGATCCAGAGCTTGCGGCCATCGTTGGCGTAGGCGGCGATGTGGCCGGGAACCGTCACCAGAAAGTCCATGCGGCCGTCGTTCGTCAGATCCGCTGCCAGAATCCCACCTTGCGAATCCTCCGCAGCGGGCACATCGAGCTGGATGACAAACGGATTCTCGCCGTATTGCGGCCAGTCCGCAGACACCAAACCAGCACCCACCATCACGAGGCATACGGCTCCGATCTTGCTCCAGGGGTTCGTTCGCATCATGTCTCTCCTCTGCTTGACTTGGCGGACACGTGAGAATCCGCAGGATCCCCCTTTGTCCACTGGGCATATGACAGAACCAATGTCATGCGTCACAATCAACTCTACTGACCAATGGCGATGATAGTCCCGTACCTGAGGCTGCGTCAAGAGGACCACCTGGAAAAACACATCGCGTTGGCTCGCCTCGGCCCCGGATGAACACTTGTACCCTGCCAGTATTCCGGTAGGATGGAGGAGAAAGAATCGCCTCGTACCGACGCGGGGGGGCAGGTCAATTGGGGCCATTGCGATGTAAGGAGTCGACCATGGGCAAATACGCCAGAGCATTCGATCCCCTTCTGTGGGCAGGATGCATCGCGCTATCTATGGCCGGTGTGATGAACGTTGCTCCGGCGCAGGCATCGGAGACCGTCTACCTGTTCACCTCGTTTCGCGGCGACGGCGACGGGCTGCACCTGGCCGTCAGCGACGACGGGTACCGCTGGACGCAGATCGACGGCGTCTTCCTGACCCCGACGGTCGGCAGCCGGCTCATGCGCGATCCGCACCTGCTGCAGGGGCCCGACGGCCTGTTCCACATGGTTTGGACGACCGGATGGAACGACAAGGGGATCGGCTACGCCAGCTCGCGCGATCTGGTGAACTGGTCGGACCAGCAGTACCTGCCTCTGATGGAACAGAGGCCCCGAACGCGGAACTGCTGGGCCCCCGAAACGTTCTACGACGCGACTCGCCGGGAGTACCTCATCACCTGGTCGTCCGACGTCGAGGGCCGCTTCCCGCAGACCGTCTCGGCCGACCGGATGAACAACCGCACGTACTATGTCACGACCAAGGACTTTGAGACGTTCAGCCCGCCCGCCCTGCTGTTCGATCCCGGCTTCGACCACATCGACGCCACCCTCGTCCGCGACAAGGACACCTACGTGCTGATCGTCAAGGAAGGCGACATGCAGGACAAGGGCGTATGGGGACCGATCCACGTGGCGACCGCCGCTGATCCGCGCGGGCCGTACACGCTCCTGCAAAAGCCGGCCCTCGTCGCGCGGGCCGAAGGGCCCACCATCGCCAAGGTCGGCGACGACTACGTGATGTACATCGACTATTACACGCGAGGCCGCTACGGCGCCCTGCGCACGAACGATTGGCGGAACTGGACGGACATCAGCGACCAGGTCGCAACCGTGCGCGGCCAGCGGCACGGGACGGTTCTGGCGATCCCGCGCCCCATCGCCGACGGGCTGCGGGCGGTACGGCATGAGATGCCCCCGCCACCGGTGCTGCCGGGCTATCACGCCGACCCGCACATCGCGGTCTTCGGCGACACCTACTACATCTATCCGACCACCGACGGCAGCGAAGGCTGGGCCTCCACGTCGTTCAGTTGCATGTCGTCCAAGGACCTCGTGCACTGGCGCAATCACGGCGTAATTCTCCGGCTGGGCGTCGACGTCCAATGGACCGACCGCAACGCCTGGGCGCCCGCCATCGCGACCAAAAATGGCAAGTACTACTTCTATACGTCCGCCGCACAGAACATCGGCGTCGCCGTCGCCGACACGCCCCACGGCCCGTTCACCGACCCGTTGGGCGAGCCGCTCGTGCCGCGCGGCCGATGGCGCGGCCAGACCATCGACCCGATGGTCTTTGTCGATGACGACGGTTCGGCCTACCTCTACTGGGGCCAGGGCAACTGCTACGTCGTCAAGCTCAACGACGATATGATCTCGTTCGACCCCGAAAGCGTCCGCCGCATCACACCGCCGGGCTACAACGAAGGGGCCTTCGTGATCAAACGCAAGGGGACGTACTATCTGATGTGGTCGGAGTACGACACGCGCGACCCGCGCTACAGCGTCGCTTACGGCACCTCCGATTCGCCGATGGGACCGTTCGAGAAGGCCGACGAGAATCCGATCCTCAAAGGCGAAGGCATGGTCCAGGGGGCCGGCCACCATTCCGTCGTCCAGGTCCCCGGCCAGGACATCTGGTTCATCGCCTACCACCGATTCGCCATCCCCGACGGCTCCGGCTACAAACGAGAAACCTGCATCTCCCCCATGCGATTCGGCCCCGACGGCTCCATCCAGAAAGTGAACGTCTTCGAATCCGCCGCACTGAAGTAGAAACCCCAACCCCAGCCGCAATCGATGGGACCACGCAGCCCCGGTCTCGTCCACGTCCCCGCATCGGACGTGAGCACAGATTCTCAGCGATGCGCCCGGTCCTTCCGGCGTGCCGTAGATCGTGCGTCCCCGCACGACACCCCTGGCGAGCACGGGGACGCTGGCCCTACTCTTCAAGCGGCATGCGCCAGAAGTCGAATGCTCCTTGATAGTTCCAGTAGTCATCGGCATTGGAAAAAGACAAGACGAAACCAAGCATGCATATTGATGGAATAAACAAGACCGTGAATAGGAATATGATGCTGCCACGAAAGAGGAACCCACGCCTGCGCTTATCTGGCGGCACGCCGCAAAGTCTGTAGTAGAGGAAGGGCGCAAGAAAGGAAACTCCCCCTCCGAGAAGCAGGGCCACTGGGGTCAATAGAATCCCCCAGAACACCAATACAAATAGAGGCCCCATCCGAGTCTCCTAATGCCAGCAATGACTATATTGGCCTGCGAGGGACAGACCCCGGTGTCTCCGGTTTCTCGGTACTCACCTCGCAAGGCGGCACGCTTCTCCCTGATTTCGCGGCCACTGACCATACTTGCATTGTAGCAGAGCTATGATGGTTCGCCAAGCGGCGAGAGGCGACGCCGAGGAATTTCGGGCTGATTCCAGGGACGCCTTGCCTGTCTCGGTGTTGGGGGGGCGGGCGGTCGCTGGGGGTTCGGGTTTATGGAAGGTTCCAGAGGCGCAGGCCGGGAACTTTGCCGAAGTGAGCGTCGAAGGTGGCGAGGACGGCGCCGGTTTCGATCGCGTGTGCGGCGATCCAGACGTCGTTGAGCGGCAGCGGCGTGCCCGCTCGCCGGAGGGAGTGCTTGACGGCGGCGAAGACCTCGGCCGTCTCCTGCGTGGCCGACAGGATTCGGACGGTCGGGCGGCCGACGAAACGCGTCAGCCACTGGCGGTTGCGCGTCTCCTTCGAGCCGCCTCTGAAGCCAACGTACAACTCGGCCAGAACGAAGGCGGACATGTAAACAACGTCCGCCTGCTCCAAGGCCTCCCGCACATTCGGATCGCCCAGAAGCAACCGGCTGTATGCGCTGGTGTCGATCAGGAGCCTGCTCATTGCCAATCCTGCGGATCGACGCGGTGTAATTCTTCCGTCTTCTTTTCGAATCGCCTCCGGTCAGCCTCGGACCAGACGCCGGAGAACTCGGCAAAGTCAGCCTTCCGGCCTCCGTTGCCGCCGGGCGTCAGGCCGAGCGCCTTGCCCAGCAGCATCTTGACGGTCTTGTTGAGACTGAGCCCTTCAGCCCGAGCCTTTTCCTCGATCATCGCTTCGAGAGGGCCGTCCAGATTGTGGATCGTGATCGATTTCATCGCAGCACCTCACTTCTGAACCAGAATGGTTCGTTCATGGTTCAATTATACGAATCTCCCGGGCGTATGACAAGCCCATTTCGGGGCCGGATCGCTTGTCTCGGACATGGCCGTCGGGCGAAATGGCCTGGTTCACTGTGCCGCGCTCTTGCGAAGGCGCGGTTCTCGGGACTGATTTCTCAGTATGTTCGCCCCCCCTTGGGAGCACACGTTGCGGTGCGGCGTAATCGCAACGTCTCGCAGCCAGCGGCAGTGGAACTGATTAGCCGCTCTTCATTGCCCATTGTGGCTCCACAGAATTCCTCCGATGCGTAGGATGGCCAGTCGGGCGTCCGCGGACAGTTGTTGAAGGTGGCGAATTCGAATCCGTCTGTCGCCGACGGCCATCCGACTACCGACTTGTCGTGGACGCAACCTTGAGGACCTGCCTTCGGCCCTGGGGCCGTTCGAAGGGACCTGGGAAGGGATTGGAGGCGTTCCTGGCCTGGCCGAGATAATCGGTGTCGATCCGATACGCCGAGCCGTCGCGCTGGGTGTACGGCAGGTTCGGGACCTTCGCCGTGCCCAGCCGTTCCGTCGTCACAAGTTGACGCGATTGCCCCTGAGCCCACGTCTGGTCGAGGGTGATATGCAGGTAGACGCCGTCCTTCCTCTCGACCCGCTCGATTTCCGGGTCAAAGGCCGCCATTACCAGCGCCGCCGGCTCGTGGGTTGAGGGCCGGGCCCCCTTGAGAAACACGTTGCCGCTCATCTGCACGGGCAGCGCCGCCTGGTCGTAGGTCGCCAATCCGTCGTAGCCGACGAAGATGTTGTTGAAGAATCGACTGTCCCCGCCCTCGATGTTTCGCAGTCCCGCCACCCGCGTGCTGTGGGCCGGATGGAACGGAGTCTCACGGCCCAGCTCAGGACGCAGCACGATGCGGCCGGCAAAGAGGTTGTGCGCGTAGGCCCCGCCCTGCGACATGTCGAACAGGGCGATCGGCGAGAGGAACAGATTGTGGTCCACCAGGAACGGCCCGTGATTGACCTCCACATAGAGGTCCTCCGACGGACCGTTGTCGTGCAGCAGATTTCTCGTCACGCGCGTGCCCTGGGTCATCCAGTCCAGCCAGATCCCGCGACACGTGCGATAGATGTGGTTGTGGCTGATCTCGGTATCGATCGGGGCGTGCAGCTTGATGCCGGCCATCTCGGCGCCCGTAAACAGCCGGCGGACGTGGATGTCATGAATCACGTTGTTGGTGATCGTGCTGAACACCGCGCCCATGCTCCCGACGAGGCCGGCCTGTTCGCAGTGGGAAATGCGATTGTTGCGCACGATGTGATGGCCGATGTTGTCCTTCGACCAGCCGTTCTTCAAGGCGCGATTGATCGTCTCGACGTAGCCCTCGGCGGTGTTTTGCGAGGTGTTGTCCCACCGATCGCCGTACTTGCCGAGGGTCACGCCGGTACAGGTCGAGTAGCGGATGTCGTTGTCCTCGATGATCCAGCCCTTGCTCCAATGCGTGCCGATCAGACCGATCTGCTCGGCCGTCGGCGGCGCCCATGGCGTGGCCGCGTGCATCATCGCAAAGCCGCGCACGGTGATGTAGTTGACGCCGGGCTTGTCCGGATAGAACACCGCTTGGCGGACGTTGATCTCGACCTCGGCTTCATTGGGATTGACGTCGGGAAACTGCGCCCAGATGGTGGTATCTGATGAATGCACCCGGGCAAACCACAGGGGAATGTCCCACTTGTCCACGGTGTCCGTCTGGGGTCTCTTGAACACCAGGCAGAGCGTTCGGATCCCGCTGGTGGGCTTGATTCTGGCGCGGAAGGAGGACCACGATTGCCAGCCGCCTGTGTTCGGGACCGAGCACGTTCCCAGCAACTCTCCGTCCGGCGTGTCCAGGCGAATCTCGATGATCCCGCCGCCGGTCGCCGAGGCGGCGCGGATCTCGATCTGCCCGCTGCGCCGGCCGAGGTCGACCCCTTCATACCGAGCCCAGTCGCCGTGTTCGATCCAGCCGATGCACTCGCCTCCCTCCGAGCAGGGCGCGGTCTGAACGCCGTGCTGGGCGGCAAAACCCGCCGCCGGCGTCCGCGTGGCGTTCTGCGAGCCGGCGTCGGGACGCAGCCAGGCCACGTTCAACAGATAGTCCTCGCTCCCGCGAACGCGCCACAACGGGGTATCGCCAACGGGCCCGAGCACGTCGTCCAGACTGGCCGCTTCGGTGAGCCAGTGGCCATTCAGATAGACCGCCCCGGTGTGGTGATCGCGTCCCCTGCGATTGAACCAGTCGCCGGCGATCAGGTCGCTATAGGGGTTGAAGTCCCCGAAGAAGCCGTTGGGCAGCACGACCTTCCAGGTGTCGTTCTGTATCTTCTGCCAGCCCTTGACGACTTCGGAGCCCTTGATGACGACCGTTTCGCCCGTCGCGGCCTGATAGACGATGCGATTGCGATCCGACTGTCCGCCGCGCGGCGGGTTGACCCGCTCGCGATAGACGCCCTCGTGCACCGTGATTGTGTCGCCGCCTTGCGCCAGCCGGGCCGCCGCCGAGATCGTCCGCAACGGCCGGGATGCAGAACCGTCGTGGCCGTCGTCTCCGCGCACCGAAACATGGTACTGCCTCGCCGACGCTACGTCCGCCGCACCCGCGCCGGGCGCCGATGACACAAGACCGACCGCCGCACACAATCCAACACAAACGAAGATCGCCTTTGTACGCATCGCACGCATCCTTCCAAAAACGGCACCACGTTCCAACTGGACGGCACGAAACAATTGTAGACGGCCGCAAGCGTCCTGTCCAACACGCCACGCCATTTCCTCACCCAGCCGGCCCAAATGGCCCCCCCGCCCCGTCGTGTCACCGCGCTGCGGTCGTGGCCTGGTAGCCCAGCTTGCCCCAACTGCCGCGCTGCACCCACTGCACGTCTTCGATGCCTTCCTCGGTGACAGGCGCGAAGTCGCCCGTCCACATTCGCACGTTGTTCCTTCCCTGTTTGATGGTCTCGATCCCTGCCCACTTGCGGTACTCGGCGTGCCCGTCCACAAAGGCGAAGTTTGTTCCATCGCCGTGTCGCGTGACCGGCTGATCCCACCACTTCGGCTCGGTGTACCGGGTCGCGTACGCATCGGGACTGGCCAGCCCTTCGTCGATGAACGTGAGTCTCTGGGCCGGTTCGGGGAACTGCAACCGTCTCTTGAACTGGCAGCTGCCCTGCACGGATCGGCCGTTGTTCGAGATCATCATCGCATAGGTCATCAACTCTCCACGGTATCCCGTGGGGCACTTATACAGCTTGGCCTCGCGCACGTACGGCCACAAGGCGCCGTCCCGGATGCCTTGGACTTGCTCGTCCTCGGGCAGTTGTCCGCCTTGCATCCAGTCGCCGGCCCAGATTCGTTCGACCCAGGGCGGGCCGAACAGATCGCGCCACGTGCCTCCCGCCTCGCTGCTGACCACCTTGTCGTCGTTGTCGTCGGCGTAGAGAATCCACGCCAGTTGCAGTTGCTTGAGATTGCTCAGACAGGCGGCACGTTCGCCTTGTTCTTTAGCGCGTCTGAGAGTCGGCATCAGGATGGCCATCAAAATGGCGATGATCGCGATCACGACCAGCAGTTCAATCAGGGTGAATCCATTTCGCCGAGCCATTGAACGTCTCCAGTCTTGCGTCACAGGTCGTTAAGATACGGGCAGGGCGCCCCGGAGGCACCCTGCCCTCTCCTCGTTCATGCCGCGCCTGTCGCGAAGCGTCCTTCGCCTGCCGCTCCACATGCCAGAAGTCCGGAGACGCCCGTCAGTTTCCTGCCAGCCAGGCGATCTCCTCATCGGACAGGGCGTGGCGGTAGATACGCAGTTCGTCGACCTTTCCGTGGAACCAGAAGTTGTTCACTCCGATGTCCCATCCGATCCCGAGGTCCATGCCCGGCTCGATCGAACCGGCCGGCGACGTGCTGGTGGCCCAGGTGTGTCCGCCGTCCACAGAGATCTTATGAACGTTGTTGTCTCTGTCCAGCACGGCCGCCACGAAGACCCACTGGTCCAGCGGTACCGGAACGAACGGCGTGTCCACTCTTTGCGCGCTGGTGTTGCCGAGCATGAACTTGTACCCGGACTGAGCGGTTGTGCCTTGTCCTCGGTCGGCGCCGACGTAGTATCCCACGCTGCCGGTGTCTCTCTTGGCCACTGCCAGATCCCAGCTCGTTGTGCCCCCGGACCCCGCCGTCGGCTCCAGATACGACCAGAACACGATCGAGAAGCTGCCGTCCGACGGGTTCAGGCTGTCATGATGGGCGATTCGCACGTGGGCGTCCGATCCATCGAACGCGATGGCCTGGCCGCTCACGCCGGAGACAAACAACGGGTCATTGACGGCTTGGCCATGATGATCGTTGCCGGAATGGTCGGCGGCATCGCCGTCAAAGGTGTAGTACGCCACGAGGCTGGCGGGATCCGGCTCGACCGGCCGGGTGGTTTCCAGAACCTCGGGGTACAGCCGAATGTCGTCGATGTAGAGGACGCCGCTGGCATTGGCGCCATCGACGCCAATCGCCAGTCCCCAGATGTTCGCCGGGTTCACGCCCGTCGCCGCCAGATCGATGCTCCACGGCTGCCAGATCATCTTGGCAATGTCCGATGCGTCGCCGTCGTAGAGCACCTTGGTGTTGTTGATCTTGACGTACAGTTGCCCGTCGTTGTCGATCTCGCCGCGGAAGTAGAGCGTCAGCGCGTGAACGCCGTAGATCGTCCAATCCTGGGGCTCGTCAAAAATGCGTTCGGCCTCCGAATAGAACGGCGAGTCGCTATTGTCGTAGAACAACGGCATGGACTGGCGGCCGCTACGCACCAGCGTCCGCTCGGCAAACGGCATCTCCAGATAGCCGACCTGCGAGCCGGTCTCGTTTTCCCAGCCGTCGATCCAGGTTTGGTAGATGGCCTGGCCGGCGTCGATGTCATCGGCGTAGCTCTCGAAGTCCTCCACGACAAAGTACTCCTGGGTCGAGAACCTCCACACGTCGCCTTCCCAGACGGCAACGGCAGCCGCTTCGTTGACCTCATCGACTCTCCAGTAGTACGTCCTGCCGAGTTCCAGCATGCCGGTGTCCAGGGCAGGCTCGGAGACGGTGACAACGGACGCGGACCCATCGATGACCGCCTGCTCGTCGGGGCTCAAATACAGCTCATGCACGGCGGCTTCACGACCGGCGCGCCATCGCAGGGACAGTTCGGGCACGAGACCCGTCGTCCCGGAAGCAGGCTCCGGCCGGCGCGCGTGCAGCGGGATGTATAGAAACTCGACCTCGCTGAGGCCATACTGCCCGAGGATGCCGCCCCAGTTGCTCACCGCGGTGATCCGCACGTATCTGGCGACAATCCCCTCCAAATCGATCGCCGTGTTCGCGACATAGCCGACTTCTCCGGGCGCTCGATGGAAGGTGTGGATGTCACCGATACTCGTCCAGGCATCGCCATCGAGCGAATACTCCATGGTCGCCTCTTTGATCCCGAGACCCACCAGAGGCTCGGTCTCGGTGTTGTGATTCCAGATTCGCACCTCATGGAGGCCATATGCCTTGTCGAACTCATACTGAATCCAAGCCGATTCGCCGGCGGCAACGGCGGCGCTGAGCCACATCTCCCTGCCGACCGTCGAATGTCCGCCTTCGGCATCGAGGCCGGAGCCGTCAATCGTCTTGCCGGGCCCTTCGTTGTCGGTGGCCGAACTCGACGCGCTGGCGGTGATCTGGCCGCCAGCCAGCGCATAGCCGATCGGTTCGGCCGTGAAGCTCCACACGTCCCCTTTGAAGATCGTCGAATCCGGTGGTGCGTTGACTTCATCAATGCGCCAGTAATACGTCTGCCCGATGACGAGTCGGTCGACATCGAGTGTCGTGGCCGTCTGGCCCTGGCTGACCAGGACGCCCAGCGGGTTGGCCCTGTCGGCCTCGCTGACGTCCGTGCGACTTGTCCCGAAGTACACGTCATGGGTCGCGGCATACGGGCCTGGAGTCCAGCGCAACACCACGTCGCGCGAGACGTCTACGGCCCCGTGGGTCGGCTGTGGATCGAAGGCAAATGGGACGGATGACTCCATCAGCCGAACGAGTTCGTCTTCGCTCAATGTCTCATCATAGATGCGTACGTCGTCGATGATCCCCTGAAACGCACTGTGGCCGCTCGAGCTCGAACCGATGTAGAAGCGGTCGCCGCCGGTCCACAGGTTCCCTATGGTGATGGCGTCCCCTTCTTCCTTTCCATCAACGTACAGGTGCGCCGAGCCGCCGCTGTCGGCGGTGACGGCCACAAAATACCAGCGGTCGGCCTCGACCGGGGTGGTTCCGGGCAGACTCTTCGTGCTGCCGTCGTAGAGATAGTGTTCGAAGCTTCCGGAGCTGCCGAGACGCATCTGGTGCGACCACTGGCTGCCGGGCCCGCTGGCGCTGGTTCGCACGACGATGTTGGATGGGATCGTCCGTTCCGGCAGAACCCACGCGGTGATGCTGTAGGCGCTGATGTTCGGAACCCTCACCTCAACGTAGTTGCTGACGCCGTCGAATCGGATGGCCTGATTGACCCTTCCTGCCACGTAGGCCGGCTCGCCTCCATGAAACACGCCGTCGGCCGAACCGGCCATGTCGTCCAGGTGGCCATCGAAGGTCCAGTGCCCGAGTGGTTCAGCCCCCTGCGCAGCGAGACTCAGTATCATTGTCAGACACATCGGGAACATCAACCGCTTGTACATGATCGTCCTCCTTCTACAGGTTAAGAACAGCCCGCAACTATTCTGCGCCCTCCTCGGGTGCAGCAGCAACGTGGGTCTGCAACGCATCGACCGCACCAATAGAACGCCTTGCGTGCCTGTTGTGTTTCTACCGCATTGTATCGGCATATGGTGTGTTTGAATGACTTCATCTTGCGCAAAAGATTCGTCATTTCGCGCACACTATATTGCGTCGCGGCCTGGAAACTGGCATAATAGAGACACGAGTATGCCCATCTATCGCGTCATCCTGTTGATCGAGAGAGCAAGAGCATACGGACGGGGGCTGCTCCGGGGCATTGCCCGGTACACCAGCCTGTACGGCCCGTGGCTGCCCCGGATGGAACCGGAGTTCTATCGCCTCTCCCGCCGCCAATCCCGAGAGTGGATGAACGAGCCGGACACGAACGGCGTGATCGCACATCTGGCCGATGCTCAGGTCATCGAGAGCATCGCGAACCTCAAGGTCCCAGCCGTGATCGCCCTCATAAAGGAACCGGTTGCCAACACCCATGCGGTGGTCACCGACGATGACGCCATCGGTGCGATGGCGGCCGACTACTTCCTGGACCGCGGATTTCACCGCTTCGCCTATTGTGGGCTCGATGATATGTACTGGTCGAGGCAGCGGGGCCAGACCTTCCGGCGCAAGGCGAGGGACGCCGGCTGCGAGGTCCACATGTATGAGCAACCGAAGAAAAGGGCTTTGCGCACCGACGAGGGGGAAAGACCCGTTCTGGCCCGCTGGCTTCGCTCCCTACCCAAACCGACCGCGCTTCTGGCCTGCAACGACGATCGAAGCAAGCAGATTCTCGCCGCCTGCAAGGTCGCCGAACTGGAGGTCCCGGACGAGATTGCCATCCTGGGCGTTGACAACGACGAATTGGTCTGTGAATTGGAGTATCCCCAGCTCTCCAGCATTGCCCTGAGCGTCGAGGCCGCCGGGTACACCGCGGCCAGGCTGCTGGGCGAACTGATGGCGGGACACAGGCTCGACCGGCCCAAGGAACAGATTGTGGTCTCGCCCTTGTATGTTGTGGAGCGCCAATCGACAAACGTGCTGGCCACGGAGGATCGGGACGTCGCGGCGGGCCTGCGCTTCATTCGCGAACATGTCACCGCGGGCATCCAGGTGGGAGATGTTGCCGAAGCAACGGCGCTGTCGCGGCGGGCACTGCAACAGCGCTTTCGCCGGGTCCTGGGACGATCGGTGCATGACGAGATCAAACGAACGCAGATCAATCATATGGCGCGCATGCTCGTAACCACCAATCTGTCGATTGGAGAGATCGCTGGGGCTCTGCAATGCACGGAGGGCAAGAACATCGCCCGGTACTTCCGCCAGCGGATGGGGCTGACCCCTGCACAATATCGCAGGGAACACCGCGTCGGATAGGAGCATGCAAGCGGGCGGTTGGCAAGCGGGACCAACGCATGCGACCGCCTTGCGGTCAGGGCGAGTCGGTGGATTCGAGGTAGCGGAAGAATTCGGCGTCGGCGCCGATCATCAGGGTGGTGTTGGCGCCCATGGCGCGATAGCTTTCGAGGGTGCGGAAGAACGCAAAGAACTCGGCATCGGCGCCGTAGGCCTCGCCGTAGGTGCGGGTGGCTTCGGCGTCGGCTTTGCCGCGAATCTCCTCGGCCTGGCGTTCGGCCTCCGAGCGGATCTGCCGCAATTGACGTTCCATATCGCCGAGAATCTCTTGGCTGCGTCCCTCGCCCTCGGAGCGGAACCTAGCCGCGATGCTCTGCCGCTCGGAGATCATCCGGCTCTCGACCTGGCGGCGAACCGACTCGATGTAGTTGATCCGCTTGATGCGGACGTCCACGAGTTCGATCCCCAGCTCCGGCATCAGACGCGATGCGGAGACAAGCATCTGCTGCTCCAGGCGCTCGCGACCCATCTTCGGTTTCTCCAGGGCCACGTCTTCGCGAATCAGGGCCTCGTCCTCCAAATCCTCCAGGTCCACGTCCCAGTCGTGCGATCGGACGATTTCTTCGAGGTCGGCGCCGGAGACGATGTCACGGACGACGGAATCGATGATATCGTCCAGACGGGTGCGCGCTCCGAGCTCGTCGCGCACGGAGCGGAGGAACTGCAGCGGATCGACGATCCGCCAGCGGGCCGTCGTATCGACCACGATGAACTCGCGACCCAAGGTCGGAATCTGGCTGACGTCGCCGTCCCAGGCCAGCAGGCGCTTGTCGAACCGGCGGACCTCCTGGATGAACGGACGCTTCCAGTGCAGACCCGGCTCGGCCACGACATCGCCCACGGGCTCGCCGAACTGCACGATGATGCCCTGCTCGGCCTGGTCGATGACAAACAGGGCGCTGCTGAGGATCACCACGAGAGCCACGATGCCGACAACGAGGATGGCCGGGACGATGGGCTTCATCGGTCCACCTCCTTCGGCCCTTGCGCCTCGCGCAGGTGCAGCAGAGGCAGGGGCGTGCTCTGGCCCTCCTGGATCACCAGCACCGATCCGATCTGCGGCAGGACCTCGGAGAGGGTTTCCAGGTACATTCGCTTGCGGGTCACCTCGGGCGCGGCCTGATACTCGGTGAGGATCGCGCGGAACCGCGCCGTCTCGCCCAACGCCTGGTTGGTCCGCTCGGCGGCATAGCCTTGCGCCTCGGCAATGGTGCGGTTGGCTTCACCCTTGGCGCGAGGGATCGCTTCGTTGGCCTGCCTGGTGGCCTCGTTGATCATGCGTTCCTGCTCCTGGCGCGCCTCGTTGACCGCATTGAAGGCCGGCTGGACGGCGCGGGGCGGAACAACGTTCTGCAGCTCGACGGTGATGATATGGATGCCCGTCTCGTACAGGTTCATGGCCGCCTGAATCTCGTCGCGCGTGGTGTTGGCGATCTTGACGCGGGCCGTCGTCAGGATCTCGCTGCCGAGATGGTTGCCGACGACCCGCCGCATGACCGATTCGGAGATGTCGCGCAGGGTCCGCGTCGGCTCCCTCATGTTGTAGAGGAATTTGATCGGGTCGCCGATACGGTACTGGACGACCCATTCGACGTCGATGATGTTGAGGTCACCCGAGAGCATCAGCGATTCATCGGGAAAACTGCGATCGGCGTAGCGTGTCGGCTCGCCGGCCGCGGCCGTGCGGAAACCGAACTCCTCCTTCAACACCCGCTCGGTGGCGACTCGTTGAACCTGGTCGATGCCGAACGGCAGCTTGAAATGGAGGCCGGGATCGGTCGTCTTGACGACAGCGCCGAACCGCTTAACGACGGCGCGTTCCTCCGGCTGGACCGTGTAAACCATGGTCAGCGCCCCGGCCGCGACAATCAGTACGATCAGGCCGGCAACGATAATCGGCAACCAGCGGCGCAGATCGGCGAGCAGCGCGTTGACATCCGTGTAATTGCGCTCTTCAGGGAACTTCATAGGCGCATCGTATGTCGCCTGGCGGCCCGGGTCAAGTCTCCGACCCCAGAAGTTTCTCGGAAATCTCCGAAAAGTTTGATCGCAGGGGCATAGCGAAACACCGATCCGACGCCGGAAAAGCAGAACCACGCACAATCACGCACCGTAGACACAGACAGTCTTTTTCGCCGATCATTGACGGTGGCATGTATATTGGCACCGTCCATGGGAGGCGTTTCGCGCGTCGATGGACCGATGGAACATTGTTTGTTAAGGAAGGCAGACGTGAAGGTGTGGCCGGGGTTTTCGTATCCACTGGGGGCCGTCTACGATGGTTCCGGGACGAATTTTTCGCTGTTTTCCGAAATCGCCGAGCGGGTCGAGCTTTGCCTGTTTGATGAAGAGGGCAACGAGACCCACATCGACCTGCCCGAGGTGACCGGCTATTGCTGGCACGGCTACCTGCCAACCGTCGAACCGGGCCAACGATATGGCTACCGGGTCCATGGGCCGTGGGACCCTGCGAACGGCCACCGCTGTAACCCGGCCAAGCTGCTGCTGGATCCCTATGCCAAGGCCGTCGACGGGCAGGTTCAATGGGACGAGGCCGTCTTTCCCTACCGATTCGACGACGGTCCCGACGCACGCAGCGACAGCGACAGCGCGCCGTTCATGCCCCGAGGCGTGGTGCACCAGCCCCACTTCGACTGGAGCAAGGATCGTCGTCTGCAGCTTCCGTGGCACGAGACCATCATCTACGAAGCCCACGTCAAGGGTCTGACCGCCGCCGATCCGAACGTTCCGCCCGAACTGCGCGGCACGTATGCGGGCCTGGCGCAGCCGACGGTGATCGAAGACCTCAAGAAGCTCGGCATCACGGCCATCGAACTGATGCCGATCCACCACTTCATCCAGGACAAACACCTCGTGGACGGGGGACTGAGAAACTACTGGGGCTACAACTCCATCGGTTATTTCGCTCCCCACGCCGAATACGCTTCGGACAAGCGTCCCGGCGGCGCCGTGGCGGAATTCAGACAGATGGTCAAAACGCTCCATCAGGCCGGCATCGAGGTCATCCTGGACGTGGTCTACAACCATACCGCCGAGGGCAGTCATCTCGGCCCGATGCTCTGCTTCAAGGGAATCGACAACGCCTATTACTATCGCCTGACCGAAGACGCCCGCTACTACATGGACTACACCGGGACCGGCAACAGTCTGAACATGCGCCATCCCCACGTGTTGCAGCTTGTCATGGACTCGCTGCGCTATTGGGTCCTGGAGATGCACGTGGACGGGTTCCGCTTCGATCTGGCCTCGACCCTGGCGCGCGAGCTGCACGACGTGGACCGTCTCTCGGCGTTTTTCGACCTGATCCAGCAGGACCCGGTCATCAGCCAGGTCAAGCTGATCGCCGAGCCGTGGGACGTGGGCGAGGGCGGCTATCAGGTGGGCAACTTCCCGCCGGTATGGACCGAATGGAACGGCAAGTACCGCGACTGCGTCCGCGACTTCTGGCGGGGTGAGGACCAGACGTTGGCCGAGTTCGCCTATCGTTTCACGGGAAGCTCGGACCTGTACGAGAACACGAGCCGCCTGCCTCATGCGAGCATCAACTTCATCACTGCCCATGACGGATTCACGTTGAACGACCTCGTCAGCTACAACGACAAGCACAACGATTCCAACGGCGAGGAAAGTCGTGACGGAACGGACGACAACCGCTCCTGGAACTGTGGCGCCGAGGGCCCGACGGACGACCCGGCGGTGCTCGGCCTGCGCGCCCGCCAGAAACGAAACTTCCTGGCCACGCTGCTGCTGAGCCAGGGCGTGCCCATGCTACTCGGTGGCGACGAGATCGGTCGAACGCAACAAGGAAACAACAACGCCTACTGCCAGGACAACGAGATCTCGTGGTATGACAAGGAAAACGCCGACGAGGATCTCCGGGCATTTTGTCAGAGGCTCATCCAATACCGCAAGGACCATCCTGTTTTTCGTCGGCGGGGCTGGTTTCAAGGCCGGGCCATTCACGGCGCCGAGGTCCAGGACATCGCATGGTTCACCCTGGAGGGCGAGCAGATGGCCGAGGAGGACTGGGGGCAGGGGTACGCGAAATCGCTTGGCATCTTCCTGAACGGCAAGACGATTCCGAATCCCAACCCGCGCGGCGAGCCGGTGGTCGACGACAACTTTCATGTCCTCATCAATGCCCACCATGAACCGCTGACGTTCACCCTGCCGACTGCGAACTGGGGTCAGAACTGGGTGAAGGAACTCGATACGTTTGTCGGCTGGATCGACGAGGAAGAGTCCTTCCAGGCCGGAGCCCAATTGGAAATGGAAGCTCGTTCTTTGGTGGTGCTGCGCCATGGTTCCTGAACTTGTGGCCACCTACCGAATCCAACTGCGCGGCGATTTCGGTTTTGCCTCGGCCGCAGAGGTAGCCTCGTATCTGGCCGAGCTGGGCGTCAGCCATCTCTACACCTCGCCGTATCTGCAAGCGGCCGCCGGCAGTCAGCACGGATACGACGTGGTGGACCCCAGCCGGGTCAACGAAGAACTCGGCGGCGCCGACGCCCACGCCCGCATGTGCCGCACCCTGCAAGCGGCCGGCCTCGGCCACGTCATCGATGTGGTGCCCAACCATATGGCCATTCCGGGCCGGCAGAATCCCTGGTGGTGGGACGTGCTCGAGAATGGTCCGTCCAGTCGCTATGCCACCTGGTTTGACGTCGACTGGGACGCCTCCGAAGAACGATGGCCGAACAAGGTGCTGCTGCCGGTGCTGGGCGACCACTATGGTCTGGTTCTCGAAGACGGCCAACTGCAACTGTCGTACGCAGGGGGCCTCTTCATCCTGCACTATTACGATCACGTATTTCCTGTGGACCCTTCCAGCCTTGGGGATCTGCTGACCCGCGTCGCCGAATCGTGCGGTTCCGAACTGTTGGCCTTCCTGGCCCAGAGCCACAACCGGCTGCCCCGACCGACGGTGACCGGGCGAGAGTCGGTGGAGCGGCGTCACCGCGACAAGGCGGTCCTTGTCGATCTTCTGGCCCGACTCTGCCGCGAGGAGCCAAAGGTGGCCGAGGCGGTCGAGGCCGAGGTCGCGCGCCTCAACGGCGACCCGGACACATTGGATACCCTCATCGAGAAACAGAACTATCGGCTGGCCCATTGGCGTACCGCCAGCCGAGAACTCGGGTACCGTCGATTCTTCGACATCAAGGATCTGGTGGGCCTGCGCGTAGAAGACATCGAGGTCTTCCATGCCACCCATGCGCTGCCTCTTGCCTGGGTTCGAGAAGGCTGGGTTCACGGATTGCGGATCGATCACCCCGATGGATTGCGCGATCCGGCCGACTATTTTCACCGCCTGCGCGAGGCCTGTCCAGACACCTGGATTGTGGCCGAGAAGATTCTGGAGCCGGGCGAATCACTCCCCTCAGACTGGCCGATCGCGGGCACCACCGGCTACGATTTTCTGAACCTCGCCGGCGGCCTCTTCGTCGATCCCAGAGGGGAGCACCACCTGACGAGAGTGTACGAGGATTTCGTCGGCGAGCAAACCGATTATGGCGTTCTGGTCCGCACCTGCAAGCGACTGATCCTCACCGAAATCCTGGCCAGCGAAGTCAGCCGACTGACCAACCTTTTTGTGGACATCTGCGAACGTCATCGGCGACATCGGGACTATACCCGCCGGGAGCTGCGCGAGGCGCTCTGCGAGGCAGCCGTCTGTTTCCCCGTCTATCGATCCTATGTCTCGGTATCCAGAAATGTCGTCGGGTCCCAGGACGAACGATACGTCACCGAAGCGATCGAAGGGGCCACGGCCGAACGGCCCGACCTCGACCCCGAGCTGTTTCGCTTTCTCAAGAACCTGCTTCTGCTGCGGGTGGCCGGCGTGCTGGAAGGCGAACTGGCCATGCGCTTCCAGCAGTTGACCGGCCCGGCCATGGCCAAGGGCGTCGAGGACACGGCGTTGTATCGCTTCGGTCGCCTGGTGGCGCTCAACGAGGTCGGGGGCAATCCGGGCCACTTCGGGACGGCGCTCTCGCAGTTCCACGAAACATGTGCGGCGAGACAGACGGATCGCCCGCAGGCTCAACTGGCCTCGGCAACCCATGACACGAAGCGCAGCGAAGACGTGCGGGCGCGTCTGGCGCTGCTGAGCGAGATTCCCGAGCGCTGGGCCGACGCAGCGGGCAGGTGGGCCTGCCACAACGAACGCCATCGTCGCAACGGGGTGCCGGACCGCAACACCGAGTATCTCTTCTATCAGACCCTCGTCGGCGCCTGGCCGATTGAAGTGGACCGGATGACCGCCTACATGGAAAAGGCCACCCGCGAAGCCAAGGAGCACACCTCCTGGCGAAACCCCAATGAAGCATACGACCGGGGTCTGCACGATTTCATCACGACCGTCATGGCAGATGAGACGTTCCTGGCCGACCTTGCGGACTTTGTCGCCGGGCTGGTGCCGGCCGGCAGGGTCAACAGCCTGGCGCAGACGCTGATCAAGCTCACGGCCCCGGGGGTCCCGGACATCTACCAGGGCACCGAGCTGTGGGACCTGAGCCTGGTCGATCCGGACAACCGTCGCCCTGTGGACTTCACAGTGCGGCGCAAACGGCTCGCCGAGTTGGAGAACCTTCGCGTCGACGACATCCTGGCGAGGATGGACGAAGGGCTGCCCAAGCTCTGGCTGATCCGGCAGAGCCTGCGCGTGCGGCGGGACCGGCGGGAGCTGTTCGGCCCGCATGGCTCGTACCAGCCGCTGTCGGCTCGGGGCCCCAAGGCCGAGCACGTCGTGGCCTTCGTTCGCGGGCAAGACGCAATCACAGTCGCTCCAAGGTGGATGCTCCGACTCGATGGCGACTGGGGCGACACAACGCTGCCGTTGCCGGCGGGACGTTGGCGCAACAGCCTGACAGGCGACGAGTGGCTCGGCGGCGAAACGCGGCTTGACGAGATTCTGGCTCGGTTTCCCGTGGCGCTGTTGGTACGACAGGAGGAATGAACGATGACGGAAATGCGCGTCTGGGCCCCCGACGCCCAAGAGATCCAATTGGAGACCAGCGGCCGCTTCAGGCGCATGAAACGCCAGGAGACAGGATGGTGGACAGCCAACGAGCGCTCGATTCAGCACGCGGTCGACTATGCCTTTCGCGTCGACGGTGAAGGGCCTTTTCCCGATCCACGTTCCGCGTGGCAACCCGAGGGCGTGCACGGCCCGTCGCGATGGGTCGATCATGATCGCTTTGTCTGGTCCGATGCTTCGTGGCAGCCGCCCCCGCTCGGCTCGGCAGTCATCTACGAGCTTCACGTGGGCACGTTCACACCGGCCGGCACCTTCGATTTCGCCATTGCCCGCCTTGACCACCTCGTCGATCTCGGCGTAACCCATGTGGAACTTATGCCGGTGGCCGAGTTCTCCGGCAAGCGGGGCTGGGGCTATGACGGCGTCGATCTGTTCGCACCGCATCATGCCTACGGCGGCCCCGAAGGGCTCAAGCGTTTCGTCGATGTGTGCCACCAGCGCCAGTTGGCCGTGCTGCTCGACGTGGTATACAACCATCTTGGGCCCAGCGGGAACTATCTCGACCGATTCGGGCCCTATTTTACCGATCGGTACAAGACGCCGTGGGGCCAGGCTGTCAACCTCGATGGGCCCGACAGCGATGAGGTGCGGCGGTTCTTCATCGACAACGCCCTGATGTGGCTGCGCGACTACCATATCGACGGTCTGCGCATCGATGCCGTTCATGCCATCGTGGACATCTCAGCGATCCATTTCATGGAGCAGCTTG
This sequence comes from uncultured Pirellulales bacterium, assembly GCA_964610435.1. Taxonomy (GTDB): domain Bacteria; phylum Planctomycetota; class Phycisphaerae; order Sedimentisphaerales; family Anaerobacaceae; genus Anaerobaca. The sequence continues at coordinate 7,499 of CAZSXM010000019.1, read as the reverse complement.
CCTCGGAGATCCGGCTTCTGGAGGCCCATCTGGGACGCCATCTCGTACTGATCGCCGAGAGCGACCTCAACGACCCGCGCGTCGTCCGCCCGAGCGCACTGGGAGGCTATGGCGCCGATGCCCAATGGAACGAAGATTTCCACCACGCTCTGCACGCCGCCCTGACGGGCGAACGCGACGGTTACTATGCCGACTTCGGATCGCTGGCGCACATCGCCAAGGTGGTGACCGAAGGGCTCGTCTACGATGGGTGCTACTCGTCCTACCGTCGACGCCGCCATGGGCGGTCGGCGGCCGGGCTGTCGGGCCACCAGTTCGTGGGCTGTCTTCAGAACCATGACCAGGTGGGCAACCGGGCCGTCGGCGAACGCACGAGTCACTTGCTCTCGCCGGAGCAGCTCAAAATCGGCGCCGCCCTGGTCCTGACCAGTCCGTTTGTCCCGATGCTGTTCCAGGGCGAGGAGTGGGCGGCGGGCACACCATTTCTGTACTTCACCGACCATCAGGACCCCGCGTTGGGCGAAGCGGTCCGGCATGGGCGTCGCGAGGAGTTCGCCGCCTTCGGCTGGGACCCGGAGAAGGTTCCCGATCCCCAGGCGGAGGAGACCTTTCTCCGATCCAAGCTCGATTGGAACGAGCCGGCCCGCGAGCCACATCGCGGTGTTCTTGCCTGGATTCGGTCACTGATCGAGCTGCGCAGGCGGCTGCCCGAGCTGACCGACGGCCGCTTCGAGGCGATCCGGGCCGATTGGGATGAGACGGCGGGCTGGCTGACGCTCGCGCGGGGCCAGACCCTGATCGCCTGCAACTTCTCCGATGCAGCCCAGTCCGTTCGTTGCGGCGACCTTGCAGACAGGAAGACCGTCTTGGCTTCGGCTGAAGGCGTTGCCGTGCGGGCCGATTCGATCCTGCTGCCGGCCCACGCCGTGGCGATCCTGACCGCTACCGCGAACCGGTCGGCGCCTCGGTGAATCGGCTGACCAGCAGGCCAGTCAGCAGGATCGTCAGCGTGCCGAACACCGGGATCATAAAGGCGTGCAGCGGACTGCGCAGGGCCGCCCACCGCTCGGGCAAATGGCTCGAAAGCGACATCCACGTGATCACCAGCAGCCCCAGGCACACCCCGGCGGCGGCCGCCGGATTGCCCGCCCGTCGGGAGATCATGCCCAGCAAGAACAGGCCCAGCATGCCGCCCCCGAAGATGCCCGACAGCGTCCACCACGCGTCCAGCGCGCTGGTAACCCGCACCAGCAGCAGCGCCACGCCCGTGCCCAGCACACCCCAGATCACCGTCGCGCCGTACAGCACCATCATGGACTGATGCTCGCCGGCGCTGCGATTGATATAGCGTTGGTAATAGTCGCGCAAGATCAACGTGGCCGAGGAGTTCAGGCTGGTCGAGACCGTGGACATCGCTGCGGCAAAGACGGCGGCGATCAGCAGGCCCGTGATGCCGACCGGCAGCCGGGAACCGATGAAGTGGGGAAAGACCCGGTCGCCGATCTCCTCGGCGGTCAGAGCGTCGCGCGTCGCGGCCAGGGCATCCGGGTTGGCCACAGGGTCGAGGCCTTCGGCCCCAAGCTTCTGTACGGCCACCATCGTGCGAATCTCGTCGAGCGCTTCCGGGTGGACCTGATAATAGGCGAACAGGCTCGTGCCGATGAAGAAGAAGACCGCGGAGACCGGCACATAGAGCAGCCCGCCGAGCCAGACGCTCTTGCGAGCCTCGCGATCGCTGCGCGACGCGATGTACCTTTGGACGTAGTTCTGATCGATGCCGAAGTTCTGGAGGTTCATCGTCACCCCGTAGATCAGGACGACCCAGAACGTCGGCTCAGCCAGCGAGAGGCCGAAACTGCCCAGACTGAACTTGTTGTTGGCGACGGCAATCGAGAAGACCTGCCCCGGCCCTTCGGGCATCCCCAGCAGCATGACCACGGCGCAGACGCCGGCGCCGGCCATCAGCACAATCGACTGCATCGCATCGGCCCAGATCACCGCCACGATCCCGCCGACGAAGGCGTAGATCGTCACCGAGACGCCGGTGACCAGGATGATGGCGCGAATGTCCCAGCCCAGCAGCACGCTGAGCGGCAGGGCCATCAGGTACATCACCGCCCCCATGCGGGCCAGTTGCGTCAGCAGATAAAATACGCTGGCGTACACCCTCGCCCACGGGCCGAAGCGGCTCTCAAGGTGGGCGTAGGCCGAGACCTCGCCCGTCCGCCGGTAATACGGCAGGAACCGTCGTACGGCGATCCAGGTCGCCAGTGGCAGGGCCAGGCTGAAGACGAACGGGTTCCAGTTGGACGCATAAGACTTGCCCGCCAACGCCAGGAAGCTGATGCTGCTCAGATAGGTGGCGAAGATCGACAAGCCACACACCCAGCCGGGCAGCGAACGGCTCGCCGCCGTGAAGCCCTCCGTCGAGCGGCTCTTGCGATAGAAATGGAACCCAATCGCCATGGTGCCCAAGAAGTAGACAACCAGGACCACCCAGTCGATGCCGGTGAAATGCGTCGTCATGACTGCTATCTTACCACGAGCCGGCGATGCACGGCTACCTTGGAAGTTCGAAGTCTTACGCCGGCATCTTGAGGACTCGCGCCGAGCCGCTCTTGTGGCCGAACCACTCGACCACCCAGGTGACGCGGCCCTCGACGTCGGTGTATTCCTTGCGACCTCCAGTGGGCTGGGCCAGAACCTCTTGAAACCGTGAGACGTTCCCGGCCTTGGGCGCGCCGGCTTCCGAGGAGATGCCGATCAACGCCTGTAGGCCACCGTTGCAGCCTAATGGCCCCAGACATGAGGCCTTGACGAGAATCACTTGACGCGGTATCGTAGATCTCGCCGAGGGCGTTGTGAGACGCTCCGGGGGCGGTCCCCGTGGTTGGTTCGGATGGACCGCGGAGTCTGAATAGAAGGATGGGCTTTGGTGGCACGACAGCATCCATTTGGGTGGATCGTCAACAGGCTCGCCCTGGCAAGCATACTATTTGCCTCGGTGGGAGCGCATCTGGTCCATCCGCTGTTCCACGATGACCTGGACGACCCGCCACCTGTCGCCGAGGTGGGATTCGGCAATCTGAGGATCACAGCGACAGGCTCAGAAGGCGGCCCTTCGGCCGAGCAGGTGGACGAAGACGATTGTCCCATCTGCCGGTTTCTGAAGGTGTTCCGCTCGCCCACCCCTGCGACGGCGACGCCCCTGGCCATCGCCGACACAGGCACAATCGGCCTGGTCGAATCGGGCCGCCAGTTCATCCCTCAGGACTTTCTGAAAGCCGCGTCTCCTCGCGGCCCCCCGGCCCTCTCTCTGCACGGCCCGTTGTCTCGCACCCACTGAAACCCACCGCGTTTTCGTGACAATACAGGGGCAAACGAGAATTCGTCTCTGCCGAGTGCAGCAAGAGATCAAGCTTTCAGAAGGATCATGCATGGTTTCAACATACCAGGATTTCATCATCATCGTAGCTGCCGTCCTGATCGGGTCCACGTCCGCGTTGGCCGGGGACGACCCTTTGCAGGCGATGCTCAACCAGATTCGTGAACAAGACCAGCCTGTCGGCGTGGCCGCACCCTCCTCGGGGCTGGCCGGGGCGATTCAGAGTCTCAACCCGGACATCAGCGTTGTGATCGATTCGATGGTTCACGGCGACGACGCCAGAGGCGGCATCGGTTCGATCCTTGAAGGAGTCGATGGCTTCGGCCCCGTCCGCGATCCGGGCGGCTTCGACAAGGGATTCAATCTGCGTGAGGCCGAGCTGTTCATCTCGAGCACGGTCGATCCCTACTTCCGAGCGTACACCAGCATCGTCGTCACCGAGGACGAGGCCATCCTGGAGGAAGCGGTCGTTCAGACCACCGGGCTACCCTACGGCCTGCAACTGAAGGGCGGCAAGTTCCTCTCGGAATTCAGCCGAAGCAACTCCCAGCACCCCCACGACTGGGACTTCGTGGATCGGCCCCTCGTGTCGGGCCTGATCTTCGGCGACGGCGGCCTTGTGGAGAAGGGTGTGCAACTCTCCTGGCTGGCGCCCACGCCATTTCACCTACTGCTGGGTACCGAAGTCCTGCAAGGCGAAAACGAGGACATGTTCCAGCCTCTCGGCCGCGAAGACAGCGACGACGCGCTTCGCGACCATGCGGGCCCGCGTCTCTGGCTACAGTGGGCCAAGTTCTCCCCGCCGCTTTGGGGAAGCCACGAGGCCCAGTTCGGCCTGTTCCACGGCTACGGGCGGCACCAAGACGAGTGGGACGATGGGATCAACGACGGCTGGTTGGACGGCCACAGCCGGTTCCTCGGAACGGACTTCGTGTACAAATACGATGCGCCGCACGCCTACGGCAAGGGCGACGTCATCGTCCAGGGCGAGTACATGTACAGAGAGAAGGACCTGAACCTCAGAGCGTCGGAAAGCAGCCCGGCTCTTGTGGGTAACTCGCGATTGGACCAGCAGGACGGCCTGTACCTGCAGGGCACGTATGGCTTCGCGCCCCGCTGGCGGGCCGGACTGCGATGGGACCACGTCGGCCTGACCAATCGCAGCCGGCTGCCCGACCGAACGACGCAGCGGTTCGGCGAGACCCATCGCCTCTCGGCAATGGTCAATTTTTCGCCGACCGAGTTCTCTCGTCTGCGGCTGCAAGTCAATCGCGGCGAGTATCTCGTGGACGGCGACCGGGAAGAGGTCTACCAAGTCTTCTTCCAGGCGCTCTTCACGCTGGGCGCGCATGGAGCACACAAATTCTGAGAACCTGACAACAGCCCTCTCGGGCACAGCAGCACAGGAGTCTATATGAACGTACGATCGATCACGCTATTCGCACTGACTGCGGCGATGTTTTCAGCCGCACAGGTCTCAGCCGGCCCACTGAAAATCGTAACCACTACGAGCGATCTCAAGTCCATCACCGAGTCGATCGCCGCGGATCGGGCAACGGTCTTTGCGATCTGTGAAGGCACGCGCGACGCCCACTATTTGCAGGCACGCCCGAGTTTCATCATGATGGCGCGCGACGCGGACCTGTGGATTCGCGTGGGGATGGAACTGGAAATCGGCTGGGAGCCGATGATCATCGACGGGGCCCGCAACCCGGACATCCGCGTGGGCGGCCCGCGTCACCTCGACGCCTCCGAGAAGGTCCTCAAACTGGAGGTGCCGACACAACGGATCACCCGGGCGCTGGGCGACGTGCACCCCAGCGGCAATCCGCACTACTGGCTGGACCCGCTCAACGGACGCATCGTGGCCGAGACCATCGCCGAGCGGCTGATCCGCATCGATGCGGCCGGCGCTGAGACCTATCGCGCGAACCTCGCTGCGTTCCAGAAGGCCCTCGACGAGCGGATGTTCGGCGCCGAGGCGGTGCAGCGCTTCGGCGGAAGCACCCTCTGGGCCCGGCAACTGCAAGGCACCCTCGATGGCTTGCTCGCTGAGAACGACGCCACTGAGATGCTCGGCGGCTGGGTGGCGCGGATGCGTCCGTTCAAAGGCCGTCGCCTCGTAACGTACCACAAGAACTGGTCGTACTTCATGAACCGCTTCGGCCTGGAGGTCGCCATCGAACTCGAGCCCAAGCCCGGCATCCCGCCGAGTCCGGCCCATCTGGCGCGCATCGTCGATCTGATGAGAGAGCAGAACATCAACACCATTCTCATGGCGCCCATCTACCCGCCCCGCGCCGCCAATCGGGTCTCGGCCCAGGTCCGGGCGAGGGTGCTGGTGCGCGCCCATTCGGTCGGCGGGTTGCGCGCCGCCTCCGACTACCTGTCGCTCATCGACGAAGTCGTCAACGGCCTTGCGGAGACCCTATGAAGATGCACACCCTACAACCCAAGGAGCCCATGACCATGGCCAAAGTCATGACCGAGCAGAAAACCGTGATCGCCTGCGAGAACGTATTTGTGGGCTACGGCAGTGAAGTGGTGCTGCAGGATGTATCGCTGCGCATCACGGCCGGGTCGTTCGTATTGCTCATGGGTCCCAACGGTGCCGGCAAGACGACGCTCCTCAAGGCGATCCTCGGACTGCTCAAGCCTCGGCGTGGACACATCACGACGCCGTTCCACATCACGGCCCCCGGCTACGTACCCCAGCAGAAGTCCATCGATCCGCTGTATCCGGTCACGGTGCGGCAGATCGTGGGGATGGGATTGTACCCGGAGCTGGGGCCGTGGCGGCGAGTGACCGGCGACTTCCGTCGGCGCGTGGACGCCACCCTCGAGCAATTCGACCTTCTGGCGCACGACCGCAAGACCTTCGGCGAGCTGTCCGGCGGCATGCGTCAAAAGGCGCTGATCGCCCGGGCCTTCGTCAGCGGAGCCGAAATCTTCATCCTCGATGAACCCACCAGCGAACTGGACGAACGCTCGGAACGCGAGGTGGTCCAGCATCTTCACCGTCTTGCCCGTCAGCAGAACAAGACGGTCCTGCTGGTTCACCACGGACTGGGCCATGCGGTGGACCACGGCGACATGGTCTGTCTGGTCAACCACGGCAAGGCCGTCCTGCTGGAGCCCGACGAGAACCACTCGATGGAACACGTCGCCGACGCCGCCCGTCGAGGCATCGCGAAGGGGAAGGCATCATGATCGACAGCCTCCGAAGCCTGCTGACGGTATTCCCCTACGCCATCGCCGCCGGGTTCCTCATCGCGACGGTCTGCTCGCTGCTGGGGGTCTTCGTGATCCTCAAACGCGTAGTGTTCATCGGCATCGCCCTGTCGGAGGCCGCGGCCCTGGGCGTGGCGGCTGCGATCATGTTCCACATCCATCCCGTCCTCGGCGCGACCGTGGTCACGCTGGCGACTGTGGTCATCCTGGCCTATCCCTTCGAGCGACAGCGTCTGCCCCGGGACGCCGTCCTGGGCATCATTTTCGTTCTGGCGTCGAGCCTGAGCGTTCTGTTGGTGGCCAGCAGCGGTTTCGGCCTCCACGAGGTGCAAAGCCTTCTCTATGGCGATCTGATTCTGACCAACCGAACCGATCTGGCGATCATCCTGATCACCCTGCTGCCCGTCCTGATCTACCTGCTGGTGTTCATTCGCCCCAGTCTCTATACGTTCCTGGACCGTGAGGCGGCGCGGGTGATGGGCGTTCGGGTGATGATCTGGGAGCTTCTGTTCTTCTTCTCGCTGGGCGTGGCGGTTTCGGCGGCGTCGAAGGTGGCCGGCGCCCTGCTGGTCTTCTGCTACCTTGTGGTCACGCCCTCGGCCGCCTTGCTGTTGAGCAAGCGTCTGTGGCTGGTCATGCTATCGGCGGTTCTCGTGTCGGTGGCCGCGACGATGATCGGCATGGTCTGGTCGTTCCGCAGCGATCTTCCGACCAATCAGGCAGTGGCCGCCGTCGCCTGCGGCCTGTTTGCCGGCGTTCTCGTCCTCGTGGGCATCCGCCGACTGTTGGTGCGACGGGTGCCGGCCGAATCCATCCGCTTGGCGGGATCGTAGCGACTGTATTGTGGATCAAGCATAATTTGGGTTCCAGGGTTCATTTTTTG
>CAZSXM010000018.1:0-81812 GCA_964610435.1 uncultured Pirellulales bacterium | reverse complement strand
TTTCGGAAGCTACTTCGCAGTGACAATGAACAACCGCCAATCCAGCGCAACCTTTTTAAGGGCAGGCTGCGCCACTGGCTCTGGAGGTGATCCCCATGACAGAACGGAAAAAACGCATTCTGCAGCGTATCGAGCAGAAAGCTCGCCTGAGAATGGCCCAGCTGGCGAACAGCTACCTGCACGTCCCGCCCGAGCAACGCGAGCAAGTCCACGCGGGCATTGAGATCGAGCGGTGGCTCGCCGAGACGTGCCGCGAATGCCTGGAATGAGCGATGATGAGCCGGCCGGCGATTGCCCTGACCCGTGCACATAACGGCCAGCCGGCTACCGCCGAATTACGGAACCACCGAATCCAGGCATCGCATGCACCATAGCTCGGTCTCGAACAACGATGGTGAGACGATGGCAGCCATCCCGCATCCCGGACAGACCGTAATCCCGGCCTGCTGGCACATCCGCTGTCCCTTCTCGCTGACGAAATCAATGGCGTCGTGCGGGTTCTCCACGTCGCGAAACTGCCGCAGTCGCAGATCGGCAAAATACCGGGTAGGCCCATATTGGACCTGTGCCAGGACCCAGGGCCCTGCAAAGACATCTTGTTCTGTTCCCATTTTCCATGCCTCGGGCTATACCGCTCTATATGGCGGTTCGCCCCATAGGGTGGTGAACCGCCACGACCGAAATCCTGTGAGAAGAAGCGGCCCGCTGATCCTGGGCCGCCCCCAACACAGCAATTCAGGCCGACCGGGTGGCCTCAGCCCTGACCAGTTCCTCGGTCAACTGGGCAATCGGGGTCTTGAGCACCTTCTGGGCCTTGTACTGCAGCCACGCATCGATCTCGGGTTTCAGACGGCCGCCGGAGCTGGCGTAATTGGTGATGGCATTGTAGAAATCCCATCGGGTGACGCGATTGCTGTCGTCGTGTTTGAGCCTGGAGAGGATTTCGCCGACGTGTTTCTTCTTCTTGAACAGGGCTTTGGTCAGCAGCCTGACTGCCTGCCATTCGACGCTGTCTTCCATGCAGACACTGACCATGCTGGCCAGCTTGCGGTCGTTGCTGATGATGTCCCGGATCACCTTGTCGATGAGCCCCTCCACCGTGAGCGTCAACTGTTCGGTGTATTTGATGCGCGTCGGCTTGACGATGTCGTTGACCACCATGCCGTTTGAGCACGCGAGTCGTGTGACCCGGGCCGCGATCATCAGGCCGGCTACCTGGCTGTAGTCCGAAACCACTCGGATCCCCGTGGTGAAGCTCTCCCCCACCTCGGTCAACTCGAACTGTGAGTTCGGGAAGTCGAAATCGATGTGGATCCCATGCCGAGATTTCTTCAGCACGGCCATCGCTTTGATATTCAGGCTGGAGATGGCCTCGATCAGGCACTCCGTCGCGTACCTGTGCTGGATCACGGTGTAGCTCTTGGGCGCCAGGCAGGCCAGTTCGTTCCTGTCCACATTCCACACACCCATGTGTCGCTTGCTCAGGTAGTCATCACCGCCTTTGACGATGTGGACGTCCCGGATCTCGGCCCGGTCAAAACCCAGTGCCAGGTTCTTCAGCTCCGCCAGATTCAGGGTTTCTGTTTCCATTTGCGTCCCTCCGAGCCACACCGTCAAGTGCGATGAGGCCCTCTTCGCGGCCTTGTGAAGAGGGCCGCCGCTGAAATCCTATCACAGTGACGTTTGTCCAGGTGCACGGCCCGTTTGCACCGAAGAGAGTGTCCAGTGCGCTGTCGTCATGTACACTGGCCGAAAGTTCGCAAACACGCTGATTTTCATCGGCAGCCGACTGGGGTCCATGATGGCGACAACCACGAAGAAGGAACTCATCCATCGCATCGCCAGGGGAACTGGAACCACACAGGTTCTGGTGAAGGACGTAGTGCATCAATTCTTCGACGAGATCATCACCAGCCCGAACAGCACAGAATCCCAAGACTCTGGCGAAGGTCGAGGTCCCGGCGAAGCGCAGGGCCGTCTTCAAGCCGGGCCGGTTGATGCGGGAAGGAGTCAACGGACACAAGCCGCCCAAGATATAGTGCCGTGGCCCCTACAGGCTACGAACAGAGACGCGCGACACGGACATGAATCGCAAAGGCACACCCGAGGCAGCCCCACCGCAAATGACAGGCGAACGCACATGGAGCCACAGTACATCGGCACATGGCGTATCACCAAGATGGAAACCTGGGATGCAGATGACATCAACCTCACTGGCCCCGGCCATCTCAAGATCGATCGGGAAGGCGGCGGGTGCATGCAATTTGGTGCCGTTGAGGCCGCGTTGGACTGCCGGATGGAGGACAGAGACGCCGGGCAGAGGCTCGGACACAGTCACCGGATGCGAGATGACGGGGCCTGGCAGCAGCCTTTCTGATCGCCTATTGTAGTGTTTGCCAGGATCTCGTCCTGCCCCGTGACCGCCGCCAGTATCTTTGTGGCCGTCCTCTGGATCCTCTCCAGCGACCGCATCAGCGTCTTCCTGTCGCCGTCGTACAACTGGATGTAGTCACTGCTGGCCGTGTTGACGTCCAGCCCGACACCCTGGCACACAACATAGGCGACGGCCTCTGCCTCCGCCTCCCGGACCCTTTTGTCCGGTGGTCTGGTCCGTTTGTCATAGTGCATGAGCTCGTGGGCCGTCTCATGGACCAGAACCGAGAATTCCTCCGCCGGCGCAAGGCAGGCCTTGACCAGGATGGTCCCGCCAATCGAGACGCCTTCCGCCATGGTGAGGCTGTCGCTGCGCTGCAGCTCAATGCCCCGATCCGCAATGAATCGCTCCAGCCTCGTCAGGTATACGCCCGGGTTTCCCCGGGCGCGAGCGAACTGCGGCAAGGGCTTTCCTTCTGTCTGGCTGACATCGAAGACATAGGCTGTTTTGAAGGTGAAGACCGCTTCGTCATCTGCGTCCCTCCCGTGGTCCCCATCGTCTCGACGCGCCTTTCGGCCATAGACAACCGGCGCCATGATCGCAATGCCATGTTCGCCCTTTCTGACATGCCGACCCAGCCGCTCCCAGGCCCGAAAACCGGCCACGTGGATCGCATCCGGCCTCTGCAGATGGATCAAGATGGCATTGCCCAAGATATAGCGGTGGAATCGGCCCATTGATTTCAGATAGGCGTTCAGTGTTTCACTCTTGCCGGCGTCCACATCCTTTACCAGTTGGTCAAAGGCCTCGCGTGCGATTCTGCTTACCTCGTCTCGTTTCATCCGCACCACCTCACACCGCACCCGGCCCGAACTCTGCCCGCAGGTCCGCCATGACATCGCCCTGGATGTGGTCGCACCGGCCGCATAGCCCGCCGATGAGATCCTCCTCTGATTTCTGGCACAAAGCACATCGTCTCATCTTCATCACCTCTGGATTGCCTCATTTGGGCAACCCCAGCCTCAGATCCGGGCTGGGGTGCCAGGCAGCCCGCCCTCCATTTGTATGAAAAGGTGAACATGGACGAGCCACGGCGAGGTTGTGGTCGGGTCCTTGCGAAGCAGAAAGAAAAAGAGCGGCACAGAGCCGCATTCAATCCACAACCTCCTCCTCCACCGTACCATCCTCCTGCTGCCGGGCTGTGATGATGTGGTCCAGGCTCTTCTGCAGGCAGTAGATCACGAAAGGGATCTCGTTCCGGCTGAAGCTGCCCGACGACTTCCACTGCCCATCCCGGTCTTTGTACCGCCGCTCGACCGTTGCCTTCAGAATGACCACCTTCGTACCGGCCTTGGTCGTCACTTCGTTTTCCCAGATGGCAGCTGAGACTTGCCCAGCCGTGAATTTCGCTACAGGTCTTTGTCCTGCCATTGTCCATACCTCCCAGAGCCAGCCGTCAGATGCGACAGGCTCTCTTCTCAAGCGTATGGGAAGAGAGCCGGGGCGGGGTTAAAAGGGTTGCGGTCTACCAACCGGCGACCGCGGAGGCCCGTTGACGCGAGACGCGAATCTGAACGACGAAATGCTCCCGGAGACCTTCTGGCGACACCATGGTTTTGCACCTGCATCCTGGTCGCAAGATGATTTCAACCTGTGTGCACAAGCGGTGCAAGAAAGAGAATCACGGCCTGCCGCAGAGTTCGACGCGATGCTCCTGCCCCCGGCCCCGCGTCAGCGGGGCCGGCCGGTGACTTGGAACGAAGCGGAAAGTCGCCAAGGGCCGCAGGCACTTCAACGCCCGCAAACCCTTCCACGCCCTTCCGGCAGACTTCTGACGCCCTTTTCACGGTCTTGAGAGGCACATGGGCTGCCCTCAGCACCCCGTGGAACGCCACAACACCTCCGCCTGCTGCTGCCGCCGTTGCCGGCTCCGCTCCAACAGCTCGTAGCGCTGACGCTGCAATCGCAGAATCCGAAGGTACAGCTTGGCCAGCTGCCACATATCCCAATTCTCGATGTCGTCCGGGTCGAGGAGGCCCTTTCGCACGTACTTGAGAACCTTGTACTTGGCCGTGCTGCAAATCCGCTCGCTGATGGTTTCAAACATGATGACGAGGTCCATCTGCTTGTCCTTGAGTCGCTCGGCCTTGTACCGCAATCTGTCGAAATCCTGCCGGTACCTGTCGAAGTCAACCGTGCCAAATGCCCCCCAGTCGGGCTTGCCGTCCTCATCGCCGTTCGGTCGAACCACGCGTTCGTATCGCTGCCGGGGCAACCGCAGAATGGGCCACCACATCTCCTTGTACAGGACCCGCTCCAGCTCGTCCGGGTCTGCCAACTCCTCGTCAGAGAGGCCTTCGACGCTACCGTATCGCTCGCTTCGCCGCTGCCGCCGCAATGCAGATGCAGGCACGACGATGCCATCGTATATCTCGAAATCCTGGTCCATGTTGACCACCTCCTGCACGAACCACTCTACTTGGCGGTCCGTCCACTTCCTGACGGACCGCCGATGGAGCAAGCGTAGGCCCGTGTAGCAGACCCTTCGATAAACCTTTAGGCCGTCTGAGGCCGACCCGAAGGGGAAAGGTTTACGACAAAGGGTCTGCGTGGGCCGGAGCGGGTGGATGCCCTACTCGATGAATTCGTAGCCCTCCACGCTCTCGCTGTTCCGTCGCCAGATATCCTCGGTCTCTTCTCGCCAACAGCTCATCAGGTTCGAGCCGACAAAGACGTAGGTCCGGCATTCATCGCACGCCACAAAGTGACCTCGGCTGATATTGAAAAGCCGGACCGGATGACCGTATCGGCACTTCACAGCCCCGAAGAAATCCCCCATCAGGAAATTGCCCGCGATCCAGTTGACGCTGATAGGTTCCGGCAGGCTAAATCTCGACTGTGTCAAAGCCCTCAGCCTCGACCACAACGTGTCGACCCGGCGCTTTATCTCTTTCAGAAGAGGCCCTGCCCTGCATCTATTCCGGTCCATCTGCGGTCACCTCGTCATCCTCCGATTCCCTTCTGGGCCATTCCTGTTCGATGAAATCCTCGTCCGGGAAGAACTCCTGCTGTACGGTGATGACCACCCCATCCTTGAGCAGGTTGGTCCCAAGGGTGCCGTTGATGTAGGTCATGCCGGCCATCTGTTCTTTCCAGCCCTCAGCCTCGAGCCGTTCGACGATTCGTTCGACCTCGCACTTGTCATCTTCTGCCATTGGTTCACACCTCCAGGCGGTTAGCCTACGGGGTGCTAACCGCCGGATGCATGGACGTGGAATGTACGACTGAAGACAGGACGAACGAACCCCTCGGTGCGAGCCGAGGCCATGGTTGTGATGTTCTGAAGAACCGCTACAAGGAGCGAGGAACGCTCAGGACTGGCTCGCCTTACGCAACTCCTCGGCCATCCTCAGCTCTTCCAGGGTCTGCTGGGCCTCTGCCATGAGGGCCAGTTCGAATCTGAGTTGCCGATTCTCCGCCGGCGAGAGAGACTCGTCCAGGCCAAACCACGCTATCAGGTCCTCTACCGGAAGAACCTGGCCAAACCGGTCCGTCGGCAGCTTGCCCTGTTGACGGATGAAATCAAGGATGCTCCACACCTTACGCTTGCTCATTCTTATCTGCTCCGAATGAACCACTCTGGCGGCGGTTCACCTGCTCTTGGGTGAACCAGCCCCAGGTCGGGCGCCGGCCCCTGCCGCAGACCTGGCGAGAAGGCCGACGCAGCAACGGGTCGGCGTGGACGGGAGTGCCCATCAGGTTCAGTCCGCTTCATCCCGTAGACTGCACTCTCAATCTCCCGGGTCCAAAGCCATCGCGCCCGTTCCATACACCAGCCCTCCCGACCGAGCCCCGACATCACCAATGCCCGCTCCACAGTTGGGATCACCATCGAGGTTTCCAACTCCATGAAGAGGCGCGGTTCAACGTCATCCCGGGAGGAAGCGATTCGCAGGATCAGTTGCAGCGGAGTGCACGATCATGGACTGCAAAGGACAGACCGAAGGGAGCACATCCAGAAGCGGATACCGGCCGAGGTTGTGATGGGGGAAAACGTCACAGATAGGATCCGACCCGAAGGGCAGACGGTTACGATCAACGGTCTGCGTGAGCCCAAGCGGTCCGATCCAGGGGCAATGCGCTATGGCCGCCGTGCCGACACTTCCCAGATACGCGGCATGCAAACAGGATCCGACAGGGCATCTTGAGAACGTGAAATGTGAAAAAAACACCCAATACAGGTATATAGTCGGTTTTACCCACAAGGTCGCAAGTGCTTCATTTCAGGAGGCTTACGAGTCTCTTGGGGCCATTTGCGAGCATGATTAAATCCACAACTCAGACCCCTGGAAGGCCGATTAAATCCACAACTCGGGGCATTTAATCCACGACTCAGCCCCTATTTAATCCACAACTGACGGCATTTAATCCACAACTCAGGGCGGCCCAAACAACCCCTCATCATGCCCCCCACGCCGATCGTTGAGACCCTTCCAGAGCCCCCATCCGGCCATGCAAAGCCAAACCGACCGAACCAGATGGACTGCCAGTGAGAGTAGATTTCCGATGGAAAGAGCGATGATTATTATCTATATATCATATCTTTTATTTTCAATATAGAAAACAGAAAGAAGAGCCCTGACAAGAGCGTAATGACTTGCGAGTAGCAGCATTCACAAGGCCGACCCCCCCCGCCCCCAGGATGAATCTCCATCGGAAATTTACTCTGTCTGACCGGCGCCCGCAATGACAAGGTTTATATAGTATCGCTTCCAGTGGAAACATTTGGAGGTGAGATTCCGATGGAAACGACCACGGTCCGCAACAAGATCATCGGACAGATTCAGCATATGCTCGACCACGCCGTGATTAAGAACCGGCGCTTCTTGGATGACGAACAGCTCATCAAGGCCGAGCAACTGGCCGTCCTGGAGGAGATTTTCAATGCCAATGTCCGTGATACCGAAATCCGCGAGCTGAGCTCCCATTTCGCGCCCGTACTGCGCCATGACCACCCGGTCCACCTGGCCATCTGGGGTAAGACCGGAACGGGCAAGACCCTGACCGTCAGCTACTTCCTGAATCTGCTCGCCCAGATGTGTGCGGAGAAGAACGTGGCGCTCAGATACAAGCATCTGGATCTGTCGACACCCGTCCCGTGCTTTCGAGCCCTGAACGATCTGGCCTGTCTGCTCAACGCCAGCAAGCGGTACAAGAAGGGCATCTCCCTGGAGGAGTTGATGCTCCGAATCGAGGCCGCCCTGGCCCAATATCATGGCTATCTGGTGCTCTTTGTCGATGAGGTCGATAACCTGCGGCGCGACAAGGACACCTTCATGACCTTTCTGGTCCGCCGCCTGCCTCAGCGGATCCCCGCCAAACTCATTCTCGTCTTCGTGTCCAACCGTCTCGATTGGCCGGACAATCTCGATCCCAGGGTCCGGTCCTTTCTGAAACTCAATGAGATCATCTTCAAACCCTACGACGCCGTAGACCTGCAGCGGATCTTGAACATCCGGGTGGACAAAGCGCTCCATAAGGACGCCGTCGAGCCCGGCGTCGTCGAAAAGGTGGCCGCCCTGGCCAGCCGCGACCATGGAGATGCCCGCCAAGCTGTAGCGTTGCTGGCCAAAGGCGCGTATCTCGCCGAGAAGGCGGGAACGAAGATTTCCCTCGAGGTGGTAGACGGTGCGTGCTCGGAAATGGAACAGGATAAATACGTAACCATGATCCGCACCGCCCCCCGCCAGCTCCAGGCCGCCATGGGGGCCGTGATTGAATGCGTCTCCAGCCGTAGCGGAGACAAGGGCGAGACGGGCGAGGTCTATCACATCTACAGCACTTGCTGCCACCAAGCGGGACTGCGACCCCTGACACGCCGGGCGTTTGGGGATATGCTCAATGAGTTGGACGTGTACTCCCTGCTTCAGAGCCATGTGGTCTCCCGGGGCCGGTACGGCCGCACCCGGGAAATCACCATGGATCTGCCGGAGGATCTGACCGGTAGAATCTACGAGGAGATCAAGCGCAGCCTCGAGATGTAGCTACGGCAGCGGCGCCCTGCAGCGAAACCGCCCCAGGATCGACTGCAGTGGAGCATCCAGCCGACCGCCCCGGGCCCAGATCTCAGCCGAGATGCCGTCGGCGAACATACGATCGGCCGCAGTCAGCCAGATGTATTCAGACGGGGGCATCGCCTGGACCAGCAAGCACAAGTTGATGAGTCTGGCGGTGTCGGCGGTAACAAAGAGGAGGCGAAAACCGTTCAATTGGCAGTGCCACAACTCCTCGTACTTTTTGTAGGCGCACGTATCGAAGCAGGTGCCATAGCGGAGGATCTTCTGGCGGATGTCTCCGGACGTACGCTTGGGGCTGGCAGTTATCTCCGTACCCCGATCCACCTCCAGAAAGAACAGGACCGTCTTGTCCTGGGTGGTGTCGCAGATCGAGAAAGCGGCGTCCGGCTCGATGCGGAGGCCCCTCTGCGGCCCTATCATGCCGGGCGACGGAGTCGTAATGATGGATAGATTCGAGAAGCCTAGTGGCAGACATGGTGAGTTATGGGCGAGGAACCGGATGTTCAGTTGGGGGACGACCGTCCCAACATGATGGAGATGGACGCGGACCCAGTTCAGCAAGAGCTGATGAGCCTGAGGCGGGAGCCGTTCGCCCAGAATCGCTTCGATGGGCACTTGTGGGTCAATCAGTCCGCGCTCCCGTAGAACCGCCACACCCTGTGCCGCGGATGAGACCACCCGCTCCGGTCGGCCCCGGCGTTGGCCTGGGCCCCGCGGGGCATCGGCCAGCAAGCCCTGAGTCACCAGTTCACTGATCCTCCTGTTCAGACTCTTGCCGTTCCTCGATAAGAGAGCCGCGAGCTGCGGAGCGGTCACAACGCGACATTCCGCAACCATCGCAATCAACCTGCAATCCGCGGCGGTAATCCTGAGTCCCATAGCCAACAACTCCTGTGAATCCATGCAGTAACGAATGGCTGTACTTCCAGCGCTGAAATAGCGGCTCGCGTGAGTGGGAGATTTCAGAATGGCCCACCGATCCGAAACGGTCGTGGGCTCTCGCTACGGACATCCCTCGCCTATGACCCGAGCGGTCGGTCTGCTGCTTTTACCGAGAGATCCTTTGTACGAGTCACCGCCACAGCACCTTCGGACATGGTATCCGAAGGTTGGGTGGATATCTGTCTCTACTCGATACGGAAATCCCACCTTGGTTATTCGGATGGATCTGAGAACGGCTTTACCTCGGTGTGTGGAAATTCATGGATGGTCTCTTGGCAATTCGGACTGCGGACTGCCTCTGCGTAAGACTGACGGATTCCGCACGGACGCCAATAGTGCCCTTTTCCCTTGTCGCAGAATCTGTTCTTGCGGATAATGTCCTCTGGAGCATTAGCGTTCTTGGTTACAGCGCACCTTCGAGAGGATGCCATATGTTAGGATGTGCATCAGACCTGTCTTCTGACCAGAAGCGACACTCCCTTGGGAGGAGGTAGGAGATGTCTCGTCGGCCAACTCCAACGAGACTTTCAGGTGGGGCTGGATTCGGATACGAGGATGAGGTTGCCGCATATTTCCTAGTGGAAATGTTGATGGGTAACCAGCCGCTCGGCCCCGACTTTGGGACTGTTGCAGGGGTCGACTTTCAAGTTGGGGATCAGGGATGGCTTCTCGACGACTTACTCATCACATTCGAGAAGCATGGGGCGGATCACCATCTCGCAGTATCAGTGAAGAGCAACAGACAGGTTACAAGCAAAGGTTTCCCTCCCGATTTCATAAGAGCCGTATGGTCTCAGTGGCTGGGCGTCACCTCACAGTGCTTCGCCACAGATCGCGATCTTCTGTGCATGGTAACTGGCCGCCTAGCCGACTCCGTTGAGTGTGCTTGGAATGACATGCTGCGT
The DNA here is from genome assembly GCA_964610435.1 of uncultured Pirellulales bacterium. Lineage (GTDB taxonomy): Bacteria > Planctomycetota > Phycisphaerae > Sedimentisphaerales > Anaerobacaceae > Anaerobaca. The sequence continues at coordinate 71,514 of CAZSXM010000018.1, read as the reverse complement.
GAGGCGAGGGCCAGCAAGCCCCAGAGGATTGCTGCGCGTTTCACATCCCGGCAGGTATCAGCTACGAAACGCGAGCTTTTTGAAAGTCTGAAGTGCCCATCGGATCTGCCTTGCCGGCAGGAAGAAGAGATGACCCAGAGGGCGGCTCTGTTGGCAAGGCTCCGCTTAATGCGTTTTGACTTCAGGGATGATCCGTCGCGCGATGAGGCGCGGGCCATAACTTTGTGCCGGGACGTGCTTCATACGCCGGACGAAGTTGAAGCCAGCGAACTTTGGAACCGCCTGGTTTTGACTGCCAAGGAAAACCGTGAAGCTGGCGGATCGGTAGTGGATGTGAGCAGCCTGGTTCGGGAATTGGCCTCTCGATTTCTCCTTCGCGATCACCCCAATTATCGCCACGATTGGGATATCCTCGACAGACTGTCTCATGCCGAACTGACCTCGGTATGCTGTGAAACCGGCGGCCGGGCGTGCCTTGTCAGGCCGGAACTCGCAAAACGAGTCTCGGAGAAGCTCGCGTCACATCGTATTGTTGCCTTAGTCGGCGAATCGGGAAGCGGAAAATCGTCACTTGCGAAGCAACTTACCATGCCGGAGACACACCGGGGAAGACTCGTATGGTTAACGGGAGACGTTCTCGACAGGCCTACCCTCATTCAATTCGAACGAGATCAGGGACTCCAGCACTCTCTCGGTGACGTGCTGGGATGTGTGGCGACGAAGTCCGGATTTCTCGTGTTCGACGCCGTGGATAGATTCTCTGATCAAGCCCTCGCCAACGCGGCTCAGATCCTCAATGGTCTTGATGTCGCCGGCAACAAATGTCCATGGCGCGTTCTGATGACGACTCAATTCCAGACATGGCCTCACGTAGATGACCGATTGCGGAAAAATGGCGTATCGGCAGAACTGGTGTCACATCAGGTCGAGTTGCCATCAATAGCGGAAATCACCACCCTGATCGCCAGCTTTCCCGCACTGAACGCGTTCCCTCTCAGACGCGAGTTGAAGACGTTGTTGCGAAATCTGAAGGTGCTTGATTGGATTGCCGACTGCTCCGTGAAGACGAAGACGGAGACGCCCGACCCGCGCACGTGGTTGGGGCTTTCTAGTCTTGTGGATTGGGTCTGGGAATCGTGGATAGCTCAAGGTGGCGATCCACACGTCTGTTCTGCCGTATTGAAGTGTATCGCCGAATTCGAGGGTCGCAGTTTGACTGTGGGCGTACCCTTGGGAGAACTGAATCCATCGCATCTTCATGCGCTATCCAACCTTGAGCGTTGCGGGCTGCTACGAGTCCAGAATGAAAAGGCCTACTTTACGCACGACCTACTGGGGGACTGGGCACGGTTACGAATCCTCATCGAGGGTGAGAACGGAGCAGCCGCCTCACTCAGATCGCGCGCGGGCCACCCCCGGTGGCATACGGCCGTCCGCCTTTATGGCGTACGCCTACTCGAAAGGGGAAAAGGAAACGCCGAGAAATGGCACGGCCTGCTATCTACATTCGACCCATCTTCGGCACATGATGCACTGATTCGCGATTTATTGCTCGAATCACTCATCGTTGCCGCGAACGCTGGCGTATCTTTAGATCGAGTCTGGCCGCTCCTTGTTGCGAACGGGGGCGCACTTCTGTCTCGGCTTCTTAGACAGTTCCTTTACTTTGCGACGATTCCGGACCCAGCAATCTTGCTCGTTCCGAGTGATGTGGGGTCCGTCGACCAGTTGGCTGCATTTGCCCGGGTGCCATTCTGGCCTTACTGGGGCGTAATGGTCTCGTTCTTGCGAAGGCACGTAGATGAGATCCCATTTAGTTGTCAGGCATCCGTGTCGGAAGTGTGCGGGCTCTGGCTGCAGTGGACGCATCCGTCTGAAGTGTCCACGCCTCGGAGGCCATGGCGACGAGAAACAGCCGAGATAGCAGTTCGAATGGCCAGAGAAGTCCAGGCCCTGAAGGCGGAAGATGTCTACTTCCACGAAAAGCAGGATGAGATAGCCTACGAAGCTGTATTGTACGGTTTTGACGAGTTGCCTGACGAGATCGGAGCCCTCGCACTGGAATTGTGCTGTAGACGAGAGCAAGGCCCCGTAATCCAGGCGAGAGCCAAAGCTGCGAAAGGGGCTAGGGCCAAAGAACTCCAGAAAAGGCTCGAAACTGATCCCGCTCTGCGAGAGGAGATGAAGAGGCGCCAAAGCTCTTTCTCAGTCGGCCCCTTACATTTTGGGCCAGTAAGGGCACCGTGGACAAGTGGACCCTCGTCACGCGTTGATTCCGCCTTCCAGCGAGTATGCTTGAAAGGAAGTGCTCTGGCTTCGATGATCCATACACAGCCAGAGTTGGCCCGGGAAGTCATTCTCGCTCTCTGCATCCGAGAGCCCACACCCGAAGATCCATCCGGTGGTCACATGCTGGATGAACACCTCGAAATCGAGACTATCCGAGAGATGATCTTCCCGATGTGTTTTCGAGGTCCATTCCTGCTCTTTCTGCGCATACAGCCTCAGGTGGGAATCGCTCTGATCGTAGACCTTGCCAATTTCGCCACGGATCGATGGAGAGAAGCCGAAAAGCGCTGGCATGCCAGACAAGGGAATGATTCGGCCGAGGAATCACAGACGTATTCCCTCAGTTTGACTGGTGTGCCGACCATCCGAGAAATGTTCGGGGGCCATCACGCCTACATTTGGTACCGTAACATCCTTGTCAGCAACGCTACCCTCGTATCCTCGTTGATGGCTCTAGAGAAATGGCTGTACGAACAGATCGATACAGGCAAGGATATCTCGCAGTGGGCGGAACTCATCCTCAGCCAGTCAAAGAGCACCGCCTTTCTGGGAGTCTTAGTTGCGGTGGGGAAGAAAGAACCTTCTCTTTTCTGCTCGACTCTGTTGCCACTTCTGGGCATATGGGAACTCTATGACTGGGACCAGTATCTGGTCATGAACGATCACTGCTGGCAGATCGAAAGAGCCCATTGGCTCAGTTCTGGCAAAGAACTGCTTCAGCTGTTTGACGAGTGGCACAGCATGGATCATCGGCGATACGATCTTAAGCAGATCGCTACCTACCTGTTACTGAGCGGGTCCGACGTTCGAGATTTCTTCGCAAAACAACGAGAGGTGTGGTTGCGGCAACTGGAAGCGGAACCAACAAACGAGCACCTGGAACTTCTGATTGCGCGCCTCGATCCCTCAAACTACAGCGGAACACATCGAGAAGACGGCTGCACACAGTATGACTTCCAGTGGCCAGACCATTTGCGCCACAGAGTAGAAGGAGACTTGGCGCGTACTCAGCGTGCCATGCGATTGCTCACGTTTCCGTCGACGTGCCGCCGGATTCTGGATGGCGAACTCACCCTCAAGGAGGAAGAACTATACCAATTCTGGCAAGAATTGCGGTTATTCGCAGAGATCGCGGAGTCTGACGACCCGGAAGATACCCCTCGTCAGCGACAGGACGCCGTATGTGGAGGAATCGCGGTGCTCGTAATCTGCCACTCAGAGTGGTTGCGCAATAATACAGACTGTGCCGAATGGTGCCACGCACAGATTCAGCGCATTAGCTCCTCTCCTCCACCGAGGGATAGGTGGGCCGTCCCCGAAGCATTCTACAATATGGGATGGGATCGTTTCCTGGGTGAAACTGCAGTTGCCTTGTTTGCTGATGCCCCCTCTGACAGAACCATGCGTGCGCTTGTTGCCGAGAGCGTTGTGAGCTACTTTTGCGAAACCACAGAGATGACGATGAGTCGCGTCTTCTCCATGCGAGCGAGAATTGAGGACGATTTTCGACGCCTTCAGAATCTTACGCTGCTCTGGTCGGCCCTAAGACCCATTTTGCGCAGGGCAGAGTATCTCAAGGGCAATACGTCTCGCTGGTTACGCCTTTGTGACACAGTTGTGCGCCGGTTCGTCACAATGGAGTTGCCTGTCGAACCACTGGACTGGCATCGCCTCGCAAATTTCGCAGAACGGGTATTCACTAGGCTGGAGCGTCGACACAGCCTACGGTCGCACATGCCACAAAGAGAGAGTCACGACGACCAAGAGGAGAAGCCTGGATTGGCTCCTGAGAAGCCAGTCATTCATCTTTCTATGTCTCGCTCGAGGAAGCACAGACATCCGGTGGCACTGGATACACACGTACTCCGTCGTGCCTACGCCTGGATCTGGCATTTCGACCAAGCAAGGGATGAGGCCGAGCGAAAGCTCTTCCGTAGGACGATCACAATGTTGATCGAGATTGAATTGATATCTCTCAGAACACACGTCGAGGATCATGAGGAGCTCGACTACGGCCCAACGGATTACGATAACTGGGTCCACAGACATCTCGTGAAGGTCTTGTGCCATCTTAGGGAGGCCGAAGACCCCGAACTGTTATGGAAGCCCATCCTTGAACTCGGTCCCGCTTGCCATCATTGGGTGGAGAATTTCCTAACCTGTTGGCATATGGTAGCTCCGGCATGTGTCGAGAACGCCGAGCAATTTGCGAACATATGGAAACGTATGGTCGCCTTCATGCTCGATTTGCCAGCATGGTCACCGGAGAACAATCTGAGTTGGCGAGCACATAATGTCCATATCGACCTGATGGGCCTACGTTGGCTATCGGTGCCGAAGGATCAAGAAGCATCGTACGCATGCGCCGTTGCAGATCTACGTCCACTCTATGAGAAATGGGCCAGAAATTGGGTGCGAGACTGGATGGTGATGAGCAATTTCCTGCTCTTTCTCGCGAGGCCAATCGGGAGAGAGCTGCGATGTTACGCCCTGCCTTGGATCGAGGAGGCCGTCACAAAGTACACCAAATACGACTGGAGGGGAATGGGCGAGGGCAGATTAGAGAACAGTCTGGCCGCCTTGCTATGGATATGTTGGCAGGAACACTATGAGGTGCTGCTCTCCAACACAGCGACGAGAGCCTGCTTCTTCAGCCTCCTCAATACTCTGGTAGCTCGCCAGTGTCCCTCCGCCTTGGCTCTCAAAGACAAGGTTGCAGCTTCGCCGCTCTCATAACGCGCGTGGAAATAGATATGGTTTCACCCATCGGCTCCGCGACGGGAAAAACCATATCTATTGGGGCCCCTCTGCCGTTGAGTACAGCGCGAAACACGGGTCAATCCGAGCCGGTCGATTTGCAACAGGATCTGCAACAGACATGCGCGTCTGGGCTACTGTTGGGCTTCGGTCGCGCTTCGGCCAGCATCCTAAGTCCTTATTTCACAAGCATAAAGCATTTACTCAAAAACACTTACAAACCCCCTGCCCGGACTGTCGATCCGAAGGTTGAGGGTTCGAGTCCCTTCGGCCTCGATCAGAACCGCGTTTTCGATACCGAGAACGCGGTTTCCTTTTGCGCCCATCTCTGTCGGATTGCGCTCGTTTGCGCGTGACAGCGACCCATGGCGCGCCCCACTGTTGCGGATGTCACGCCCCTTGTGTTTCGTCGCGCCGACCGCGTCGGCCGCGCGGTCGTCCGTGCCGGCTTCTTCACCGCCTCAGATTCCGCCGGCGCTGTCGAGTGCCATCGCTCCTCGCCCGACCAAGGCGGGGGCCGGTCCTCCTGCTCTCCGGCAAACTTGATGGTGTCGATGCCCTGCCGCCTCCAATGCTCCACGCGTCCGTCCGCAAAGGACGGCGTCACGCGTGCAAGGAGCATGCTCTATATGTGCGCCTCCAATGACCAGCCCTGGCGATACTCGTCGTGGCGCAGTTGGTTGGCCGCATCGTCATTCGTGAATCGCCCCTCGGGGCCGTTCCAATCGAGTCGCTTTCCTGTGCGCAGCGCGATGTTGCCGAGCAGCACAAACTCGGCCAGAAGCCCGGCCGTGGGGAACTGGGTTCCCGCCGGTTCGCCGCCTCGGCACGCGTCGAACCATTCTTTCCACGTTCCCGGACGGCGCGGCAACGTGCGGGGCACGTCGGCAAACTTCCGGGCCCGCTCTTCGGGAAGGACCTTTGGGCCAAGCATGAATCCTTCGTCGCCGACGTACATTTCTCCGCTGTCGGGCAGCGGGAAGCCGGGTTCTGGACTCAGCGGCTTCAGCCCCCCGTCGTACCACACAATGCGAACCGGAGGCATCCCCTCACGGGCCGGAAACTCGTAGGTAACTATCGAGGCCAACGGGGCCGTCTCGGCCAGCACCTTCGACGACACGGCCGATACACCCACCGGATGCTCCAGTTTCAACGCGCGGAACGGGGTGTTGGCGTGATGGCAGCCCATATCGCCCAATGACCCGGTCCCGAAATCCCACCAGCCGCGGAAATTCCACGGGTGATAGACGCTGTCGAAATAGCGCGGCTCGACCTGCTCCAAGGCGAGGTGCCCCTCCGGCCAGACCTTCTTGAACGGCCTCATCGCCGCCGGCCCGATCCACAGATCCCAGTCCAGCGTCGCCGGCACGGGGTCTTTGCCGGCCGGGCGCGCCATTCCCTGCGGCCACCAAGGGCGGTCGCTCCACATGTGCACTTCGCGCACCGGTCCGATCGCCCCCGCCCAGATCAGTTCGCAGGTCCGGCATGCCGCTTCGCTCGTATTCGGCGCAGACGTGTCCGTTGTGGCCACCCCGGCCTCGCGCGCTGCGCGGACCAGTGTGCGACATTCGTGGATGGTGCGCGTGATCGGTTTGACACAGCAGACGTGCTTCTTCCTCCGAAGCGCCGGCAGTACGATGACCGCATGCGTGTGGTCCGGAGTCCCGCAGTAGACCGCGTCGATCTGCGAGTCGATCGCCTCGTACATCTCGCGAAAGTCGCGAAACCGCTTGGCCTGGGGCCACTGGTCGCAGGCCTTCTTCGCATACACGTCGTCCACGTCGCACAGCGCGACGATCTGGAAGCCGGCCTCCTCGCACGCGCGAAGCTGCGGGAACCCGACGCCGCCGACGCCGATACCCGCCAGCGCGGGCTTGTCGCTTGGAGCTGTATGGCCGGCCCCGCCGAGCACATGACGCGGAACGACGGCAATCGATGCGGCCGCGGCTGCGGCGCCGCCGAGCCATTGTCGGCGTGTCATCTTCTGCAACATGGTCGTTTCTCCTTCGCTTCGTGGTGAATTGGCTCAGCGGTCAGGACGCAGGATACGGAAGTCCTCAAAACGCACCCAGCGCTCGGCGTCAGGCGGACCGTGGTAGCCTTGGATGCTTACCTGGTCGTCGCCGGGCGGAGGCAACGTGCCCTCGGCGGCTGTGAGGAATTCGCCCTTAGCGTCGGGCCGGTACTGCGCGATCCACTGCTCGCCGTCAACGACCAGACGCAACTGGACGGTCTCAGCGTCCATGGGCTTGTGGCCGGGAATGATGCGCAGCTCACCGTCGACGAGTTCCTTGACGAGCTTGAAGACGGGCTTGCCGTCAGTGTACCAGGTGATGCCCGCCTGCTCGTATTGCTGCGTCAGATGGACCATTGTGACGGTCACTTCGAACGCGTACGTGCCCGCACGCCGGTCGGGGGCCGGGCGCACCAGCGCATTCTTCACCGTCTGCGCGTGGCCCGGCTCGATGCGAATCTCCAACCCGCCGTCGCGAAGGCGCCAGGCACCGGGGTTCTCACGCAGCCAGGTCCAGCCGTCGGCCAGTCTGCCTTCGAAACGATCCTCGAACAGGATCTGCCGCTCCGGCGGCGACTCGGCCGCCGGCGCTGGTTGCATCCGGCAACCCGAACCCGCGACAGCAAACCCCAACGAAGCCAGAACCCATATTGCCGCTCGAACGTTCTTCATCATACATGACCTCAGCGAAAAAGTGAGTGACGATGATTCCGCGGGAGAATTCCCGCGCAAACGGTATCGAGGTAGATTGGCTCCTTTAGACTTAGACCTGAATGCGAGTCTCCCAAACAAGACCGAGCCAGAGACCGCCGGCTGAGAAGCTCCCCAGCCAATGCCGGCAGGCCAACTGCCAACATGCCCATCAAGTTAATGGCGAAACGCCCGGCCCGTCAAGTACTTCCGTGTCGAACCCTTTGGGATAGGGTCGCGTGGGTTCTCCTTTTACCCCACAGTATGCTGGGGTTGAATGCGCCCGAAGTTTATTTTCGGAGAGCCATGATTTTGGCGAGATTTGTCTACGCGTGGCAAGAGTGAGGCCGTAGAATGCGCCGATGAAAACATATCGACACGCACTGGCCCTGAATCCATACTTCGGGGATTCGACCGCGACGATGGGTGTTTTTCCACCGACCGGGCTCGAATACATCGTTGCCAGCATGAAAGACCTAGTGGGCAAGATCACCCTTCTGGACTTGCGGTATCAGAAGCCGTTCCAGGACCCGGAGGCGCTGAGCCGGCTCATCCGGGCCGAGGTCGATCTGCTGTGCATCAGCATTCGCTGGGAAACCCGCTTTGAGGACATCTGCGACTATATCTCGCAACTGCCGCCGGAGGTGACCACCGTCGTCGGCGGCTACAAGGCGACGCTGGAGGTCGAATACCTGTTCGAGCGCTGCCCGAACATCGACATGGTCGTCCGAGGTGAAGGCGAGGAGATCATTCGGGACATCTGCAACGGGCTGCCCTGCAAGGACATTCGCGGGCTGTCCTACCGCGAGAACGGCAAGGTGGTTCACAACGAGAACCGGCCTCTGCCCGAGCTGGACGGCATTCCGTTCCCCGATCGCTCGCTGCGGACGCACGATTACTACTGGTCGCAGTATGGGGTCCGGTTCGGCCGGCGCACGTTCGATACGGTGCTGACGACGCGGGGCTGCCCGTTCAAGTGCAAGTTCTGTACGTTCAGTCTCAATCCGCTCGGGCAGAAGCGCAGCTACACCGAGCGCCCCGTCGAGTCGGTCATCGAAGAGCTCAAGCAGATCACCGCCGACATCGTGCTGTTCAGCGACGACAATTTCTTCACCAATATCAAGCGCAGCGAGGAGATCTGCGATCTGATCGTCGCCAACGGGATCAAGAAGACATTCGTAGTTCAGGCCCGCGTGGATATCGCCCGGCACCCCAGGACCCTGGACAAGGCGCAGCAGGCTGGGTTCAAACTGTTTCTGCTCGGGATCGAGTCGCCCCACGATTGGATTCTCGAGCAGCTTCAGAAGGGCATCACGCAGCAACAGATTCGCGATGCGTTCGCCGTCCTGACGAAATACGATTTCCATCTCCACGGGTATTTCATCTACGGCAACATCGGCGAGAGCGAAGAGGAGATGCTCTATATCCCGAAATTCGCCAAGGAGATCGGGCTGGACACCATCAGCTTTCACAAGCTGCGGGTCGAGAAGTTCTCGCCTCTGAAGGAATTGGTCGAGTCGACGCCGGGCTATCACTATGGCCGAATCGGCGGCCACGTCTATTCCGATCGATATGGGCGCGAGGGACTCAAGCGAATTCGCAACCGGATTCGAGCCGGTTTCTACGATCCGGCGCAGCTCCTGCATATCGCCGGGAAGGCCCGCCGAATCGGCTTGGCCGACGGCCGAGACCTTGCAGGCGTGCTTCCCCGTCTGCCCGTGCTGCTCTATCGGCTTGCCACGCGAAAGCGGCGAAAGAAGCGACAAAGGCACCACCACAGTGTGCAGTCGGCCCAGCGGGCCGCCGCCGTCCTGTGAGCGGAGCGCTCGATGAGTGAGAAGGGACTCTCTTTCTCACGAATCCAGTAGCCGGACATCGAGGGGCATGCCTTTGTCCTCATCGCGCACCAGGGATATCGCCTGTCCTGGACACTGGCTCACGCAGACCCCACATCCCATGCAAGCCTCCCAAGTCACGGCGGCCGTGCCCTCCATTCGGATGGCATCGAAAGGACACTTCTCCTCACAGATACCGCACACGGTGCATGCGGTTTCATCTATGTGGGCCACATAGCCGAACGAGGCGACCATCGGGACGCCGTGCTTGCGCATGGCCTCGATCCCGCCGCAACAACACTTGCAGCAGTTGCAGATCGCGTAGAATCGGCCCAGCAGGACGTCCTTGAACCAGGCCGAATGGAGATGGCCGCGCCTGTGTTCGTCCTCCAGGAGTTCGACCGCCTCCGTCTGGCTGAGACGACGACTTGTCTTGGGATGGTGCTCCAGGATGAAATCAACGAAGGGTTGTCCGATGACCATGCAGACCTGAATCGGCAGGCAGGGATTCACTCTCCTTTGACGGCACGCGCAGGGGAATACGGCCACTTCGGGAGGCCCCTTGAGAACCAAGTCGCGTGCCATCGCATAGGGAATGATCTGCTCCAGATCCCGCCGGGGGATCTCTCGGTTGAGAGTCACGATAGCCCGCGCCTGATCGTGTGTCAGCACCTTGCCGTGATAGCGGTCTGCCCAGCGTTTCCTTCCTGCGGCGCTCAGACGCGGAAAGACCTGATTGGTGAGCAGGTCGAGGTATTGTTTGGTCCAGCGGCCGTAAGCATAGGCGTGTACGGCGCTGAGATTCAACACGCCGCGCCAGCCAGTCTTCCGCATAACGGCCCAAGTCGAAGGACGCAAGGGGTGCCAGCGTTCCGCATACAGCCAGAACAGCGCCATCAAGATGAACAGTATCGCAACGGCAAGGAGTGCAATCCACCCTGACATCCTATGGCCTCCTTTCTCGGCGGCATGGCCTCGCATGTCAGATCTGTGATTTGTTCGACAGTCGCGTACTGCTCCATGATAGGCATCTGCCTTGGGCGACGCAATCTCGGTCGTTGGGGGAAAGCAAGAAAAAGGCCTGTCTTTGAGGTCGCATGCGGGCGAGGGGAGGTCTATGATGGTGCCGATGGCGGGTGGGCGCCCGCCGTGTTTCGTCGGTCGGACGAATCGATCGTTGTCGGGAGGTGATTCGGATGAAGTCGTACAGGTTTGTGCTGGGGATGATGATCGCGATGCTTGTGACTGCCTCTGTGCAGGGATCGCAGGAGGCCGAGTCTTCGAACGCCTGGCGGGTGGGGCGGTTCGCGGAGAAGGACTTCTTCCCCATCGCGGTCTGGCTACAGAGTCCGGCGAACGCCCCGCGCTATCAGGCGGCGGGGATCAATCTCTACGTGGGCTTGTGGAGAGGGCCGACGGAGATGCAGTTGGCGTCGCTGAGGAAGGCGGGCATGCCGGTCATCTGTCACCAGAATGCCGTGGGGCTGGCGAATCGGGACGACCCGATCATCGCCGCCTGGATGCACGGCGACGAGCCGGACAACGCCCAGCCGCTCGGCGAGGGCAAGGGCTACGGCCCGCCGATCCCGCCTGCGAAGATTGTGGAAGACTACCAGCGGCTGCGGGCGGCCGACCCGAGCCGTCCGGTGTTTCTGAACCTGGGCCAGGGCGTGGCCTGGGACAACTGGCACGGCCGAGGCGTGCGGACGAACCATCCGGAAGATTACCCGCAGTACATCGAGGGCTGCGACATTGTCTCATTTGACATCTATCCGGCTACGCACAGCCATCCGGAGGTGGCCGGACAGCTTCAGTACGTTGCGCGGGGTGTGTCGCGCCTGGTGGAATGGACGGGCGGCCGCAAGGGCGTCTGGAACTGCATCGAGTGCACCCAGATCAACCATCCCACCAGGAAGCCCACGCCGCATCAGGTGCGGTCCGAGGTGTGGATGGCCCTCATCCACGGCTCGCAGGGGCTGATCTATTTCGTGCACGAATGGCAGCCGAGATTCAACGAAGCGGCGCTGCTCGCCGATGCGGAGATGCTTGAGGCGGTGACTCGCATCAACCGGCGGATCGGGCAGTTGGCCCCCGTCCTGAACGGCCCTACGATTCCAGGCGGTCTTACGGTAGTGTCGAGTCGGTCCGATGTCCCGATCGCGACGATGATGAAGCGTCACGAGGGCAAAACCTACGTCTTCGCCGTCGCCATGCGCGATGCGGCCACTTCCGCCCAGTTCCGGGTCGCGGGTGTCTCGGGCGATCGAACGGTGACCGTGCTGGACGAGGACCGGACGCTGGAATCGACCAACGGCGCCTTCGCCGACCGTTTCTCGCCCTGGGACGTCCATCTGTACGAGATCCCCTGACGTCAACGCCGTCATCGGTCCTGCGCCGTCGTCCGTCGCCGAATGTCAAGCGGTCGGAGTCCGGAGCCCGTCAAAACCATTTGCGCCGGCGGAAGTACACGAGCATGGTGGCGGCAACGCAGATCATCACTCCCCAGACGACGGCATAGCCATAGCGCCATTCCAGCTCCGGCATATGTTCGAAATTCATGCCATAGACCCCGGCGATGAAGGTCAACGGGATGAACAGCGTCGCGATGATGGTCAAGACCTTCATCACAGCGTTCATCCGGTTGCTGATGCTCGACAGGTAGATGTCCAGCATGCCCGAGACCATGTCGCGGAAGCTCTCGATCGTGTCGATGATCTGGATCGTGTGATCGTAGACGTCCCGGAGATAGATGCGCGTCGATTCGGCGATCCAAGGCGATTCGCTCCGTTGCAGACCGCTGACCAGTTCCCGAAGGGGCCAGATGGACCGGCGCAGAGTGATCATCTCGCGCTTGAGCGCGTGGATCTGCTGGAGCGTCCTCTGGCTCGGGTTGCCGACCAGTTCCTCTTCGAGCTGCTCGATCCTCTCACCGAGCCTCTCGAGGATAAGGAAGTAGCTGTCAACGATCGCATCCACCAGCGAATACGCGAGGTAGTCCGCGCCGAGTTTGCGGATGCGGCCTTTCGCATTGCGAATGCGATCGCGGATGGGGTCAAAGACGTCGCCGACCCGCTCCTGGAACGACAACACGAAGTTGGGCCCGACGATCAGACTGACCTGCTCGGTCTCGATAACCGCGTGATCCTCGCGGAAACGGAGCATCTTCAGTACGAGGAAGAGGCTCTCGTCGTAATCCTCAAACTTGGGGCGCTGGGCGGTGCTGAGAATGTCCTCGAGAAGAAGGGGATGCAACTCGAAAGCCTTTCCGAGCTTCTCGATCACGCTGACGTCGTGGAGGCCGTCGATATTGACCCACGTCACCGTCGGTGCGGCGAGGAAGGGAAAGCACTCCTCGATCGAGGCGAGTTGCTTTTCCTGAACGTGTTGCTCATCGTAGTCGATCAGCGTGATCCGAACCGGTTCGGCACTGGGCCCGCCCGTATAGACGAGCGTTCCGGGCGGCAATCCGGCCTTCCGTGACCGTTTCTGAACGTGCGTGCGCACCGGTTTGCCCTTGGTTGTCATATCGACCTCTCCTTGTCACTGCCGGACGGCACCATCCGGGTTCGGCAGAACCACCGTCAGCTCTTCTGAAGAGCCACATTCATCGGCGGCGCCTCGCCCGTCTTGTCCTGGCCCATATAGAGCGTCAGGTGCGGGAAAGGAATCTCGATGTCTTTCTCGTCAAACCGCTTCTTGAGCCGTCGGTTGAATTCGCGCCCGACCGCCCATTGTCTGATCGGTTTGGTCTTCGTCCGCGCCTTGACGATGATCGACGAATTGCCGAACTGGTCCAGGCCCAGGATCTCGATCGGCTCGAGAATGTCGCCGGAAAAGGCGGGATCGGCCCGGAGCTCTTCATCGACCTGCTTGACCACCTCGATCACCTCGTCGACGTCCTCACGGTAGGCCACGCCGATATCGAAAACATAACGGGAGTATTCCTTCGTCATGTTGGTCACGACGTCGATCTCCCCGTTGCGGACGTAATGGACATTGCCCGCCAGGTCGCGCAGAATGGTCATCCGCAGGCTGATCTTCTCCACCAGCCCGCCTTTGCCCGCAATCTGGACGACGTCGCCGACGCGGATCTGGTCGTCCAGCAGAATGAAGAAGCCACTGATGATGTCGCGCACGAGGTGCTGGGCGCCAAAACCGATGGCCACGCCGACGACACCGGCCGCCGCCAGTACGGGACCGATCTCGACACCCAGCTCGCCGAGAATCATCACGGCTGCGACGATGATGATCGTGACGCCGAGCAGATGGCTCACAACCGAACTCAGCGTCGCCGTGCGTTTCTTGTACTCCTCGTCGTCCTTCTTGCGCCGTCCGATGAACAGGCGATCGGCCACAAGATGGGACAACTTGATCCCCACCAACATGAGGACAAAGACAAGCAGGATTCTCGAACCGCTCTTGAGAAGCCATTCGCCGACATCCTGGAGTAGTGCCTGCACATCCAACATGATGATCTCCTTTCCTGGTTTCGCCACGGCTCTCACGGCACACGCGTGCGACAGCGCGGCCATCCTTCCTTCGGTTGCCAAGGACAACCAGATCGATCTGTCCCCACGTCAGACCTTCGCATTGGCTCGCTTCTTCGCGAGGAAATTCGTCGTCACGAGGACCCCTGTCAACAACCCCAGCAGGAACGTCAGCATCAACAGTAGGGCCCGAGACATCTGAAATCTCGCAAACAGAATATGCGTCTCGACCGTCTCAGTATTCTGCAGGAAAATAATCACCGCCAGAACCACTACGACGACGAGCGCGATAAGCTTGACCTTCTTCTTCTTCTCCATCTTCATGAACATTCTCCTTTTTCCAGTTCGGCACGAAGTCGCGGCAGCGCATGCGGATAGTGGTTTCGGACGAAGTCGACGAGCTTCTCTCGGACCTCGCAGCGGAGGTCCCAGGCCAGCCCGGCATCCGGCGCGCTCATCAGGGCGCGGAGTTCCACGGTACGCTCCGACGTGTTGGTCACCTGGAGCACGCACACCTTGCGATCCCAGATCTCAGACGCTTCGAGGATTCTCCGAAGCTCGGCACGAACGGCGTCGGTCGGCACGGTATGGTCAACGTAGAGAAATACGGATCCCAGGATGTCGGCCGAAATCCGGGTCCAGTTCTGAAAAGGCGTCTCGATGAAATACGTGATCGGCACGATCAGCCGCCGCAAATCCCAGATTCGCACGACGACGTATGTCAGTGTGATCTCCTCGATCCGGCCCCATTCTCCTTCGACGATCACAACGTCGTCCAGCCGGATCGGCTGTGTGAAGGCGATCTGCAGACCCGCGATGATCGTTCCGATGGTCTTCTGGGCAGCCAGACCGACCACGATGCCGATGACGCCCGCCGAAGCCAGAATGGCCGTCCCGAGCTGCCGGACCTTGGGAAACGTCATCAGAATCGAGGCTAAGGCGATGATCACAATGACAATCACGAGAATCTGGCGAAGAACGCGCAACTGCGTGTGGATCTTTCGCGCCCGCAGGTTGTCCTTGACATCGACCTGAAAACGCAATGTCACCACGTCGCTGAGGACAAAGACGGCCCTGATGAGAAGCCACGCGATCAGCGCGATGAAACTCAGGCCGAAAACCATCAGAGTGAGGTTCCGGACTCCATCGGGCAAATCGAGCGGATCGAGGGCCAATCGGAACGCCACCGCCGCCATGATCCAGCGAACCGGACGGCGAAGATGACGGAGCAAGACATCATCCACTTTCGAGGCCCTTCGTCGGGCGAAATGCGACAGAACATGGACGATGATGAAATGGCAGGCCAAGGCCGCCAGGACCGCAAGCGACAGCACCGCCACCGGCCAGAGCCAGCTCTTCCAGCTCAACAGGGTATCCCACACGTCGATGTCCTCCATGACAAGACTTCTCATGCAGACGTCGCACATCCGCTGTTCGCACATCCGCTGTTTGCGTGTGTTCGAGACCGACGTTGCCCGGCCTTTCTTCATGCTACAACGGCCCCGAGAACATGCAAGAGGAAACTCCGAAGAGACTGCCAGGCTCGAATCGTTGTGGATTCCGGCTCGTACCCGATGTAGAATGCCGGGCGGGAACCCGCAAAGAAGCCGTACACAGGTAGGATGAGAATACATGCTCTCTCGGCTCGTTTCACTCTGGGCAATGGGCGTCGCTCTTCTGGCCGCGACGGGGACATGGGCCGGCAATTCAGCGGACGCGCCCGCGCCGACCATCATAGGTCCGGAGCAGGCCAAGGCAACGCGGGCCTCGCTGGTGGGTGACTGGACGGGCCCGGCCGGCACGCTGCGGCTCCACTCCGACGAGCGCTTCGAGATCGGCCATGAGCACGGAACGTATCGGGTCGAGAACGGAACACTCGTCCTCCAGACCGATGGAGACGAGGTCGCCTATCGATTCGAACTGAACGGCAAGGAACTGACCCTATCGGGAGGCGATCTGACCGGCCCGCTGAAGCTCACGCGGCTGCCGCGATTCGGCGATTCGCTCCACCGGCGATCCGACTGGTCTGTCTCGGCGATGAAGGCGCGGGGCCGGCGCATCCTGGCAATCGTTGCGGTGGTTGCGGCCTGCCATGTGGCGGTGTATGGGTTGCGCCACTTGCTGCACTTCGTCATCTACTCGGACCAGGGACCGTTGAAATTCCTCTTCCGCCGGCACAAGAACCGAACGATGACGATGTACTCCCTGGCGCTGAACGTCAGCCGCTACGTGATCTATCTGCTGGCCATCGGGTTCGTCCTGACCGAGCTTGGCGTCAATTACACGATGTACTTCGCGTCGCTTTCGGTGATCGGCCTGGCCATTGGCTTCGGCTCGCAGGGGCTCGTGCAGGACATGGTCACCGGCTTCTTCATTGTCTTCGAGGAGCAGTTCAACGTCGGAGACATGGTCGAAATCCCCCCGCACACGGGCATCGTCGAAGAGCTGGGCCTGCGCATGACGAGGCTCCGCAACTACCTGGGCCAGCGCGTGGTGATCCCCAACCGCAACATTGCCGTGGTGGGCAACTATCTGCGCGGCGCCCAGCAGGTCTATCTCGACGTCGCCGTCGCCGAAGATACCGACATGGAGAAAGCCACCGAGACGCTCCAACGCGTCGCGCAGGACGTGGCGGAGCAATTCCAAGACATCATCTTGACCCCTCCGCGAGGCCGGAGCGAACTTGCTCTGTCCAGCGGCCAACGGTTCCTGCGCTTGCATCTGGCGATCTGGCCCCAGCAACAATGGATCGTCGATCAGCAGGTGGTGCCGCGGATCCGAGCCGCGATGAAGACCCAGGGTTTCGACGTGCCGGACGAGACGATCGTGGTCTTCTATCATCCGAGACAAAGCAGTGCCGTCCTGCGCCGCGCCCGGCGCAACGCCGAACGCAGTGTCTGACTCCCTGAACGGGCATGCGCCGCAGGTCTACCGGCCTGCGTTGTCCTCAGGCTCGTTGGCATCGCCGGCCCCCGCCGATTGGCTCGTGAACTGCGGCTCGACGGCGCTTTGCTGCAATTCTTCAATCAAGGCCTGCTGATCGGCGACCACCGCTTTGAGGTCTTCAATCTGCCTCCGCATTGCCTCGGTCGCGCCGACCTGCCCTTCGGCCCGCGTGCTGAGATGCGTGATCACCTGCTCGGCCTGCTGGGCCAGGGCCGCTGCGTTGTCCCTCTCCTGGACGAGCTGATCGACCTGCTTCTGAAGCTCGTCGCGGGTCTCGCGTACCACGGCCAACTCGGCCCTCTGGTCGGCAATTTCCTGCATAGCTCGAGCCAGGCTCAACTCGAGCTTCTTGACCGTGGCCTTGGCCTCTCTGGCATCCTGCTGGGCCTTCTCCAGGTCGCTTTCGCCGCAGCCGGCCACGACCAGCAGGATGGCTGCCAAAGCAAGACCGACTCTCGTGGAGGACGCCACGCTCAACCTCTCGGTCATTTCCGCTCTCCTGTAGGAGCCGGCTCGAAGATCCTGGCGCAACGTCTTCGAGACCGCTGTTCCCAACCGCGTTTGTGGTACGCGTAGCTGACGATCAACGGCAACACGCTCGTCGCCTCGGCGTAGACCATCTGTTCGCTCCCAGTCTCCACCTTGCCCCAGGAGCAGGCCTCCTTCAGGGTGGAACTGGAGCAGGCGCCGTCGCGAACGTCTGCGACGGTGATCTGCACGGCGTATTTGTGCATATCCACCGAGTGGCCGAGCACCTCGGCGCAGACCACGGTGTCCTGGGCAAAGTTCTTGGGCACGCCGCCGCCGATCATGAACAGCCCCGAAATGTTGGCCCGGATCTTGATCTCGGTCAGTTCGCGGAAATCCTTCACCGAATCGATCGAAACGTGCTTATCGGAGTTCTCGACCTGGTGTTTGACGAGACCGAAACCCGCGCTGGAGTCGGAGAACGCCGGACAGAAAATCGGCACATCGCACTCGTAGGCCGTCTGGACCAGAGAATCCTTCTTCTTGGCGTGCTGGGTCAGATACTTGCCCATTTCTCGGATGAACTCCCGCGACGAATGCGGGCGCTTCTCCAGAACGTCGGCGATCTGCTTGATGGTCTCGTCGCAGACCTGGAGCTGCTCCTCGTCGATGTACGTATCGTAAATCCGGTCGATATAAAGCTCTCTGAGCTTGTTATCGTCCACAAACGGGCTGCCTCTATAGTGCCGGAAGCCGATCGCCTCAAAAAAGTCCATATCGACGATGGTCGCCCCGGTCGCAACGATCGCATCGACCATGTTGTGGCGGACCATATCGACGTAGACCTGCATGCAGCCGCCGGCGCTGGTGCTGCCGGCGACGCACAGTAGGATCGTGCAGTCCGGGTCCTCGATCATCGCGGCAAGGATGTCAGCGGCCCGCGCGGTATCCCTGGCCGTAAACGACATCTCGCGCATTGCATCCACAACAGGCGTGGAGTCAAAACTCTTGATGTCGATGTGTTCGACACATTCTTTGAGCAGGTCTTTCTTGTCCATCGCTATCGCTCCACGTTCAGATTGTGGATGGTTGCACCGATGCGAATCCAGGAGAATCCCAGATCTCCAATCCGCCGTCCAAAGGCTATCAGTCGAAGAGGAACATGGCGATTGCCACCACAGTGGTCCAGAGCCCTCTCTTGCCCCGGGCGGTCTGCGTGATGTTCGAGGTGCGAATGATCAGCCCGCTGGATTTGTAGACCTGCTCCTTTTCCGACCAGGCCTTGTTCGGATCGACTTCAAGACCTAGCGTGGTTCCAAGCATCCCGGCGGCCAGGTCTTCCGACATGTCCGAGGCCTCGCGCTGGTCCATGCCGTGGCCGTGGACCTCGCTGAGATACCCCCATTTCCTGCCGTCTTTCGGAACGGCGATGCCCACCGACGAGGCGACCAGACGACCGTGCTCGTCGGTATCGGCACGAGCCATGACGCAGAAGCACACCTGCCCCGGCGTCAACTCGGCAAGGCCTTTGTCTCGGCTGATGATCTTGCACTTGGGCGGCAGAATCGAGGAGACCTGGACCAGGTTCTGCTGGGCCACGCCCGCTTTTCTCAGAGCTTCCTCGAACGACTTGAGCTGATACTTGTGTCGTCCGACGCCTTTGGTCAAAAAAACCCTTGAGGGAACCATGTTCTGCATCTTCACCTCCTTTTCTTTCTCTTGAGGCTCCCGATAGCCATCGGGATCACGGGAATCGAACCTTGGATCAGGCAGCGGATTATAAAGAGCCGCAACATGTTAGCAATGAAAATATTCAGAAGATCAAATAGGGCGTCGCCTTGCCGAGCCTGGCGCCGACTGGGCTGATGTCCTCGACCCGCCGGATCCGCTGGGCACGTCGGTGCTTGACGATCCGATCGACCGTCAGGGGCCCCAGGCCCGGCACGCGGAGCAAGTCCATTCGCGACGCGCGGTTTACATTCACCGGGAAGAACTCGGGGTGGTTGCGGGCCCAGAGTTCTTTGGGATCGGCGTCGAGCGCCAACCGGCCCCGTGAATCGAACGCAATATCGGCGTCCCTAAACCCGTACTTGCGCATCAGGAAGTCCACCTGGTACAGGCGATGCTCCCGGACGAAGGCGTGGGCAGGATCGGTCGAATCACCCGACCCGGAATCCAGCGAGGGATCGCCGGCGCCGCGCTGATAGGCGCTGAAGTAGATGCGCTGCATCCGGAGCCGCTCGTACAGGCCGCCCATGTACTTGACGATCTCAGCGTCCGATTCACCGGCCGCTCCGACGATGAACTGCGTGGTCTGCTTGACACGGGCGAACCGCGTTCCCCGGGCCGTCAGGCGGCTGATCAGCTTGATCGGCTCGATGATGTCGCGGATGTAATCCTTGCGGCTCGACAGCTTCGCCAGGTTCTTCTGTCCCGGCGTCTCGATGTTTAGAGACACGGCGCTGGCCAGAGAGACCGCTTCCTCAACGGCCGCATCGCTGGCGCCAGGGATGACCTTCAGATGGATGTATCCCCTGAATCCATGCTTGCGTCGCAGCAGCCGTGCCGCAGCCGTCAGCCGGTCCATTGTCGCATCCGGCGAGCCGATGACCCCGGAACTGAGGAACAGGCCGAACACCTTCTTCTGCCGGTAGTAGTCGAGGAACACATTGGCCGTCTCGTCCGGGCTGAGGCTGCACCGCCGAAGATCCTGCTGCTCCCGCAGCGGGCAGTACTTGCAGTCGTTGGTGCAGACGTTCGAGATCAGGCTCTTGAACAGAACGCTCCGCCCGCCGCTGGGCAGCGTAACCGGATAGATCCATCGCCCGTCACTGCCGCGTCGACGCCCTTCGTCTCGGTTGGTCCCACAGGCGCATGCCAGATCGTACTGGGCATCGGCACTGAGGGTTTCGAGCTTCTGTTGTGTATCCGGCCTGGAAACGATCCCAACCATACCTGCCCCAATCCTGTCCCTGCCTGCAGGGCGACACACCGACAGACCCTGCCCGGGCCATTCTACCGCAGGTTGGGGTATACGAAAAGCGGCAAGAGCGGATATTCAGCGAAGACAGGCGATCGTGTTCCCCGCCGGGACGGCTCAGATCTGCGACCGAATGCGGTCGTCCAGCGCCCTCTGGTCGATAGCAAAGGCCTCGAAGGCGCTGAGATTCAAGAGGGCGTCAAGGCCAATGGCACCCCTGGAAAGCCGTTCCTTCCACGTGGTGAAGACGGGAATCTTGCCATCGCCGGCCGCCGTGCGAACGTCTTCGGGCGACCAGTCCGGCAGGAAGTCGGCAAGTCCACACCGGGCAAAATGGGATCGCACGTCGTCGGGCGTCATCGTGTCAATGTCTTCCTGAAGGAGGCCTTCGACGCAGTCCTTGAAAACTTGCGGAATGTCCCAGAGCGTTCCAGCGTTGAAGTCTTCGAAACTGACGCCTTCGGTCAGCGAAACGGCCGGATCGGTCCGGACCTGCGACAACAGTCTGGCCGGCGGCGATGTCTCGTACTGTGCTGCCGCCTTCGGCGGTATCGTCAGGACATCGAGTCCTGCCAGGGCCGCGACCTGCACGCCCTCTCGCACGCTGGCCCCGATCAGGAGCGAACGCGTTCGGCCGGCCTCGCGCAACGCGAGCAGCATCCTCTGTGCCGCCAGTGTGGCCTTCTCTCCGACATTTCGCCCGTCGCCCAACTCGTTGTCTTCGACAAAGGCATTGAGCCGGCCCATAAAGACGTTGACGAATCGAGGCTGGGCCAGCATGGCAATCGCGTAGTTCTGTCGGGCCGAGAAGCCCAATGTGAAGTTGACCGGAACACCCTCCTGCCCCAGCTTCCGCGCCGCCAGCAGCCCGGCCGGCGTCAGCGGCACCTTCACGTAGAACCGTTCCGGGCAGATATCGAAATACCGCCGCCCGTAGGCCACCGAGCGCTCCACGTCGTGACCGAGGTCGGTGTGCAGCTCCACGCTCACGTGCGCGTCGAACCTCTCGACGAGCCTCAAGGCGTGTCGGGCGTTGAGGATGAACGCAACCTCCAGGACCAACTCCTGCTCGTCGATCTCGGGCGCCGTCCGGCGAATCGCCTCGGCCGCCTCGCGAACGAGATCGTCGTACAGCCCTTTCTGGATCTCCTTGTTGAGCAGCGTGTTGTTCGTCGTCAGTGCCTCGAACTCGCAGCACCACAGCGTATCGGCCTCGTCAATATCGCCTGTGTCCAGCCACAACCGTGTGCCCAGAGCGCGGACCTTCTGCCAGATCCGTTTCTCCTGGAATCCCACGTCGCTCCGCCCGGATGGGTACGAGAAGTCGCGGCGGGCCAGATCGTAGGTCAATTCGGCGATCGCTTCCGTGTCGATCATGTCCGTTCTCCTTCCCTGAAGCGTTCCCCCGAACCTCAATGTCCATCGGGGCTCATAGGTCCTACGGGTCTTACTGGTCCTATACGTCCAGCGTGCGCGCAGGGTTTCCACAATTGCCCCGAATGCCCCGCGGATCGCGGCCCTTCAGAAGGATCGGAGCTTGCCCGGATCGAGGACCACGTGCTTGATGCTCTTTCGGTGATAGGTGCATGTGGCGTGGACGAGCCCGTCGGCGGCCTGAATGACGGCCGGATAGGAGTACTCGCCGGGCTGGTCTTCGAGCGTCAGCACCACGTCCCAGTTCTGCCCTTCCAACGAAACCGCCACATTGAGCGGGCTGCGACCTTTGGGCGTGTTGTTGAAGACGAGCAGTTGCCGCCCGTCCTTGAGCGTGACGCCGTACTCGTTGCCGTCGTTGAGCGGACCGACCATGCGCGAAACCCAGAACCAGTCCCCATCGTCTCATCATGCCCCTCGCGCTCATCCAACAACGATTCGCCTGTCTCGGCTCCAGCCAGTCCCTGTCAACGGCCATATTCGCCGATGCCCCCTCCTGTGTAAGGGCCGTAGCGGTGAATGATCACCGGCCCCGGTATTTCCCCGCCCAGGCAGGTGGATGGTCGATGGTATCTTGTTTCCGCAGCGATATCTGGGTATGCTGAGTCTGTGGGAGAATCGGTCAGAAGGGTGATGGATCACGGGGATGGCAACTTTGGTGAAGACAGAGCACGACGGACAATCTGCTTATAGCCATCTGCGGACGGCGGGCCACACTGCCGGGGCGATGCCTGCACCGCCGGTACGAGGGTATGTCTTCGATATCAAGAAGTACGCCATCCACGACGGCCCCGGGATTCGCACGACGGTCTTCTTCAAGGGCTGCCCGCTGCGGTGCCGCTGGTGCCATAATCCCGAGAGCTGGAAGGCGACGCCCGAGTCCAGCTTCCGGCAGGGCCGCTGCATCCGCTGCGGGCGATGCGAGGCCGTCTGCCAAGGCAAGGCCATTACGTTCCCGGACGGCTATCCCGTGACGGACGTGGAGAAGTGCGTTCTCTGCGGCCGCTGTGCCGTCGAATGCCAGGCGGGCGCCAGGGAAATCATCGGCCAGCAGATGACCGTGGCCGAGGTGATGGCCGCGGTCGTCAAGGACGTGATCTTCTATGACCAGTCGGGCGGCGGGGTCACGTTCTCCGGCGGGGAACCGCTGATGCAGGGCGATTTTCTGCTGGCACTGCTGAACCGCTGCCGGGCCGAGGGCATACATACAGCGGTCGATACGACCTGCCACGCCAAGGGCGATCTGGTCCGGCGGGTCGCCGAGGTCGCCGATCTGGTCCTGTGCGACATCAAGCACATGGATTCACCGACACACGAACGGTATACGGGCGTGCCGAACGATCTGATCCTGGCCAATCTCAGGATGTTGGCCGAGGCCGGCAAGAAGCTGGTCGTCCGGATTCCGATCGTGCCGGGATTCAACGACGACATGGCCAATATCGAGAACACGGCCCGATTCACCCAGTCGTTGCCGACGGTCCGAAGGATTGATATCCTGCCTTACAATCGCGGCGGCCTGGAGAAGTCTGTCCGGCTGACCGCCGGCTTCGACCTGATGGAGGGCGAAAGCTCCAGTGATGAACGGATGGCCGAGATCGCCAGGACCCTGCGAGGGTATGGATTCGAGGTCACGATAGGTGGATAGACGATGAACGAGCGTGTCAGAAGACTTCGCCAGCAGAGCGTCGAAACGCACCCCTATATCTCCAGCGAACGGGCCGAACTGATGACCCAGTTCTACCAGAGCGGCGGTGCCTGGCGAGAGAGCGTCCCGGTCACGCGGGCTCTGGCCTTTCAGCATCTGATGGAATGCAAGACCGTCTACATCGGCGACGGCGAGCTGATCGTCGGCGAGAAGGGCCACGCGCCCAAGGCGACTCCGACCTATCCCGAATTGTGCTGCCATACGCTGAGCGACCTGGACATCCTCAACTCGCGAGAGAAGACCTCGTTTGCGGTGAGTCCCGAGGTGCGAAAGGTCTACGAAGAGACGATCATCCCGTTCTGGCAGGGCCGGACCATGCGGGACCGTATCTTCCGCGAAATGACCGACGAATGGAAGGCCACCTATGAGGCAGGCCTGTTCACCGAATTCATGGAACAGCGGTCGCCCGGCCATACCGTGCTGGACGACAAGATCTATCGCAAGGGCATGCTCGATTTCCGGCAGGACATTCAACGCAGTCTCGACAGCCTGGACTACTTCAACGATCCACAGGCGTATGCGAAGCAGGAACAGCTCAAGGCGATGCGCATCTGCGCCGATGCGCTGATCCGCCTCGCCGAGCGTCACGCCGAGAAGGCCCGCGAGATGGCCAAGCAGGAATCCGATCCTCAGCGGAAGACCGAACTGGAACGGATCGCTCAGGTCTGCTCGCACGTTCCCGCCCACGCACCGCGCGATTTCTGGGAAGCTCTGCAATATTACTGGTTCGTCCATCTCGGCGTGACGACCGAGATGAATCCGTGGGACTCGTTCAACCCGGGCCGCCTGGACCAGCACCTCTATCCGTTCTACCGGCGAGGTCTCGACGAAGGGACGCTGACCGCCGAGCAGGCCAAAGAGCTGCTCCAGTGCTTCTGGGTCAAGTTCAACAATCAGCCGGCGCCGCCCAAGGTAGGCGTCACCGCCGCTGAGAGCGGCACGTATACCGACTTCGCCCAGATCAACAGCGGCGGCCTGAAGGAGGACGGCTCCGACGGCGTCAACGAAGTGACGTTCCTCATGCTTGACGTGATCGAGCAGATGCGGCTCGTCCAGCCCAGCTCCTCCGTCCAGGTCAGCAAGAAGAACCCCGACCGCTTCATCAAGCGAGCGACGAAGATCATCCGCACCGGGTTCGGCCAGCCGTCGGTGTTCAACTGTGACCTGATCGTCCAGGAGCTGGTCCGCATGGGCAAATCCGTGGCCGACGCCCGCAACGGCGGTTCCAGTGGTTGCGTCGAGGTCGGCGCGTTCGGCAAGGAGAGTTATATCCTCACCGGCTACTTCAACCTGCCCAAGGTCCTGGAACTGACGCTGAACGACGGGGTCGATCCGAGGACGGGCCGGCGTCTCGGCCCGCAGACGGGCGACCCCGCGCGGTTCAAGACCTTCGAGCAGTTGTTCGAGGCGTTCCGCCGGCAGGTCAACTACATCATGGACATCAAAATGCGGGGCAACAACGTCATCGAGCGGCTGTACGCGACGTACATGCCTGCCCCGTTCCTGTCGATCCTGATCGACGACTGCATTGCCAAAGGCAAGGACTACCACGACGGCGGCGCTCGCTACAACACCAACTACGTCCAGGGCGTCGGGCTGGGTACGATCACCGACGCGCTGACTGCGATCAAGTACCATGTGTTCGACCACAAAGACATGGCAATGCCGCAACTGCTGGCGGCGCTGCACAACAACTTCGAAGGCGACGAGCCCTTGCGGCAAACCCTGCTGGAACGAACCCCCAAGTACGGCAACGACGACGACTACGCCGACGATGTCATGCGATCGGTGTTCGAGGTCTACTTCGACGCGGTGGACGGCCGGCCCAACACCAAGGGCGGCCGCTATCACATCAATCTGCTGCCAACGACGGTCCACGTGTACTTCGGCTCGGTAATCGGCGCGACGCCCGACGGCCGCAAGGCGGGCCTGCCGCTGTCGGAGGGCATCTCGCCCGTCCAGGGCGCCGACCGCTACGGGCCCACGGCCGTGCTCAAGTCGGCCGCCAAGATGGACCACGCCCGCACCGGCGGGACCCTACTGAACATGAAGTTCAACCCCCAGGTCCTCGACGGCGACGAGAGCCTCGACAAGCTCACGCAACTGATCCGCTCCTACTTCCGGCTCGACGGTCACCACATCCAGTTCAACGTCGTCGACGCCGAGACCCTCCGCGAGGCCCAGAAGCATCCCGAGCAGAACCGCGACCTGATCGTCCGCGTCGCCGGCTACAGCGACTACTTCGTCGACCTCGGCCGCGACCTCCAGAACGAGATCATCGCCCGCACCGAACAGAACGCCCTGTGAGGTAAATCCTCCAGACAAACTGACGCGCCCGACACATCGCACAGGTATGCGTGGGCTCGCACATGGGTGTTGACAAGACCAAAGGCAATTGCGTAAACTCACGCTATCATGGTGGCCCTTACAGAACAGAACCGAGCGGCTTTGGTGCATTTGTGCCGACACTATCGAGTCGAGAGACTCTATATGTTCGGGTCGGCGGTGTCGGACCACTTCGATGCCACACACAGCGATCTTGATTTTCTGGTTCGCTTTGCCGACCGTAAGCCCAGCGGCGAGTATGCAGAACGCTACCTCGGATTCGCGGAGGACCTGGAGCGACTCTTTCATCGACCGGTCGATCTGTTGACGGAGCAATCGATTCGGAATCCGTATCTGCGCCGAGAGATCGAATCGACTCGAAGACTCATCTATGAACAACCACACCCGGAAACTGCTGTTTGACGTCCAGGATTCGGCGCGCAGTATTCGCCACTGGTGTCAGAATCGCACCTTTGCCGAGTACGAAGCCAATCGTCAGTTCCGTCGCGCGGTCGAGCGAGAGTTCGAGATCATCGGCGAGGCGCTCAACCAGCTTTCGCACGAAGACCCCGCCACGGCTGCGCGCCTTCATCACCTGCCTCGGATTGTGGGATTCCGCAACCGGATCATTCATGGCTACGACACCATTGACGATGCCACGGTCTGGGGCGTCGTCGAGAGTCACTTGCCAGCCCTGCTTGTCGAAGTCGAAGCACTCCTGTAGAAGCCGGATGCAGAGCCGTAGAACCTCCGATCCGAAACTCGAACAGCCAAATCACGCACGGAGAACTGCTCAATCGGATCGCTCCAGGGCTTTCACCGCGTTGCGGCTCAGGTGGTGGCATGGTAGACTGAGGCGGTTCGAGAAATCGTATTAGGAGGTCCAGCATGAGAACGATGTTCGTTTGGAGTGCTCTGCTGCTTGTGAGCATGCTCGGGATCGGCTGTGTATCGGGCGAAAGGAACGACGGCCTGGCGGGTTTTGTCGAGGCGCACACGGCCACCATCGCCCCCCTGGCGACCCAGGCCAATCTGACATACTGGGACGCGACCACAACGGGCAATCCGCAGGCGTGGGACAAGTACGAAGCCCTGCAGCTTGAGATTCGGCAGGTCTACAGCAGCCGGGAGGACTTCGCCCGCATCAAGGCGTTCAAAGAATCCGGGGCCATTGACGATCCGCGCGTGGCGCGCCAGATCGAGAAGCTCTATTACGCCTACCTCCCGAACCAGATCGAGCCCGATCTACTGGCACAGATCGTGACGCTGGATACGCAGATCCAGCAGACCTACAACAGCTATCGCGGCCGCATCGACGGGCAAGACGTCACCATGAGCGACATCTACACGCTCATGACAACAGAAGGGAATACGCCGAAGCGCGAGGCCGCCTGGCGCGCCAGTCGGCAGGTCGGCAACGCGATCGTCACAGACTTTCTTCGCCTGGTGAAGCTCCGCAACCAAGCGGCCCGGCAGCTTGGCTTCGACAACTATCATACGATGGCCATCGTCGCGGGCGAGCAGGACGTACCGGAGCTCGATCGCATCTTCGAAGAACTGGACGCGCTGACCCGCGAACCGTTCGCCGAGCTGAAGAAGGAGCTGGACGCCATTCTGGCCGAAGGCCACGGGATCGCCCCGGATGCGCTGATGCCCTGGCATTACCATGATCCATTCTTCCAGCGGACACCGCTGGTCTATGACCTGGACCTGGACCAGTATTACAAGGGCCGCGACATCGAGGACCTGGCTCGGCGCTACTTCGCCGGGGTGGACCTGCCCGTCGATGACATCCTGGCCCGCAGCGACCTGTACGACCGCGAGGGAAAGTACCCGCACGCCTACGGCTTCGACGCCGACCGCGAGGGCGACACCCGCGTGCTCTGCAACTTGCAGGACACCGAGCGGTGGATGGAGACGCTCCTGCATGAGCTGGGCCACGCCCTGTACAGCAAGTACCATGACCGCCGCGAGCCCTGGCTGCTCCGCGAGCCGGCGCACAGTTTCACCACCGAGGCGGTCGCCATGCTCTTCGGCCGGCTCAGCCGCAATGCCGCCTGGATGCAGCAGATGCTGGGACTGTCCGATGAGGAAACCGCCAGGGTCCAGGCCGTCAGCGATCGCTATCTGCGGTTCCAGCAGATTCTCTTCGCCCGCTGGGCGATGGTGATGTACCATTTCGAGAAGACCCTCTACGCCGATCCCGACGGCAACCTGAACGACCTGTGGTGGGACCTCGTGAAGAGATATCAGTTCGTGCAGCGCCCGCCGGAGCCGGCCGACGCCGGATGGGCCTCGAAGCTGCACTTCACCACCGCGCCCTGCTATTACCACAACTACATGCTCGGGGAACTGCTGGCCTCGCAATGGCACCATCATATCGTCGGCCAGATATTGAAGCTTGATTCCGACGAGGGGCTCAGCTATGTTGGCGACCGGCGCGTGGGCCGATACCTCCGGGACAATGTGCTCGGTCCGGGGGCCCGCTACCGGTGGGACGAGATGATCGTCCGGTCCACCGGTCGGCCGCTGACGCCCAAGTACTTTGTCGAGCAATTCATCGACTGACACCGACGCGCAGCCGGCGTCCAGACACGAAGCAGGTGCCATGGTCTATCTCATCTCGATTCTCGTTTATCTGTTCGCTCTGACGGGTATCGGCGTCCACATGTCCCGGCGGGTCAAGACGCAGGCGGATTTCGCCGTGGCGGGAAGGACGCTCTCGCCCTGGGTGATGGTCTGCACCATGCTGGCCGTCTGGATCGGCACCGGCTCCATCGTCGGCAACGCCGGCCAGGCCTTCCGCGACGGCATGGCGGCCCTGATCCTGCCTAGCGGGACGTTCTTCGGCATGATCCTGCTGTCGATGATCGCCCACAAGGCCCGGTCGATCGAGGTCTCAAGCGTCCCGGAGATCATCGGGTCGCGCTACGGGCGGACCGCACGGCTGCTGGCCGTGGTGGCCTTGATCATCGCCTACATGGTGATCGTCAGCTACCAGTTCAACGCCGGCGGCATGGTCCTGGAGGTCATCACGGGCAAGAAGGACCCCGTCGTCGTCCAGCCCAGCAGTGAGGTGACGGCGTCTCAGGTCGGCAAGGGCCATCTCGTCTTCGAGCCGCAGGCGGACTGGACGGGAACGGCGACCATGGGCTTTCAGGTCAAGACCGATGACGGGTGGGCACCCCAAGCGAAGACGTTCACGGTGGACGTGGTCGCGGGGCGGGACATCATCGAGGCACAGGAGCGCCTGGCCGCAGCGGGTGCCGTCAACCACGTGGCCGTGAAGACCAATTCGATGGCTAAGATTGTCATTGAAGGGCACGAAGCCGATGCCGAAGATCGAGTGAGAGGCTATCGCGTTACGTCACTACCGCAACACGGCCGGCTCATCCTATCGGAGCCGAGACTGACGGCGCACGACGCGACCATCATCGCCGCCATCTTCATCATCACCTACACGATGCTGGCCGGTCTGCTGAGCCTGGCGTTCACCGACATCGTGACGGGAACCATCATCACAGTGTCTCTGGTCATCGCATTCCCGGTGCTTCTGCTCAAGGCCGGCGGGTTCGCCGGCATGACGGAAGCGTTTGCGGCGATGGGCGACCGGCCGGACCACATGCGGTTCTGGGGCGTCTATTCCCCCGTCACCATCATCAACTACTGTCTGCCCGTCTTCCTGCTGGTCCTCGGCGACGCCAACCAGTACCAGCGGATCTTCGCGAGCAAGAACGCCAAAGGCGCCCGCACAGCGGTGCTGATTATGATCTTTCTGGCACTGATCATCGAGTTGCTGATCATCTCCAGCGCCTGGATCTCGTCCAGCCTGATCCCCGACCCCGAGAACGGTCGCTACGTGCTGATCTACGCCGCCAAGCACTTCATGCCGCTGCCGTTGGGCATTCTGTTTCTGGTCACCGTGGTGGGCATCATCATCTCGACGGCCGATTCCTTCCTGCTCGTCCCGGCGACCACTTTCATCAAAGACGTCTATCTGGCCCACATCAATCCCAAGGCCAGCGAGAAGCACGTGGTTCTGATCAGTCGGCTGCTGGTGCTGGCGTTCGGAATCATCGCATACCTCGTGTCGCTGGCGTTCGCCGAATCGACCACAGTGTTTCGCAAGGCGCTATATGCGTTCACGATCTACGGGGCGGCGATCACGCCGTGCCTGGTGGCGGCGATGTTCTGGAACCGCTCGACGAAGTACGGTGCCATCGCATCCATTCTCGTCGGCACGTTCACGGCTCTGGCCTGGGAAGAGTTGCGATTCATCAAGGCGGCCCTGCCGGCGTGGGCGGCGGACCTCGACGCGGTACTGCCGGCCATCACGCTTTCGGTCGTCGCCCTCGTGGGCGTCAGTCTGCTGACCGAACGAACGAACCCGACCGGTACGGAATAGCCGATGTTCGCCCCCGAAATCTACAGACAGAGACGCGCCGGGCTTCGCCGCCGGATCGCGTCGGGCACGGTGCTGTTTGCGGGCAACGAGCCGTCGCCGATCAACTACGCGGACAACTGCTATCCGTTCCGCCAGGACAGTTCGTTCCTCTATTACTTCGGGCTCGATGAGCCGGGCTTGGCCGCCGTGATCGATCTGGATGAAGGCACGGAATGCCTCTTCGGCGACGATGTGACCGTCGATGACGTGATCTGGACGGGACCGCAGACGCCGCTCTGCGAGAAGGCCCATCAGGTGGGGATCACGCGAACGGCCCCAAGCCGCGATCTGCTGTCGTTTCTGAAGAAGGTGAGCGACTCGAGTCGGCCGATTTGCTTACTTCCACCCTGCCGAGATGACCAGATCCTGAAGATCGGCAGACTCCTGGACGTATCGCCGCAGACGGTCGGCGAGCGCGTCTCGGAGTCGTTGATTCGCGCCGTCGTCGCGCAGCGGTCCGTAAAGGCGCCGGAGGAGATCGAACAGATCGAGCTGGCGATGAGCGTCTCCCATCAGATGCAAGTGGCCGCGATGAAGACGGCCAGACCCGGCGTGATTGAACGCGAAGTCGCCGGCGTCATGGCAGGCATTGCTATAGCTCTTGGCGCGCGGTTTGCCTTCGAACCCATCTTCAGCATTCACGGCGAGACGCTGCACAACCCCTTCCACAACAACGTGCTGAAAGCCGGAGATATCGCTGTCAACGACTCGGGCGCTGAGTCGCCCCTGCGGTATGCCAGCGACGTCACGCGGACGATTCCGGTCGGCGGACGATTCGCGCAGAAGCAACGCGAGGTCTACTCTATCGTTCTTGACGCGCAGGAGACGGCCATCGCTGCGATCCGACCCGGCGTGGAATTCCGCGACATCCATCGCCTGGCCTGCGTGAGGCTGGTGGCCGGACTGAAGGAACTGGGCCTGACCAAAGGCGATCCCCAAGAAGCAGTTGAGGCAGGCGCCCACACGTTGTTCTTCCAGTGCGGCCTCGGTCACATGATGGGCCTCGACGTGCACGACATGGAAGGCCTGGGCGAAGACTACGTGGGCTACACGGACACCATTCGCAGGGACCCCGCGTTCGGCTGGCGCTCGCTGCGGCTGGCCAAGGCCGTCGAGCCGGGCCACGTCGTGACAGTCGAGCCGGGCATCTACTTGATTCCGACGCTGATTGACCGCTGGAAGGCCGAGCGAAAATGCGAGGCCTTCATCGACTACGACAAGGTCGAAGCCTATCGCGACTTCGGCGGCGTTCGGATCGAAGACGATATCCTCGTCACCGACACCGGCGCCCGTGTGCTGGGCCCGTCGATCCCGAAGACGATCACCGACGTCGAAGCGCTGGCCTCGGCGTGACGCAGTAGCCCTCACGTCTTCCCAGCGGAGGCCAGCGTCTTGCTGTTGGCCTTGCGGTAGCCCGTGACAACCGCATCGGCGCCGGGACACATCTCAACAATTGCATACGAATTGTCTTCTGCTCCTTGGCCTTCCACCGTGGCGACCAGCGTGTAGTAGTGAATGCCATTGATCTCGTTGTAGTCGCCGGCATGATGGTGGCCCTGAAAGACGGCGAGGACCTTGCCGGAACGTTCGAGGACGTTGCGCACCTCGGCCGCATTCTTGACGTACACCGCACCGGTCCCGTCGAGCAACTGGTGGATGAAGACAACCGCCGGACCACGGGCGGCAGCCAGGTCACGGCGAAGCCAGTCCAGTTCGCCGGTGGGGATATTCGCGTCAGTCCAGTCGTAGTTGCCGCGATCGTAGTCGGCGCCATCGCTGCGATAGTTGGCGTCGAGCACGATGCAGTGCAGACCCTTGGCGTCGAACGAATAGTAGCTGCGCGTGCGATCGACGCCGGTATTGGTCACGCGGGCCAGGAACTGCGGCTTGGAGATGCTGTCCACGTCGTGGTTGCCGAGGACGTGGTAGGTCGGACCGTCGAATCGCCGGAACACCGCCTCGACCTCCTCCAGATACGCCAGCGTGTCCTGCTCGACGGGCGGACGGCCCTGGTCCTTGAAATCGCCCAGTTCGATGAGAAAGTCCACGTCTTCCGCATTCATTCGAGCCACGCACTCGCCGAGTTTCTCGAGCGACTGGCGGTAGAACCGCGTGCCCGCCGGATCGACGTCGGCGTAGTGGCAGTCCGTGACCATCCCGAACCGCACAGGCCGCTTTCTGCGGGACAGCGTATCGCTGGAGGCGCATGAGAGCGACAACACCACCGGTCCGGCCGCTACCCCAAGAGCCGATTTCAAGACCGTCCTGCGGCCTACCGCACTCGAGAGACCGCCAACTGTAGCGCGATCTGTGTCTTGTCTGCCCGTGTCTTCGTCCATTCGGTCCTCCAAATCGCGAGATTGGATTATAGCATCGACGGACGCCGTTGGCTATCATGTCATGTTGCGTCTCAGTTCCGAACGAGAGTTGTGCAGAAATGT
Source organism: uncultured Pirellulales bacterium (assembly GCA_964610435.1). Lineage (GTDB taxonomy): Bacteria > Planctomycetota > Phycisphaerae > Sedimentisphaerales > Anaerobacaceae > Anaerobaca. The sequence continues at coordinate 38,699 of CAZSXM010000018.1, read as the reverse complement.
GTTGAGCCCCAATAAGGAGCAGATGATGAACAGAACGACAGCAACGGCCTGGTTGTTCGTTCCCGCGATACTGCTTACAGCGGGGTCGGGAACCACACCGGCAGGTACGAACGAGGAGAAGAAGTTCGAAGAGGACGTCATCCAGACCGAACAGGGTGATCTGAAGATCACTTTCATCGGTCACGGCACGCTGATGTTCAACTGGCAGGGCAAGATCATCCACGTCGATCCGGTCAGCCGGGAAGCCGACTACACGAAGCTGCCCAAGGCGGACGTCGTTCTGATCACCCACGAGCACGGCGACCATCTCGACCCCAAGGCCCTGGAGGTGATTCGAACGCCCGATACGAAAATCGTCCTGACCAAGATCTGCGCCGAGCGCGTGAGCGGCGGGCTGGTGATGAAGAATGGCGACGTGCGGACGGTCGATGGGCTCAAGATCGAAGCAGTGCCGGCCTACAACATCGTTCACAAGCGGCCCGACGGCACGCCGTTCCATCCCAAGGGCCACGGCAATGGGTACGTCGTGACGTTCGGCAAGCGGCGGGTCTACATCGCGGGCGACACGGAGAACATCCCCGAGATGAAAGACCTCAAGAAGATCGACATCGCCTTTCTGCCGATGAACTTGCCGTACACCATGACCCCGGAGATGGTGGCCGATGCCGCCCGGACCTTCGAGCCGAAGGTCCTCTATCCGTATCATTACGGACAGACCGACCCGAACGAACTCGTCACGCTCCTGGCCGACGAAGAAGACATCGAGGTCCGCATCCGCAAGATGCGGTGACCGCGGCGACGTGATGGCCGAGACGGATATTCAACAGAAGCGCGACAAGCGACGCGGCACCTGGAAGAGCCTGCTGGCGATCGGGATGCCGCTGGCCATCGCTCTGGCGTGTTTCGTCGTCCTGGCGATTCTGCCCGAACCCGAGGGGCCGCGAATGAAGGACCCACTTCGCAGCATCCTGACCGGGCTTGGCGTGCTGGGCGTGGCGGCGCCGTTGTGCATCGGCGGCGCAGTCTTGAAGCAGCGGTTCGCCACCTCGCCCTATTTCGAAGGGAAATTCATCGCCACGGTGCTCAGCGTCTTCGGTTTCGTGTGCGTTGCAGCCGGCCTGGCCTGCATCTTCCTGGCCATCTACGATCTGCTCTCGCCGCTGTGGTCGCAGTAGGCTGCGTCAGCCCAGCAGTCCATCGAGCACCTCGGTGTAGGCGCTGCGAGGCCGCAGACCCACCAGACGCTGTGTCTCGCTGCCCCCGTCGAAGAAGAGAACGGCGGGGATGCCCTGGATGCCGTATTGGCGGGCCAGATCGGGGACGCGATCGACGTTGACCTTGGCCACGACGGCGCGACCCTGATACTCCTCGGCAAGTTCTTCAATCGTCGGGGCCAGCCTGCGGCACGGCGGGCAACCGTTCGAGTAGAAATCGACCATCACCGGCTGCTCGGCCTTGAGAACCAGGCGCTCAAAATCGGTAGCACTGCCGATCTGGACGGCGGCATACCCCGCCAGGTCGCCCTCATCCTTCGGGCGCGATGCGGCCCCGGAAAACGCCAGCATACCCCCGATCATCGCGCCGATGAACCCACCGCGATACGGATTAGCCGTCAGAGGACACGCCCCGCTCGTACACTTGCCGAAGTAGCCCAACATCGCCCCCAGGCCGCCGCCGATCAGCAACCCCAACACCAATTGAATCAGCATCGCTCTGTGCATCGCCATTCTCCTTGAAGTTCGTTTGAACGGGCCTCTCACAGGACCGCCTCCAACCGTTCCAGCGCCGTCCTGACCTGCCGGAGGTCGGAATGGTCCAGACGGTCGTAGATACGGCTTTCGCAGTCGGCCATGCGATCCGCAATCCGCCCTTTTGTTCGTCTGCCCTTGTCCGTCAGTGCGATCTGGATCGCCCGACGGTCATCGGCCCGAACACGCGTCGCAACGTACCCACCGGTGGCCAAGCTATTGAGCACCCTGCTGCCCCGCGACACAGACAAACGCATTCGCCGGGCAAATTCACATCCGCCGACCTCAGCCCCTTCATCCAGCACGATCAGGCCATGAAACTGTGCAGCGGTCAGGCCCAGTTGCTCCTGGATCTGCTCCTCGTTGCACTGGCATTTCCGTTTGATCGCCAGGATCAACTCAAAGAATCTTCGGCTCATGCCACTGTATACCCTCTTGCCGTCTATTTGTTCATGGCAACAATTGCTATTAGCAATAATATCAAACAAGAGACCCGGCTGCAAGTGAATTTGCGGCTTTTCGAGAGAATTCACGCCGAATGCGACAGGGCCTGGACCTTGCTGAGCGCCGACAGCGCAAACGCGGGCGGATACAACGCCTCGGAATACCAGAGTTGCGCGAAGTAGAGCCCGATGGGCGAAGCCGGGACCGATGTGCCCCGCTCCGTATGGCCGACGAGCCATTCGGCCCCACGGGCGAGCGCTGTTGGTAGTGTGCCCGTAAGGGCATACTTGTGCCGGGGAGGGTAACGCGTTACGGCGTCACTACGAACGGCAGCGTGCCCGTAAGGGCATACGCGCGAATCATCATTCGCCCCTACGAGTTCGGCCAGTGCATCGACGGCCAGCGCCGTCTCCTCGATGGATGAAGCGACACCAGCCGCACCACCCCAGCCTCCGTCGGCGCCCTGCGCCGATAGAAGCCAACGCACGGCCCGCTCGCACGCGGCATCCAGCCGCCGGCGGTGTGCCATCGGAACACGCGACAAGTGTGTCAGAACCCGGCTGGTGCCGTAGACGGGGTTCTCCTTGTTCGGCGCCGATTGATTGCCGAACCACAGCGGCACCCACGAGCCGTCGTCGCGCTGGGCCGCCTTGAGAAAAGCGATCGCCCGGACCATCCCGGCGTCCGTTCGCTGCCTCAGGTTGGTCGGCAATTCGTTCAGCCAAGCGCCCATCGCACCGAGCGCATGGGCGGTGATGTCGGGTGCGCTTCGGTCGAATGGCAACTTCGTCCAGCCGCGACAGAACGTGGGGATCCCCCCGTCGCCGTTCTGAAGGTCGAGCAGCCATCCGATTCCCGCCGCGACGGCATTCGAGACCTCTTCGTTCCTGACGCCGAGGTGGTGCAAGGCGAGCAATGCCCCAGCGGTGTCGTCGGCATCGGGAACCGCTCCCGGCAGATTCGTCCACGCCCAGCCTCCGGGCGCCGCCTGCGTGTAGGGATGAATCTCCTTGTGCTGGCAGGCCAGCAGCCAATCGGTCAACCGTCGTCGCTCGGTTGCCGGCAATGTAGGATGGGCTTCACCCGATGCCGCATGGACCGCATGGGCTGAAGCCCATCCTACCAGCGCGGCAATCGAAAGCGTCGTGCCCCAGATCGCAAGGTCCGTGTCGATGGGCCAACTGCCGTCGTCGCGGATCGAGGCGAGAAGGAACTCGACCCCTTTGGAGACGACCGGGTGGTCGGCCTGCCCGCAGGAGGCCAAGCTCATCACGACGAACGAGGTCAACGGAGCCGCTTCGAGGAAGCCGCCGTTGGTCGGCTGGAGCGTCGTCAGCACATCAAGGCTTCGCCTTCTCGCCAGACGGCGAACGAGCCACGACACTGGACAGCGAGGCTTGCGATGGGCATAGCGGGCCTGCCCGATGGCGATCAGAGCGGGCAATGCGTAGCTGACGACCGGCAGCCGCAACCACTTGTACAGCCGGTGCGGCAGGACTGCCAACTCGAACGGCAGCGGCTTGACGCCACGCCACGCCTGCGATCCGGCGCCCAGCCGCCCGGCCAGCGCGCACATCGTCAAGATGGGGACGGAGAATGTGCGGTCCTTCCCATACCGCGCGATCACTGCCGCTGCTAAGGCCTCCGGCTCGAGCGAGCCGACCTCGCGACGAAGCCACACCTCTGTCTTCTCAAGGGCGCCTGGCAACATCAGACGCCGCTTGGGGATGGCCCGTTCGTGCAAACCATCCCCAAGTCCTTCGGACTTGAGGCTGCCACCCTCTGGAACGGCCAGCGCCGAATAGCACAGCAGCGTCGTGCTGAGATTGCTCGGACTCTGAACGGTGTCGCCCCATCCGCCATCGTGGTTCTGGTTCTCGCAGAGCCAGTTCAGGCCCCGGTCGATCAACGTCCGATGCCGCGCTGCATCGACCTGGGCCAGAGCGAAAGCGGCAGTGGCAGTCGATAGGGCGCTGCTGGAAAGGTGTCCGACCCAATGGCCCTCAGCGTTCCTCAATCCCAGCAGCCGCTCGCGGAGCGTCACAATTGTCTGGTTCAGTGCCTCTCGATCGACTCGCATCATGGTCCGACAAGGTCGCCCAGCGACAGCAACCCGTAGTAGGTATATTCGCAGTCCAGCACGTCGTCGGCCGGATGGCCGTGGAAACCGCCCCGCGTGTTCCACAATCCGTCGAGATAATCCAGGTTCAGGCTCCTGATTTCGTCCAGGTCCACGCCGACCAGCGTCAGGGCGTGCAGAGCGGTGGCCGTTGAGAGCAAGTCGGGAATCGCCAGATCGGGCCCGAAGGGGATGGGGGAAAACCCGCCGTGCGGCTCGGCTCGAGCGGCCAGCCATTGCAGCGCCGGCTCGGGAACGGGTGCTTTGAGGTAGTAGAAGATCGTGATAGCGGCCGCTGTGGCCGCCGTGGCGCTGACGGTCATCGTCGGCTCATTCGAATAGCCGCCGTCGGGCATCTGGAGCGAACGAACCGAGTCGAGCACGCCGGTCGGGTCCAGATCGTCCACCTCCAGGTCCTGGCAGACGCCCAAGGCCAGAAAGCTGCCGTAGACGTGCCCTCGCTCGGCATCAACAGAAGTGCTGAAACCGCCGTCATCGGCCCGGAACTGCATGAGATGCGCTGTCATGGCCCGTTGCGTCGCTGGATCGATCAGCTCGCCACCGCAATCGGCCCAGTTCGCTCGACACCGCACCAGAGCGGCCAGATGCACCAGATCCAGCGATTGGCCGGCCCCAAAGCTGCAAAGGTAATCGGCGATGCGCCCAGGCAACTTGGCATCCAAAGCCATCGACGCTTCCAGCCCGAAAACCGTGTAGTACAGATCGCTCTTTCCGTCCCGACCCCGAAAGCCCCCGTCCTCATTGAGATGGCGGCCGAGAAACTCTCGGACCGCCCCGACGGAATCGCCCAGGGCCTCGGCGGCCTTAGCCACGGCGCGGCGCATGTCGAGGCGGATGGTCATTGCAGCAGCCCATGATCTCGAAGTCGTTGAATATCTTGCCCATCACGCGGCGCAGCAGGCCCTTGAGGTTGGCGTTCTTCAAGGCGATCAGCGAGCCGATGGCCTGCGCCTTGTAGCTCTCCATCAATCGCATCGCCGCCAGCTCCACCTCCTGCGCCGAGACGATCTGACGCACCTGCTGGCGGTCGGCATCCGTCGTGGACGGGGCCCACTGCTGCTCGATTCGCGTCCTTCTTGCCTCATCACCCATCTCATAGGCCAGGGCCAGCAGGACCGACGGTCGCCGGCTCGCACACAGGTCAATCCCTTCGGGGCTGCGAAGGTCGTCCAGATCGTCGCGAATCTGGTATGCGATGCCCAGGGACTCGCTGTACTGCTTCAGCACACTGCCGACTCGATCGTCGCAGCCGGCAAGGATCGCCCCGAGGCGCAGGGCCACCTCGAACGCCGGCGCCGTCTTCATGCGAAAGATCTCCAGCACCTGGTCCACCGTCAGCGGCCTCGGCGCCCGGGCCCACGCCAGCTCGCGGCCCTGGCCCAGGCAGAGCGTGCGATGGCCCTGCACGGCGGCATCCAGGAGTCTCGCCTTGCGCTCATCCGAGCTGTCGGTCTCGACGAGAAGCCGATAGCCCTCGCCCAGAAGCAGGTCGCCAATGTTCAATGCGACGGGAACACCATGCTCCGAATGGAGCGCCTGCTCGCCGTACCGCTCCGAATCACCATCTTCGATATCGTCGTGAACGAGCGACGCTTTATGGAAACACTCCACGGCAACGGCGATCCGTTGCAGGTCCTTGTCTGTCGCAGGCGAGCCGTCGGTCGAGAGGGCCTTGTACGCGCAGACACCGAGGAAGGGCCGCCAGCGTTTGCCCGCCTTGGCCATCCAATCCAGGGCCACCTGCTCGGTCTCGTCGGGCTGCGGCGCAATCAACTGCGCGAGGGCTTCCTGCGAGAACCACGCGTTGACCTGCTCGTGCAGCGCATCGAGGTCCAGACGCCTGGTTTGATCGTCCGTCGTCTGGTAGATCGCCTCCCAGAGCCAGTCGAGGTCCACGCTGGTGTCGGCGCAGCCATCTCGCAGGAGGGGAATCGCCACGCCGGGGACCGCTCCGGCCTCCATATACGGAAACACCCGCTCCAGCACCGACAGGCAACTGGCGCCTACGACCGCTTCGATGCGTCCCGTCTCGATCAGGCCCATCACAACGGGCGAACCCTCGGCAACCAGGACGGCATAGCCCAACTGCTCCGCCTGGCTCTTCAACTCGTCGATGGCGCATCGTCCGCAATGCTCGCAAAGCAAGCCCAGATCGTCGAAGCTCGCCGGGCATTCCGTGCTGCTCCGCAAGCACTTGGGCAGAAGCAGCAGACGTTTCTGATAGGGAATGGCCGCCACCGTCTCGCGCCAGACCTCGTTGTTGACAAGAACGGCGGCGTAATCGGTGTACTTGCGATCCATGCCGGCCTTCTCCAGCACGGCCTCCGTATGAGCCCGCAATTCGCCGATCGACAGGGGCGGAACCGGCCCATGTGTCTCGATGTAATCCCGAATGACGGCGAGCAGATCGTCTCGCTGCTGCTTCGTCTGTGGGACGTTGTCCTGAGGCTGCCTGACAGGCCTGGCCGTTGTCACACGGTCATGAGGCATACACCTGCTCCTTCTCCACCACTGTCGGAATGGAACGGTCCATCTGCCTGCGCAATCTCCTGAAGGTCCGTCGCCAGGTCATCACTTCGCCGTGTCCGAGGGTCTGCATGAACGCACGTCGGGCCCACGAGACCCCGCCGGCGCGTTGATTGTCCCAGAACAACTTCGGGACCATCTTGAAATTCTGCTCGTAGCAGGTCCGATAGAGTTCCAGGTGTTCGGGCGTCATCTTCGCCAACGTGAATCGCTGCCTGTCGGCCTCCGCCCCTGAGGCCATCGGCTCATAGAAGATGGGAAAGATCACGGCGTTCTTTGCCGCCAGGTCCCGAACCAATTCCAGGGTCGCCGTGACATCGTCGGGGGTTTCGCCCGGCATGCCCAGCAGGACACTGACGACGGGAAAGAACCCGCAGCGGGTCGTGCGGTCCGCCGTCTCGCGAACCATCTGTCCCCAATCGTCCGGATCGAAGGGCGCGACCTTGCCCGGGCTGTTGGCGGCCACCAGATGCCCGTTGGCGCTTTCGACACCCATATTCACCCATAGATACTCGCTTGGCTGCTCCCAGGTCAAGAGACGCCGAATCTCGCGAAGCTGCTCGTCGGTCAGTTGCAGGACCGATGTCACGTTGGCGTGATCGATCTGCATGAACGACAACCCCTCGATCTGCCGCATTCGTTCCAGCAGGCCGCACAGCTTCTCGAAATCGGGACGCAGCCCCTTCGCGCCATAGCGGAAGAAGTCTTCGCTGCCGCTGACGACCGCCTTGAGCCCGCCGGCTACGTTGGTTTGCAGGTCGGCCAGAATCGTGTCGGGGTCGAGGTGCTTCATTCCATGGCGCGCCATCGCGCAGAACTTGCACCCCCTGCCGCAGCCGCGTGACAGCTCGACAATCCCGAGCAGGGATGGACCGCAAATCGGCTGGATGCGATCGGCGCCGATGTCCGCTTCGACCACGTGATGCCCAGGCAGGCGGCCGTTCAGCAATTCGGTGAACAGCTCAGGCCCCGAGGCCTCGAAGTAGCCCTGGAAGACCACGTCGATATCGACGTCGGGCCTCTTGTCCGCATGGACGATCCACTGCCAGGCTCCCGCGCCGCCGACGACGATCTTGAAGCCGTGCCGGCGCTTCAGCGCCGTCAGTTGCTCCAGGGTCTGTCGCGTCCAGCGCCGGGTATAGAGTTCACCCTTCCAGAAATTGGAGGTGGTCGTATTGCTCATGCCCATGCCGAGCGGATCGCTGGAGCTGAAGCCCACGATCTTCACCCACGGGCCGATCACGTCCGCCAGTCGCTCGGGCGTCGTGCAGACCACATCGTCTCGCTCCAGCGAGGTGTATTTCAGCAGGGCCGATTCGACGCGCCGCAGTCCCAGCGGAACGGTGCGGGCGCGTCCGTCAGCATCGGTCGGCACGGGCGGTGCGAGGAAGTGACGCATGAACGCTTCGGGCACCTGGGTCATCTGCATCGTGGCGAACATGCCGTCGAAGAGGATGCGATAATCGGCGCTGAGTGTCCGGTCGGCGACGAGGACGACAGCCGGTCTGAGTCGCGATTCAGGCATTGCGGCTCTCTTTCTTGTCGCTGTCTCCCTCTTTCGGTGTGCGCGCCTGGGCTCGGAGGCGCTGCAACTCGGCGCCGGACAATGAGGCCAGTACGTCATCGGGGATATCAAGGTCGCGCCGCAGGGCGTCGATCGTGGGACACGGCCCGGCCGGCACAGCGTCCGGCGCATCGGTCGAGAATCGCTTCCGTCCCGGCTCGCGCCGGCGAATCTTGTCGTAGACATCCCCTCGCAACAGGCTCCGCAGGTCCGGGGCCGATCCCTGTCGCACCTCGGCCGGCGGCGCGACGTCATCGCCGTTGATCGGGGAATCCGCATACTTGGGGAAGATGATCGCACTTCTCGGACACATTCGCGCGCAGGCCGGGCAGTTCGTCTTGCAGCCGGCGGGGTTCTGCACCTCCACCCGCCCCGCCTCCGACAGCCCGTACACGCCAAACAGACAGAAGTTCATGCACTGCTTGCAGTTGGCGCATCGGTCGTAGTCGATCACAGGAAACCACGGCACCCAATCCGATTGACGATCTTCGACTGATGATTGATGATTGGGGGCCGAAGAGGCGGACTTCTCTTCGATCATGCATGATCCATCATCCTTCATCAATTCCCGCGCGATCTCCTCGGGGGATTGGGTTCGCATGTTGAACAGCCGCGTCCGTTCGGGGTCCAGCGGGGTGCCCGCAGCCTCGAACAGCCACCGGACCGCCCGTGGAAAACAGGCCACGACGACCAGAGGCTCGGCCCGAGCCCAGTGCCGCAGTCTCGGATGCCGACCAGCGGCCATGCCGCACAGATCGGCGACGGCTTCCACGGCGACACCCGCATCACGCAAAGAAGTGAAGACCCGCTCCTTCACGGCTTGCGGGATGGTCTCATAATGGACGCAGCTACAGAACACCACATGCGGCCGCTTCTCGGTCTGCCCTGCTGTCATGGAATCAATGCCCCACCTTACCGCCAAATACCCTACTCGGAGACCGGAGTAAGCCTCCGGACGCGATGCTCGATTATACCCTATGCCGTCCCCAATGGTTCGTTTTTGCGTCAAACCGTGGCAAAAAGGCCCGCAGAAAGGTGTCCAGGACATGCGGTATTGACGGCGCCTCACACGGCGCGTGATAATCTCCGGCATCGGCTTGTGGGGTTGTCCCCCGGCTCCTGGTGAACCGAATTAGCGGGAGGATCGTCATGGGTACGCAGAGACTTCCAGTGGGATGTGCATGCTGTGGATTGAGTCGTCGCCGGTTCCTGGCCGCCGGTTGCGGCGCCTGTCTCGGTGCGGCCGGGGTCTTGACGGCCCCTCGCGCGACACGCGCCGCTCAGGGCCGCACGATGCGGATTCGCATCGTCTATGCGTTGCACGCTCCGGTGCAGCCGGGCCCGGACTGGCCGAACGTCGGCTTCGACTTCCGACCGGTGATGGAGCGGATCACGACGACGCTGACACAGCAGTGTCCCGATCTTCGGTTCGTCGCCTCGATGGCAACCGGTCCGGAGCAGGCCCAGAAGATTCTCGACGATGACATAGGCACAATCGACGGCTATGTCGTCTGCCAGTTGAACTGCTGGAATCGCGTCGTACAGACCCTCGCGACATCCGGCAAGCCGACTCTGTACGTTGACTTCAAGTACGCGGGCAGCGGCGGCTTTCTGGTCTACACGGCGGCGTTCCTGCGAAGTGGTACCCCGAACGTTGGGTTCGTATCATCGTCGCAGATGGAAGATCTGGTCGAGGCCGTCAAGGGCTTCGGCGTCGTCGGCAAGGGCGGCTCGCCCGCCGCGTTCGTTGCCGCCACGGCACGCGCGCGGACGTCCACGACACCCAAGGCGGGCGATCTGTCCTGCAAGGCGGATGCCGTCCGGACGCTCTCGTCGGCCGAGTGCATCGCGGCGATGAAGGCATCGAAGATTCTCGCCGTGCGCGACCAGGAATCCGGACCGGCCGAGCCCGTCTCCGGTATCCCTATGGAGCGCGTCTCGTTCGCAGAAGTCAACGAGGCGTGGAAGACCGCCGACAAGGACGAATCCCGCGCCGTAGCCGATCGCTGGCAGCGGAATGCTACGGAGGTGATCGATGTGTCACGCGAGACACTGGAGACCTCGGCGGCGATGTACCTGGGCATGAAGTCGGTGCTGAGCAGGCACAGGGCCAACGCGATCACGATCAACTGCCTGGGCGGCTTCTATGGGGGGCACATCCACGCCTATCCGTGCCTGGGCTTCCATGAGTTGTGCAATGAAGGGCTGATCGGGGCCTGCGAATGCGACGTCCGTTCGACGGCAACGATGGTCATGCTGACGGCACTGACGCAGGGCCGGCCCGGGTACATCTCCGACCCGGTGATCGACACGGCCAAGCGGCAGATCATCTACGCCCATTGCGTGGCCTCGAACAAGGTCTTTGGCCCCAGCGGTGCGACGAACCCGTTCGCGATCATGACGCACTCCGAGGACCGCCAGGGAGCGTCGCTGCGATCGGTCCTGCCGCTCGGATATATGACCACGACCGTCGAGATGGAGCAGTCACGCAAGGAGATCCTCTTCCATCAGGGCAAAGCGGTCCAGAACGACCCGGACGACCGGGCGTGCCGGACCAAGCTGGCCGTCGAGCCGGTCGGGGACATCGAGAAGTTGTTCACGCAGTGGGACCAATGGGGCTGGCACCGGGTCACGTGCTACGGCGATCTGAAGGAACCGATCTTCGCGCTGGCCGACGCGATGGGCTACAAGGTGCTCGAAGAGGCGTGAGACCTCCGATCGACGGTGTCCACTGCAGGCAGGAGCCGCGCGAGGACTACAGCTCGGAGGACGTCAGTCCTTCCTGGATGGCGTACTTGGTGAGCTGCGCGACGTTGTCGATGTCCAGTTTCGACATGAGACGCAACCGATGGCCTTCGACAGTCTTCGGGCTGATGTGCAGCCGCAAGGCAATCTGCTTGGTGGTGTTGCCCTCGGCCATGAGCTGAAGCACTTCCCTCTCACGTTGCGAGAGGACGGAGAACACCGACTGTTCGCTCTCCTCCGGCTGGCGCACGTAGCTGTCAACGACAATGTCGGTGATCGCCGGGCTCAGATAGATCTTGCCCGACATGATGGTCTGCAGAGCCGTCGTCAACTCCTCCAGCGCGCAGTCCTTCAGCAGGTAGCCCGAAGCGCCCGCCTTCAGCATGGCCACTACAAACCTGCGCCCGGAGTGCATGGAGAGGGCCAGAACCTTGATGTCGGAGTTCTCGCGCAGGATTTGTTCGGTCGCATCGATGCCGTTGAGGTCGGGCATGCCAATGTCCATGACGATGATGTCGGGCGACAATTCCCTGGCGAGTTCCAGAGTGGCGTGGCCGTTCTGGGCCTGAGCCACCACCTCGATGCCGCTTTCCTGCTCAAGCAACCTGGCCAATCCGTGACGAACGATGGTATGGTCATCGGCAATGAGGATCCGAATACTCATCTTCTTCCGCTCCTATAGGGGCCCGGCACGTCGTCGAATGCGCCCATGGCGCCGCTTTCATTCCCTTCATGCAACTGAACGGAATATACACAGCGTGGGCCACGTCTGTCAACCTTTCCCAGATATGGGATTGTCTGCAGGGTGGCGGCCCCAATCGGGGCTTATCGGCGAAACGGGACGCGATGATCTTCGGCCGACGGCCACAGGCATGGTGCATCATGCCCTCGCGTCGCTCCCGCCTCACGGCACCGGGCGGGGGCGACACACCACGATAGACGCCATCGACGGTCAGCGCGATCGACCACCCGGTTCGGCGGGAAGCTGCGACAGGACGTAGTTGCGGCGCGAGCGCACGAATTGCTTGATCGAATTGCGTCGGCTGTTGTCGAAGCCCTCAGCCCCCAGCGCGTCGGCAGCGTCGTCCAGGAACCGGTCGAACGCCGTGGGCGGGTCGTTCGTGCCGTACGACGTCTGCCACGGGCCCTCGACCAGCGTCCGCAGCGCATCCCAATACACCTGCTTGTACTTGGGGTGATTGAGGAATTGATGGACCTCAGGGAAGATGCCTGAGTTGGTTGGTGGCAGCGACGTGGACGGCCCGTCGCCCGAGCCGAGCGTGAAGTCGATATCCCACGGCAGGAGATACCATTTGCCCTCTCCTGCGGCGTAGTAGAAGTAGTTGTTCTTTCCGCGACGGTATCCGTAACTGTCCCAGTCGCCCACGGCGTGGCGGATCGCCAGGACCGCCGCGAAGTGCTCCGGACGGATGACCGATTCGATGTTCCGCTCGTACGATGCACTGCCGGACGGGGTGTTCATCGCAACCGCGAAGTCAAACAGATGGTCCCAGCGGTCGTTCTGGCGGTGCGAGCGCTTCTCAAAGCCCCAGCGATAGGTCTCTTTGAGCAAGGGATGCCGCGAATCGTACTTGAGGCCTTCATCCAGATTCGAATGCGACGTGCCGTCGGCGTTGAACTCGAAGTAATCGTCGATCTTATGGATGTACCCATCGGCATCGTCGGGGAACCACCTGTCGATATAGTCGCCGTCGATCTTCTGAACGTCTTCATAGATATTCGCGGCGCGTCCGTTGAGGATCGGACGCACGTATTCCTGCCGCGAGAATTGCAGACCCATCTGTTGATAGAACCAATAGGAGGCGCGCTCCTGCAACGGACCCCGATAGCTTTCCTCGGTGCCGTCAAGATTGATCTCTTCGCGGTCTCTGAATCTTTGATCCGGATTGAAGTCGATCCGAAAACCATGCTTCAGATTCGGCGACGGTTCGCGTCCCCTGCCGCTGCGCAGAAACGGACTGCCCCGGTGACGAATCCCAACGTTGTAGAAGATGTCCGTGTCGTTGTAGACAAAGGTGCAGTCCAGTAGCTCATTCGAGAGGTTCGGTCGCGAGCGGAACGCACTGACGACGTCGTTCGAGAGCCAGATGCGATAGGTGGCGAACCGGCTGTTGACGGGCGTCTCGCCCACACGGACCAGGCAGGTCCGATCGGGCACTTCGGCGGTGGGGGCCAGCCGGCTGGGGAACCGCGTGAAAGCCGCGCCGTCGAAGGCCTCGATATAAAACGCCCGCATGGTGCCCGATGGGGCCCCGGGAATCGCCGCGGTGAACACGCCGTCGCCGGCGATCGCATCGTCGCCCGATCCATCATCGACCATGGGCACGTTGGTGAACACGCCGCCCTCGGACCGGTAGCTGAGCATAACCGCTTCGACGCCGTCCTTGTCGGTAATGCGTGCGGTCACGACAATCGGTTCGCCGCCGGCCGGCAGGACGGGACTGTGCCGCACGTCCATGATGTCCGGGGGGCGATTGGCCACATAGGCGGTGTTCCGCAAGCCCGGCGTACCCATGTTGAAAGGAACGTCGAGTTCGAAGGCATAGGCCGGTCGCGGGGGCTGGATGGGCGATCGCTCGCGCGTCGTCCGCAGCAGCAGGTATCGGCTGCCTCGCAGCCAGCGGGCCCGGAAGCGGAACGTCACCGTACCGGCGTTGACGCCTGAGATCGACTGATTCACACGGTTGGCGCCTGGGTCACCGTGTCCGGCGGCGATCAGGTGCAGCGCGCGCGAGCCCGAATAGCTGTCGGCCGTCGTGACGAACGACTGCACATGGTTACCGAGCGTTCGCCAGGATGACGTGCCGCTCTCGAATCCACCGTTGCTCAGGCGGTTGATCCCGTCAATGATGCACTCGATGTCGTCGAGGAGCACCTCGCCGTGCTTGAGGAGCATCATGTCGAACACGTTCACGCGGTCGTGGGTGTACTGTGTATCATTGGCGGCGATGGTGAACGAGTACTCGGCCCATTCGGTCTTGCCGCTCTCGTCGCTGTCGGCCCAGGCGTCCGGCTTGTTGTTGTCGCTTCTCGGATCGCGCAGTTCGAGGCTGGAGCCGCGACCATCGGCCCAGAAGGGCCAGCGGCCGCCGTCGTAATAGGTGACCTCGTCGGCCGTGACCATGTACGTCTCGTCGCCCGCGATCCACGGATAAGACAGGCGCAGGCGATCGCTGCGCCTGCTCAGACGGCCCGAATACGGTCCGACCACGTTGACGCCCACTTCCAGGTGGCTGTAGATCGCTCCCAGGAAACTCGGCGACTGAGCGATCACGAGGTACGAGTCCGGCGGCATCTCCACGTCCTCTTCGAACACGTAGTCGATCCCACTGGTGAAAGCCCAACCGCTCAGAGAGACCGTCTCGTTACCCTTGTTGTACAGTTCGACGTATTCGAAGCGCTCGTCGGCCGTGAGGTGGTGATACATGATCTCGTTGATGACGATGTCGTGAACAAACGGCCGGGTGTTGGGTCCGGCGAACGTGGGGGCTTCGAGAAGGCCAAGATCGGCCGCCCCGTCCGGGTATCGCCCGAACGTCATGCCGGGAGGAATCGTCCCGAAACGCACTGCGTCCATGACGCGGATCGGCCTCGGTTCCGGCTCGTTCGTCCCGGCCGTCAAATAGACCGTCTCACCCGCAAAGCTCAGTCCGAAACCGAATCCCTCCGGAGGCGTGCCCTGCTCGACCGCCCAGAACTCGCCCGGCGCCAGAACGATCCCGTCGGGGAACGTGTATTGCAGCAGATTCCTCGGGTCGTCGCTCAGATAGACGCCGCGCAAATCCACCGGGATAGGCCCCGGATTGTAGATCTCGATCCAGTCGGTGCCGCCCTTGGTCAGCAATTCGTTGATCACAAGACGGGCTCGGGGATCATCGGCCTGCTCCGAGCTCTTGACCAGTGCCCGTAGGATAGGACTGGCGATGCAATCCGAACTCCCGCCCAACGATGCGTTGTGAACCTGGATGGACAGCACGTTCGTTCCAACCACAAGCAGGTCCATTCGATTCGTCAGGTCCACGATCTCGGCCGGCGGGTTCCACCCCTGGCCGGACGGGTGATCGAAGGGCGGCGGATCCCCGGGCATCCGCCCCGAATCGGCCACACGCACGCCATTAAGGTACAGAATGAACTCGTCGTCGTAATGGACTTCCGCCTGCAACTGGGCAAACGAATCAATCTGCCCGGCCGTCAGGACAAATGGCAGCCTGGCATAGACCGAGACGTAGTTGTATCTCATGTCGTCCAGAAGCGTTCGGATGACCTGAAAATGGGCTGGGTCGCCGCTGTAGCCGTAGCCGCTCGGGCCCTCGAGCCAGTCGGTCGTGGCCGGGTCGTCGTTGAACTCGATCTGTGTCCAATCCGTGGTTGCCCGTCCTGTGCGGTCCGGTGAAGGTTCCCTGGTCCCCTTGAAGTATCGTCCTGGATGGCCGATGTCGATGAGCGTTAAGAGGTTTGAACCCTCGGCCTCGACCTGGACCAGGTCGGGGCCTCCGGGCGTACCGCCGATTGTGCTGCTGGCGACCCAGCTTGTGGGCTCGTCGGGGTCGCCCGCCAATGTGGCCAAGACCAGCGAGTGGCCCGTCCCGGTCGGCGCCGCCGGCCAGGGAGGCTCTCGGTCGTATCGGACGGACAAGACAGCGGCCCCGCTGGCGTTGGACAACTCGACTCGCTCGCCGGCGTTGTCGAGCCGGCCGGCAAATGGGCCCAGCACGCCGGTGATCCCGTAGGCGGCCTCCAAAGCGGCCGGATCACGCGCGATCACCAGGTACTGCTTGGCGCCCAGAATCGTCTCCGGCTCAAACGTGTACTCGATCCCCCGCGTGAACGTCCATCCACTGAGGTCCTCAAAGACCGCCCGATCATTATACAACTCAACGAATTCCAGGAATTCGCCTTCATCAGATGGTTGATACATGATCTCGCTGATGACCAAAGCCTTGCCCGGCGACGAGGCCCACAGAACCATCGCGCAGATCCACAAGGCATGCACCACCCGCCGTCGCGTCCTGTCCGTTCCGACCATATCGTCACTTCACCCTTCGTATCTGACACGTGGCACTCTACACTTCACAGGCACCCCCGAATCACCTATTTTACCACATCAGCAGCCGCAGCACACTCCGTTTTCGCGGTTTGTGTGGCGTTTCTGTGTCGGAAGTCAGGGTTCAAGCGATCCCACGCAGCCACAGTGCACGGTCCCGAGCCCGATATACACGGGGAGGACGGCATAGCCGAGGCCGATGGCCACAGAGACGATGAATTGCCTCAAAGGAAGAAAGGCCCTCGCTGGCGCGCTGCCATCAGTCGTCCAGAATCACGGGTTCACTGCCCGGCGCGCTGAGTCCTCGCCGGTGAAGAAGAGAGCCTTGAAGCCTGTAGAGAGTCACCAGGGCCTTGAAGTAGTTGGCAATGGCGCGCGTCTCAGCGATCTGACTGGCGACCAGATCGCGCTGGGCCCCGGCGACGAGCAGGGATGTCGATTTGCCGACGCGGAACTTCTCCGTCTCGACGCGGAGCGTCTCTTCCTGGAATTCACGGGTCGCCGCCGTGGCGGCGATCTGCTCGCGCGTGCTGGTCACAACGACATAAGCCGAGCGAACGTCGACTTGGGCAAGTTGGATCAGGTTCTCCAGGGCCTTGATGGATTGCTGCCTGGAGACGACGGCTCGCGTATGGCGGGCCCTCGCCGCCCGATTGCCGGCGGGCAGCTCGAACAGAAGTCCAGCCTCCACATCGTAACTCTCACCGCTCAACTCGTCGATTGCACTGGAAAACGTCCTTGCGTATCCCGACTTACCGTAGTGGATGAAGGCGTCCAGCCTCGGCAGCAGGCCGTTGCGCGTTCGCACAAGCTCCAATTCGCCCCGCCGGATCAGCAGCCGGGCCTGATTCAGGTCGGGACGCATCCGCAAGGCCACCTCGACGTGATGTTCGACGGGATCGAGCGGTGTGTCCTCCACCGTTGGCCGGTACTGAAGTTGGATCTCCATGTCCCAATCAATTGGATCGGACGGATTCAACAGACGAAGCAGGTTCAGACGCTCCCGCGCCAGGTTGCTTTGTGCCGTGATCAGATTCTCTCGACGCAGCGCCACTTCCGCCTGAGCGGCCGCCAGTTCCGTCTCGGCAAGCGTGCCGATGTGGATTCGTTCCTGGGCTTCGGACATCTGCTGCCAGGCCAGATCCAGCGAGTCGGTATAGATTCCGATCTGACGCTGGGCCAGAGCGTAATCGTAGAAGCTGGTCTCCACCTGTGCCACCAGCGCCTCGGTGAATCCCCGCAGCTCATATTCCGAGATCTGGGTATCGATCCCCGCCTGGTGGATCCGCGCGAGGTTCACACGAACGTCCCTTCCTCGCAACAGGGCCTGCATAACCGAGACACCCAGGCGGTTGGCCACGAACGTATCGCTGTACAAAGACGAATCCGTGTAGTGGGTGGACACATCCAACCCCACATTGGTGCCCGTTGAGAACAGCTTGTCCAGCGCGATCGTGCCGGAGGCCGTGTCTGTGACAGAACTCTCAATGCCTGAGCCCGCACGAGAGAGCCGATCGGCGACGACCCTTCGTTGGGCCCCCTGGCCGCTGAACACGGGATCGAAGGCCGAACGCTCTTCCTGTTCAAACGTCTGTGTGATCTCCGGTGCCATTCGCTGGACGACCAGCGATTTGTTGTTCGCCAACGCCAGAAGAATCGCCCGCTCGACGTCGATGCTCAGCAACTCAAACTCCGCCTGTGCGGACGAACCATTGGCCGCCCCGACGGCGTCCGAAGAATCCTCGGCTACCGCCAGCGCCGACGACAACGCAACGGAACAGATCGCGACAGGCATTGAAATACCACGAATTGCCGCAAACAGAGACTTGATGGACATACGCGAGCTCTTCACAGATCATGCATTGGAAACCGGCGTTGCAGGGCCCTGGCCACGCGCTTCGGCGCGCCAGGCACGACGCTCGAAGAGCGAGTAAACGACAGGCACGAAAACGAGCGTAATCAGCGTCGAGCTGAGCAACCCTCCGATAACGGCCCGGGCCATCGGGGCCTGCGCCTCGCCGCCTTCACCGAACCCCACGGCCAACGGCACCAGTCCGATCACTGTGGTCATCGCCGTCATGAGAATCGGCCGCAGGCGCCGCCGGCCGGCCTCCTCAATCGCCTCGCGGATCGGCAGACCGTCGCGACGACGCAGGAGATTCGTGTGATCGACCAGCAGAATCGCATTGTTGACCACGATGCCGCCCAGCATGATGCATCCGATGAATGACTGGATGTTGAACGTCGTACCGGAGAAGAACAGCATCAGGATGACGCCGATAGCGGCCAGTGGCACGGAAAACATCACGACGAACGGATCCCGCAACGATTCGTACTGGCAGGCCATGACCATGTAAACGAGGATCAGGGCCAAAACGCAACTGAACAGCAGTTCGCGGAAGGACTTCTGCTGTTCCTCATAGTCACCGCCGTAGCCGATGCTGAAGCCCGAGGGGATGGGAACCGCTCGGAGCCGGTCTTGGACGTCTGAAATCACCGAGCCCATATCCCTTCCGCTGATTTCACCCGTGACCGTGATGGTCCGTTCCTGGTTCTTTCGTTCGATGAGCACCGGCCCACTTCGTGGTGCGGTCTCCACGACGTTGCGCAGGACGACCGGCTGGCCGACGCTGTTCGTCAGGGTCAGATCGAGAATGTCCTGCAGGTCGCTCTTCTCGGCGTCACGGAGCTTGACCAGGATCGTGAACTCGTCGCCCGCTTGCCGAAAGTAGCCCGCCCGGGTCCCGGAGAGAATCGTCTGAAGGGCGTTGGCGATCCGTGAGACGGTCAGATGCATGTCGGCCGCCTTCTGGCGATCAATCACGATCAGTTCCTCCGGGCCGCCAGGGTCGCGGCTGATCTGCGTATCGGCAACGCCGGGAACCTCGTCCATGATCTGCTGAACTCGTTCGGCCATCAGATCGGCCGTCTGGAAATCGTGCCCCCGGATCTCGACGACAATCTTGTTGGCTTCAGTGGTGCCCATGCGCATGATGAACAGCCCCTGGCCGGCCCTTGTCCGAACGATGATCCCCGGAATGCCGCTGAGCTTCTTGCGCAGGTCGTCGGCGATCTCCTGGCTGGAACGCATCCGCTGACTTTGCGGAACCAGAGCGATCCGGATGTCGCCGACATGGCCCCCGCCGCCGTACCATCGAGCGCCGCCGGCGTTCGTAACGACGTTGCGTATTTCCGGCACGTTCTCCTCGACGATCTTCTCAAGAACCCGGAACTTGCTGTCCAACAGGTCCAGGCGAGTGCCCACCTCCATCTCCGCATTCACGCGAACCTCGCCCTCATCCGTGCTCGGCATCAGTTCGGCGCCGAGGTAGGGCGTGAGCAGCAGCGCGGCTGCCATCATGGCAGCGGCGGCAAACACCACCGTGGGACGATGCCTCAGCGCGGAGTGCAGGATGTTCTTGTAGGTGTCTTCCAGAGCCGACAACAGTCGACCGCTGGCCTCGTACATCCGGCGACGCAGCGTCTTGCGCCCGACGGCATCCTGCCCCTTTGTTGCCAGAATCCTCGCGCAGAGCATCGGCACCACGGTCAAAGCCACAACCAGGGAGCACAGCAAAGCGAAGGCCACAACGAGCGAGAGCTGTTTGAACATCACCCCGGACATACCCCGCATGAAGACCAGGGGCAAGAAGACAACCAGCGTCGTTAACGTGCTGGCGATGACCGCGCTGGTCACCTCACCGGCGCCTTCCACCGCGGCCTGCTCGGTCGCCCGCCCGGATTCACGAAGACGGTAGATATTCTCCAGAACCACAATGGCGTTGTCGACCAGCATGCCGATCCCAAGCGCCAATCCGCCCAGCGTCATGATGTTCAGCGTCAGCTTGCCGAAGTACAGCAAGGCGAACGTCGCAATGATGGACACGGGAATGGCGGTGGCAATGATGACGGTGCTTCGAATGTTGCGAAGAAACAGCAGCAGAACCACCACGGCCAGCAGGCCGCCATAGAGAGCAGCGCTTCCCACGTTGCGAATCGAATCCTTGATATACTGGGACGTGTCGATGATCGAAACGATCTGGATCTGGGGAATGTCTCGGTTGATACGCTGGAGTTCCGCCAGAGCGCCGTTGGCCACATCCACCGTGTTTGTGCCCGACTGCTTGCTCACGGACATACGGATTCCCGGCTCCCCGTTGACCCGCACAATTCGAGTCACCCTCTGCCAGGAATCTTCGACTTGGGCGATCTCCCGCAACTGAATGGGCGCGCCCTGGCGCACCGTGATCACGGTGTCCTCCAATTGGCGCAGATCGGTGTATTCCCCGGGCGTTCGGATCGTAATCTCGTAGTTGCCCTTCTCGATGCTTCCGGCCGGAATGTTCACGTTGCCCTCGCGGATCTGAGAGATGATTTGGTCCAGCGGGATGGCCAGGGCATTGATCTTGGCCGGATCGAGGTTGACATGAATCTCCCGTTCGAGTCCACCCCAGATATCCACCGCCGCGACACCCGGCACGCGTTCGAGACGGTATTTGACCTGGTCCTCCAGGATCAGGCGGGTCTGCACCGGGTCGAGCCGACTGGAGGCGCCCAGGATCAGTATGGGAAACGCCGCAAGGTCGAATTTGCGCAATCGCGGCCGCTCTGCCTCATCAGGCAGGCGTTGGATCACGCGGTCGAGGCGGTCGCGAATATCGTTCGCCGCCGTGTCGAGATCGGTCCCCCATGCGAACGTCACGCGCACGTTGCTTCGGCCCTCGACCGAGGTCGACGTCATTTCCTCCACTCCGGGTACGGCACTGAGGGCCTGCTCGATCGGACGGGTGATCAGCTCTTCGATTTCCTCGGGCGCGGCGTTCTCGTAGTTGCAGGAGATGCTAATCGTCGGATACGAGATGTCGGGCATCAGGTCGATGGGCAGGCGCAACAGAGAAACGCTGCCCAACAAGACCACGATCAGGACGACCATGACCGTGAAGATGGGCCGATGGACGGTGAAGTGCGAAATCTGCATCACACCCCTCCCCGCCGTGCGGGGTCTGCACCGTCGCTCGGACCCGGAGGAGCGGGCGACTGTCCTTCATCCACAGTCTTCTGCTGCGGCAAGGTGACCCGCGATCCGTCTTCCAGAAGGTGGTTGCCCAGCGTAACCACAGAGCCGGACATGCCAGGCTCCACGATCTCGACAACTTCTCTGTTGACGATTCCGATTGTCACGGGCACGAAGCGCACGTGGAGGGCCGGCTCCTCAAAGCCGGGTGCGGTCGCTTCGGCCTCGTCCACGAGGAACACGCCCACCTGCCCCGATCTTCGAGCGATCGCACTGAACGGGACGAGCGTGGCGTCCGGATGGGTGGCGAACTCGACCTGCGCCCGTACGAACATGCCGGGCTTGAGCAGATGATCGCGATTGGCAACCTCGATCTCGACCCGGGCCTGGCGCGACGTCTCTCGAATCAGAGGAGCGATTCGCTGGATGCTCCCGGCAAACGTCTTGCCGGGATAGGCATCCGTCGTGAGGGTGGCCGATTGGCCGATCCGGATCTTCGGGTAGTCCCTCTCGATCACGTAGACGACGGCCACCAGAGGGTCGTTCTCGAGGATCGACACAATCGCCTGATTCACCTGCACCAGAGCACCCTCATCCACGAACCGTTCGCCCACCACACGGTTCGGGTCCCCCGCCTCCCAGAAGGCGCGGACCTGGGTGTATGACAACTGCAGTTTGGCCGCCTCCAAAGCGGCCTCCTTTTGGGCCACTTGGGCCAGGGTGACTTTCAGTTGGGTCTGGCTCGCGTTGTGCTGGGCGGCAGCGGCGTCCAACTCCGCAGCCGAAGCGATCTGCTTTTCCCGCAGCGCCATCACCCGCTCGTACTCGCGCTTGGCCAAGTCGAGCGAACTGGCCCCGTTCTCGGCGTTGGCCTTGGCCACCTGGAGCTCCGCCTGGGCCTGGTCGACTTGTCGCGCGAATTGTTCGTCATCCAGTACGGCAATCACCTCGTTGCGGGTAACGCGGTCGCCAATGTCCACCAGAAGTTCCCGCAGCCATCCGTTTGCCTTCGACGCGACCACGAACTGCGATTTCGGCACCAGGGAACCGGTGAAGACCCCAGTATCCCGAATCAGATCCCTGCGCACCGGCTGTGCCTCCACGGCGACGGCAACGGTACGACCGGGCTGGCTCGTCTCCGCCGACGCCGCAATGCGCCTGTGCGTCTCCCATCCGGCTGCCGCAATGGTGACGAGCGCCACAGCGATGACTATCAGCTTCTTCATTCACGTGTTCCTATACTCTGACGCAAAACGTCGGGGGGCGACACGGTATCCCGGTCCTCATGCGCATCTGTTGGCGATGGCCCCCTGTGTTCCACTGCTGTTGTTGTGACAGGGCCCGCGATTGCGCAGCGCCCGCCGGACTCGATATCTTGGCATACCGCCTTGATTCCTGCCAGAGAGAAACGCGCAATGTGATCGGTCAATGCCTTGACCAGTTGATCGGTCGGTGCATCGAACCTCACGTGAGGCGGGATCTTGCCACTGAACAGGCGAATCCCAATCGCAATACATTGGTGTACTACGCTCATCCCGCACAGATGGATCTGTTCGTCGCTGGCCCCCGGCCCGAGCATTTCCATCATCAGGCGGCGCATCCGCTCCTGCATGGGCCGCAGGGCATCGTCCTTGACGCGCTCGATCACATCGGTCGGATTCATCATCTCACGCAGCAGCAACCTTCCGGCGTGGCCGATCCGCCCACGATCGGCCAGCTTGCCCACCAGCGAATGAACCGTGCCGCGAAGACGGTCTTCGGCCGGAGCATCGGGGCCGAGCCCCCCTTCCGGTGGATAGGCCTCATTGGCCTCATCGAACGCCCGACGCCAGACCTGGGCGTACAGTTCTTCCTTGGACCCGAAATGATAGTTGATCGCCGCGATGTTGCTCTTGGCCCGCGAGCAAATGTCCTCGACGGTCGCCTCGTGATAGCCTTTCTCAGCGAAGACTTCCTGCGCTACCGCGAGAATCCTGCTGCGAGTCTCGATTCCATCTCTTCGCCTGGCCACACCCGAACCTTTCGTTGGCCGGTCTGACTTCCGTTGTCAAACAAAGCCAAATGGATCACCGTTTTCAAAAAGCCATTTGAACTGCACGGACACTCTAAGCCAAATGCTTTTTTGAAAAAACAGTAGAAATTGCCCCTCATGCCATGCCAAACGAGCACTGTCCTATAATACACACCCATCAGGGCAAATCGCCGCACATTGCGGCCCTCATTCGGCACCGAATTTGAAGGTCGTGGTGGTTCTGTACTCCTGGCCCGGCCGAAGAACGGTGGACGGGAAGTGAGGCTTGTTGGGTGAATCGGGGAAATGCTGCGTCTCCAGGCAGAAACTGTGGTGCGAGCCATAGGTCTTTCCGCCCTTGCCCTTGACATTGTTCATGCCGTTGGCGGTGTAGAGCTGCACGCCCGGCTCGGTGGTGTAGACCTCCATGACCCGGCCGCTGAGAGGCTCACGAACGCGGGCGGCCAGGACCGACGAGCCATACGAACCCTTCAGCACGTAGTTGTGGTCGTATCCCCGCGTCTCAGTCAACTCGTCGATTCGCTCGCCGATCTTGTGGGGTTCGGTGAAATCCAGGGGCGTTCCACTAACGCTGCGGATCTCGCCGGTGGGAATCAACCCTTCACCAGCCGGTGTGTACCAGGGGGCATGGATCGTCAACTCGTGGTCCCGGATGTCCCCGCTGCCGGCACCGGCAAGGTTGAAATAGCTGTGGTTTGTGAGATTGATCACCGTCGGCTTGTCGGTAGTGGCGGCATACGCGATCCTCAGCTCGTTTTCGTCGGTCAGTGCATAGGTAACGGTGCAGTGAAGACTGCCGGGGAAGCCTTCTTCGCCGTCCGGACTGAAGTGGGTCAGACGAACGCCGATCTCAGCACCGTTCTGGTAGGGCGAGCCCTTCCAGACGACCTTGTCGAATCGCTTGTTGCCCCCGCCGTGAATGTGGTTCTTGCCCGCATTGGCGGTAATGCGGTGTTCGACGCCGTCCAACATGAACCGCGCGCCGGCGATGCGATTGGCATAGCGCCCGACAACGGCCCCGAAGAGCGGGTTCCTCGTGACGTAGGAATGGAGGTCATCGAAGCCGAGCACGATATCCGCCAACCGCCCCTTGCGGTCGGGCACATCGAGCGCCACAAGGATCGCCCCGTACTCGATCACTCTCGCCCGCAGCCCGTGCGCGTTGATGAGGGTGAAGAGCCTGACGTCCTGCCCATCCGGCGTCGTGCCGAACGGCGTCACAGAGATGTTCCGCACAGCCGGTTGTCCGACCTGAGCCGGCGAGTTGGGACTGAGAACGACCACCATCAGAACCAAGGACAGGAACAGGTTTCGCATCGTCATGGCTGGTCTCTCCTGCTTTCGAGGTAGTACGAATGGCCTGGACGGTGGGATTGTAGACGCAACCCACAGGCCGGGTCAAGCCACGTGCCACGTTGGCACGCACTGCCGAGCCTTGCGCTTTCATCGTTCCTGACCGGTGATCGGAGGGACGGGCCATGATCGGCGACAAGTGACGACCCTGACCCGCCCCCTCTTCATCGCATCTCAGTCGCCGATTTCCGCGTCGATCCAGCCGAGCAACTCCTCGAGGTCCGCCATCGTGATGTCGCCCATGTGTGCAATGCGGAACGTCTTGTCCTTGAGCTGGCCGTAGCCGTTGCCGAAAACGGTATTGTGCTTTTCCTGCACGGCCTTGATCACGTCGGCCACGGTAATCCCGCGCGTGTTCTTCACCGTCGTCAGCGTGTTGGAGGCATATTTCTCCTCGCAGAACACGTCGAACCTCTTTCGGGCCCAGCTTCGGACAAACTCGCCCATCTGCTTGTGTCGGGCCCAGACGTTTTCCATGCCCTCTTTCACGAGCTTCTCGCATTGGTAGTGCAGCGCCACGATATGTGGGATGCTCGGCGTCACGAGCGTCTGGCTCTTGGCCGCCGACTTGGCCCACTGCTCGATATTGAAGTAATATCCGCGATCGGGCACGCCCTTGCTCTTCTCGATTGCCCGGTTGCTGACGGCAGCGACGGTGAATCCCGGCGGGATCGCGAAGGCCTTCTGGACCGAGGCAAAACCAATGTCCCAGCCCAACTCGTCGAAGTGCACGGGCAGGCCGATCAAGCCGCTGACCGCATCGACGAAGACCAGCACGTCAGGATGCTTGGCCTTCATCATCTTGCTGATCTCATAGACGGGGTTGGTCAGGCCCGTACTCGTCTCGTTGTACACGAGTGTAACGGCGGCGTACTTGCCCGCCGACAGCTTCTCATCAATCTGTTCGGCGGTGGTCGGCTGGCCCCACTCGACCTTCAGCGTCTCGACCTTCCGTCCACACATCGCAGCGACGTCGGCCCACTTATCGCTGAACGCGCCGCAGCACGCAGCCAAAACCGTCTCATCCGGCGCAACACAGTTGCGGATGGCGGCTTCCCAGAGACCGGAACCGCTCGACGTGCACAGGAATACGTTCTGCTCGGTGAAGAGGATCTTCTTGAGCATTTCGACGGTCTCGCCGTGAAGCTGGGCGTACTCCTTGCCGCGGTGGCCCAGTGTGGGCCGGGCAAGCTGCTGCAGGACGTCGTCATCGACCTTGACGGGGCCGGGGATGAAGAGTCTCGGGGGGTTCTTCCAATCTACCATGGGCGTGCTCCAAAGGATGAGTCTTAGAGTTTCTGAATCGTCAAACCGGTATACATTTTGGGGAAGAAATACGTCGATTTGTGCGGCATGCGCTCGCCGGTGTCGGTGACGGCGACGAGCTGCTGCATCTTGACGGGGTTTGTGAAGAATGCGACCTGCTTCTGTCCCTCGTCGATGCGTGAGACAATGGCATCGATGGCGTTGGGCACGTCCTTGACGTACTCGACGCAGTTGGGATCGCCCATGCGATCCTCGTCCATGCCGAGCAGTTCCTGCAATACCAGTTTCTGGAGAACCGAGACGTCGAGCGTTCGCCAAGCCTCGCTCATCTCGGGCGTCGCGTCCGCCATGAGCTTCTTGTCCTTGAGGATCGCCACACGAAAGGCACCCCCGGCCATGTAGATCCCGAATGCGACCCGGTCCTCCTCGTGTAGGGTCTTCATCCTGGCCAGCATCTTCTGCCGGGCCTGCATCTTATCCTCATCTTGTGGTGTGAACGGGAATTCGACGAGATCAAACTGGCCCCGAAGCCTCCCAAGAAACGTCTGCGGTTCGAAGTCGGCGACACTTCCGGCGACGCGATGCGTCGCCAAAACCACGAGGCCCTGCTGACATAGGTTGGTGAACGCCATCATCTGATACGCGGCGGCCGGATTGCCGTTCTGACGCCAGTACGTCAGTCCGGTTGTGTAGCGATGGTGTCCGTCGGCGATGATGCAGCTCTTCTGGGCCATCATCTGGCGGATGGCCTCGATCTCCGCCTTACCGGTGATGACGAAGAGCCGGTGCCGCACCTCCTGATCGTCGATGAAGTCAACCAAGGGGATCTGGGCGGCCGTCTTCTGGATGATCCGGTCTGCGACCCCTTGGGAATCTTCGTAGAGCATGAAGACCAGCCCGAACCGGGCGGCGGTGGCCTTCTTGAGGTTGAGCCGGTCGAGCATTGGCTTGGCGAATACCTGCTCATGCGGCTTGACCGTCTTGCCGAAGTCCTCGATCTTGCCCAGAGCGATGAAGGTCAGACGCTCAAACGCGACTCCGTCGATGGCGAAGTCCTGGACGTAGCCGTAAATGCCCTCTCTCGCGTCCTGCTTGAGAGCGCCTTGCTGGATCCATTGCGTCAAGTACTCTGCCGCACGGGTGTACTGGTTGTGCTGCTCGTCGTCGCAGGAGGTGGTCTTGCCCCTGGTGACTCGAACGATGTTGTAGGGGCTCTTCTCGTACAATTGCCGCTGCTGGTCGGCGTCGATGACATCATACGGCGGGGCAATGCAGTCGCCCACATTGCCCACAACGTTGGCATTGAATCGATACGCCCTGAACGGTTGGATCTCCATTGGCACCTTCTCGACAGCCTTTCAAAAACCGCGACTCCCAGGGCGCTTCACCCTCGCTCGGTCCAGGCCGGAATAGGGGTCAGTATCGAGGCTGGAAACCCTCTCGGTGTTTCTCCATGCCTCCATGCGTCGGGATCATACAGAGCCTGCCCCCTCGTTGTCAAGCAAGAACGCCGTGCGCCAGAAAAGTATTAGGCGCAAAAGATCCTGATACGCTCCGCATGAGCCTCAATGCAGGACACACCGGACCACAATGACAGTTCGGACACAAAAATCTGTACAATAAAGGAACAATACCGCCTACAGCTACAGCAGGGGCCACGAACCACTTCTTTTAGTATTGCACCCTGTCGCCGTTTTCAAGGCGAAGCCAAGTGGTGAACGTTTCCTTGTCGGCCTCGATGAGGATGACCCGGCCACCCCGCGGGAAGCCGTCTCGGCCGTAGGCGCCAAAGCCGGTCGCTCGGCCGTAGATCAGCCGAATGCCGTGCAGGGTCGCCTCGTAGTCGTTGACGTGGTCGTGCCCGACGAACGTGCCCTTGATATCGCCGCACTCGAGCATGGCCGCAAAGAACCCCGAATTGATCTCCGGGCAGCATACCTTCTCGTAGCGGTACCCCACGATGTTCGCGTTGGCGGCGGCCAGAACCTGCTCGTATTCCGGCAGCGGGATGTGAAAGAACGCCAGTGCTGGATAGGGACGGCCGCCACGCTGAGCCGTTAACATCTTCGAAGTTTGCCGGTACCAGGCAACCTGGTCGGTGCGAATCCAGTCATACGTGCCCAGCGACTTGTCGGCCGGATAGGCATTCGAGTCCAGGAAGTAGAGAATCCACTTCCGCGTCCCGTCGGCCGAGTATACGGGCAGGATATGGTTGCCCACGCCGGTAATGTCCGTCGGTCCGTGTCTGGACACCGAATACGGCAGCGAAATGATGATGTCCATCAGGCCCCGACGGTCTCCGGTCCCCTCGTCGTCGTGGTTGCCCAGCGTCATCACCCAGGGGATCTGTCGCTCAACCATAGGCCCGGCACACAGCTCCATCATCTCTCGCACCTGCTTGGCCGCGCCCAGAACGTCACCGGTCAGCACGACGAGCTGCGGCTTCTCTGCATCGAGCACCTGGGCCATCAGCGCGATGGTCTTGTCGTCGTCCTCATTGCCCTCTCTCAGATGTAGATCGGTGAATTGGACGATCTTGAACTGCCCCCGGTCGTCGAACCTCAGCGGCGGTCTCGCCTGCGGACGGGATTCGGCGCCGTGTGCCCCGACAGCGAACAGGATGAGCAGAGAAACGACGGTTCTGACCGGCCAGTTCATAGGTAGTCTTCCTTTGCGCAGAATAGGTCTTCTACGATGACGGCAACGCACCGCCTCTGAGATCTAGACGTCCAGAATACCCTCCCTCCCTGCGCCGGTCAAACCAGAACCTCGCCCGAATTGGCCGCCTGATGTGTCGAATCAGGCCAAGGGGGCGGGAATGAAAAGAGTCCCCAATAGAGGTGCGCACACCCCCTTGGCCATCCGTGGGGCGTCGGGCATCGTGCGAATGTGGACGACAAAATCCGCGCACGTGGCGTTTTTCTCGCCGGCATCTACGAGAGACGATCTTCCCTATCGTCCCTTATCGGAGTCGACGAGGACGTATCCGGCGGGGATCTCGATGTGGCGACGGGTCTGGCCGTTGTCGTTCCACCATCGGACCACAACGGGGCCGTCTGGGGTCAGGAGCTTGCCCTCGCACCAGTCCAGGCCGACGTCGGCGATCCTCAGGTGTACGGTCTTGTTCTGCGTATCGACGTGCCGAACGCCGAGCAGGTCGCGGTAGAGGCTGTGGGCCACGTGGGAGGCGAAGCCGTGATTGCAGCTTGCCTCGGAGCCGACGTTCTCCCATAGGGTCCCCGTCCGGTCGGCCATGTAGAGATAGTAATCGGCGAGTTCCTTGCGGATCTGGCCCGGCATCCCGTAGTGGCTGAGCAGCTCGAACCGCAGATAGTTGCCGATGAAGGCATTGGCCGGATGGACCTCCGGAAAGACGCCGGTCGTCTTGCGCCGTGGGCCGAACTGATGGGCCAGCCGGTCCCAGAGTTCGCCGTGAGTCTGGGGCGTCGCCACGTCGAAGAAGAAGGCGAAATACTGGCAGACCTCGCTGCGGTTGCGGGTGACTTCGAGCCGGCCGTCCTTACGCACGCCGTTGTCGACGAAGAACTCCCCGTCGAAGGACTGCCGGCGGATTACCTCGCGGATCTGCTCGGCCTCGTCGAGAAGGGCGGGCTCGTCGTACATCCGGCCGGCCGCCGCCAGGGCCGCTGCGTACAGCATGTTGCTCGGATAGCTGACGTCCTGCACGAAGCTGTTGGCGGCCGACCACTCGACGAAGACCCAGCTTTCCAGTTTCTCCAAGAGCCCGTCGGCGTTCGTGAACCTCTGGAAGTACTCGTACAGGCCCTCCAGTCGGGGTCGCAGGGCGGCCACCAGCTCGCGGTCACCGCTGCGGGCCTGGTACTCCTCCAACTGGATCACGAACCAGAGCGCCCAGTTCGGGATGAAGACGCCGTCGTAGTGATCGGCGGGGTAGCACATCGGCAGCATGCCTTCCGGCAGGTGGTCGAAGCGCGGCGGCAGGAGGTAGTTCTCGAACATGTTCTTCTCGATGGTCGTGTTGCCGCACAGATCGAGCGCGACGCGGGCCATGAAGAAGCTGTCGCACAGCCAGCCGGCCCGCTCCCGCGATGGGCAGTCCATGAAGATGTCCACGGCGTTCTGGCGGAAGGTCTCGCGGGCGGCCTCGAAGATGCGATTCAGGCCGGGGTCGCTGCACGCAAACCGGGCTTGGTCGGTCTCCGTATTGGCGTATTCCCGCAGGTACAGGCCCTCCACCTGGCAGTCGCCGGCCAGCACGTTGAGCTTGAGATACCGCATCGTGTAGGGCTCGAAGGACTCCAGATGGTAGGTGCCGGGCTGCAGTTCGTAGCCGATGGCGTTGACGCAGCCAAGCCGCTTGAAATCGACGTCGTCCTGGGTCAGGATCTCATCGAATGTGATGTAGAGCGTGGTCGGCTCGACGCAGCGGATCTGCGCCCCGACAAACCCGGTGAGGTTCGTGCCGAGGTCGACGATGGAGAACGTGTTCCGCCGCAGCGCGATAGCTTCGTTTGGCTGGTAGAGCTTCTCGGCCTTGCTGGTGAACGCCGAGCGGACTTGCTGCAACAGGGTCGAGGGGATGACGTCGAGTTCGCTTTCGGGATACCCCTTGAGTTGCGGCCCGATATTGACGAGCGAGCGGTCTTTCCAGAGCCGTTCGACCGGCACGTCCTGTTCGAGCGTGCCCTGTGCGAGGACGTGGCTCGGCTGGCGCTTGAGGAATTGCGGGTAGGCCACCCGTCGGACGAGGGGCCTGCGTGCCGGCTGAACCGAACAAGCGGCGGACTGGGCTGCGGGGCGGTCCCACCAGCGGTCGTCGCCGGCGCGCATGCGATAGTACTCGATGAAAGGCCGCTGAAAGCTGTAGCGCTGCACCTTCTGCACGCGATGGGGCAGGATTATCGCCTCGAAACCGGCGCCCGCACCGGCAGTGGAAGCCAGCACCGTCCCACCGGTGACAATCTCCGCCTGGAGAAAGGCGGGCTCATCCAGCAGGTAGTAGCTGTTGGCGTTGTAGCCGGCGACCTCGACGGCGAGGACGTTGCGTCCGCTTGCCGTCCGGAGCGGCCATTCATCGATGCGACAGTGCCCGTGAGGGCCGCGAGCGGGACCGTGACCAATGAATCGCCCGTTGAGGTAGACGCGGTAGAGCGACGAGGCGGTGATTCGCAGGAGGGGCCGCCCTGATTTCGGGGAGTCAAATTCCGTCTGAAACCCCACGAGCAGGTTCTTCTCCGTCTGCCGGTCCGCCACCCAGATGGGTCGGGCGGATACAAAGGACGCCTGCTCGCCGCCGGCCTGTACGATTTGGGCAAAGGCCGGGACAGCCCCGACGCAAAGGACCCAGACAGACACCAGTGTGTGAACGAACTCGATACGTGTTCTCATTATTTGTCCCTTCAGATCGCTTCTCCATGCAGGCCGTAATTCCGTAGGTCGTGCGTCCTCGCACGACATGGCGAGCGGGGACGCTCGCCCTACTCGCACCGAAGACGCGGTGCATTATAGCGACGGTCCAGGCCGAAACGAAAGGGTATTGACGGGAGGTTGCCTCCGGGCATAGAGTGGGTGTTGGCCCGGACGTACGGGGGCCGGAGATTGACGCCGGTGGTTCAGAGGAGATGCTGGGTATGCGACATGGCGTGGGATCGAGCTTGTTGCTGCATATCGGAATCGTCCTATTGGCGCGCATCTGTTGTATTGCGGCAGATGTCGCACCCGCCCACGCATCCGATGTCGTTCGACACGGGAGTCTGCCCATCCATGCGGCTCCGTCCTGGTTTCCGGAGGCCCCGCCGCTTCCGCCGCCTTCCGGAGAGGTGATCGTTGCGGCGACGGTCGAAGAGTTGTTTGCCGCCGTGGAGCGCGTCGGGCCGGACGGCACGGTCCTCCTGGCCGATGGCCATTACCGGCTGCTCCGTCCGGTCGTTCTGACGGGCAAGACGAACATCACCATCCGTAGCGCCGCCGGCGACCCGACCCGAGTCGTGCTCAGCGGTCGAGGCTGGGACAGCGAAGCCCGAGGGGACGATATCCTCCACATTGGCCGATGTGAGGGAGTCACCCTCGCCGATCTGACCTTCGCCGACTGTCGTTCCTACGGCGTCAAAGTGGAGGCCGAAAACGGGCCGAAGGACGTTCACATCTACAACTGCCGGTTCCGGGACATCGGCGTGCGCGCGATCAAGGGCTCGGCGGGCCAGGACCCCAGCGTCCGCGCCATGCGGGGCTCCGTTCGATACTGCCGTTTCGAGAACACCAAGGTCCCGCCGGCCGACTGGCTCTTCGGCGGCGACTACATTTCGGCGATCGACATGATGGCGCTGGAGGACTGGATCTTCAGCGACAATGTCTTTCGCAACATCAAGGGCCGCAACGGCGGTGGACGCGCGGCCATCTTTCTCTGGGTGCGTTCGCATCGCGTGACGGTGGAACGCAATCTTGTGATCGACTGCGATCGAGGCGTGGCCTTCGGCAACCCCGGCCAATCCACGGCCAACATCGAGGGCCAGATACCGGCCTACGTGTCCGACGGGATCATCCGCAACAACTTCATCGCCGGCGGTCCGGACTGCGGGATCGAGCTGTGGTATGCCGAGGGCGTCGGGGTCTACCACAACAGCATCTGGCGGCCCGAGCGGAACTGGCAGCGAGGCATCCGCATCGGGACTGGAACGAGCCGCACGGAGATCGCCAACAACCTCGTGCATGGCGAAATTCGGTTCGAAGGCGGGCAGGCGGAGCTTCGACACAACCTGTCCGGTCGGTTGGACGGCTACTTCGCCGATCCGCAATCCGGCGACCTGAGGCTTACGTCGTCAGCCAGCGGGGCCATCGACCAAGGTATATCCCTGCCCGATGCCACCGAAGATATCCGACGGCGGCCACGCGACGGCCGTGTCGATCTCGGTGCGTGGGAATTCGACAAGCAAGAAGGCAAGTAAGATGGGCTTGAGCCCATGCTGCATCCATCATGATCGTTGACACAAGATCGCGGCCGCAACGAAACCTTCACGCACGAAAGGAGACAGCCACGATGAGCGCACACGAACGGGAGCATACGCACGGTTGCTGTTCACGGATGGGACGACGAGATTTCCTGGCGGGTCTGGGCAGCCTGGGCGGGGCGGCCCTGGCGATCAATCTGGGGTTGTTCAAGTGGAGTACCGGCGAGGTCCTGGGCGCCTTGCCGCTGCCGGGCCAGCAGGGCCCCACGCCCTTGGTCCGCGTCGGCTTCTGCCAGGCGGGCCCCGGCGATCTACTGGAGACTGGCTGGCCCGGCAAGGCCTACGACGCCGACGCGAGTCAGGCCACCTATACCAAGGCCCTCCAGGAGAGTGCGGATCGGTTGAACATCGATCTGCACGTTCAGAAGGCGCGCCTGCGAAACCACGAAACGGCCGACGCCTTTCTGGCGGCCGCCTTCGCCCAGCAGGCGGACGGAATCGTCCTGATCAACATGGACGGCCATGTGTACGGCGTCGAGGCGGTGCATCGCATTCTGGACCAGCGGGGCGACCGTCCGCTGCCGGTCCTGGCCTTCATCCCCCACGGGACATACCACTCGCATCCCGAACGGTACGAGCGGTTCCGCCGGACGCCCTACTGCTTCGCCGCAGCCAGCGCGGACGTCGGCTGGCTGGCCACCGGCCTGCGGATGCTCAAAGCCCGCTGGCAAATCGCCCATACGCGGATGACCGTCGTTCGAGGCAATGCGACAGAGGAACGGACGCTCGATCCGATCGGCATCTGCCTGCGATACACGCCGGTCCAGCAGTATGTGGACATCTACGATGCCACGAAGGCATCAAACGAGGTCAGGGAGATCACCCGGTTGTATAACGAGAACGCCAAGGGCATGATCGAGCCGTCGGGCGACGACCTTCTCCAGGCGGCCCGCGCGTATGTTGCGAGCCGGCAACTCTTGAAAGACACCGGCTGCCAGGCCATCACGATGGATTGTTTCCCCTACGTGGCCAAGCGGCAGAAGCCCTATATCTTCCCGCCATGCCTGGCCTTCATGCAGTTGCTCGACGAGGGCAGCACCGGCGGCTGTGAGGCCGACATCTTCCCCGCGGTCACCGAATTGCTGAGCAGCTATTTGCTCGGGCGGCCCGGGTTCCTGCACAACCCAATCTATGACACAACCCGCAACCTCTACGCCGGCGCCCACTGCAAGGCCCCGACCCGGATGGCCGGGTTTGACGCGGACCCCGAGCCCTATATTCTCCGCAGCCACCACGAGGCCGACTACGGTGCGGTGCCCCAGGTGCTGTTCAAGGAGAACCAGCCGGCCACGCTGTGGCGGTTCCTTTCGGCCGACAAGCTGATGATCGCCACGGGCACGATCCTGCGGAACGTCGATTCCCATCCTGCCGACGGGATCGGCGGCTGCCGCTGCGCGTTCGAGATGGCTATGGACGACGTCAAAGACGTGCGCGACATCCGCGGGCACCACAAGATCCTGACGTACGGCAAACACCTGCACACCGTGCGGGCGTGGGCCCAGCTTTCCGGCGTGACTGCAGAGCACATCACCGGAGGTGTATTGGGGTAGGTGGGGGCGAATCATCATTCGCCCTCACGGGTCATCGGCTACGTCGTATCCTACGATCCGGAACGGATGTCATAGACCAGCAGCGCATCGTCCCGGCGGACGTACAGCCGGCCATTGGCGATCGTCGGGTGGGCCCAGTGTTCGTCCGTCCCGGCTGAGATGGTGAACCGGCTCACCGGCTTGTATCCGTCCGGGCTTGGCTGGACGAGAATCAGCCGACCGTCTGTAGCATACAGTGTTTCTCGGAAAAAGGGCGCGGCATGTCACGGCCCCTTCGTGCATGGGCCGGCTCACAGCGTGCTGTTTCCTTCGCAATCATGCCGTGGGCGCGCTACACGTGGGGCAAGGCGATGTCGTCCTGGTGCTGGTACTTGCCGCAGCGGTCGGCGTAGGAGACCTCACAGGGCGTCTCGGACTCGAAGAACAGGACCTGCCCGAGCCCCTCGTCGGCGTACACCTTGGCCGGCAGGGGCGTGGTGTTGGAGATCTCCAGCACGGCCCGGCCCTCCCAGCCCGGCTCGAAGGGCGTGACGTTGACGATGATCCCGCAGCGGGCGTAGGTGGACTTGCCCACGCAGAGGGTCAGCACGTTCTTGGGGATGCGGAACGTCTCGACGCTCAGGGCCAGCGCGAAGCTGTTGGGTGGGATCAGGCAGACATCGCTCTCGACTTCGACCAGTCCCCTGGGGTCGAACGCCTTGGGATCGACGACCGATCCGTAGACGTTGGTGAAGATGCGAAAGTGCTTTGAGACGCGAATGTCGTAGCCGAACGACGACAGGCCATAGGAGACGACCGAACGGCTGTCTCGTTGGCGCACCTGCCTGTCGACGAACGGCTCGATCATCCGCTGTTCGATCGCCATCTTCTTGATCCACACGTCCGGGCGAATGCTCATCGGTTCGCTCCTGTTCTCATCGTTGCGGCGATCACGCCAATTCCTCTCGCATCTTCCGGGCGGCGAGGACCATGTTCTTCAGAGACGCCTGGACCTCGGGCCACTGCCGCGTCTTGAGGCCGCAGTCGGGATTGACCCACAACTGACCGACGCGGAGCGTCTGGGCCATCCGCCGGATCAAGTCCACCATTTCTTCGGTCGAGGGCACTCTCGGACTGTGGATATCATACACGCCCGGCCCAATGTCGTTGGGATATTTGTAGTCCACGAAGGCGTCGAGCAGCTTGACGTCCGAGCGGGAGGCCTCGATCGAGATCACGTCAGCGTCGAGGCCGGCGATGGCCTCGATGATCTCGTTGAAATCGCTGTAGCACATGTGCGTGTGGATCTGGGTGCGGTCCTCGACACCGCAGGTGGCCAGGCGAAAGGCCTTGACCGCCCAGCGCAGGTATTCGGGCCGCTGAGACTTTCGCAGCGGCAGTCCTTCGCGGATGGCGGGCTCGTCGATTTGGATGATGCCGATACCGGCCGCCTCCAGGTCGGCCACCTCATCGCGAATGCACAGGGCGATCTGGTACGCCGTGTCCTTGCGGGGCTGGTCCTCGCGAACGAAGGACCATTGCAGGATGGTGATCGGGCCGGTCAGCATCCCCTTGACGGGCTTGTCCGTCAGCGATTGGGCATAGGTGCTCCACGCGACGGTCATCGGCCTGGGCCGGCGGACGTCGCCGTAGATGATCGGGGGCTTGACGCAGCGCGAGCCATAGCTCTGCACCCAGCCATTCTGCGTGAAGGCGACGCCTTCGAGCAACTGGCCAAAGTACTCGACCATGTCGTTTCGCTCCGGCTCGCCGTGGACCAGGACGTCCAGCCCGACGTCTTCCTGGAAACGAATCACCGCCTCAATCTCGCCTTGCATGGCTCGTCGATAGTCCGCTTCGCCAAGCGCGGCGGCTTTGAAGCCGGCCCGAGCCTTGCGGATCTCGCGGGTCTGCGGGAACGATCCGATCGTCGTCGTGGGCAGCGCGGGCAGGTAGAAGCGGGCCTGCTGCGTCTGTTTGCGCTTAGCGAAGGGGCTGCGTCGTTCGAACATCTCGTCCGAAAGCTCGGCCAGCCGCTTACGAACGGCCGGGTTGCGGACCTGGACAGAACTGTCCCGGCGGGCGAAGATGTCGCCACTGGCCTGCAATTGCGCTTCGATGGCGCCGGCCCCTTCGGTAACGCCTTGAGTCAGTATGCAGATTTCTTCGAGTTTCTGGGCGGCGAAGGCCATCCGCTCGCGCAGCTCGGGGGATAGTGCCTGTTCGTTCGCCAGATCGACGGGGCAGTGAAGCAGCGAGCACGACGGCGCGACCATGATCCGGTCGGGTCCGAGCTTCGCGACGGCCTGCCGGACCAGATCGAAGGTGCCCGTAAGGTCGGTCCGCCAGATGTTCCGCCCATCGACGACGCCCAGGCTCAGCATGCGGTCTTCGCCCAGCAGGGCGCCGGCGTGTTCCAGTTGGTCGGGAGCGCGAACCAGGTCGAGGCCGATGGCGTCGAACGGCAGCGTCATCGCCCATTCGAGGTTGTCGTCGAGGCGGCCGAAATACGTGGTCAGGCACAGCTTCAGAGTCTTCCTCGCCTGGGCGATCTGGTCGTAGGCACGCCGGAAGGTGGCGACGGCTCGGTCGTCAAGATCGAGGACCAGCACAGGCTCATCGACCTGAATCCACTCGGCGCCCGCCGATTCGAGCCGGCCGATGACCTCGACGTAGACCGAAACCACGCGATCGAGCAGATCGAGCGGGTCCAGGTCAGGGCTCTTGGCCTTGCCCAGGAGCAGATAGGAGACCGGGCCGAGCAGCACCGGCCGCGTGAGGATGCCCTGGCCTTTGGCTTCGAGGAACTCATCGACGATCTTCGTGGACGCCAGCCGCAATTCCATGCCGGACTCGAACTCCGGCACGATGTAGTGGTAGTTCGTGTCGAACCACTTGGTCATCTCCATCGCATGGGCCTTCTCGGCGCCTCGGGCCATGGCGAAATACGTGTCCACGTCGACGAGCGGGCCGTGGAAGCCGAATCGCAAGGGGACCGCGCCGAGCATGCACGTGGTGTCGAGCACCTGGTCGTAGAGCGAGAAGTCGTTCGAGGGGATATGCTCGATGCCGGCGTCTTTCTGGAGCCGCCAGTGATCGAGCCGAAGCTGTTTGGCCGTCGCTTCAAGGGCCTTGCGGTCGGTCCGTCCGGCCCAGTAGTCCTCCACCGCTTTCTTGAGTTCTCGATGGGCGCCGATGCGGGGAAATCCGAGGTTGGCACTGATCGCCATGTTCTACTCTCCTGAAAACCAGTCAAGATGATGAGGGCGGAAGTTGCAGCCCTGCGTAAACACGATCGACGCCATATGGCCCGGATAGTCACTCAATGTCAATGCCTGAAAGCCGCCGATTCTCATGAGGTCGCCTTGATCCGGAAATAGCGTCGCTGCTCGAATTCCGCCTGTTTGCCCTCATTCCACTGATCGACGGGGCGCAGGTAGCCGACCACGCGGGCATATACTTCGGTTTTCCTGCCGCAGTGCGGACATTGTTGAATCCGACCGTGCAGATAGCCGTGCTCGGTGCAGATGCTGAACACCGGGGAGATCGTGAAATAGGGCAACCGGTAGTTTGTGCAGACCTTGCGGACGAACTGCTTGACCGCCCCAGGGTCGGCGACCGCCTCGCCCAGGTTGATGTGCAGGCCGGTGCCCCCGGTGTACCTGGCTTGCAGGTCGTCCTGGAGTTCGAGCACCTCCCAGATGTCGTCGGTGTAGTTGACAGGCAATTGCGTCGAGTTGGAATAGAACGGCTCGTTCCGCTTTGCCTGTGGCGATGTGTTGGCGCTGGCGATATCGGGGTGCTTCTGTCGGTCGAGGCGAGCCAGACGATAGCTGGTCCCCTCGGCGGGTGTGGCTTCGAGGTTGTACAGATTGCCCGTTTCCGCCTGGAACGTCAGCAGCCGGGCACGCATGTGGTCCAGGATTCGGGCGGCAAAGCTCCTACCTTCGGCGGTCCCGATGTCCCTGCCCAACAGGCTTCGGGCGGCCTCGTTCATCCCGACCAGCCCGATCGTGGAGAAGTGATTGTGCCAGTACTGGTCATAGTGTTCCTTGACGCTCCTGAGGTAGAACCGCGTGTAGGGGTATCGGGGTAGTTCCATCCCCTGTTCGTGTGGGGGCTCGATGCGGTTTGTAGGCCATCGTCCGCGATCAGTTCATACGCTCTGGGGCTGGATTACGATTCATCGTGCCTATTATCGTTGCTCGGCCTGTCCTCGTAGCGAAGCGCCTTAGGACTCGTAAAGAAACGGATTCGGATGTTATGAGGTATTGGGATCAATCG
>CAZSXM010000017.1:0-90515 GCA_964610435.1 uncultured Pirellulales bacterium | reverse complement strand
GCCGCAGTCAAACGTGAGCTATTTCCGAATCTATTGCCTTACGAGTCCTAAGGGGTCGGAGGGACTCTGGCGAGCAGCTCCTCGTCCGGCATGGTACAGCGAAGGGGATTGCCAAGGTATTTCTCGATATCCGGAATAATGAACGACTCATCCTCACAGGCGAACGAGATGGCGGTCCCGGCCACGCCGGCCCGGCCCGTGCGTCCGATACGGTGCACGTAGTCTTCCGCCTCATACGGAAACTCGTAGTTGACCACCAGACCGATGTCCTTGACGTGCAGCCCGCGGCCGGCCACGTCGGTGGCCACCACGACCTGGATCTCGCCGCTGCGGAAATCTTCCAGGATGCGCAGCCGTTTCTTCTGGGGCACGGCGCCGCTGAGCAGCTCGCACGTGACCCCGTGTCTTCTCAACTTGGTCACCAGGGTCTGGCTGTGATCGCGCCGATTGCAGAAGATCAGCGTCCGGTCGTCGCCGCGTTTCTTGAGGATGTTATAGAGCAGCTTGAACTTGTCCCTCGTCGTGACGATGTAGACGATCTGATCGACCGTCTCGACCGCGACGTGCTCGGGTTCGATCTCACAGATGACCGGATCAGGCATCCATTGCGACGCCAGGCGCAGGACGTCCTCGGTCAGCGTGGCGCTGAAGAGCATCGTGCGGCGGTGGTTCTTCGGGGGGGTCTCGCGGATGATCCGCTTGACTTCGGGGATGAAGCCCATGTCCAGCATTCGGTCGGCCTCGTCGATGACGAGCACTTCGACGTCTTTCAGGCGAATGCTGCCTCGCTTGACGAAGTCCAGCAGCCGTCCCGGCGTCGCCACGATCAGATCGACGGGGCGGTTGTCCAGGCGGCGCTGCTGCTTCTTGACCTCGAGCCCGCCATAGACCGCCAGACAGTTGAAGTTGCAGTATTTGCCCAGGTCCTCGGCGTCCTTGGCGATCTGGATCGCCAGTTCCCGCGTCGGCGCCAGGACAAGGGCGCGCGGCGAGCCGGCGGGCCGTTCGCCCTGGATCGGGTCTTGGAGGAACTTGCTGAAGATGGTGATGAGGAATGCCGCCGTCTTTCCCGTCCCCGTCTGGGCGCGTCCGGAGATGTTCTGTCCGGCGTTGGCGTGGACCAGGACCTTCGACTGGATCGGCGTGCAGTATTGGAACCCCAGGTCGGCGATGGCGTGCATGATCGGCTCGGGCAGGCCGAGATCGTGAAACCGCATTTCGCCTAGCTTCTCGGGCACCTGAAACTGTTCGATGCTCCAGGGCGACTCGGTCTTCTTCTTGCGTCGCCTTCGCGACCGTTTCCTTTTGGGTGCAACATCCGGCGACGGTGACGTCGCCTGTTCGGCCGGATGGGGGGCGGCGGGTTCGGACGAGCCTTCGGTCGATTCGGCGGACCCCGTTCTCTTGCGTCTTCGTTTTGTCATGGCGAGCATTGAACAACAGAATCGCTCAAAAAGCGAGAGGAAAACACGCGATGGAACGCTCTTCGGGTATTGCGGCGTGATGACCGCATCCGTATCTCGTCCCACATCGATATGAACCGTTCTATGGTACAAACTACACCCTTGCCTTTCTGCGTCGTCGGCGTCGGGCCGGACCGGTCTTGCTGCGGAGCGCCGAGGGGCGAGTGGAAACGGACGCCTTGCCCGTGCGGCGAGGTGAGGGGGTGCTCTTCGGCTCGGCCGGCGGCGTTTCCGATCGGATGTAGGTGAACTCCGGACAGTCCTTGGGACTGAACTTTCGACCGATGAACTTCTCGATCTGCTGGAGATATTTCCTCTCATCCTGCGAGACGAATGTGATCGCGTCCCCCGTGGCCGCGGCGCGTCCGGTGCGACCGATTCGGTGGACGTAGTCCTCCGCGAAGGCCGGGACGTCGAAATTGATGACATGCGAGATGCCGGAGACGTCGATCCCGCGCGCGGCGATGTCCGTGGCCACCATGACCTGGTACTTGCCGCTCTTGAATCCGTCGAGGGCCTGCTGCCGCTGGTTCTGGCTGCGTCCGGAGTGGATCGCCACCGAGACGATCCCGGCGCGCTCCAACCGGCGCTTGATCTTGTCGGCGCCGTGTTTGGTCCGTGAGAAGACCAGCACGCTGTACATGGGATCATTCTTGAGCATGTGCAGCAGGAGATCGATCTTCTGCGATTTCTCGACGGGATAGACGTGTTGTGTGATCGCCTCGACGGGGTTCTGCGGGCGGCCGATCTGAATCATCTTCGGCGACTTCTGCATGCCGGCCGAGAGGCTCTTGATCTCCGGGCTGATGGTGGCTGAGAACAGCATCGTCTGTCGCCCGGTGGGCAGGGCGGCGACGATCTTGCGCACGTCCTTGATGAAGCCCATGTCCAGCATGCGATCGGCCTCGTCCAGGACGAGCACCTCGATGGACTTGAAGCTGATCGAGCCTCGCTGCATGTGGTCGAGCAGTCGGCCCGGCGTGGCGACAACGATATCGATGCCGTGACGCAGGGTGCTCAGTTGCTTTTCGATGCTGACGCCGCCGTAGATGGCGAGCGTTCGCAGAGGGAGAAACCGGCCGTAGCCGAGGATCGATTGCTCGATCTGGACGGCCAGCTCGCGCGTGGGTGTCAGGATCAGCGACCGGATTCCTTTCTTGCGGCCGGCCTTCTCATGGCCGAGCCGGTTCAGGATGGGCAGAACGAACGCGGCCGTCTTGCCGGTCCCCGTCTGCGCGCAGCCGATGATGTCTCGGCCGTCGACGGCGATCGGGATCGCCTGAGATTGGATTTCCGTGGGTGCGGTGTAGCCGGTGGCAAGAATCCCTTGCACCACCGGGTCGGTAAGACCAAACGTCTTAAATGGCATGAAACAATCCTAATAGAGTGGCGGGCGCGCAAACGCCCGACCGTGTGACAGTACACGTCCATCGGTGAGGGCGGGAAAGACCGGCCCACAGCGGGACTACGGGTGTGGAGTTAGGTGCTGATGCGGAAGGCGACCAGCGTGAGACTCCACCAAGAACCACAACAGACGGTCGTGGCCCGGCGATGACTATCTCCGAGCCGTCTGCTGGTTCTTCTCACGACGCTGGTTGATGATCTCCTCGGCGAGTCGGGTTGGCACCTGAGCGTAACGGCACATCTCCATCGAGAAGGTGGCCATGCCTCTGCTCAGGCCTCGCACGACGGTGGCATAGCCAAACATGTTGGCCAGCGGTACTTCGGCGCGGATCACGGTGAACGTATCCCGGGCGGCGGTCTCCATGATGATCCCGCGCCGGCTGTTGAGATCGCCCACGATGGGACCCTGGAACTCGGTCGGCGTCTCGACCTCGACCGTCATGATCGGTTCCTGGAGGCAGGGCCTGGATTTCCGGAAGGCCTCGATGAAGGCATCCCGGCCTGCAATCCGGAACGCCATTTCGCTGGAGTCGACCGCATGGAATGACCCGTCGTCGAGGCACATCTTGCATCGGACGATCTCATATCCGGCCAGCGGCCCCTTCTTCATGGCGGCCTGGAATCCCTTGTTCACGGCGGGAATGTACTCGCCGGGGATGCGTCCGGAAGTGATGTTGTCCTCGAACTCGTACGTCGAATCGGCGTCCGGTCCCAGCGGGATCAGCCGGCCGATTACGTGGGCGAACTGCCCCGAGCCGCCGGTCTGCTTCTTGTGACGGTAGTTGAACTCGGCCTCGACGGTGGGGGCCTCGCGGTAGCTGACGTTCGGGGCGCCGACGGTCACGTTGGCCTTGAACTCCCGCCGCATCCGCTCGACGTAAACGTCGAGGTGAAGCTCGCCCATCCCCGCGATGACCGTCTCGGCCGTCTCCGGGTCCGTCGAAACGCGGAACGTCGGGTCCTCTTTCATGAACCGGCTCAGCGCCTTGGCCATGCGTTCCTGGTCGGCCGAGCTGGCCGGGGTGATGGACAGACTGATGACCGGATCGGCGACGAAGATGCTCTCCAGCGAGTAGTTGACCCCTTCGCCGCAGATCGTGTCGCCGCTGGCGCAATCGACGGCCAGCAGGGCGATGATGTCGCCCGGCCCGGCGTCGGTGATGTCCTCGCGGTCGTTGGCGTGCATTTGCACGATTCGCCCGACGCGCAGCATGCGGCTGGTGCGGGCGTTGCAGTACTGCTGGCCCTTGACGAGCCGGCCCTGATAGACGCGCACGTAACTCAACTGGCCGAACGATTCGTCGGCGATCTTGAACACCATCGCCACCAGCGGGGCGTCGGGATCGCTGGGCAGCGGCGTCTCCGTGCCTTCGTTGTCGTGGTCGCGGGCGAAGTACGAGCGGTCCAGCGGGCTGGGCAGGTAGTCGCAGACCGCGTCCAGCAAGGGCTGAACCCCCTTGTTCTTGAAGGCTGAGCCCATCATCATCGGTACGATGTCGCGGTTGATCGTGGCCTCGCGGATCACTCGACGAATCAGGCTCTCGCCGACCGGCTGGTTCTCCAGCAGCATTTCGAGAAGACAGTCGTTGTACATGCTCAGGGCTTCGAGCATGTCGTGACGGGCCTTCTCCGCCGCCTGGGCATACGCCTCCGGGATCGGGCCGCGGATGACCTTCTCGCCGTCCTGGCCCGCAAAGGTGATCGCCTCCATCGCGATCAGATCAATGACGCCCTTGAAGTCATCGCCGCTGCCCATGTTCAACTGGATCGGCACGACATTCAGCCCGAGCTTGCCGGTCAGATCCTGCCGGACGCGCTCCGGGTCGGCGCCGATGCGGTCCATCTTATTGACGAACGCGATCCGCGGCACGCGGTAGCGTTTCATCTGCTGATCGACGGTGATCGACTGACTCTGAACGCCCCCGACGGCGCAGAGAATCATGATCGCGCCGTCCAACACGCGGAGCGACCGCTCGACCTCCACCGTGAAGTCCACGTGACCGGGCGTGTCGATCAGATTGATGCTCTTGTCCTGCCATCCCACCTGGGTGGCGGCAGAGGCAATGGTGATTCCGCGCTCGCGTTCGAGTTCCATGAAGTCCATGGTCGCACCGCCCTGGCCGCTGTGGACCTCCTGCATGCGATGGATGCGACCGGCATAGAACAGGATCCGCTCGCTGAGTGTCGTCTTGCCCGAGTCGATGTGAGCCGAGATCCCGATATTCCGAATTCTACTGATCTTTTCCATATCGTTCCAAAAATCACTTTCTTGTCCATCCCGATGGCTTGACGGCCTTTGTCGGCAATGGGAGCGTCGATCTTGACTTGTCGCTGGTGATTCTTCGCTCTTGCCACCTGTTCATGGGTTGCATCGACCGGCAGGCACCAATCCTCCCCTCCAGAAGGGAGCGAAGAATCCTTCAGTATATCGGACAAATTACGTGACAGCAAGAGAAATGTGCTGTATTTGCGCAAAAAATAACGACCGCGGGTCTTCGGACGGCGGGGAAGGCAGGGGCTGGACGGCAAGCGGTTTGCTCGGGCGGACGCCCCCGGCCTGGCTCGGGAGCCGGAGGCATCCGCCC
The DNA here is from genome assembly GCA_964610435.1 of uncultured Pirellulales bacterium. Taxonomy (GTDB): domain Bacteria; phylum Planctomycetota; class Phycisphaerae; order Sedimentisphaerales; family Anaerobacaceae; genus Anaerobaca. The sequence goes on along the minus strand of CAZSXM010000017.1, from coordinate 85,063 downwards.
GGAAGGAAGGAGAGTTCTATCGAGTCAATTGTGGCTTGCGGCTTCGACGGCCGCCCTTGGCGGGCTTGTCGTCCGCCGACGCCGAGTGCGACTCTGCCAGGGGTTGCGGGTCCGCAACCCGCCGATAGCCCAGGGCCTTGATGAGATCGAGGACCTCCGTCCAGGTCGGAAACGGCCGGGCGTTCGCCCTCTTGTACTCGTCGACGGCCATCACGAACTCGAATTGTTCGTCGGACATCTGCCCTTCTTCGGCTGCTTTTCGTTCCTCGCTACGGCGTCGTCCGGGGCCCCGTCGGCGGTCCAGGCCCATTCGACGGTCCACCACATTTCTGCGGCGGTCATGCCCGCTTCGTCGCTCGGCGGAATCCTGAGCCTCTGGATCGGCCTCGTGTTGTCGTCGGTCGCCGTGGCGGTCACAACGTCCGTCGTTGCAGCCGCATCTCTCGGGATGTCTTTCGTCTGGCTCTGCCATGTGCGTCAGCCTCGCAGCTTGTACGATGGCTCCGCCCACCTGGTAACCCGGGCGGAGCTGTCGATGGTTGAGTTCATGTACGTGGCTTGGCTCGGATCAGAATTCCTCGTCCAGGAAGTCGGCGTCGAAGTCCACCTCGTCTTCCTCTTCCAGGGCGTAATCGTAGAAGTCGTCGTAGGCGTCCTGCGACTCGATCACAACATGGGCCTCGTCGAGGAAGTCCTCAGGAACCATGATCGCCACGCCCTTGTGCTCACCCGTGGGATCGAACTGCTCCTTGATTGTGGCCGGGATGTCGTTGAGCTTCAGAAGGGTCTGGTACTCCTTCGCCTGATCGACGTCGCTCAGGAGCGTGACGACCACCAGATCTTTGAGTTTCGCGTGCCCGTTGTTGTTCTTGTCCATCGGCTTTCCCATAATTCGCGCTCCATTACAGAACAGCGTGCTTTTCATCGGCCAGGAGTGCGGCGCCGCGTGCCCTGTCGGGTGGGTTCGTCGGCATCTTGCCCTCTCTCCTGGTTCGTCTGAGTCTGGATCGCCTGGGTGCCGATCGTAAGGCATGCCCACCGGCGTCAAGCTCACTTGTGCCTATCGGCCTTAGAAGGGCACAAATTTAGGGTCAGGCAGTTTTTTTTGTTGCAATGTGTGAAACGATGGGCAATAAGATCATCGAACGCCGTACGGCGCTGGAGGCTACGGTGCCGAGGAAGGCAAGTTACCGTTTCTCTTCTTCTACTCAGGGAGGATTGCTGCAATGGCGAAAAAGAAAAGGGAACCTTTGGTGGTGGCGAGCAAGGTAAAGGCGCACATCAAGGATCAGAAGATGATGACCTCGTCTGAGGCCCTTGAGGCCATCAGCGATCGCGTCTATGACCTGCTTGATGCGGCGGTTGCCCGTGCCCAAGCGAACCGTCGAAGTACCGTCAAGGCGCAGGACCTTTAGTCCGGAAGGGGGATTACGATCTGTCCGCATATCTGGGTGTCGGGATTGCCCGTCACGAGGAAGCCGTTTCGGGGCACAGGCTCGAAGCGGCTTTGCCTTTTTTTGGCGGCCGCTGCCGTGCTCGGGGCTTGGCCGGTCTTGGCAACAGCCTATAACCATAGGCCGCGAATGCCTGAAAGGCGGATTTCTCCCAGAATTGCTGTACTTTCGAGGGGGCAATGGCCGATAAATAAACGGATGGTCCCGTGGTAGGCCGAAAATTTTTTGCGCCCAGGAATAAAGCCTACCGACGCACCGGCCGATACCTTAAGGGTATATGGGAGTACCAGTAGGAGTGTTTCCTTCAAGCCGTGTTCGTCAGACCCGCGTCCGATGGCAACGATGCGGGTGGGCCCTGCTCGGCAGGCCCTGAGAAGAGGTGAGGATTTATGGGACTGATTGACGAGGGAGGGCACATTCGGGTGTTCATGCTGGGTTGGGAATTTCCACCCTTCATCAGCGGCGGGCTGGGAACGGCCTGCTACGGTCTGACGCGGGCGATGGATCAACTTGGCGTGAAGGTTACCTTCGTGTTGCCGAAGATGGTCGAGAGCGAATACGTGACCCATGTCAAACTCCTGTCGCCGAGTTCCCGCCGGAGCGTCACTTCAGGCACCGACGCTGAGGACGAACTGTCAAACGTGATTTTCAAGACAATCGCTTCGCCGTTGCAGGCGTATGCGAATCCAGAGAGCTACGACGAACGAGTTGAGGAAAGCCTGCGGTTGCGCCGGGAAATGGTCGAGCAGGGCGAGGCCGAGGATGATTTGCATGGTGGCGATTACAGCGGTGACATGTACAGCGAGATTCGCCGGTACGCCACAATGGCGGCGCGGTTGGCCCGAGAAGAGCAGTTCGATGTGGTCCATGCCCACGACTGGATGACCTATCCGGCCGGCGTGGCTGTTGCAGCCGCCACCGGCAAACCCCTGGTGGTCCACATCCACTCGACGGAGTTCGATCGCAGCGGCGAACACGTCAATCAGGTCGTTTATGACATCGAACGCGAGGGGATGGAGCGGGCCGACAAGGTGATTGCGGTCAGCCATTTCACGCGGAGCCTCGTGATCAGCCGATATGGGATCGCCCCGGAGAAGGTCGAGGTGGTCTACAACGGCGTTGAACGCAACGGTGCGTGGTCCATCGGACCGACCAGCATTCAACGCGACGAGAAGCTGGTGCTGTTCCTGGGCCGGATCACAATGCAGAAGGGCCCCGAGTACTTCTTGCACGCCGCCAAGAAGGTGCTGGAGGCCATGGACAACGTCAAGTTCGTCATGGCGGGATCCGGCGATCTGATGTACCGCTCCATTGAATTGGCCGCCCACTTGGGGATTGGACAGAAGGTCTTGTTCACCGGTTTCCTCCGGGGCGACGATGTGCGCAAGATCTACCAGATGGCGGATCTGTACGTCATGCCGTCGGTGTCGGAGCCGTTTGGCATCGCGCCGCTGGAGGCCCTGGACAACGACGTGCCCGTGATCATCAGCAAGCAGAGCGGTGTCTCTGAGGTTCTGCGTCATGCACTGAAGGTTGATTTCTGGGATGTCAACGAGATGGCCAACAAGATCGTGGCGGTGCTGCGGTACCCACCGCTCCGCATGACGCTTCGCAGCCACGGCAACTTCGAGGTTCGCAAGCTGCGGTGGAAGGACGCCGCCCGGCAGTGCGCCGCCATCTACGAACAACTGCTCGTGGCGGTTTGACAGAAGGGATTGCGCCCAGGGAAGGGCGGTAGTTGAGAAAAGGATTGGATCGTATGCCTTCGGTTTGCTTCTATTTCCAGGTCCACCAGCCGATGCGGCTGCGTCATTACACGGTGTTCGACAACGATCAGCGGTATTTCGACGACCACAAGAACGCCGCGATCTGCCGCAAAGTGGCCAACAAATGCTATCTTCCGGCCAATCGAATGCTCCTCAAGCTCATCGACAAGCACCAGGGACGCTTCAAGGTCGCTTACAGTCTCACCGGCATTCTGCTCGAGCAACTCCAGATGTACAGCCCGGAGGTCCTCAGCACTTTTCACGCACTGGCCCAGACGGGGTGCGTCGAGTTTCTGGCGGAGACCTACTACCACAGTTTGAGCTTCCTTTACTCCCGGCAGGAGTTTGTCGAGCAGGTCAAGAAGCACGCTGAGGCGATCGAGGACCTCTTCGGACAACGGCCCAAGGTCTTTCGCAACACCGAGCTGATCTACAACAATGAGCTGGCCCTTCTGATCGAGGCAATGGGGTGCTTTGACGCGGTCATCACCGAGGGCGCCGATCACATCCTGGGCTACCGCAGCCCGAACTTCCTCTACCGCCCGACGGGGTGCAAGCACGTCAAGCTTCTACTGAAGAACTACTCGCTCAGCGACGACATCGCGTTTCGGTTCTCGAACCGCCATTGGGTCGAATGGCCTCTAACGGCTTCGAAGTTCAGCCAGTGGGTCAACGCCGTCAACGGCAACGGCCACGTGGTCAATCTGTTCATGGACTACGAGACCCTGGGCGAGCATCAGTGGGAAGACACGGGCATCTTCGATTTCATGCGGCACCTACCCGAGGAGATTCTCAGGCATCCGGACAACGACTTCAAGACCCCGAGTGAGGTCGTCGCCGCCTACGACGCCGTCGGCGAAGTGGACGTGCGGCACATGATCAGTTGGGCCGATACGGAACGCGACCTCTCGGCATGGCTGGGCAATCCGATGCAGTCGAACGCCATCCATGAGTTGTATCGCCTGGAGAAGAAGATCAAGCGAGCCAGCGACGAGCAGATTCTCTCCGACTGGCGCCGGCTCCAGGTGTCCGATCATTTCTATTACATGTGCACGAAGTACTTCGCCGACGGCGACGTTCACAAGTACTTCAATCCCTACGATTCGCCCTACGATTCGTACATCAATTTCATGAACGTGCTGGATCATCTTCAGCGGCGTTGTGCCGCACCGGCGATTCAGGCCGTGCCGCAGGCGCCGTCCGGCCCGGCGGTTGCAGGGATGCCGGTCGCTGCGGTAACGAACTGACGGCGTCCGGCGGACGCGTGCGCGAAGACCTCCGTTGTTTCAGAGATCGAGAGTGCCCATTCACGGGAGAGCGGCTGTGTTGATACGACAGAAGACCGGCGCCGAGGAAATTGTCCGGGTCGCCGTCGACGGCGAGATTGGGAACCTGCTCGATTGCGAGTGGCTCCTGACCAACGAGCGGGGCAGCTATGCCGCGGGGACCACTATCGGCTGCAACACAAGCAGCTATCATGGGCTGCTGATTGGTTCACTGGCCCCGCCCGTCAATCGGGTCATGGCTTTGTCCAACTGCCAGGAGATCGTCGTCTGCGGCTCACAGACGTTTCATCTGTCCACGTTCGAGTTTTCCGGCGATCCGGTGCTGGCGCCGTGTCCCTATCTGCGGGAATTCCGTCGTGACACCGGCGCGCACTTCATCTACGAGTTCGACTCGATCGAGCTGCACAAGGTGGTCTACCTTGCCGACGACAGCGATACGGTCGTGGTCGAGTACGCCTTCGACGGCCTGATGGATCCGGTCGAGCTGATTGTGCGTCCGTTCGTCGGCCTCCGAGATTTCCACCACACGCAGAACAGCGACGCGACGCTGCGATGGGATCGCCGGGAGTCGGGCGTGGTGGTGCGCCACGATCCGCAGGGCGGCTGCGCCCTGCGGATGGGCTGTTCGGGAATGCACTTCGACGGGGACCCGCAGTGGTGGTTCGACTTCACCTACCGGGCCAACCGGCGGCGAGGCCAGGAGTCAGGCGAAGACCTCTGGACGCCCGGGTTCTTCCGGGGCGTGGTCGAAGAGGATGGACGGCTCGTGTTCTGGGCCCGTCTCGAGGAGCGCTATCGGCCCGAGTCGGTGGAGGTGGACGTCGAGACGATCAAGAACCGTCTGGCCGACCGGCAGAGACAGATCCTCTCTGGGGCGGCGGCCGACGCGACGGAGCGCAGGCTCGTCCTGGCGGCCGACCAATTCATCGTCAGGCGGCGGTACGGCGACGTGGAGGGCACGAGCATCGTAGCCGGGTACCCGTGGTTCGCCGACTGGGGCCGTGATACGTTCATCGCCCTTCCTGGGCTGTTGTTGGCGACGGGGCGATTCGACGAAGCGCGGTCGGTGCTGTGTACGTTTGCCGCTGCGGCGGACGACGGGCTGATCCCGAACCGCTTCGACGATCGCAGCGGGCCGGCCCACTTCAACAGCGTCGATGCCTCGCTGTGGTTCATCCACGCCGCGTTTCAATACGTCGAAGCCACCGACGACAAGGACACCTTCCACGAGAAGCTGTTGCCGGTGATCCGCTGGATCGTCGATTCCTATCAGAACGGCACGCGGTTCGGCATCCACGTCGATGCCGATGGCCTCGTCGGCGCCGGCGACAGCAACACGCAGTTGACCTGGATGGACGCCATGTATGACGGCGTCGCGTTCACGCCTCGCTGGGGCAAGCCCGTCGAGGTCAACGCACTGTGGCACAACGCCTTGTGCCACCTGCACGAGTTCTGTCTGCGCATGGACCTCGTGTCGGACGCGAAACGGTATGCCAAGATGGCTCAGCAGGCCGGCGACAGTTTTGGCGAGCTGTTCTGGAACGAGTCGCTGGGCTATCTGAACGACACAGTCATGCCGGACGGACAGGTCGACGCGAGCCTTCGGCCCAATCAGATCTTCGCGATCTCGCTTCCGTACGGTCCGCCGTTGAGCGGGGCCCGGCAGAAGGCGATCGTCGCCGCCGTGGAGTTCGAGCTTCTCACGCCGTACGGGCTTCGCACGCTGAGCCGCCGCGACGCCTGCTATCAGGGCCGATATGAGGGGCCTCAGCGCAGGCGAGACGCGGCGTATCACCAGGGAACGGTCTGGCCCTATCTGATGGGGCCCTTCGTCGAGGCCTATCTGAAGGTCAACGACTTCAAGCCGGCAAGCGTTCGCCGGGCGACGGAGATGATCGAGCCGCTCCTGAACCACGTGACGGCCGACGGCTGCCTCGGCAGCATCGCTGAGATCTTCGACGGCGAAGAGCCGCAGGAGCCCAAGGGCTGCTGGGCCCAGGCCTGGAGCGTCGGTGAGCTATTGCGAGTCCACCGCCTCCTGAAGCACGCACGGCCCTGACGCTTCATAGCGTCCAGGGGCTGCGCATGGGCCGGCAGAGCATGCGATTGGCGTCGTCGTCTCCAATGAACGATTCGGCCTGAGGGTCCCAGTGCAGCTTGCGCCCAAGGCGGATCGCGATGTCGTCGAGGTGGCAGATCGTGTCCGACCGGACGGCGGCCTCAATCGGACTGACCGTTTTGCCCCGCGTCCGCACGCACTCGAGGAAATCCCGCTTGTGGTCGTTGCTTGCGGGCAGCCGGACCGCGTTGGAGTCGAACGTCTCCTGCAAGAGCGTCTTGGGTTTGGCGTCGATCCCGCCTCGCGAGACGATGACCCAGCCGTCGGTGCCGATGAAGAGGATGCCGCAGCCGGGGATCTGCAGCGACGCCGCGGCCTCGGCGAATTGGGGAAACTCGGCGGCGGTGTGGCGCGAATCCATGTGAATCATCCGGACGCTGTTGGCGTAAAGATGCTCGACCCGCCAGGTCATCGGCGTGTCGCAGAGCCCATCGGTGGGGATCACGCCGGTGCCCTCGATCTCCAGTGGGCCGGTGTCGTCGGTGCCGTTGCCCCATTGGGCGATGTCGATGTGATGAATGCCCCACGCGCCGCTGAGACAGCCCAGGCCGTAGTCGTGGATATGCATCCAGTAGCCGACACTGCCTTCGGCGCGCGAGGCGGCGCGCTCGAACGAATACGGCGCCCACGGGGCCGGGCCCAGCCACATATCGTAATCGAACTGCCGTGGGTCGGGCACGGGCTGAGTCGGTTGATTGGGCAGTGACAGGCCCGGCACCGAGCCGACCACGATGGTCTGCAACCTGCCGATGCGGCCGTTGCGGACGAGCTCGCATCCGAAGCGGAAATCGCGACCGGAACGCTGCTGCGTGCCGAACTGGAAGACCACGCCGTAGTCGTTTACCGCCTGACGCAGGGCCTTCGCGGCCGCGACGTGGACGTCGGCCGGTTTCTCCAGGTACATGTCCTTGCCGTTTCGGGCGGCCTCGATGCCGATCAGAGCGTGCCAGTGGTCCGGCGTCGCGATGCAGACCGCGTCGATGTCCGCGCGAGCGAGCAGTTCGCGGAAATCGTGATAGGTCGTGGCGTCCCGGCTTGCATACTTCTCGTCGATTTGCTGCCTGGCCCGCTGGCGAAAGGCGTCGCGGAGGTCGCACGCCGCGACGACTCGTACCTCTTGCCGGCCCAGAAAGGCCCGCAGATGGCCGCCGCCCATACTGCCGACGCCGATGCAGCCCATGACGATCTTCTCACTCGGCGGCGTCGCACCGCCGGCGCCCAGCACACGGCCCGGCACGAAGGTTGGCAGTCCGAACGCGGCCCCGAGGCCGGCCGCGGCCTTGAGGAACTGACGGCGAGTGTGTGGCTTGTCCATTGACGGTCTCGATCCTGTTTCTCGGTGTCGTCTTCTTTCGCGATCCACGTCGGGATCGGCCCGGACACCCGGATTATAGCGGCATCGGGTCCTTGCCACCAGCCTCAACCCCCTCCGGCGAGCGCCGTCAGGAATTGCTGGCAGGGCGCCCCAATGGCGGATATCATGGCAGGCTGTCAAGACAGGGCCGTGTTGGGGGCGAGGGCAACGCCGCCGGACAGGCGGAAGCAAACGAAGAAAGTCTGGCGGCGAAGCGCCGTCGATCGATATGAAAGAATCGACTCGGTCAATTTGGGTCCTTCCAGGGCCGTCGGAATCTGCGCAGGAGATCGTGATCCGGCGTGCGTTGCGGACCGTGCCGGGCACGCGTGAGGTCTTCGAGGCCTCGTGGGACGGCCGCAACGTTGTCGCGAAAGTTTTCTCTCACGCGGTCAAAGCCCGGCTCCATCAGTGGCGCGAGCGGCGCGGTCTGCGCCGACTGGCTGAACGGAAGATCAAGGCGCCGGTTCTGCTCTTCTCGGGACGCACCAGAGAGGGCCGATGGGCGGTGGTGACCGAGTGGATTCCGGGCGGTCGCACGGGCCATGAGCTGTGGACCCAGGCAGAGACGGCCGAGCGGAAGCTGGCTGTACTTCGTGCGGTTACAGCCGAACTGGGCCGGCAGCACGCCAAAGGAGTTGTCCAGGCCGACGTGCATCTGAACAACTTCATGCTCGCCGACGACGCTGTTTATGCGCTGGACGTCGCCCAGATGCGGTTCCGAAGACGTCCTCTGGGACGGCGGATCAGCATGAAGTATCTGGCTCATCTCCTGGCCTACGCTTTGGTCGAAGACATGGCAGGATTCGACATGCTTGCGGACGTATACGCGGCCGAGCGGCACTGGCGATGGAACGACCGGGATCGTGCCAGGCTTCGCCGGCTGGTGCCGCGAATCGTGCGTGGAGGGATCAGGAAGCGACTCAAGAAGTGCCTGCGGACCAGCAGTGCGCACGTGCGCATCGCGACCAAGGGATACCGGGGGGTGTTGGATCGGAAGTGTTTCGAAGACGGCTCGGCCGGCGCGCTTGTCCGGAGCCTGGATGACCGGATGCAGGCGGGACAGATCCTCAAGAACGGCAAGACCTGCTTTGTCAGCCGCATCATGTGGAACGGACGGAACGTGGCGGTCAAGCGGTACAACCACAAGGGATTCTGCCACTCGCTCCGACATACCCTCAAGGGTTCGCGCGCCCGACGGAGCTGGCTCAACGCACATCACCTTCGCTGGTTGAGGGTCCCCACCGCCGAACCGCTGGGTTTCGTTGAGCAATACAGAGGCCCGGTTCTGTGGCAGTCCTATTACATCACGGGGTTCGTACCAGGCCCCCAGATTGGTGAGATTCTCCGGAATGGGCAGATGCCGGACGTGCAGAAGCAGCGGGTGCACGATAGGGTCCTGCACGTGCTGAAGGTGATGGCCGAGCACGGCATCAGTCACGGTGACATGAAACACACCAATATCGTCTATGATGGCCGCGACGTCGTTCTGCTGGACCTCGACGCCATGTGGACCCCGCTCTGGGGGCGGCTGGGGCACTATCGATGTCGGAGGGATGTCCATCGCTACCTGCGGGATATGGATAGACTGGTTTCCGTACCGTGATTGTTGCCCGGACCGGAGCCGGAACACGGCACCAGGCGATCAGCCGAGCTTCCCCTTGAGGGCGGCGGCTGTGCGGGCGACGCGTCGCCAGAGCCGCCGGCGATCCCGCAGAATCTCACGCAACGGTCTCTGTTCGTAAGCGGCGACAAATCGCAGGCGGTCCGTTCGAGTCAGGCCGATGTCCATGGCGGAGAAGTGCAGACCGGCCAGGTCTTTGACGATCCATCGCGTGGGGACCCGGCGTCGGATTCGGGCCCGATGCAGATCGATCACATACAGGTGAAATCGCTGGGGATCGACCCAGCGGCGTCCGGCCGAGACGTCCAGGTGGAAGTGGCAGATGTAGCAGTCGCGATGGTTCATGCCGTGCCGGTGCATCTGGCCGACCATCGAGGCCACCCGCTCGATCAAGGCGACGCGAAGCCGGAACGAAGGCGGCCGACGGGGCCAGTCCTTGCAGAAATCTTCCAGGCTCTCGGTCCCGGTCAGTTCCTCGGTGATGATGAACGAGCGTCGAGACGCCGGATTGACGCCCTTGGTTCCGTAGGCGGCGGGCGTCATCGTCTCGACCCCGATCTGCTTGAGAAGATTCAGGGCCCGCCATTCATTCTCGGCGCCCAGGACAGGCCGTTTGAACTGGAGGAGTTCCTTGGCGATCTCCAGCCAACCGACGCCGCGATGGATCTTGAGAAAATAGGCGTCGCCGTTGAGCGTGAACCGCAGGGTCGTGCGTCCCTTGACGTCGCGCAGAACCTCCCCGCGGAGGGTCTCGACTTGCGCGAACACGTCGAGCTGCCCCCAGAGAGGGGTGAGTCTTTCATTCAGGTACAACGCCATCGGTTCGTTCATCGCCTTGATCCGGTCGTCGGACTGTCTTATCACAAAGCGGTCTGCCTGTCCACCTTGGCGGCTCACCAACAGGGTCTGCGGCCTGGGCACCGGCGTCTCAGTCCGAACGATGCCCGCCGGACAATGTCTTGCAGATCGCGCTGGAAGAGGTGTTCTTACGGGGTTCTTTTGCAGGCTGGGCAGTTGACAACGGTGGCACACTCTGAGAATATGCTCAAGGCCCGTCCGGAGAAGCACAGGTGCGATCCGTCCGGCCGCAGGAGCGCGATGCACGTATGACAACATCGCCGGCGATGACCGCTCATGGTGTATGCGCTGCAAGTTCCAGGAAAGGACGCAGCAATGTCGGATACAGGAGAATGCCTGGCCAACTCGCTCGGGTTGAAGCATCGCGAGGACTATGAATCGGTCAAGCAGTACGATCAGACCCGATTTCGGTCGGCACGGATGCGAAGGCTGGATGCCCGGGAGAAAGCCTTCGCTCGGTTGGCGTTCGACCTGGTGGGTCCACAGGCGGCTATTCTCGACGTGCCCTGCGGCAACGGGCGTTTCTTCGACATCTTCTCGCAGAGCCGCCAACTGACGATGGCCGATTACTCTGAGAATATGCTCAAGGCCTGTCGGGAGAAGCACAACCCCGGCAAGAACGTCCAGTTGATTCGGTCGGATATCGCGGCGCTGCCGCTGCCGGACGGCTCGGTCGATTTGGCGTTCTGCATGCGCCTGTTTCATCATATGACCACCGATGCGATGCGCTCGGCCGCGCTGCGCGAGCTTGCCCGCGTATCGCGGAAGTACGTTGCGTTGAGCTTCTACAATTGCCGTTCCTTTCGCTATTGCAGAAAGAAGCTGTTCGGCAGAAAGATCGCTCACGGCTACATTACGGCCGGTCATCTGACGGCGCTGGCCAGGGAGGCGGGGCTGTCGCTGGTGCATCGCGTTCCGAAGGTCAATCTCGTGGAGCAGCAGTGCATGATGATCTTTGAAAAGAAGTGATCGAGTGCCGTCCGGGATTCCCTCTTCATGCTCAGAGCATTGCTGGCAAAACGAGCGCTTGTCAAGTCTACTTTCGGCTGTCTCTATCGGGACGCCGAAGGCGGCAAGTGGCATTTGCAGAGCGACGCGCTGATTCCGGCGGTGGCGGCGTTCCATGCAGCGCATCGCGCGATTCGCCGGCGTCCGGAGGACCCACCCGAGGCGGTCTACAAATGGACCGAGCGCCGGCTGGTCTTCAGGTTTCCTGCAAACGGCGACGGCGGCGAGGCGCTCGTGGCCAAGGGGTTTCTGCTGAAACATCCACGCCAGCGCATCAAGAGTTATCGATACGGCCTTGAGGAGACGGCCAATCTGCTCACGGCGGCGCAGCGCGGCGTTTCGGTTCCGGCGATCTATGGATACGGGGTTCTCTACGGCAGGTCCCGACTGCCGAACGCCAATTTCCTGCTGCTCGAGTGTCTGTCGGACTATGAGCTGGTCGGCGACCTTCTGAAGAAGGCCAAAGGGAATCCTGCCGAATGCCGCGCGATTCTGATGCGCACGATTCCGACGTTTGTCAGCCTGTACAAGGCGGGCTGCAATCATATCGACATCCACACCAAGACGATCCTGATGCACAAGGACGCCGATCTGCCTCCGAAGATTCTCGACTTTCACTACGTCCGATTTCACGACCGACCGAATCTGGAGGTGTTGGCCTTTGAGGCGGGATTCTTTGTTAGGCATATGGTTGATTATGTAGACGAAGAGGTTGTAGCATGCTGGTGTTCTTCACTGCTTGATGAGATCGGCGTGGTTGATTCCAGGGAACGAGACGGCTTATTCGAGAAGATTGCCATGTACAGAGATGTTACGTTTTCGCGAAAGGCGAGCAAGGGGATCGTGTAATGTCTCGTACGAGAGGCGAGGCGGGTACGGAGTGTGGCGTCATGGCAAAGAAGACGCAAGGCAGAGACAAACGTCAGATGCAGGAAGACGAGTATGCGTTTCCCTATCACTATATCCCTCACTTCACAAAGAAAGGGAGAGTGGCTCTGTCTCGACGATTGAGCTGGGGTCTCGAGTATCTCTGCTATCAGAGACACGTCTTCGAGACCGTGCAGGCTCTGGATCCTTCTTCGGTATTGGATGTCGGATGCGGTGACGGGTACTTCCTTGGAAGCCTGGCGGACACCATTCCCGTCAGAGTTGGCGTCGATTTGTCGGATCGTTCCATTGCTTTTGCCAAAGCGTTTCATCCGGAGTGTCGTTTCCTTGCCGCAGACGTCGAGGCGGTCGAGGGTTGTTTCGATGTTGTCATCTCAATTGAGGTGTTGGAGCATATCCCTGAGACGGAGGTGTCTGCTTTCTTTCGGGCCATTGGCGACAGACTTGCAGAGAACGGCACCGCGATCATTGGCGTTCCAACCACGGTCGTCCCTTTGGCCAGAAAGCACTATCGGCACTATACCCTTGATCTGTTTGAAGAACAACTGTCCCAAAGCAACGCCGGCCTGCGCGTGGTGTCCCATGACTATGTCTTCAAGAAACCGTGTTGGTATGGAGCGTTCAAGTGGCTCTTCAACAACCATTTGTTCAGCCTGGAAATAAGGCCTCTTGTTGCATTAGCGTGGAAGCGGATCTTGTCCACACATCGTTGTGCCGATCGCGCGAACGGCTGTCATCTTGTGGTCTGCCTGAGGAAGCATGTGGCCTGAGTAGCGTCGCATTGCGTGCGAACTGAGTTGAAGAGACCTGAAATGCCTAGGATATCTGTGTGCATACCGACCTATAACTGCAAGCAGTTTCTGCAAAGGGCACTTGACAGTGTTTGTCTGCAGGTGTTCAACGACTATGAGATTCTGATTGTCGACGACGGCTCCACCGACGGCACGGAACAGATGCTCAAGGCCAATGGATTCGGCGGTCGGTATTACCGGTTCGATCGGATGGGCCAGCAGGCAGCCCGCAACAAACTGATCGAGTTGGCCTGGGGCGAGTACATTACCTTCCTGGATTCCGACGACGAACTTCTTCCTGATGCCCTTGGGATTTTGTGGACGATGATGGAGCAAAACGGCCCGGACAGCTATGTGTTCGGGCACTACGTCGGAATTGATGAGAATGGTCGGGAAACCCCTAAGAAGAATTTCAAAGCATCTTCTCCCCTCAGCCCGGCCGACCTCTTTTCGTTCATTCACGTGCGAACCTGTGGGACGCTCTTTGCGACGGAATTATATCGAAAGGAGGGCGGGTTTGACCCGAGCATGAGGCGGTGCGGAGTGTACAAGTTACAGCTCCAGCTCATTCTGAAGTACCGATTTATCGGTACGGCCACGCCCTTGTTCAGACGGCGCCGGCACAGCGGCAACGCGACCGAGATGAACTACGACTGGCGGATGATCGAGGCTAAGATGCTGGAGGACTTCTACTATCACGGCGGAGGGCAGGCCGTTGTGCCCGAGGGTCGGGCAAGGAAACGGCTGGCCAAAGAGTTCTATAGGGCCGGCAAGTGTGCCGTCAAGGAAGGCCGAAGAGCGGAGTCGCTCGATGTGCTCAGGAAATCGCTTCGTTATCATGCTGATGCCAAAGCTTTGTTCTGGCTGCTGGCGGCACAGGTGAATCGTCGGGGCAAGGGGGGCGATGCGGCATGATGCAGTGCGCGCCGGGCTACCGCCTTGCGTCCGTGGAGGCCACCTTCTCAATGGTCTTCACGGCGGCGTCGACCATGCCATAGAGGTCCTCTTCCCGTGCGAAGCGGACACCACGCCGGCCGACCTCGCGGAGATCGGCTCGTTCGAGAGCGGCCTGCAGCGTGTGGTTGAATCGATTCTGCTCGAAGGGTTCGGGAATGACCCATCCGGCATCCGCGTCCTCGATATAGTGGGCGTAGCCGCAGACGCCGGTGGCAATCACGGGCAGCCCGGAAGCCAAGGCCTCGACGAGGACCGTCCCGGTGTTCTCATGGTACGCGGGATGAACGAGCAGGTCCGCGCCAAGCAGGATACGAGGCACATCATCTCTGGCGCCGAGGAACACGACGCGGCCCGCAACGCCAAGACGTTTGGCCATACGCGCATATGGGCCTTCCCTGTCTCTTCCGACCACATACAATCGGGTCTTCGTCAACAATGCGTCCGGAAGATGGGATAGTGCAACGATCGAACGATCGAGGCCCTTGCGGCGGAAATCCGAACCCAACTGAAGCACGAATCTCTCGTCCGGCCCGACACCGAGGGCTTGCCGCAGGTCCCATCGGATGCCATCGCTCTCCGCCCCGGCGAGGCGGTCCCCGGCCACATTCGGCGGAACGAAGTGGATGCGACTCCCATGTGTCCCGTAGTGTTGTCTGTAGAGCGACTCCTGCATTCTCGATATCATCAGGATCTGCGTGCGCGATTCGCTGCCGAATACGGCCTCTTCAAACGTCTGATACTGACGATAGCGGGGCAGGCATCGGTAGAACCAGCCTCGCTCCTCAATTGCCTGGGCCTTCAAGCAGCCGTCGGCGGCGTAGTAGACGTCGAGGCCGGGCATCTTGTTGAAGCCGACGACGCAGGCGACGGGCTGGTGGGCCAGTTGCTCGGTCAACCATCGGTGATACCGGCGCATTCGCCCGTGGTTCGTCAGGCCGCCGGGGCGATGCAGGTGCAGCTCGAAGCCGGGCGGCACATCGCCTTCCCATGCCGTCGTGTACACCACGATCCTGTAGCCGCGCTGCTGGCAGGCCAGGGCGATGCGCAGCATGTCCCGCTGCAACCCCCCGTATGGGAAGTATCTGTAGAGGCAAAAGGCCAATGTGTTGTTCGGTCGGCGGTCCATGCGGTTGATATACCTCTGGGCTAAGCGTCCTGGAGGAAGTAGTCGGAGATCACGCCCATGAAACGGTTGTACTTGACGGCGTAGTGCGACAGGCCCCGGGCGCAGTGCTGTTGCGAATACTCCTTGTCGCGGTCGAGCAGCGAGCCGCGGACGCGGTCCCATTGGGCCTCGTCCATGCCGAGGATGTCCTCGATCTTGTCTCGATAGAAGTCGGCGACGGGCAGGTCGGAATACGCATTGACGAACCAGGGCATGATCCGCCCGATCTTCTTGAGCAGCAGATTGTGCTGCGGATCGAATTCGAGGCACGATTCGTCGGTGAAGTTCTTGAGCCGCTCCATCTTCTCGGGGTTGATGTAACCGCCGTCGAGACTGATCTGGTGGCTCTTCGTGCCGGGGAAGGGGAAGAAGAACGTCCAGCGGAAGCGTCCCGGCCGGGCCCGACCGAGCAGCCGGACCGTCTCGAGTACGTCCTCACGCCCTTCATGAGGAAAGCCGATGATGATGAAGACCGAACTGTGCATCCCATGCCGCTGTACGGCGGCCATCGCCTCGACGATGCTGTCGTTGCTCATGTGCCGGTTCAGGATGGTGTGGCGGACGGTCTCGCTGCCCGATTCGACGCCGAACTTGACGATCTTGCAGCCGGCCCCGGCCAGCGCCGCGGCGCACTCGTCGTCGAAGAAGCCGACGTGGGCGTTGACCACGAAGGGAATGTCGGTGACCTTGCGATAGGCCTGGCAGAACGCGTCAACGTAGGCCTTATCGAAGGTGAACAGGTCGTCGTCGAAGATGAACATGCGGATGTTGCGGTAGTTCTTCAGCAGGTATTCGATCTCCTCGATCATCTGCTCGACGCTGAATCGGCGGATGTAGTTGAGGCCCTTGAAGCTGCGCTGAAGGTCCCGCTTGTACGTCTCGACCATCACGTGGTTGAAGCAGTAAGTGCAGGAAAACGGGCAGCCCCGTGACGCCATCAGCCCGACCCACCCGTGCTTGGCGTCGATCATCCGCTGAAAGTCCATGCTCTCATAGTCCTTGGGTGGCAACCGGGTCAGCGCGGGCAGGGGACCGACGGGATTGACCTGCATCCGGCCGTCTCGGACGAACGCGAGATTGGAGACGGATTCGACGGACTGGCCTCGGTCGAGTCGCTCGACGAACTCCAGGAAGGCGTCCTCGCATTCGCCACGGAAGGCGTAGTCGAACAGGCCGGACCCAAGCACCTCTTCGACACACATCAGCGTGTGGACGCCGCCGATCACGAAGGGGATCGAGAACCTCTCTCTCGCCCATGCCGCCAGTTTCCGCGTGTACGCCCATTGGTTGGTCACTACGGAGAAGGCCAGGACGTCGGGTTTCTCGCGGGCGATTCGCTCGACAAACTCCGGCTCGGTGGGCAGCGGCGTGATCTCCTCGCAGAGCTGCCAGAAGGCGACATCATGTCCGGCACGTTTGAGGATCGAGGTCATGTGGGCGACGCCGTAGTTGAAGCCCAACTGCGAGTCGGCCGAGGGATAGATGAACAGTATTTTCATTGCTGTGGGCGTCGTGCCGATGTCTCACTCCGATTGGGTTGCCGGCTCCTGTGCCGCTCCCCGCTTGCGTTTGTCCTTCCGGATCTCATGAATCCTCTGCTGTGGGTTCGCGAGCGAACGGCTCGCTCGTTCCTGCGTGATCCGCATGATGACTTCGTCGATATCGACGTGCTGCGGATCGGTCAGCGTATTGACGTGGACGATCCGGCGGTCGGTGTCGCCGCAGGCGCTCCAGCGGCGGACGAAGTTCATGTTGTTGCTGCCGGCGAAGACCGTCAGCGTCGGCGTCTTGACCGCCGCCGCCACGTGCTGGCAAGCTGAGTCGTAGCCGATGTACTCGTCGCTGTGGGCGATCAACGCGGCGACTTCCGCAATGCCGCACTCGACGACGAGAACGCCGTGCGCGATCGACGGGAAGTTGGGTGAGGAAAAATGCGTCTCGATGCAGGGCAGGCCGCAATGCCGACCGTCGGCCATGATCTGCCAGGAGCGCTCGGTCTCATCGGGACCGAACCCGCGATCGAGAAGGACCACGGTGTCGGGCACGGCCGCCAGGGCCCGCACGAGCCGTTTTTCAAACTCGAGGCCGATCCGCTTGCGAGGGTTCTGCCCGACGCCGAAGTTGACGGCGATGACATGTTTGGCGCCCGCCGCGCGCAGTCCGTCGACTCGCATTCGCGCAGTCTCCAGGGTTGCCGGAGCCGTCCAGACGGTCGGGTGACAGAATCCCGAATCGCCGAAGACCGTGTCCATCCAATCATTGGTCCGCTCGGCCATACATCGGCCTCGCGTTGAGGCGGCGTGATTGCGCGTGTTGAAGAAAAGATAGTTCTCGCCGCGTAGCAGCGGGAGCACGCCAAGCTGGGAGATGCGCGAGTCCGGGTCGATGACGAGGATCGACCGCTCGCCATCTTCGGGCATCTCGTCTCGAAGGACCTCCAATGCGGCATGCCACGCGGCGAACCGCTCGAACAGGCCGCCCCGGCGGGCGTAGTGGGTCGCGCGCAGGCGAATGCGGGGATCGCCCTCGAATAGTCCGCCAAGCTTGGTGTTGCCGATCACGACGACGTCCGCCTCAGGGAAGAGCCTCTGCAATCGCCGGATCATCACGCTGAGGATGGCGACGTCGGCGCCGATCGTCACGCGCGACAGCAGCACGATGCGCGACGGTGCATTGCGACTGTCGTATCGATACGCTTTCGTGTGGGTGGCCATCGCCCGTTCGTACAGTTGCTCGGGCGAGGTGATGCCGAAACCGGCAAGGGTCTCGTCGAGGGTCCGACCGGCGGGGACCGTTCGACAGAACGAGATGATCTGGCACATAACCCGGCTGTAGAGTTCGACGGGCAGCTCCTCAAAGTCGTCGCAGAGCTTCTCTACGACGATACCGAACAGGGCCGCTGCGGCGATGTCTTCCGTCTCCCCTTTGGCGTGGAACGTCCCCATCTCACAGAGCAGGTCGATGTAGGTGGGGACGTAAAGCCCTCTTTGGAAGTACCGGTCGATGAACGAAAAGGCGATCTGACGCGACAGGTGCATAAACGCTTCGGTGTCCATCTTGCCGTCGCGCAGCTTGTGCCATCTCTGCTGATAGATTTCAGGTTCCATGCTGTGCACACACACTCAACAGGGTCTCGGCCGCCGAGAAGACCTCGGCCGGCCGGATTTCTCTCATGCACTCGTGCTGCCTCGGACAGACCTTCAGGTGGCAGGGCGAGCACGCCAATTCCCTGCGTACGACGACGGTGCGGTCCGTGTTTGCCTCCGTATAGCGGGGATCGGTCGGCCCCATGATGACTACGACGGGCACGTCGAACGCCACCGCGTAGTGGCGCGGTCCCGTGTCGTTGGTAATCATCAGGTTGCAGCGTTCGACCACCGGTTTGAGCATTTCGAGGTCGATCTTCTCGGACCGCAGATCGATGGCCCTGGCCCGCGTGCGGTCGAGGATGGCCTGAACGATCGCCTCTTCGCCCGGTCCGGACAGGAGCACGACCTTGGCCGCCAGGTTCCGCTCGCATAGCTCGGCCAGCTCGGCGAAATACTCCGGCGGCCAGCACTTGGACGAGCCGAAGCTGGCGCCGGGGTTGAGGCCGACGACGAAGTCGGTTTCGCCGACGCCGTGTCGGGCCAGAATCGCCTGCGCCTGTCGGCCGACCGAATCGCTGTAGAACAATCGCGGCCTGGCGTCGCCGGGGACCTCCAGGCCGAGCCAGCGGCAGATCTCCAGGTAGTAGTCGATCATTGGGACCGGGACGATCCGGCCGCGGTCGCGCCGGACCGTTGGGCCGCCGGCCAGCAGGGCGGTCCGCCATTCACGGCGGTAGCCATAGAGCGTTTTCACGCCGGCCAGCCGCAGGGTCAACGCCGACCGCAAAGAGTTGGTCAGCAGGATCGCCGCCTCCGGGCGCGCCTCCCGCAACTGGCGGCGCATCTTCGCCAAACCCGCCCAGGACTTGTCGTTGCCGTCGATGAATCCGTCGAACCACGGGCCGTCACGAAGGATCTTCTGAGCGGGTCCTTTGAGAACACCGAGGATCCGAGTGCGCGGCAGGTTCCGGCGAAGGCATTCGAAGACGGGCGTAGCCATGACGATGTCGCCGACCCAGTTGGGGCAGCGTACGGCCAGTGTCTTGACTTGGGCGAGCCTCACATTCATCTTATCGCCGCCCCTGCATAATATAGAAGGTCAGGGCCATCAACTGCAAGACGGTTCCGAAGCCCAGCGACAGAATGATGGGGGCCACCTGGCGGTCCGGGCTCATGAGGAACCACAGTCCCAGCAGCAGACAGAACAGCACGAAGACCTGGACGATCCCGGCCAGCAGCCGCATGATCGAGAACTCGCCGAACATCTCGTTCTTCTGCATCCGCTTGAGCTGTTCGAGGATCTCGACCAGCAGCGCCGACGTCTCCTGGTGCGATTCCGGCTGCTCGTCCATCGCATCGTCGGCTTCCATGCTCGCCGGCTCGATACGCAGTTCCTCGGCCTCCAGCGCCGTGACTTTGTAGTCGTGATCCGAGGGCGGTCCGGCCTCTTCGCCTTCCAGGGCTTGCGACGGTTCTTCGCGACGTGTGCGATCGAAGTTTCTGATCATATTGGCGGCCTCTCTAAGATTGCCTGCAACGTGGTCCGGTTGGCCGTCGTCAGCGACGTCAAGATCGGCCGGTCCGGAACGCAGAAGAATCGTCCGACAGCCGGCCCGACGCCCCGCTTCAACGTCGCGACCACTGTCACCGATCATCCACGACTGTTTCAGATCGAGGTCCATTTCCTCGGCGGCCGCCAGCAGCATGCCCGGCTCGGGCTTTCGCCGATCGCTGTCGCGCCGGTACTCCGGTATCACGCCCTCCGGATGGTAGGGACAGTAGTAGATCCCGTCGAGCGCAGCCCCCTTCAGGGCGAGTTGCTCGCCGAGACGCTCATGAATCCGTTCGAGCATCTCCTCCGAGACGATCCCTCGGGCGACGGCCGACTGGTTCGTCACGACCACCCTCTTGTAGCCGAGCAGGGCCAGTTGCTTGAGCACCTCAGCCGCACCGTCCAGCAATTTGACCTGGTCCGGATGGCTCAGGTAGCCCGGGTCCTCGATGAGGGTCCCGTCACGATCGAAAAACACCGCCGCATCTGCCATAGCATCCTGCCAGTAGAGAAAACTACTGTGTGAAATTCCGTTCCACGAGGTCGCACACAATATGGTAGGCCAACTGGTGTATCTCCTGACTGCGGGCCGTCACTGGCGCGTCCGCACAGAGGCACAGGTCCGCCAGGTTCTCCAGCGGGCTTCGCTTTCTGCCCGTGAAGGCGATGATCCGGGCGCCCTTGCGCCGAGCCGCCTTGGCGGCTTTCAAGACATTTGCCGAGGTCCCACTGGTCGAGAAGGCCCAGAGAACGTCGTCGTCTCTCACGAGGGCCTCGACCTGCCGGGCGAAGACGCTCTCGTAGTCGTAGTCGTTGGCAATACAGGTCAGCACCGACGTGTCGGTCGTCAGCGCCACGGCCGGCAGGGCCCGTCGCTCCGTTCGGAACCGGCCGACGAACTCACCGGCGAGATGCTGTGCGTCGGCCGCGGAGCCTCCGTTGCCGCAAAGAAACAGTGTACCGCCTCTGCTGAACGACTGCACGATCATCGCGGCGACCCGCTCGGCGATCGCGACCCCATCGCGCTCGAACTGAGCGACCAGCGCCCTGTGGTCGTCAAGGGTTTCCCGAACGATCTGTTCCCATTCGTCGGTCATGCCATTCTTGGCTGCAAAGCCTGGATTCTCTCGATTGTGTCCGTCGAGCTTCTGTCTTCGATCAGAGGCGCCATCGCCACTCTTCCGCCGTAGGACTCGACGAACTGCCACCCGACGACGCCTTTCTTGTCGTAGTCGCCTCCCTTGACCAGTACATCGGGTCGCACCTTCTGGATGAGGCCCAGGACGCTCGGCTCGTCGAAGAGCGTGATGAAATCGACGCATTCCAGGCCGCTCAGCACGGCGGCCCGGTCCCGCTCGGGGTTCACCGGGCGGCTGGGACCTTTGAGGGCCCGTACGGATCGGTCGCTGTTGAGGCCTACCACCACGACGTCGCCCTGGGCCCGGCAGAACTCCAGGTACTCGATGTGCCCACGATGGAGCACATCGAAGCAGCCGTTGGTGAAGACGATCCGCTGATGGCGGTCGCGCCGCCACGACAACTGCTCCAACAGTGCCTCCAGCGGACGGACCTTGTTGTTTCGGGCGCCGTAGAGCCTGGCAATTTCCCGTTCCATCTCAGCGCGGGTGACGGTGGAGGCCCCGAATTTCTCGACTTCGATGCCGCCGGCGATGTTGGCCAGATGCACGGCGGTAAGGTAGTCGCTGTTGGACGCCAGGCTGATCGCCAGCGTAGCGAGAACCACGTCGCCGGCGCCGGTCACGTCGTAGACCGTTCGCGGCTTCACGGGCACCAACTCCCTGACCTCACCCGTCGCCAGGTAGGCGCCTTCCTTGTCGAGCGTTACCACGACGGCTTCGAGGCGCAGATCGGTGAGCAGATGCTCGGCGGCCCGAGCCGCATCGGAAATGGTGCGAATCTCGAACCCGCACGCCATCGAGGCCTCGTGGCGGTTGGGGGTAATCAACGTCGCGCTGCTGTACTTGGTGTAGTCGCTCCCCGGCGTCGGATCGACAAGCAGCCTCTTGCCCGCGTCGGCGGCCAGGACGATCATCTGCTGGCACACGAGGCTCGTCAGGACGCCCTTGTTGTAGTCCTGAAGGCAGACGATATCGACCCCGGCCAAGCATGTGCGATACTGCTTGAGCAGCGCTTCGCCCAGTTCGATCGGGACCGGATCGGTTGTCTCCCGGTCGATTCGCATCAGTTGCTGTTTGTGGCGGTGCTGGGCGAGGCCGATCAGCCGTTGCTTGGTCACGGTGGGGCGGTCGGCCATCTCGTGTATCGCGGATACGTCAGCGCCGAGATCGAGCAGGCTCTGCTTGATCCTGCGACCCTCGGCGTCCTGGCCCACCAGGCCGACGCAGACGGGCGCGGCGCCCAGGGCCGCCAGGTCGGCCGCCACAGACGCGGCGCCGCCGCAGCGGTACTCTGTCTCGATCACTTTCAGCACCGGCACCGGCGCCTCGGGGCTGATCCGTACGGCGTCGCCATAGACGTAGACGTCCAGCATGAAGTCGCCCACGACGAGGACCTTCGGTGCTCCCAGGCTGCCAATCGTCTTCAATAAGCGTTCATACATATCCGAAAACCGAGCGATTGTGGTTGGTTCGCCAATCTCTACGAACACAACATTTTACCGCCCAATGCTCGTTCGATCAAGGTTCTTAGCGGGTCCTCTCCGGCTGTAAAGCAAAGCTCTATCGTCAGATAGACCAATGAATCCACTCCCTGGGACCGGTCCATGCGTGCGATCTTGGTCGCGTCCTTCTGCGTTGTGACGAGCAGGTCCGCCTTGTGCCCGCGAGCAGCCCGGCGCAGATCGGTCAGATCGCGGTCCGTATAGGCGTAGTGATCGTTGTAGGCCCGCGAACCGACCAGGAGACACTCGCAGGCCCGTAGAGTCGCGAAAAAGGCCGCCGGGTTGCCGAGGCCACAGAAGGCAAAGACCCGCTTGCCCTTGAGTTCTTCGAGAGGGATTGCCGTGCCATCGCTCCGGTTGGCCCTGACAGGAGCGTGGACTGAGCGAGCGATCATAAGGTCGGGCCGGATCCGGCAGATCTTCGCCTCAATTCGCCCGAGGTCCTCCTCAGACACCTGGTTGGTGCGGGTCAGCACCACGGCGTGGGCTCGTTTGAGACTGCCGATAGGTTCGCGGAGCAGGCCGGCGGGCAGGAGGCGGTCGTACCCGAAAGGAACGGTTGCGTCGATCGTGATGATGTCGAGATCGCGCGCCAGCCGACGGTGCTGGAATCCGTCGTCCATCAGAAGGGCTCGAACGCCGTGGCTGCGAATTGCCTCGGCGGCGCCTGCAACGCGATTGGGGTTGACGATCACCGGCACACCCGGGCATGCGCTCGCCAGCTCGGCCGGCTCATCGGAAGATGCCCCGGGTTCACTCTTGTACCCCCGCGTCAGGATGGCCGTGCGAAGCCCCTTTTCCACCATCAAACGGGCCAGCCAGGCCACCAAAGGCGTCTTGCCCGTTCCGCCCGTCGTCAGATTTCCGACGCACAGGATGGGGACGTTGGCCTGATGGCTGCCAAGCATGTGACGGTCGTACAGGATGTTGCGAACGCGCACGACCAGGTGGTAGCCGACCGACGCTGCGCGCAGCGCAAGCCTCACGATGCGCGCCCATGTGTCGTTTCGCCGGCCCGAAACGATCGCTCTGAACTGGTCTTGGTCGAACGGCATGGCCAGCAGTCATACCCGACAACGCCGCTTCGGTCAACCCTTGCGGTGGATTCGCCCGTTCTCTGTGCGCGTAGCGGATCATCGCACGAAGAGGCCGGTGCGTCCAGGCAGCCGGGGGCGAAGACGGCGAAAAAGGCTTTGACCTCCTGAACCATCACCGCCTAATATCGTATGAATTCCTGCCCAGGCGGATGGGTGATCGTAGTGGTTTGTGGGCTACTATCGTTCTGTATTGACAGAAGGTTTTTGGAGGTCGATTATGGTTACACGAAGGACTCGTGGAGTCCAGAAGCCTACCGTGATTGGGACGCCGCTTTTCGTTGCGATCCTGGTCCTGGCCATTCCGTTGTCGTCACTGGCCCAAGACAGCCAAAGCATCGATGCGCTACGTAAAATGGGCAGGGCGTTTGCCTCAATTGCCGACAGCGCATCGCCTGCTGTCGTGGGGGTCCAGGCCACCCGAACGGTCCGGAGCCGAGGTCTTTCGCGAGATCGGTCGTATGCCGATCCCTTCGAGGACGACTTGTTCCGGTTCTTCTTCGGTCCCCGTCGCTCTCCCAGGCGAGAGGAGCCCGAGGCTCGCCAAGTTGCACAGGGGTCCGGTTTCATCATCTCGCCTGATGGGTATATTCTGACCAACAACCACCTGGTGGGCGAAGCTGAGACCGTGACCGTTCAGTTGGCGGACGGCCGTAAGGTGACGGCGGAGATCGTCGGCGCCGATCCGGAAACCGACGTGGCTGTCGTGAAGATTGATCGGACCGGTCTGCCGCATATCGAATTGGCGGACTCCAACGTGCTGGAGGTGGGCGAGTGGGTGATCGCCATCGGCAATCCTTTCGGATTGAGCCATACCGTCACAGCGGGAATTGTCAGTGCCAAGGGTCGAAGCCGGATCGGCGTGGCTGATTACGAAGACTTCATTCAGACGGATGCCGCAATCAACATGGGCAATTCGGGTGGCCCTCTTCTGAATCTGGATGGCAAGGCGGTGGGGATCAACACCGCTATTATCGGGCCCGGAGGCAACGTAGGAATCGGCCTGGCCATCCCCAGCAACATGGCCAGAGACATCTACATGCAACTGAAGGAAAGCGGCGAAGTGGTGCGCGGCTTCCTGGGGGTGAGCCTGGCGGATCTCGAACCCGGCATGGGCGAGTATTTCAACGTGGACGACGACAGGGGCGTTGTCATTGTGACGGTCGTGGAGGACTCGGCAGCCGAGCGGGCGGGAATCCAGCCGGATGACGTCGTCGTGGAGTTTGAAGGCGAGCCCGTCACGAGCATGAACGAGTTCCGCAATCGCGTTGCCATGCACAAGCCGGGCAGTAGAGTTCGGATCGTCGTGATGCGAGAGGGCAAGCGGCAGGCCCTTACGGCGGTCTTGGACGCACTTCCGGAGAGTCGGCGAGTCGCGTCCGGCAGTCGGGAAGTTCAGGAAACACTGGGAATGACGCTTCAGACACTGACCGATGAACTCGCGGCCCGTCTGGGGTATGAGGGTCTGGCAGGCGTCGTGGTGATGGAAGTCCGGCCCGGCTCGCCGGCCGCTGACGCGGGAATTCGAGCGGGGACCCTCATCATGGAGGTGAACCGGACTCCCGTTCGCAACGTGCGCGAATTTGAAGAGGCGATCGAGAAGGCTTCTGGTGATGAGAGAGCCATGCTCCGCGTCCGCGACGATGCCGTGACGAGACTGTTGATGCTTCGTCTGCCCAGGAAGTAAGCTGTACAGGGAGCCTCCGGATCGACCGGGGGCTCCCTGCACTTTCGAGCCGTCAAGAGCCGGCTGTGGCGAGGGGCTGCGGCGCCGCTGATTCGGTCCTCATCCTCTGGCTCTCGCTTGCTGTTCTCTTACGTATCCAGTGCGGCGCCGTCGGGATCGTCCTGGGTCGGATCGCCCGCCTCGTCGGGGACGGGGTTCTTGGTGATCTCCGCGATCAAAGTAGTGGCGTAGCAGCCGGGGGCCAGTTCGAATCGCAATTCGAGGTAGGGGCCCAGGTCGTCTGTTCCTGTCGCGAGGGCGGCCTGGCGTGGCTGGAACCGCAACGGCCGACGGCCGCCACGGGCGCCGAGCTTCTTCATCTGACGGAACTGGTCCTCGTCCAGCCCTTCGGCCTCGAGGATGGGCTCCTCGATCTGCCCGGCCGGGCCCTCCAGGCGCGTCGTGCGCTGCCCCAGCAACGGACCGGTCGGACTGATCTCGAAGCGGTCGCAGCGCGGCTGTTCGGCCTGCACGTCTTCGACGCGAAAACAGGCGCCGTTGTCGTGCTTGTAGGCCATGTCGCCCGCCAGCACCTTGTCGATATCGGGCATGCGCGCGGTGAGCACGCGATTGAACACGGACGACTGGTAGGCCGAGACGAAGAAGCCGGCGAGGTGCCTGTCCATGGCCTTGAACGCCCGCCTCTTGTTGCCGCGATGGATCATCAGGGCCTTGAGGATGCGGCGACGTTCGATGACCTGCGGAGGCCAGGCGCGGAGCGCCTCCTCATATCGGCCGTCCACGTAGAGTTGCCGGGCCCGGAGCATCACGGGGCCGTCGAATTGCGGGTCCGGTCGGCCGATGAACGAGTCGATGGCCCGGACGGCGTCGTTGTCGATGATTGCCTTGCCCACGAGATGGTTGTCGACGCGATAGCCGAATCGCTGCGGGCCGAAGTAGTTCGGTACGCCCTTTCGCACAAGGATGGTCAGCACCTGTTCGGCCGTGCGCGCCGCCTGGTCCAGGGGCATCGTCATGTCTCGGAGCTTGATGACGAAACGGTTGCCCGCCAAGTGGCCGAGCTTGAGCTTGTTGGTGTGGCGTGTGGCCTGCAAGATACGGACGTCCGGAAGGCTGAGCTGCGTGAGATACTCGGGGCCCACATGCTCGACGGAGACCCATTGCCTCGTCACGGCGTGTGTATCCTTCAGGCCGGCCGAGCCGAGGTCTTTGCGTTGGACCTTCAGTGCCCGCGCCAGACGGCTGATGGCCTCCCGCGTTCCCAGGCCCCGCTTCTCGATGAAAGCGTACGTATGGTCGCCGGTGCCTGCCGCAGGATACAGCGGCAACTCCTCCACGAAGAAGTCCTCGGGTCTCGTCTTGATGATGCCGCCGGTGCCCGGGAGCGTTGCAGTCAGAAGAATGGGTGCGTCGTTCATATCCGTGCCGTATATGCGGTTCCTTGGCCATGCGGGGCTGCCCCCGACGTGTTGCGGGCTTCATTCTTGCCGCCATACGTGATATAAGTACCCGCAAAACCGAGCGAATTCAAGAGAACGGACATGTTGGGATTCAAGAAGCGACGACGAGCAAGGCTGGCAGGGCAGCCCTTTCCGACCGAATGGCTGGCGATCCTCACGAAGAACGTCCCGATCTGTGCGCGTCTGCCTGACGCGGATCGCCGGGAACTGCACGGGCATATTCTGGTCTTTCTTGCGGAGAAGCGATTCGAGGGCTGCGGTGGTCTGAGAATCACCGACGAGATCCGCGTGACCATCGCGGCCCAGGCGTGCCTTCTGCTGCTGCACCGCCAGACCGACTACTATCCGGGCCTGACGTCCATCCTGGTCTATCCGCGAACGTACGTGGCCGAGCGGGCCCAGCATATGCTCGGCGAAGTGGTTGTCGAAGGGTCTGATGTGCGGCTGGGCGAGTCCTGGCATCGCGGGGCGGTGGTGCTGTCGTGGGCCGATGTGCGGCGGGGGGCGGCGAACGTGCACAGCGGCCAGAACGTCGTCTTCCATGAGTTCGCCCACCAGCTCGACAGCACCCACGGCAAGGGGGACAGCACCCCGATCCTGCGCGACCGGTCTCGTTTCGCCTCCTGGGCCCAAGCCCTGGGCCAGGATTTCGAGGCGTTCAGAAACCTCGCCGGGCGCGACCCCAAGCAGGTGCTCGACGATTACGGTGCGACCGACGAGGCCGAGTTCTTCGCGGTGGCAACCGAGTGCTTCTTCGAGAAGGCCCACGAGTTGCGGAGCGTCCACCCCGACTTATACGAGGCGTTGAAGGACTTCTATCAGCAGGATCCCGCCTTGTGGCCGGGAGCGGCTCGCGAGAGGCTCTCGTGAACAAAATGGGCGATTCGGGGCACAAAGTTGTTGCTGTTCGGGTGATTTGTGCTATGCTCTTGGCCGCTGTGATTCCGACGCCGTAGATCCGCGGGGCATCACAGTCGAGGGCACGAAACTTCTGCGTTTCGGCTGTAAGGTTCAGAGGGTCGTGGGTTGGAACAGGACAATGGAAAACCATCGCAAGAGTCGCATCAAGAAGAAACGCGTCAGTGGGTTCCGGGCTCGATCACGGACTCACCACGGCCGTAAGATCCTCGCGAATCGCCGGCGCGGCAGCGCCAGACCCGGACGCGGTTAGGTCTCTCCCTCACGGGTCCGGGCGACCCATCCTTCCGGGATTCCACAGGGCTCAACCGGCGGTCGGCTGCGCGCTGAGAATGGCCGCAATCCCATCGGTGCGATTCTGCGCCAGCATGGCCTGGGCCGTCGCCTCGGCTCCAGGAACGGACGTGCCCGCAATCGTCTGCTGGGTCCGCAGCAGGTAGGCCGGGTCCACGCTGAGCGTTCGGACCCCGATCCCCAGCAGGAAGGGGATATACTGTTGCTCGTGGGCCATGTCCCCGCAGACGGATACCTCCCGTCCGTTCTGGTTGGCAGCTCGAACGATCCTCTCGAGGGCCCGCAGCACGGATGGGTGGTGTGGCAGGTAGAGATCGGCCACACTGTCGTTGGTGCGGTCGACGCCCAGCATGAACTGGATGAGGTCGTTGGTGCCGATCGAGAAGAACTCCGCCTCCCGCGCGAAATCGTCGATCAGTTCGACCACCGACGGCAGTTCGACCATCATTCCGAGCTTCGGTCGGTCGTTGTGTGCGATACCCTGTCGTGCGAGGGTGTCGATGGACTCCAGGACGACCTCGCGGGCTCGGCAGAACTCATCGATCGATGAGATCATGGGGAACATGATCCGCAGGTCTGCGTCTACCCCGGCCCGGAGGATCGCGCGGACCTGCTCGCTGAAGACCGCCCGGTTCTTCAGCGAAAACCGAATCGACCGCATGCCCATCGCCGGGTTGTGTTCCTGGATGTCGTGGTAGTACGACAGGATCTTGTCGCCCCCGGCGTCGAGCGTGCGAAACGTCACCGGCTTGCCCTGCATCGAGTCGACGACCTTGTTGTAGATGACGAACTGCTCGGCCTCGGATGGAAACGTGGTCCGCACGATGAACGGAAACTCCGTGCGGTAGAGGCCCACGCCGTTGCACTTCAGTTTGCAGGCGAGGGTCAGATCGGTCAGCAGATTGATGTTGGCCAGCAGACGGATCGGGACGGCATCCGCCGTCAGGGTCTGGGGCTGGACGCGTTTGGCCTGCTCGTCCACCGTCAGCCGGACACGTTGTTGGGAGTGGAAGGTATCGAGCACGCGGTCGTCCGGATCGACAAAAACGTTGCCGATCTCGGCATCGATGAGGATCGGTGTCCCGTCGGGAAGGCCGAGCAGGTCGAAGTTGTCTACGATGACCATCGGCATGGCCAGCGAACGGGCCAGGATCGCAATGTGAGAGGTGACGCCGCCGCCCACGAGGACCACGGCGCAGGCCTCCTCGCTCGAAAGCTTCAACAGGTCTGAGGGGTAGAGGTCACGCGTGATGATGACGTGGCCCCGATAGATCTGCGTCTCCTCGCCTGTGCGAATCAGGTTGTTCACCAGGCGAATCGCCAGATCTTCGATATCATTGACTTTCTCCCGCATGTATGCGCTGTCGCTGGCAAGGAAGGTCTGGATGAACTGGCTACTGACCTCGGCCACGGCCACGGGTGGACTGGCGCCGTCTTCGATGCGGCGAGTGATCTCGTTGACAAAGGCCCTGTCCTTGAGAAGCATCAGGTGGGCGGCGAAGATCAGGGACGCGGCGTCCGACAGCTTGCTCTCAACACGCTCCTGAAGCTCTTCGAGCTGTGTCGCGGTTCGAGCGACGGCTTCATGGAAATCATTGAGGCTGTAGTGGCCTTCGAACCGGCGACCCAGCAGGAACGACAAGCTTTTCTGTTTGTCGATCACCATTGCAGGCGCATAGGCGAATCCCTCGGCGGCGACCTTGCCCTTGACGAGTTTCGCTTGGGTGGCGGGCGGAGGTCCTGCCGGCGGGCGTTCCGCCCGGGGTTCGTGCATTCCCAGCAAGAACTGCGCGTTTTCGATGATGTTGGCCAGTTGCGACGCCACGGTCTCCAGGGCCTTGATGTCGGCCTCCGTAAACGACTCGCCTGTGCCGCGCTGGAGAACCAGCACGCCCATCTTGGAGATGCCCCGTGCGATGGGCAGGGCCAGGAACGCATCGAATCGCTCTTCGAAGATGCCGGGAAAGAACCGGTAGTTCGGGTTCTGGCTGGCGTCCTTCTCGCAGACGGTCTTCATCTCCTTCATCGCCAAGCCCGTCAGACCCTGTCCCAGCCTCAGACGCACCTTCCCGACCGATTCGGGGTTCAGGCCTCGGGTCGCACGCAGCGTCAGCACGCGGTCCTCGGGGTCGTACAGGTAGATGGAGCAGACGGCCGAGTGGGTGCGGGCCGCCACCATCTCGACCGCTTTGTCCAGCAAGGTCTCAATGGTGGTGCTGTCTCGGAAGAGATGATTCAGTTCGTTGACCTCGTACAGCAGTTGCTCACTGTCCATGTGGCTGCCTCAATTTCCCTGATTCTATCAGGCCTTTCAAACCGGCGCTACCTTCTGCCTACCGGCCGTGGCCTCGGCGGGTTCGTCGCCGGCTCGACATTACGCCGACGATGTCTCCAACACAGGAGGTTGTACTTATAGCGTCTGTGGCGTTCCGAATCAAATGGACTTGTGCCGCAATCCCAGTGCCAGACTGGCAGAAACAGTGCTGTACCCATGCGCGTTGGCCTGTGGTGGCACCCCTGACCGCACGTCCCGGCCGGTGGGCGTTGACGCATCAGGGGGCGGTGGGTATGGTATCGCTGGAGATTCGATTTGTAGACCATGAACGGGCGGCCATGCGACCAGGAACGAACGCTGACGTTGTCATCATCGGGGGCTCGGCAAGACTTGACCAAGGGGCCGCGCGATGAAGCCGGACAAGGCCAGGCCGACAGCGCAGATTCCGCAGAAGGTGAAGTTCTCGTTTCAAAAGATCATGACCGGGTCCGATCTGTCCCGCCGGCGGCTGCCGTTCATGGCTATCGAGAGCGCCAGACGCGGTCCCGTCGTCTGGCTGGCCGGCTGCATCCACGGCGACGAGGTCACGGGGATCGTAACGATCCAGGAGGTCTTCAAGGCGGTTAGGAGGCGAAAGCTGCTCAAGGGCGCCCTCTACGCCTTCCCGCTGATGAACCCGATCGGCTTCGAATCGGCGTCGCGCAACATCACGATGAGCCGCGAGGACCTGAACCGCTCGTTTCCGGGCGACCGCAACGGATCGCTGGCCGAGCGGATCGCCGAAAAGGTGTTCACGACGATCCGGCAGACCCGTCCCAGTCTCGTTCTGGATCTGCACAACGATTGGATGAAGTCGATCCCCTACGCATTGCTCGATATGCCGCCGGGGGCGGGACGCGAGCCGGCCTACGAAACCGCCAGGGCCATTGCGAACCGCTCGGGTTTCCCCGTCGTCCACGAGACCGAAGCGGCGCCCACGAGCTTCTCCTACAGCCTGTTGCAGCAGGGCATCCCGGCCCTAACGTTCGAGCTGGGCGAATCATACGTCGTCAACGAGACCAACGTCGATTATGGCGTTCGCTCGATCCTCGGCATCCTGTCGCACCTGGGGATGATGGACTCGACGGCCGAGCCGTTTGCGATCGATATGCCCGAATCGGCCCGTGGTTGCATGTTGAAGTTCTGCGACAAGCCGGTCAGCTCGACCAGCGGGATCATCCGCTTCATCGCCCGGCCCGGCGACCTCGTTCGCAAAGGCCAGCCGGTGGCCCGGATCTTCAATACGTTCGGCAAGCTGCAGGACACCATTCTGGCCCTGGACGACGGGATCGTGCTGGGCCATTCCGATTCGTCGGTGGCGTTCCCCGGCGCGCCGATCATGGCGTTCGGCATGATCGGCCCGCGCCGCAGCGACGAGTCGCCCCCGCCCGCGCTGAATCCGCCGGCGAACCGGCCCCAGGAGAAGGGCAATGCCTGATTCGATCGACCTGACGCAGAAACAGTACATCGTCCTGGTGCAGTGCCACATCGTCAAGGAACGCTGTCCAGGCTACCTCTGCGAGAAGGCCTTCCACAAGCGGACCGGTGGCTTCTCGCCGTACCCGAAAGACAAAGCGTATCGAATGCTCTCGATGACCTGCGGCGGTTGCTGCGGTCGCGCCGTGCATCGAAAACTCACGCAATTCCTGCGGACGATCGCCAAGAAGGAGGGCATCACCAGAGAGCAGATCGTCGTGCAGTTGTCCTCGTGCATCACCAACGACAACCACCACGCGCCGCCGTGCCCGCATCTCGACTACATCCGGACCCTGATCGCACGGATCGGCCTCGACGTGCTCGACGCCAGCGTCGTCAGCGAGAAATCGCAACGCCGTCGCGACAAGGGAGTGTACCAGCCGTGAGGGGCGCCTCTCGAAAGAGCCAATGGGGGTCTTACGCTGTGGACGCTCTGGCATGGGTCTGCCTGGCGACCGGCGTTCTGGGGCTGTCGATGCGCTACGCGCTCCGTGATCGTGTGGCCGTGCTGGCGGTTGTTTTCTACGGGCTGCCTCCTTTGGTGGTCGTGGCGCTGTTCGTTGTGTCGTTTGGACTGAGTCTGCGCCGACCTCGAAGACAGCGGCGGGCGGTAGGGTCAGGCATCCTCGTAGTGCTCGCGCTGGCGGCCTGGATCCAGACCGATTTCGTGTGGGCCCCCAGTGCCGAAGCAGCAGGTGATCCGCTTCGCGTAGTGCTCTGGAATCTGAATCGTCCCGCGATGGCGGACGAATCGTTCGTTCCGGTTTTGCAGGAGGCCGATGCGCAGATTGTGTTCCTTGTAGAGACGGGCGAGCACACGGCGGCCCGACGCCATTTCTGGGAGGGGCACTTTCACGACTATCACATCAGTCTTCTGGACGGCCAGATCGCGCTGTTGTCGAAATACCCGATTGCCAATGCGCGTTGCACCTCGGTCAGCGTGGCGACGAGAATCGCCGAGTACGATCTGATCCTGCCAGGTGGAACTCTGTCGGTGGTCGCCGTGGACATCGAGAGCCCGTACTGCCATCGCCGCAGGCTCTCCTTTCAACGAATCGATGAGCTTGTTGCCGCCCGTCGCCGCCCGGTTCTTGTGTTGGGCGATTTCAACACGCCACATACGTCGATCTTGTTTGAGCAGTTGCGGCGGTCCTTTCGCCATACGTTTGAGTGGTCCGGGACCGGCCTGATTACGACGTGGCCGACGTTCTTCCCGGTGCTTGCGCTGGACCATATCTGGGTGTCCGAAGGACTCGTCCCCGTGCGAACCGTGCTGCGCAGGACACGACATTCGGACCATGCGATGGTGATTGCCGACCTGTCTGTCGAAGCCCTGGTCGTCCTGTCGGAAGAGGGGGAGGCGACGGACGATGAGTAAGAGCGACGCGATGTTGAACCTGTTCGCTTCGCAGGAGCCCCCGGAGCCGGCGGGCGCGCACATCATCCGCGTGGCCCTGGCTTCCGCTGCCGATCGGGAGTTCGACTACCTCGTTTCCGATGCGCTCTGGCCCATCGAGGTCGGGCGGCGGGTCGAGGTCCCGTTCGGGAGGGGCAACAAGCCCGAGGTTGGCTTCTGCGTCGAGTCCGACGTCGCGACCGAGAAGGCTTTCAATGGCGCCGGCGGGAAGGTCCGTCTCAAGCGGGTGGCCCGCGTTCTCGACGACGAGCCGCTGGTTGGTCCCGACCTGATGGAACTGGCACGGTGGATCGGCGAGTACTACGTCTGTCCGCTGGGCCAGGTGTTGGCGGCGATGGTGCCCGGCGCGGTCAAGCGGGCTGCCGGCGTCAAGAAGCAGCGATGTGTGTACCTGGCCGCATCGGCCGAAGAAGTTGCCGCCGAGCTTCGCAGCGCCAAGCAGAAGCAGATCGTCAGCTTCCTGAGCGAGCGGAAGGCGGTGACGATCGATTCGGCGGTCGAGGTGGACGAGTTGGTGGAGGCGGTCGATTGCCGCCCGCCTGTGGTCAAGCGCCTGGCGGAGAAGGGCATCGTCAAAATCGCGGTAAAGAAGGTCCTCAGTGCTTTGCCGGCGGTCCCTGAGTCGATGGCCAATCCCGAGCGCGAGGTCGTTCTGAACGCCGACCAGCAGCAGGGGCTCGAACGGATCGTGCAGCAGATCGAATCCGGCCGCTTTGGCGTCACGCTGCTGCACGGGGTCACCGACAGCGGCAAGACCGAACTGTATATCCGCGCGATCGAGACGGTGCTCGCCAAAGACAAAGCGGCTATTGTGCTGCTGCCGGAGATCGCGCTGACGGCCCAGACCGTTCAGCGGTTCAATGCGCGGTTCGCGCGGATCGCGGTGATGCACTCGGGTCTGACCGCCGGCCAGCGCAACGTGCAATGGCAGAAGGTCCGCGCTGGCGAAACCGACGTGGTGATCGGGGCCCGCTCGGCAATCTTCGCGCCGCTGCCGAACCTCGGGATCGTCGTCGTAGACGAGGAGCACGAACCGAGCTACAAGCAGGACACCGTCCCTCGCTATCATGGGCGGGACGTGGCGATCAAGCGGGCGCAACTGGCGGGGGCCCACTGCATCCTCGGCAGCGCCACGCCGTCGCTGGAGAGCCTCCACAACAGCCGGACCAAATCCAACTTCACGCTGGTCCGACTCCCCAAACGCGTGATGGATCTGCCGATGCCCGAGATGAAGCTCGTGGACATGCGGGCGCGGGAGGCCGTCGCTGACCGGCTGGACCTGCTGAGCCGGCCGCTGGTGCAGCACCTGACCGAGACGCTGGCCAGAAAGGAACAGGCGATCCTGCTGTTGAACCGGCGGGGCTACAGCAATTTCGTCTTCTGCCCGTCCTGCAAGCACACGCTGCAATGCCGCAACTGCGACGCGGCGCTGACCTTCCACAAGACACCGCGCACGACGTCGCCGATGAAGACGGTCACCGGCCGGCACATGGACTCCGGCTACGCGATCTGCCACCACTGCCTGGCCAAGACGCTGGTCCCGCGCAACTGTCCTCTGTGCGGCAAGGCGATGACGATGATCGGCCTGGGCTCGCAGCGGCTCGAAGAGGAACTGGCGGCCAGGTTTCCCGAGGCCCGCGTCCGCCGGGTCGATAGCGACTCGATGGCCAGCCGGGACTACTACCGCCTGCTCAAGGAGTTCGGGCAGGGGCGGATCGACATTCTCGCGGGCACCCAGATCCTCGCCAAGGGCCTGCACTTCCCGAACGTCACGCTGGTGGGCGTTGTCAGCGCCGATACCTGTCTGTATTTACCGGACTTTCGCTCCAACGAGCGGACGTTCCAGTTGATCTCGCAGGTGGCCGGGCGGGCCGGACGCTCGGAAAAGCACGGCACCGTCTTCGTGCAGACCTACTTCCCCGACCAGCCGACGATTCAATTCGCCCTCAAGCAGGATTTCGAGGGGTTTGTGTGCGAGGAAATGAAGCATCGCGAGGCCTGTACGCTGCCTCCGCTGTGGCGGCTGGCCACGATCGTGATGCGTGATGAGACGTACGACCGCCTGGAGGCGGCCGCCGACAAGATGCGTTTGCGAATCGACGACGCAGTCGCCCGACATGGGTTGCAGGTGAAGGTTCGCGGGCCGATGCCCGCCGTCATCAGCCGGATTCAGCGGTTCCACCGCCTCCAGATCGTGGTCCAGGCGCCCACGCCGGCGATCATGGGCAGATTGTTCGCCGACCTGCGGGCGGCGCCGCCAATTCGGCCGGCGGTGAAAATTGCCGTTGACATCGACCCGGTGAACTTGTTATAGCTTGCAATCCTTCGCGACGCGTGCTATACTGTGCGTTTCGACGACCGGGGAGTAGCTCAGCTTGGCTAGAGCGCTGCGTTCGGGACGCAGAGGTCGGAGGTTCAAATCCTCTCTCCCCGATTCACCCTCGTGTTCGGTCTATTCTCCCATTGTCTGCCGGAATCGTGGGTTCCTTGCGCGGACCGGGAGATTGGACCTATGGGACCCATGGTTGTTGCGACCCTTCTCAGCGGTCTTATGGAACTTGCGTTGGGTCTGCGGCGACAGTATAGTTAAGCATCCTGGGGCGGCCCGTCGGCCGGGCGCGTCGGGGGCGTGGATGGGGAGAGAAGCGGTGGCAAGGAGAGCCGTGGCACGTTCCGATACTGCAAGTCTGGAATGTGAGCAACTCGACGCGGGCGGGTTACGCCTGGCCTTCAGGGGGACGCTGAACGCCGACAGCACCGAGCGGCTGTGGCCGGAGGTCATGCGAAAGGTCGCCGAATCGAGGCCGTCGGTCGTTGAGATTGACGCCCAAGACGTGGAGAGTCTCGACGCGGCGGGCATGGCCCTGCTCTTTGAAATCAAGTCCGCCCAGGAAGGCCGAGATGGGGACTTTCGCATCCGGGGGCTGCGGGATGATCTTGGTGATTTGATGAAGCTGTTCGATCCGGGCCCGCCGGCGGCGCCCGAGCGCGGCCCCGGCCTGCTGGTCCGGTCGGTCAACGGCATCGGTCAGGCCGCCCACGAATTCGTCACGGGCTTCCATTCCCAGGTCGGCTTCTTGGGAGAGATCTTCGTTCGGCTGCTGGGCGTTCTGGTTCGTCCGAGTCGTCTGCGTTGGGCCGACACCTTCCTGATCGCGGAGAAGGCCGGGGCCGATGCCGTCGGGATTGTCGGCTTGATGGGCTTTCTGATCGGACTGATCCTGGCCTTTCAGTCGGCGGTGGCCATGCAGAAATTCGGCGCCGAAATCTACGTGGCCGACCTCGTGGTCATCTCGCTGTTTCGCGAGCTGGGCCCGCTGATCACGGCGTTTATCCTGGCCAGCCGGAGCGGGTCGGCGTTTGCAGCCGAGTTGGGGACCATGAAGGTCAACGAAGAGGTGGACGCCCTCATCACGATGGGCGTGGACCCCGTGCGGTTCCTGGCTCTGCCCCGGATCGTCGCGGCCGTCGCTGTGATGCCGCTGCTGACCTTGTTCAATATGCTATCCGGTCTGATCGGCTGCGGGCTGGTGATGCGCTCGTTCGGTTTTCCCGTCGCGACCTACGTCAACGAGATTCAGCAGGCTGCGACCCTGGGCGATCTGTTCGGGGGGCTGGTCAAGACTTTTGTCTTCGGCGCGCTGATCGCCGGCATCGGGTGCCTGCGCGGCTTGCAGACCGGCAACAGTCCCAGCGCCGTCGGCGATTCGGCGACCCGCGCCGTCGTCAGTGGGATCGTGGCCATCGTCCTGGCCGACGGGGTCTTCGCCGTGGTGTACTACTACCTGGGGATATAGCGGATCATGGGCCCTGAATCGCAACCGATCATCGAAGTCAGCGATCTGACCGCGGGCTACGACCACCACGTCGTCCTCCAGGACGTGGCTTTCGAGGTGCGCGCCGGCGAGGTGTTCTGCATCCTGGGTGGCTCCGGCTGCGGCAAGAGCACGTTGCTCAAGCACATGATCGGCCTGCGCCCGCCGATGACCGGGCGCATCCTGATCGACGGGACCGACATCGTCGCCGCTGAAGGGCGGGATCGTCGCGCCCTGTTGGGCCGGATCGGGGTGGCCTATCAGAACGGCGCGCTGTTCGGCTCCATGAGCCTGAGCGAGAACATCTGCCTGGTCCTCAAGGAGTTCACGAACCTGCCGCGAGCGGCGATGGAGACCGTGGCCCGCATGAAAATGAAAGCCGTGGGTCTGGAAGGGGCCGGCCACCTCATGCCCTCAGAACTCAGCGGCGGCATGAGAAAACGGGCGGCCATCGCCCGCGCCCTGGCCCTCGACCCGAAGATCGTCTTTCTGGACGAGCCCTCGGCCGGGCTGGACCCGATCACCGGGGCGCAGCTCGACGAACTCATTCTCGATCTGTCGCGGACGCTGAAGATCACGTTCGTCATTGTGACACATGAGTTGCCCAGCATCTTCGCGGTGGCCGACCGGGTGATCGTACTCGATAAGGAACGCAAGACGATCATCGCCCGCGGTCGGCCCAAAGACCTTCGCGACCACAGCGACGATCCGTGGGTGCGGCAGTTCTTCAATCGCCGGACGTCGCCGACGGCAACCAACGGCGAAGGCCAACAGAGCGCACATTCGTCAACGGGGACATAAGGACGGATTGATTCGATGGGAAGAAAACCGAGCTACTTCAAGATCGGCGTCTTTATGATTGTCGCCACCGCCATGTTGCTGGTGGCTGTGGTTGTCTTCGGCTCCGGGCTGTTCTCCCCCGGCCGGCTGAGGTTCGAGACCTACTTCAACGAGTCGATCACCGGACTGGCCGTTGGATCGCCGGTCGAGTTTCGCGGCGTTCGCATCGGCCAGGTCGAGAGCATCACCTTTGCTGGCAGCGCCTACGAGATCTCGCGCGAGGATGGGAGACTGTCGGCGTTCGAGCCCATCGTTCGCGTCGTGTTCTTCGTGCCGCGTGAGACGATGCCCGATTTCGCCGTCGAACGGACCGACGCCGTGCTCGAACAGATGATCGCACGCGGCCTGCGGGTCCGCATCAACTCGAACATTCTTACCGGACAGGCCTATCTCGAAGCGAACTACCTCGATCCGAGGCGCTTTCCCGTGCTGGAGGTCCCATGGACGCCTCAGCATACCTACGTTCCGTCGGCGCCGAGCGAGCTGACGACCCTGAAGGATTCGCTCGACAAGATTTTCACACGCTTGCAGGAGATCGACTTCGAAGGGCTCGTCGACTCGTTCCGCCAGACGCTTGCGGCCTTCGAGAAGGCGGCGTCCGATGCTGATCTGGCACGCGTCAGCGAGGAGGCTACCGGCCTGTTGGCCGAGGCGAGGCAGAAGGTTGCCGCGCTCGATACGGCGGGTATCAGCGACGCGGCGCATCGCCTGCTGGCCTCGCTGGATCGGACGGTCGCCGACGCCAACGTTCCCGAACTGAGCGGCGAGGCGAAGCGTCTGCTCGCGGAGGTTCGCAGCACAAACGACCACCTTCAGCGCCTGCTGGCGGCGCCGGAAGGGGTGGCCGGCGGAACCAACCTACCGGAGGTGGTCGCCCGGCTCAACCGCGTTCTGTTCAGCATCGACCGGCTCATCGCGACCGAGAAGCCGGAGATTGAGGTTATCATTGGCAATTTCCGGGAGATCTCCGACAACTTGCGGGATCTGTCCGAAAGCCTCAGGGCCCGTCCCTCGAAGCTGCTCTTCAGCCAACCCCCACGTCAATCGGAGGCATACAAATGACACGACAATGGACGCGGCTCATCCTGACGATGGTCCCGGCGGTGTGCTCGCTCGCTCTGGCGGGCTGTGCGCGATCGCCGTCGATGCACAGCCGTTTCTACATCCTCCAAGCGCAGAGACCACTGACCTCCACTGTGGCTCAAGGCAAGGGGATTCTCGTGGTGTGTCGGTTCACCATCGATGCGGCGTATGCCGGCAGGGGGCTGGTCTACCGTCTTGATGAGCATCGCTATGAATCGGATGCTTACAACGAGTTTCTGATCTCTCCGACGGTGATGATCACGGAGAAGACGCGGGACTGGCTGGCGGGGTCCGGCCTGTTTGCCCAAGTCGTTGGAACGGGCAGCGGCGTCGAGGCCACGCATCGGATCGAGGCCAACATCACTGCTCTCTATGGCGACTTTCGTGACAAGGCCGCCCCCATGGCCGTGGTCGAGATGCGGTTCTTCCTGCTGCGCACCGAGAGCGGGATCGATCCGGAGATCGTCTTCGCCAAACCATATCGGGCGGCTTGCGACGTCAAGACCGCCACCCCGGAGGGCCTGATCGCCGGCTTTGATGACTGCCTGCGGACGATCCTGACGGAACTGGAAAAGGACCTGGCCGACGCCGTCTGAGTCAAAGGCGTACAATCTTGCAGGCCACGTCGCTGCACATGGCCGGCATGGGCACGCTTAGCCGATCGTGTTCGCACCGAACGCGGTGGGTCTCAATGCAGACACCCTGGCGTGTGTCCCACCATTGGACGGCATATTCGCCCGGCGCCAGACCCTCGATTTCGAGTGTTGCGGCCGCGATTTCCTGGGGTTGCTGCCCGGTGACGACGAGGTTCCACCACGCCACATCCTGGTGGGACAGCCACAGATAGGCGCGATCGCTTCCCTGATAGCCCAGCACACGCAAACGCGCGTCGGATGTGGTGGCGGTTGTCGCCGTTAGTCCCGCGAATGAAACGTCCGACAGGTACGCCGCCAGCGGCCGATAGTGGCGGTAGGCGTCCTGCTGGTCCAACAGTTCCCACCACCAGAACATCGCCGTGCCTGATAGTCCGGAGAAGGCCGAAGCCCAGAGCGCGTTGCGGAAGTGCACGCCCTCGGCGTCCTGCTTCATGTGGTCGCTGAGCCCCCACTTGTCGGTGGCCAGGCCGAACTCGCTGAGCAGGGCGGGCTTCTGCGGCGCGTGCTCGCGCAGGAAAGCCGCTTTCGCAAGGATGGCACCGACCTCGTCTTTGAAGTCATTCTGGCCCGGCCGCAGGTAGTGGTGCGACTGCGCGACGTCCAGCGCCGCCAGCCGGCAGTCGCGCGCCGACGGGTGCCACGTGCTGGTGGTCCGCAGATGGCGGTAGATATCGATTTCGTCGAGATAGCGGGCGAGTTCTTCGTAGAAGCGGTTCGTCGGCTTGCCCGGATCGATCTCGTTGAAATACTCCCACGCCGCAACGCTGGTCGAATAGCCCCAGCGGGCCACCGCATAGCGCATGAAGCTCTTCGCGTCCGTAATGGCTTGATCGTATGCCGCGCTGTTTGGGTCGGAAAGTGCATCCATATAGAGGTCGCGCGTCAGGACGCAGAGCATCAGGTAAATGCCGTTTCGCCCGGCCGCCTGTACGATCTGATCGAGCATGAAGCAGTCGAGTGGATTGTAGAAGCCGCGGACGGGACGATTGACGTCGGCCTCCCAGAGCAGTTCAGTGCTGCCGGCCGTTTCTCTCAGCGACAGCTCGGCCAGCCAGGCGGCGCCGTCGCCGGAAAGGGCGATTGTCGCGCGCCCCAGCCAGTACTCGTTCGCGCCGGTGGTGAATTCCTTCTCGAAATCCTCCCATCTGCCAGCTTCGGCGGGCGCCTGCCAGCGGTGGGCGCCGATCTGGACATGCAGGCCGGTGGCTCCGTCGGTCTTGAACCGGCCGCGAAGTGTGTAGCTCGTGTTCGGACGAAGCGCGACCCGGTGGGAAGGGGAGACTTCGATCGATGTGCCATTGACGCCCTTGATTGCGACGCACCGGCCCTCGCCGTCCGGCAAAGGCACGATAGGCGACTGGCGGTTCCACGATCGCGTCCACGCGCTCTTGCGGGCCTCGACGGCGAGGGCCCAGTCCTCACAGCAGGTCCAGATCCGCACGAAGTTGGCGCCGCTTCGCGCCAGTTCGGCGAAGATCGCTTCGGCTCGGGGGATGTTGACGTACTGACCGTCGCCGATGAACGCAAGGTTCTGGCCGATGGCGAAGAATGGCTCGCCTTCGGTGAACTCCAGGAACCTTGGGTCTCTTCGACCGACGCGCAGATAGCCCCGGTTCTTCGAGGGGACGCATTCGATGCGGATGGCCTCTGACAGCGATTCGCCGCTGCGGTCTTGCAGGCGGGCCCGGATCGCAAACGTTCCCGTCTCCGTCGGTGCGAATCGCGCCTTCCAGGTCCCTCGCCCGATGGGGTAGTACCAAGCGACCTTCTTGCCGTCTCCGGGGAAGTCCCGCCGCTCATAGTCCTGGCTGAAGAAGGCCGGCAGAACCACAGACTTGCCGCTGGGGCACTCGATCATCAGGTCGATCGCCACCTCGCACGGATCGAAGGGATTGTCGTAGGTCCGCTGCGGCGTCAGCGTCAGTTCGAGCTTCTCATATCTGCCGACCTGCGCCGGGTGCGGCCCGACGGTCACCGGCGCCGGTGCCGCGTGAAGGCTGCCGAGCCACCCGCCGAAAAGAAGGACCCCGAAAAGCGTTCGCATAGAAACCGTCGGATGTCGCATACACCATTCTCCTTCGAAATCGTGTCGATCACGGGAGACAGCCTATCATCTTGCATTTGTCCTGAGAAGGCCCCATACTTGGTATCCATACCGTATTCAACACGTCTGAGACGGCTGAAAGGACCGGGCTGGAAGAAGGAGGTTGACATCATGGCAGA
This sequence comes from uncultured Pirellulales bacterium, assembly GCA_964610435.1. GTDB lineage: Bacteria > Planctomycetota > Phycisphaerae > Sedimentisphaerales > Anaerobacaceae > Anaerobaca. Next base: position 43,234 of record CAZSXM010000017.1, on the reverse strand, counting down.
GCGAATGACGACACGGCGGATGTTCCTGGGCGATGCGATTCGGGCGGCCGGAAGTATCGCACTTTCATCGACTCTCGTTCGGCCGGCGACGGCCGCACAGGGCCAGAAGCTTCACGTGGCCTGCAACGCCTACTCCTGGTCGGTCTTCTACCAGCGGCAGGGCCGCAACTTCGGGGAGTTGCTCGACGAGGGCCTGGCTGAGGTGGCCGCCAGTGGGCTCGACGGGTTTGAGCCGTCGTTTGCCGACGCTGCCCAGGTTGATCGTCTGACGCCGTTGCTGAAGAAGCACGGCTTGGAGATGCGCTCGTTCTACGTCAACAGCACGCTGCATGAAGCGGACCGCGCCGACGAGAGCGTCCGGCAGATTCTCGCCGTCGCCCCAAGGGCCAAAGAGGCGGGGGCCCGGATCGTCGTGACCAATCCCAACCCGCTCGCGTGGGGCGGCGCACAGGACAAGAGCGACCAGCAGCTCAAGGTCCAGGCCGCCGCACTGAACCGGCTCGGGGCCGAGTTGAAGAAGCTCGGGCTGACGTTGGCCTACCACAACCACGACATGGAGCTACGGCAGGCCGCACGCGAGTTCCATCACATGATGCTCGGCACCGATCCGGCGAACGTGACGCTCTGCCTCGACGCCCATTGGGTCTATCGCGGCGCGGGCAATTCGCAGGTCGCGCTGTTCGACGTCGTCAAGCTCTACGGCCAGCGCATCAGCGAACTGCACCTGCGCCAGTCGCAGGACGGCGTCTGGACCGAGGTCTTCGGCGAAGGCGACATCAACTACCGCGCCCTGGCCGAGATGCTGCGCCAGGCGTCCGTTCGCCCGCACATCGTCCTCGAGCAGGCCATCGAGACCGGCTCGCCCCACACCATGACCCCACTGGAGGCGTTCAGGGAGAGCACCGAAGCGACCCGTCGCCTCTTCGCCGGTGTCGGCGTCGCCTGACGAAGCCGTCGGTGGCGTCCTGCTCGCGGTTGTCGCGTGTTGGGCCGGCGCGTCGTTCCTCGGGGTTGCCACCTTCCGGGGCGGTCCTGGTCCGTGTCATTGAGGGTGAGCCGGCTGCGATGAGCGTCGAACGCACGAAGATGAACCGAGTCCGAAAGCTTGAGGTGCAAATGCAGGACAGCGGCGGGTTTGTCGCTTGGTTCGCAGCCGCCAAGTGACACCCGACTCGGGCACTTGGCACTCTGTTGGCACAGATCAGTTGCTATTGCGCCGACTTGGTCGATTGGGTTGGGCGTGCGCTCATCACATTGATTCTTCTTCGGGCCGAACTGCTTCCTCTGGCCATCGACCGCGACCTGCGGACTGAGGCAAAGAGTATCCTGGAAGGTATGGTGTCACGATTGAGAGAACCGATATCGCAGTCGGGCGCACCGGACACCCGTGCTACCGAAGGGCGGACGGAAATCCGGTACAACTGCTGTCCTGGCCATCTACACGGTGCGGCGACGGTGACGCATCACTTCGAAAGGATTGTCAGGGGCTGGGCCGGTGGTCCCGGAGTGACTTGGATCCGTTGGGTCATGGGGTCGCCCTCGCGCGGGGTGGTGGTGATCTCGTAGTCCCCGTGGAAGCCGCGGAAGGCGAAGAGGCCGTCGGCGCTGCTGTCGCCGGAGGCTTCGGTGGACCACTCGCGCATCAGGGCCTCGTACCGTTTGCCCGCCTCGTTCAAGGTCCAGTCGCGTCGGGCGATGCCGGCGTTGGGTCCGCGCCAGGAGTTGCCGGCCCAGACGACCCACATCACGATCCCCTCGACGGCCGGATGGCTGTAGGCGGTGCGGTAGACCAGTTCGAGCTTGTCGGCGCAGCTCTGCTCGTCGTCGTCGGCGACGTCGAACTCGCTGATCCAGATCGGCAGGTTCAGGGCCGCGACCTTGTCGAGTCGCTCCTTGATGACGTGCGGTTTGGACAGGATATCCTCGGTCCAGATGTGCCCCTGGATGCCAACGCCGTGAATCGGAGCGCCCTGGTCGATCAGCCATCGCGTGTGGGCGACGTATTCGTCGGTCTGTACCTGCTCGAAATTCTGGTCGACCGAGAGGATGTTGAACTCGTTGACGAACAGCCTGGCGTCGGGGTCGAGTTCGTGCGTGCGCTGGAACATCCACGGCCAGATCGACTCGCCGAGACGGGCCTTGAAGAAGTCGCCGTGGAGCATCTCGTTGTTGACGTCCCAATGGACGAACTTGCCCCGGAAGTGGGGCACGACGCTTTCGAGCCGTCGCTCGACGGCTTCTCGCAGGGCGTCGCCGGTCAGGGGCTGGACCCATTTCGTCTGCCACCTCTCGGGCTCCCAGAAGACGCAATGGCCTCGCACCGGGATGCCGTTGGCCTGGCACCAGGCGAACATCGCATCGGCCGTGGTATAGTCGGTCCGGCCGGGGCTCCGCTCGTTGGCGTACCACTTCGATTCGTTCTCGAAGACGGCCCAGTTGAAGTGGTCTTTGAAGAACTCCTGGAACCGGGGGTTGCCCAGGATTGCGCGGCTCATGGCGGCGCCGAACGGGAAAGCCTTGCGGACCTGCCGGGCTTCGATGCGGACACCCGGGACCGGCTCACCCCGAGCGTTGACCACTTGCAGACGAACGTCCTGCTTGCGAAGCTGCTCGATCCGGGCGTTGGCCTGCGCCTTCCAGTCGGCGGCTGCATTCGATACGTTCATCATAGCGACGATCAACGACACGCTCGCGAGGGTGGGAATCGACCGATAGTGTTTCATTCTGTGCATCCTTCCTTTCCAATGGGTCGGGTCATTCGACACTCTGCTGTACGGCGTAGAGACTCTTCATCGTGGGGATGTCATGGAACCAGATGACATCGGCATCGCTGTCCTTGCAGCGGCAGCGGCTTTTTGTCGGTCGGGACCACACGCCGGGCCTCGTCGCGACAGGGACCGTCGTTGCCGTTGGCCAGGCCGTGCAGGTCGAGACAGACCACCTCGTTGCGATTGGTCACCATATACACGCGGTCGCCCCCGACGGTGGGCGGGGCGAACACATTCCGGCCCTGGGCCAGTCCTTGTAGATGTCGTCGGAGAGCTATGGCGCGATCAGTTGCCAGCATAAGGTCCTCGGTCATCACCTCGGAGAATCTGCCGTCGCAGACGAATCCCCATTCTACCGGTTCGGACGGTTCACCTCAAGGGCCTGCGCCGGCGGTGTGCTGGTCGCGTTCGTATTGCTGTTTTGGTATTTTTTCCGCCTTGCCTCTTGCGTTCGAGGCGGGACGTGTCGTAAACTGACTCAGCAAACCGGTCTGCGGTCCTCGATGGCTGTCTCGTGGTCTCCGGATACCGGGGGGTCGGGACGCAAGGGAGACGGAGGGGGCCAGGAAGGAGCATGAGCCTCTATCCGCACAGGGAGGAGGCAGGGGTAGAAAGCATGGATGCTTGACAAGGAGGGCTCTATGAAGCTCGAGAAAAGGAAACCTTCCGGACGGGAGAAGGACGAGGCCGCGATCGAACTGCTGAACAAGCTTCGGGAGAGGCTGTTTTCCGACAACGTTTCGACCGCCCGTTTAGCGGCGTTCAATCTGTCCTGGATGCAGGAGGACGGTCTGGACATCCTCAAGGAGGTTCTCTTCGGGAACGTTCCACGAACGGCGAAGAAGGCGGCCGCCTACGGATTGCGAAGCATGAAAGGCCGCATGAGGAAGATGGCGTCGGAGGTCTTGACCGAGGGCATCAAGCACTCGGATCGCACCACGCGAGACACCTGCACCAAGGCGCTGTTCATCATGGCCGGTGGACAGCCTCCCAAGCCGGCCTTTCGCGGCAAACGAAAGCCGGGCAAGGGAAGAATCCAGGAATTCCGCAAGAAAGGTGGCTCCAGGGCCCCATCGCCCTGGAAGCGATCCTCGTCCGGCCGCCCATAAGGCGACCTCGCCCCTCTCGATGTGACGCCGCTTGTCGTTTCGCTCAATCGCTGGCGTCCAGGATGCTCATAAACGCTTCTTGCGGGATCTGGACCGATCCGATGCTCTTCATGCGTCGCTTGCCCTCCTTCTGCTTCTTGAGCACCTTCATTTTTCGCGTCACGTCGCCGCCGTAGAGCTTGGCGGTCACGTCCTTGCGGTAGGCCTTGACGGTCTCCCTTGCGATGATCTTGCCGCCGATGGCGACCTGGAGCGGGATCTCGAACTGGTGCCTTGGAATGGCCTTTCGCAGCTTGAGGATGAGCTTGCGGCCCCGCTGCTCGGCGTTGTCGCGGTGGACGATGATCGACAAGGCGTCGACGGGCTGACCGTTGACGAGGATGTCGATCTTGACCAGGTTCGTCGCCTCGAAGTCGGTCAGTTCGTAGTCCATGGTCGCATACCCCCGGCTGATCCCCTTGATCTGGTCGTAGAAATCATAGACGATCTCCGCCAGGGGGGCTCGGTATTCCATCATCACGCGGGTCGGGTTCAGGTAGTCGGTCTTGAGGAGCCTGCAGCGTCGCACCTCGGCCAGCTTCATGATGCCGCCGATCGACTCGGTGCTGGTGATGATCTCCAAGCGGACGAAGGGCTCGCGCAATTCCTTGACATGGGTTCGATCCGGCAGTTCGCTGGGCGAGCCGATGCGCCGAATCTGCCCGTCATTGGTGACGACCTCATAGCTGACCGTGGGTGCAGTCTGGACGATGTCGATGTCGTTCTCGCGTTCGAGGCGCTCCTGGATGATCTCCATGTGGAGCAGGCCGAGAAACCCGCAGCGAAAGCCGAACCCGAGGGCCGGGGAGTTCTGTGGGACGAACGAGAAGCTGGCGTCGTTGAGGGCGAGCTTCTCAAAGGCGGCCCGGAGCTTCGAATACTCCGTGTTGTCGCCCGGATAGAAGTCGGAAAAGACCATCTGCATGGGCGGCTGGTAGCGCTTCAGAGGGTCGTCGGCCGGGTGGACGTCGTTGGTTACCGTGTCGCCAACGTGCACGTCGGCGAGATCGCGGATGTTGGCGACAATATAGCCGACCTCGCCGGTGCCAAGCTCTTCGACGGGCGTCATTGCGGGTCGAAACTTGCCCAACTCCGTAATCAGGTAGCTGCGGCCCGTGTGCATCAGCCGCATCTTCTGGCGCACGCGCAGCGCGCCGCTGAAGACGCGAACGTAGCAGATGACGCCCCGATAGGGGTCCGAATGACTGTCGAAGACGAGCGCCCGCGTCGGCTCGCTGCTTCGATCGGCCGGGGCCGGCAGAAGCTCGCAGATGGCGTCGAGCAACTCCGGAACCCCTTGGCCCGTCTTGGCGCTGATGGCGAAGCACTCGTTCTTGCGAATCCCGAGCACGTGCTCGATTTCCTCGGCCACGACATCCGGCTGGGCGGCCGGAAGGTCCACTTTGTTGATGACGCCCATGATCTCGACCCCGGTCTCCACAGCCAGATACGCGTTGGCGACGGTCTGAGCCTCCACTCCCTGGCTGGCGTCGACCACCAGCAGGGCCCCTTCGCAGGCGGCCAGGGCGCGGGAGACCTCGTAGTGGAAGTCCACGTGCCCCGGCGTGTCGATCAGATTGAGCATGTACGTGTGGCCTTCGTACTCGTAGTGCATCGTCACGGCCGAGGCCTTGATGGTGATGCCTCGCTCCCGCTCGATGTCCATATCATCGAGGAGCTGCTCCTTGGCCTGGCGGGCCGTGATCGTTCCGGTCAGCTCGAGCATCCGGTCGGCCAGCGTGCTTTTGCCGTGGTCGATGTGGGCGACAATCGAAAAATTCCGTATGTACTTCCTGTCCAAGCTGCGTCCCTCAAAGCGATGAAAAATCACACAAAACCGAATCGGCGACGGCCAGGGCCCGGCGCGCCAGGCGGACTCGCCCCTCGTCGGATTCGATGAGCCCGGCCCGCTCGTGCCGACGAAGCGGCGCCCCAAAGATCTGTCGAAAGTCCACTCCGGTCCTGCGTTGAAAGACCATCGGGTCGATGCCTCGACGAGTGCGCAAATTCAGAACCGCCGTTTCGCAGATGTAATCGTTGTGATCCGGCGTCTGCCGGGTTTCTGTCCCCGAAAGGCCCGCTTCGATCCTCCGGACATACGCGTCAATGTCGGCCACGTTCGCGGTCCGTTCACCGCGCCAGTACGACGCCGCCGACGGACCGATACCGATGTAGGGGCGGTTCTCCCAGCAGCCCACGTTGTGACGGCATTCGAAGCCTTCGCGTGCGAAGTTGGATATCTCGTACTGAGCGAATCCGGCCGATGCCAGGTAGTCGATGGTCACTTCGTACATCGCCCGATCCGTGTCTTCGTCCACGGGCTCGATCCGGCCGAGTCGCTGGGCGTCGTACAGCGGTGTTCCGGCCTCAACGCTCAGGCTGTACGCCGAGATATGCTGTATCCCCATCGCGACAGCCGACTCCAGGCATCGCTGCCATGAATCGAGTGTCGAGCCCGGAACGGCGAAGATCAGATCGATCCCCACGTTCTCGAAACCCAAGTCCTGTGCTTGTCGGACCGCTTGCCGCGCTTCATCGACGCTGTGTCGGCGTCCGAGCAGCTCGAGTTCCTCGGCGTGGAAGGACTGCACGCCGAACGAGAGCCGATTGACTCCGCAACGGGCCAGCATCGACAGCATCTCGACCTCGATCTGTCCTGGATTGCACTCGACTGAGAATTCCTCCACATCGGGCCAGGTCGACGCAACGGTCTCGATGAGCCTGGCCAGTTGGTCCACCGGCAAGCTGGTCGGGCTGCCGCCGCCGATATAAACCGTCTGCACCGCAGGAACGCTCCGACAGCGTCCGACCTCTGTCCGCAAGGCCGAAACCAGACGAGGCACATCGCGGCCGGCCGTCGGCTGTGAATAGAACGCGCAGTATCCGCACTTGCTCGCGCAGAACGGTACGTGCAGATAAAGGCCGGGGGCCTCGTCGTCGGATGGTGCCGAATGCGGACTCACGGGCAGTCAACTCTGAGAGATCATACTCTCCAGGAATTCCTCGTTGGTCGGGTATCGTTTGAGCAGCTTGAACAGGGCCTCCATCGCATCGCGAGGCCCGTAGTTTGCCAGGACACGGCGCAACGTCAACAGGCCCCGGCTTCTCCTGTCGTCGTAGAGCTTGGTCTCCTTGCGCGTCCCGCTGGCGGGGATGTCGATCGCCGGATACACCCTTGCCTCGGCCAGCGCCCGATCCAGCACGATCTCGCTGTTGCCGGTGCCCTTGAACTCCTCGAAGATCAACTGATCCATGCGCGAACCCGTATTGATCAGGCACGTGGCGACGATGGTGATCGAGCCTCCGTTCTCGACGTTGCGGGCCAGGCCGAACAGGCGGCGCGGCACCTCCAGGATGCCCGCCTCCAGCCCGCCGCTCATTGTGTGACCGCGCGGGGCCCCTCGCCGGCGGGTCCGGTTGTTGAACGCCCGACCCATCCGCGTCAGGCTGTCGATCAACAGGACGACTTCCCGGCCGCACTCCAGTTCCGTCTGGACGTGGGCCAGCATCAGTTCGGCCAGTTCGGTGTGCTCGTCGGCGGTATGGTCGCTGGTGCTCGATACGACCTCAGCTCCCTCGACGGCCCGGCGAAAGTGGGTCACCTCCTCCGGCCGCTCATCCAACAACAGGACGATCACGCGGGTTTGTGGCGAGCAGTGGCGGATGGCCTGGACGATCTGTTCGAGAAGGATGGTCTTTCCCGCCTTGGGCGGCGAGACGATCAATTGCCGCGTCCCTTTGCCGATCGGGGCCATCAGATCGACGATTCGCATACTCTCCTGGCCTGAACTGCCCAGATCGAACCGCTCGTGCGGGTCGACGGCAGTCAGGTCGGCGAAATGAGGCCGTTTGCGGAAGGTCTCCGGTGGCAGGCCGCCGATCGTTTCAACCTTCGTCAGGCTGGGTTTGCCCTTCTTCTTCTCGACCTGGCCTGCAACGGCGGCGCCTTCGACGAGAGGGGTGCGCTTCGCCAGCTCGGGATGAACCATCAACTCGACCGGACCGGGCCGGTAGGACCGCTCCGGCGTCCGCACTGCGAATTGCCGCTTGCCAACGTGCTTCAATATACCAGTTACTGTATCGGTCATCGAAATCTTCCAAGGGAAACATCGCCGAAAAAAAAACGGGTGATCTAGCGCAACGAACCTATCATAACACAATTTCCGGTATTGGCAAATGGTACCTTTTGGGTCAATCCAGCGCGAACAGGAGATCGCAAAGCCCTGACCCATCCTTCATGGATCGCATGGCTTGGTCTGTCCTGTCCCGGCTCTCTTCTCAGGATTATCGGTCAGACGACGGGAAATACTTGACTTGGCCGATCATGGGCCTATAATACCTGCATTGGAACCAGGGAAGCAAGGGCATGTATGCCTCTTGCGGGGTTCCTGGGGCGTTCATCGGTCATGACTGCAATGGAGGAGGCATAAGATGAACCGTGTGATCCTGTTGTTGTTGTGCAGCACGTCGTTTCTCACCCCCGCATCCTACGGCCAGAACAGAGCAACGTCGGAGTCATTGGGACCTACGATACCGGTCCGGCTCGACGTCAACGCCCCCGAGCATCTCGCGGGAGCGATTCGCCAGCTCATGGCCCAGGCGTTTGAGCCGTATGAGGTTGTCCGGCTGGTTCAGGAGAAACCGCACTGGACGATCAAGATCGTGACCCAGTCGCTTCTGGACGATGAGGGCAATATGATGGCTGTGGGCCTGTCGGTGGTTGTCCTGGAGCATGGACAGCAGATGGACATGCTGATGACGCTGGCGCGGGCGTGGCGCTATATCATCAACGCCGGGCTTCTGGAGAGGGACCAGCCCTTGGAGGTGGGGATGAGGCAGTTGATGGCGGCCGTCGAGCGGTTGCCGAGGACCGCCGATCTGACGGTCCTGTCACAACATCTGATGTGCGTGATCCCTGCCGAGAGGCTGGGCGATGCCTGTCGCGATATCGCCGGCGACTTCAACGCCCGGCTCCTTCAGCCGAGGGCCCAACGGCATGATGCCGATGCCCACCCGGCCCGGCAGTAGCAGGAATGCCTGCGAAAGCGACGAGCGGCATTTCCGCCATCAGGGCAGTAGCGGGACGCCGTTGCCCTCGAGGAAAGACTGCGCGACGTCCCAGGCCTTCTGGCGCGTTGAGATGTCGGGATATCGCAGGGCTGAGGTTACGCCGAGACGGCCCAGAAGGCGGGCGGTGTCCACGCGGGCCCGCTGGGCCAGATTGGCCGCCTCGCCGAGAAGACGCGTCGACTCCTGCGGCGAATGGAACCCCATGCCGTTCGTCGCCGAGACGTAGTCCCAGCGGAATTGCGCGTCGCGAATCAGCGACCGCGCCGCCTTCAAATCGTCGTCGCTTGCCCCCGCCTGTGTTGCCGCCGCCACGTCGAAGTGCGCGTGCACCAGCGCCTCTTCGGCCTGCAACATGGCGTCACTGACCTTGGTCTGTATGCCCTCGACGCGCGTGCGGACGTCGTCTTCGCTCCAGCGGTGACAGACGGCGCAACTGTTGGCGATGTTCAGCAGCGGGCTCTGGACGTGATGGTCGGTGAACTTGACGCCGCCTTCGGTGCGGTATGGCATGTGACAATCGGCGCAGGCCACGTTGCGAAACGAGTGCACGCCGGTCAGGTACACCTCGTAGTCCGGGTGCTGAATCTTGATGATCGGTGCGCCGGAGATCGGATGGACGTAATCGGCGAAATCGATGCCGTCGTAATAGGCCAGCATCTCGTCGGCCGTCGTGCCCTTGGCCCAGGGAAACACCAGGTAGTTCTTCAGCTCCGCCGACTCATCCGTCTGGAAGTAGTACTCGGAGTGACATTGCGCGCACACGAGTGAGCGCATCTCCTGATGGGTGGCCTCGTCGATGTCGCGGCCCATCGCGGTGAAGGCTTCGCGCAGGGCCGGACGGGTGATGCGAAGCCGAAGCGTATCGGGATCGTGGCAGTCCTGGCAGCCGATTGGGTGCTTGATCTCGTCGGCCAGGTCGTGGAAGTTGGCGGCGTAGAACTCCCTGACGCCCATCCGATTCATCAGCCGGGGCACGTCCGTGCTCTTGCAGCTCCAGCAGGTGCCGGCGTTGAACGGCGTCGTGATGCGGGCGGACTCGCGGACGTCGTGTGCGGCGTAATAATGCCCCCGCGCCTGGAGGTACTCCTTGCTGAACCCATAGCCGGCGAACAGGATGACCTGATACGGGTCCTCTTCGAGGTAGTCGCGCGGGTCGGCCCCGCCGAACTTCGTCTTCGTGTCGGTGATGCGGGTCCGCAGATACGACTCGTACTGCCTCGGATAGCTCTGTCCCCACACGGCGTTGTCCGGCTCCCACTCGGCGATCGGCGTGGCCACCATCGTCGGGCGCTGGGCCTCCCACCGCCGCTCCATGATCGAAACCGCCAGCAGCCCGATCACGAGCACCGCTCCGGCCGCCGAGACGAGGACCGCCGCCCCCGCCCACAACGGCAGCGGACCGGCACTGGTCGTAAAGAGCTTCGACTTGTCGTGGGAAGACCCTGACGCCATCACTGGCCCCCTTTCCTGATCCAATCGAGTCCCGCATCGGGCAACGCCGGCCGCAGCATCGACGGGCTCGTCGAGAGGCTGCGGACCGAACCGTGGATGTTCTCATGGCAATCCCAGCATCGCCGCTCGTCCGACGCCGCCAGCCGCACCATCGCCAACTGATCGCTGTGGCAGCGGACGCAGTTGCTCTGGACCACCGGCACCGCCGGCGCCGACAGCTCCAGCACCTGCGGCTCCTTTCGCAACGTGAAGACGTAAGAGTGTTTCATCCCGTCGCGGGCCTTGCAGGCGTACTTGGCCGCGACGTTGTGATGCGGCACGTGGCAATCGACACACGCGGCCACCCGCCCGTGGCTGCCCCGCTGCCAACTGGCGTACGCGTCGGTCATGACGTGACAATTGATGCACGTGAGCGGGCTGTCGGACAGATACGAGGTCGCGTTGGCCACGCGGACCAGCAGCAGCGCCAGCCCGACCGCCACTCCGGCCAGCCCGTAGATCCCCACCTGCCAGACCCTCGGCAGACCCGAAAGCCCCACGATCGACATGACCCGACGCCAAAGCTCCATGCCTCGAATCATACGCCCGACCGCCGCCGCCCGCAATCCCCACGGATCGAGGTTTTTCCCCGATGATGCGCCAGGCCCGCAGGCCTGACGGGTTTGAAGTGCGAAGCCTCAAGTGTCAAGAACAGACGCAACCAAACCATTGCCGGACAATCCCGACGCCGAAGCCTTCACACTCCCCGTTTCAAACTTCACACTTCACACATGAGACTTCAAACTCCAGTGGCCGGTGGCAGCCTTGAGACGTAGCGCAGCGGAGCCTTGCCGATGGCCGCGTTCGAGAAGCGAGCATTCACCCTTGCCCTCTCCGGCCGGACCGGCTGCCATTGTGGCTGAAGTCGGAGACAATCGCATGACGTCAGTGCAGCAGACACAGGATCGGCCCAAAGCACCCGCGACATCCGCACTGACGCCCCGAAATACGTATGGTGTCACCGCCCCCCCCTAATGAGCCCCTCTGATCACAGCATCCCAAAGCACGCGCGTTCCACGCAGGACAGTCCTATCAAGTTGCTTCTTCAGGCCATTCGCATCTAACAGGTCGTCGCATTCTTCGATCATGTGTTTCGTTGCACGCAGAAACATATCGTTGGCGAATGCGTAGGCAAGAGCGCAGAATGATGAGGCGACTTCCTCCGTTCTTATGATAGATCCAAGGTATCCTGAATGAATGGTCCAATTGCAGTAGTGGTAAGTATGCTGGTAGTAGCGAACAAAGTCACTCCCCAGGTTCTTGACGCGATCGATCACTGTCATGCCAGTCCAGTGTTTGGGTCGATTGGGTTGTCCTTTGTTCCTCCCGTTCTTCACGACGCCCCACAAGCGCACAATGCAATCGTCTATCTCTTGTGAACGCGATGCCGCCTCCTGATAGGTACCACGCAGTTGGCTTTCCAAGTGTTTGTATTCCTTGTCTAGGTCCATGGAACTCTTGGCAAATTCGTGGCGTGCCACCTTCTCAAAAGAGAAGAACTTCTCAGGGCCTTGTTCTATAGTCTCCCATTTGAGCAGACTGATATCCAGAAATAGTTCAAGGATTGCACGTAGACAACCTCCGAGTACAGCAGCATGCTCGGCAATGGGGACCTCACCTTCGTTGCCATTACCTAACTTGACCATGCTGTGAACCCAGCAGTACATCCGACCATAGCTGTGTAACAAGGCGGTTCGCTTGGTTCGTCCATCCTCCTTGCCCACGAGGAGTGGCAAGAGACTCTCTCTGCTGAAGCGACAAGCTTCGTCGAGCGATGCGTGACAGGCTTGTGCTCGCGTGCTGGGATCGATTTGTGAGAAGTCACGCCTGCACCAAGCACGAAAATGTGCATGAGCGGTAGTCAGAACCATATAGACTGTCCGGATATGGTCCGACGTATTGCCGGGGAGAATGGATGTTACATTTGAGTATGCTTGGCCTATCTGTCTGATGGCATCGAATTGAGCATCATCAGGCGGCATTACTGGTTCAATGAGATCCAGGGCCCGATTCACCCAATCGCGGATTACCGAAATATGCGTGGGTTTGACCGCCTGTTCAGAGTCGTATGCGTTCTTGATCTGCAATCCCTGTTCGAGGAGCAATTCGAACTGCGCATCAACAGCGCTTTCAGCGTCGCTGCCCATAGTACGTTGCTCCTTCACCGGGCGTGGTCAACGGAATTAGGTTCGGCAACTCTTGGAGTCGCCCCTCAGAATACAGCTTAGCGGTTCGGCGTGCGGCGGGGCGGGTTGCGTCATCTTCGCATACTCCCGTCGCATTCTCGCGGTTTTTCGTTTTCGCACGTCTCCTGGTCCTCGATGTCCGCCGGGGCGGTTGTGTGCCCGGTGCTCGTTGGGGGTATTGTCGGCGAAGGATAGGGGCGGGGCAAGGAAAAAAGGCGGCCGGGGACGGTAGAAGCGTAGAAGCGTGGAAGCGTAGATGGGGGGGGGGCGGCGGTGCGGCGGGAAGGATAGACAGACAGGGATCGGGGGTCAGGGATCAGGCGTCAGGGGGCGCCGGCGCCGATGTGAAGGCGGGGGCTATTTCTGGGTATAGTCGATGAGGCGGGCGATTTCGCTGCGGAGATCTTTGCGGTCGACGATCATGTCGACGAAACCGTGTTCGAGGAGGAACTCGGCGGTCTGGAAGCCTTCGGGCAGCTCGACTTTGATCGTTTCGGCGATGGTGCGCGGGCCGGCGAAGGCGATCAGGGCCTTGGGCTCGGCGATGATGACGTCGCCGAGCATGGCGAAGCTGGCGGTGACACCCCCGGTGGTGGGGTCGGCGAGCAGGGAGATGAACAGGCCCTTGCGGTCGTTGAAGCGGGCCAGGGCGGCCGAGGTCTTGGCCATCTGGCCGAGCGAGACGACGCCCTCGTGCATGCGGGCCCCGCCGGAGCAACTGACGACGATCAGCGGCAGCGACTCGTCGATGGCCTTTTCGACCGCGACGCAGAACTTCTCGCCGACGACGGCGCCCATCGAGCCCATCAGGAAGTTCGGCTCCATGACGCCGAGAACGACGCCACGACCCTTGATGAACGCCTTGCCGATCTGGATCGCTTCGCGGGCGCCGGATTTCACTTCGTCGGCGCGGATGCGGTCCTTGTAGGTGGTGCCGCGAAACTCGAAATCGAGCGGATCGGTCGAGGTCATCTCTTCGAGAATGGGCTGGAACGTGTCCTCGTCGACCAGGTAGCGGATGCGGTCGGTGGCGCCGATGCGGAAGTGGTGGTTGCAGGACGGGCAGACGTCGAGGTTCTTCTGGACGGCGCTCTTGTAGAGCATGTGCTCGCAGCCGGGGCATCGGACCCAGAGCCCCTCGGGCATTTCCTTGCGGGGCTTCAGGGAGAAGCCGTTCCAGGTCGCTTTCGGTTTCTTCGTCATCCTCGTCTCTCCAACGGATCGTGCAGGACCCATGAGACCTATTCTATCGCCCTTCGAATCGCGTCGATAGCGGCGGCCCGGTCGGGTCGGCCGAAGATCGCGTTGCCGGCCACGAGCGTGTCGGCCCCGTAGGCGACCACGATGGGCGTCGTGTCGGGGTCGATGCCGCCGTCGACCTCGATTCGCACGTTCGGGCCCACGATCCGGCGCACGTCGGCGATCTTGCGGGCGGCGTCGGGCATGAACTGCTGGCCGCCGAAGCCGGGGTGCACGGTCATCACGAGGACCATGTCGCACAACGGAGCGACCTTCTCGATGGTCCTGACGGGGGTCTCCGGGTTCAGCGTGACCCCGACGGTGCAGCCCAGGTCGCGAATTCTCGAAACCATCGCCTCGGGGTCTTCGACGACCTCGATGTGGAACGTGATGTTGTCGACGCCGGCCTTGGCGAAGGCCTCGACGTACCTGTCCGGCTCGCTGATCATCAGATGGCTGTCGAAGACCAGGTCGCTGTGCTTGCGGAGCGAGGCGATCACCGGGGGCCCGATCGTCAGGTTGGGGACGAAATGGGCGTCCATGACGTCGAGATGGACGATCTTGACGCCGGCGGCCGTCACCTCGGCGATCTCGTCGGCGAGCTTGCCGAAATCGGCGCTCAGGATCGACGGCGCAATCTCAATTGTCCCGGCGGGCGGTAGTCGCATGTTCTATTGCCTTTGGCACCGATGGACGCAACAGGCGGGTGGCCGCCTTCAGTCCGCAGGAATCGGGGATGGTCGGGAAGAAGCCATCCCCAAGCTGCGCTTGAGGCTGCCACGCGCGATTGCTTTCTGACGAACCGCTACTTCTCGTCGAGGATCTCGAGGCAGACGAACTTCTTGCCCTCGAGGAATTCGAGCGAGGCGCCGCCGCCGGTGGAGATGTGGCTGATCCGATCCTCCAGGCCGAGCTTGGCCACGGCGCTGGCGCTGTCGCCGCCTCCGATGATGCTCTTGGCGCCCTTGTCCGTTGCCTCGGCGACGGCCAGAGCGACCGCTTTGGTCCCGGCATCGAACGGTTCGGTTTCGAAGACGCCCATCGGGCCGTTCCAGACGACGGTCTTGGCGCCCTTGGCCTTCTCGGCGAAGATCGCCTGGCTCTTGGGTCCGATGTCCAGACCCAGCCACCCGGCTTCGATGTCCTCGCCGACGACCTTGTTGGCCGCACCGGCTTTGACCTCCTGGGCGACCACGGAATCGACCGGCAGAGCGACCTCACAGCCGGCCTCCTTGGCCAAATCGAGCAGGGCGGTCGCCTTGTCGAGGAAGTCGTCCTCGCACAGGCTGTTGCCCACCTGCTTGCCCAGGGCCTTGAGGAAGGTGTACGCCATGGCGCCGCCGATCACGATGGTATCGACCTTATTGGTGAGGTTCTCGATGACGCCGATCTTGTCGGAGACCTTGGCGCCGCCGAGGATGGCGACGAAGGGTCGCTCGGGGTCCTTCAACGTGTGGCCGAGGAACCTCAGCTCTTTCTCGATCAGGAAGCCGATCACGCGGGGCTTGCCCGCCATCACAGCCGGGACCGTATACATCGAGGCATTGTCCCGGTGGGCGGTCCCGAAGGCGTCGTCCACGTAGACGTCAGCCATGGACGCCAGCTCTTTGGCGAAGTCGTCCTTGGCCTGCCTCAACTGGGTGTCTTCCTTGGCGGCCTTGTCCTTGATGGTCTCTTCCTTGTGGAAGCGGAGGTTCTCCAGCAGCATGCAGTCGCCGCTCTTGAGGGCGGCTGCCTTGGCCTTCGGGTCCGGCCCGATGCAGTCGGCGGCGAAGACCACCTCCTGGCCGAGTAGCTCAGAAAGGCGTTTGGCCACGGGTTTCAGCGAGTACCTGGTCTCCGGCACGCCTTTCGGCCGGCCCAGGTGGCTCATCAGGATCAGCGCGCCGCCGTTGTCGAGGATGTGCTTGATCGTCGGCAGGGCCTTGACGATACGATCGTCGCTGGTGATGTTGCAGTTCTCATCCAGCGGCACGTTGAAATCGCACCGCATCAGGACCTTTTTGCCTTTGACGTCGATGTCCGCTACTGTCTTTTTCGCCATGATCCAACCCAAAAACAAGTCCGTTTTGTATGGTCAAGCCGCACGATCGGAGTCACCATTTTGTGGCCCCGTCTCAGCACCGATTGAGGTGAAACACTATGTCCGCCCGCCGGCCCTGTCAAGTGCCTTTCCGGGACGGCCCCGGCGGGGCGCCGGCTCCGGGTCGCTGCGATCTCCCGGAAACGGCGGGGTCCTACTGCTCCTGCGCCGTTCGATTGACGAGATACTTGGCCACCACCTTGTTCAGTTGCCCCTGCGACGGCTGGCCCTGGGCATGCTGCCGCAGGATCTCGAGGTCGGACTTCCAGACCACGTCGCCGGGCGCCAGCAGGAAGACACTTTCGGGCTCGTACGTGTTGAAAAGCCGGTCGTCCTTGTAGTAGTAATGGGTCTCGCAGACCTCCGTCGAATAGGCCCGCATCAGCGGCGGGATGTCGTGGGGCAGGAACCAGAGTTTGATCTCCCGCTCGGCGTCCTCGTAGGTGGCCGAGGCGTGGATCAGGTTGTCCATGCGGTCGTCGATCTTGTTTCCCTGCGCGTCGAGGATGGAGACGACGGTTCCGAGGGCCCGAAGGCAGCCGGGCCTCTCTTCGCGGGCCTTGTGGGGGTTGGTCGGTCCGGCCATCTCGCGGACGGTTTTGAGCACGTTGGGTCCGAGGTAAACGATGGCAATGACCCGCCGTTTCCAGCGGTCGGCGGGGTAGTGGACCACTCCCATGATGTAGTCGAGCAGCGCCGCGTAGAACGCCTTGCCCCGATGCTCGGCGTAGTGTTCTTCGGCCAGCATCTTGTGGACGTTGACGATCTTGGCGGCGGCGAATCGCGACCCGGTGTGGAACTCGGATAGCTGCGAGAGAATGAACCCGGTGACGGAGTTCTTCAAGGCATCCGGCTTGATGAGCACCAGGGTCTGTTCCAGTTGATTGCTGTCCATAGACGCGGTTCCTCACGACTCGAATGGGTCCCACAGAACTGATCGGACCTGTTTCGCCCCGGCCCGGCGTGGGTAGTTGAGCCAAGAAAAAGAGCGTCTGCGCCCCCGGGGTGCAGGGCGCAGACGCATGAGCTCGATTACATCTTGGCGATCTTTTCCATGATATCGACGGTGCGGACCGAGTAGCCCCACTCGTTGTCGTACCAACTGACGACCTTGACGGTCTTGCCCTGGACCATCGTGCAGAGCGAGTCGAAGATGCTCGAATGGGAATCGCCGATGATGTCGCTGCTGACGATCGGCTCGTCGCAGTAGGCGAGAATGCCCTTGAGCGGGCCGTCGGCAGCGGCCTTGACCGCGGCGTTGACCTCGTCCTTGGTCGCTTCCTTCTTCAGGTCGGCCACGAGGTCCACGCAGCTTCCGGTGATGACCGGGACGCGGAGGGCGTAGCCGTCGAGCTTGCCGTTCAGCGCCGGGATGACCTTGCCGACGGCCTTGGCAGCGCCGGTCGTCGTCGGGATGATATTCTGGGCGGCCGCCCGGGCGCGACGCATATCGCTGTGGATCATGTCGCAGACGTTCTGGTCGTTCGTGTAGCCGTGCACGGTGACCATCAGGCCTTTCTCGATACCGAACGCGTCGTTGAGGGCCTTGGCCAGCGGGGCCAGGCAGTTGGTCGTGCAACTGGCGTTGGAGATGCTCTGGGTCTTGGCGGTGATGGCCTCGTCATTGACGCCCAGCACGACGGTCGCGTCGATGTCGTCCTTGGCCGGCACGGTCAGGACGACCTTCTTGGCGCCGGCCTTGACATGGTCCATGTAGCCGCCCTTCGGCGACTCTTTGGCGCGGAAGATGCCCGTGGACTCGACGACGATCGAGACGCCCATGTCCTTCCAGGGCAGCTCGGCCGGGTTGCGCACGCCCAGGACCTTGATGGTCTTGCCGTTGATGACGATGTCATCGCCCTTGACCTCGACGGTCCCGTTCCATCGGCCCATCACGGTATCGTACTTGAACAGGTGGGCCAAGCTCTTGGTGTCGGCCAGGTCGTTGATCGCGACCAGTTCCAGTTCGCCCTTGCGCTGCATGATAATGCGTGCGACCGCTCTGCCGATTCGGCCGAAACCGTTGATTGCCACCTTTGTTGCCATCTGCGTTCTCCTTATTCTGTTCACACGTCTGTAAGAGGGGTTTCTCAGCGATTCGATGCCCCGCCCATGGGAGCCTGCACATACGGAGCGACCACTCTATGCGGCCTGCTCGGGCCTGTCAAGACATTTTGCCCCACGTTTTGGATGGGCGCCGGCAGGGCACCTGCGGCCGGCAGGATCGGCTCAGACGAGCCTGGTGTGGAGACGGCGATCAGGCATTTCCTTCTGCGAAACCGGGAAACGTCTGCTGATCGGACACACTTGCGCATCGATAGAGTGAACTCTGGACAACAGAAAGACGGTCAACATAACAATCAGGGAAACAGAGCACGGGAACCACAGGAACAGGAGAAGAACAATGCCAACAATGCGATTCCCCAAGTTGTTTGAGGAAGGACGGATCGGTGGGATGACCGTCAAGAACCGGGTCGTCATGCCTCCGATGGCAACGAACTTCGCTGGTCCCTCGGGAGAGCCAACCGAGCGGCTCATCCGCTATTACGTCGAACGCGCCAAGGGAGGCGCCGGGCTGATTATCGTCGAGAACGCCCAGGTCAAGTACCCCGAAGGCAAGAACGTCGCGTGTCAACTGCGATTGGACGCGGACAAGTACATCCCCGGCTATCAGGAATTGGCCGAAGCCATCCAGGTCTATCGGGCAAGAGTGTTTCTGCAGATCCATCATGCCGGCAGGCAATACCACGACATCGAAGGCGCCCAGGGCGTTGCACCGTCGGGCATTCCCTGCGGTTTCCTTCAGCAGCCGGTTCGGGAGCTGGCCTCCGACGAGATCACCGATCTGGTCCAACGATTTTCCGAGACCGCGCTGCGGGCCCAGAAGGCCGGCATGGACGGTGTTGAATTCCACGGGGCACATGGTTATCTCATCAATCAGTTCATGTCACCCCATACCAACCAGAGAATCGATGAATGGGGTGGATCCTTTGAACGACGCATGCGATTCCCGCTGGATATCATTGCGAGGACCCGCGAGAAGGTCGGGCCGGATTTTCCGTTGTGTTTTCGATTCAGCGCGGACGAGTTTGTGCCTGGCGGTCTGGAATTGGAGGACTCGAAGCGCATCGCAAAGACGCTGGAAGCGGCCGGCATCGACATTCTGCACGTCAGCAGCGGCATCTATGAATCGATGCCGACACTGCTCGAGCCGATGCATTTTGACGAAGGCTGGCGCAGCTACCTGGCCGAAGAGATCAAGACGGTTGTGGCCATCCCCGTGATCACGGTCGGCCAGATACGGTCGCCCGAGATCGCCGAGGGCCTTCTGGAGCAGGGCAAGGCGGACTTCGTTGCTGTCGGGCGCACCCTGATCGCCGATCCGGCCTGGCCCGCGAAGGCCCGGGAAGGCAGGCCTGAGGATATCCGAAAGTGCATCAGTTGCAATATCGGCTGCATCGGGGGCCATGTCTTCGGCGATCTGTATATGCGCTGCTCGGTCAATCCTGTGGTGGGCCACGAACGTCTGGAAGGATGGGCCCGCGTCGCGGCCGCCGAGAGACAGAAGACGGTGATGGTCGTCGGCGCCGGTCCGGGAGGGATGGAGGCGGCTCGGGTGGCCGCCTGCCGCGGCCATCGGGTCGTTCTGTTCGATAAGAAGGACCAGTTGGGGGGGCAGTGCATCGTCGCCTCGCACGCACCGGGAAAAGACAAGCTCCATTTCGTCCAGGACTACTACGCGAACCAGTTCACCAAGATGGAGCTGGATGTCCGCCTGAATACAGAAGTGGACGCCCAGGTTGTCAAAGACATTCATCCGACTGTGCTGATCATCGCCACTGGGGCCGTGCCGCTGGTGCCGGACATCGTCGGAATCGATGGGCCCAACGTGTACGACGCCTGGGACGTATTGTCCGGAAACGTTGAGGTGCCCACAACCGATGCGATCGTTGCCGGCGGCGGTATGGTCGGCTGCGAAGCCGCATTGTATCTCGTAGAGAAGGGCAAGAACGTGACCATTATCGAGATGGCGTCCGAACTCGCCTCCGACATGGAGCCGATCAGCCGGTTCGATCTGCTGACGGACCGCTTGCCCAAGGCGGGCGTCCGGACCCTGACCAACAGGGTGATCGCCGAGATCTCGCAAAACGGCGTTACCGTGTTGGAGCATCTCGGTCGAAAGTCCTTCATCCAGGCCGAGAGCGTCGTCGCCGCTTTCGGGTCTCAATCCGTCACCGATCTGGCCGAGACGCTCAAGGGAGCCGCCCCGGAGTTCTATGTGATCGGCGACGCCAGAAAGCCCGGCCAGATCATCGATGCCACGTTCGAAGGAGCGGCTGTGGCCCGCTTGATCTAGCTCAGGAGCCCCCGATGACCGACGAAGTCCTGCGCGTTCTGGAAACGATCGTCATGCTGTCGCTGGTGATCCTCACGGGACTGTTCCTTCGCCGCAGAAAACTGCTCGACAAGCCCTCGACCGAACGCATCAGCCGGTTCGTCGCGGATGTCGCATTTCCTGCACTCGTATTTACCTCGATGCTGCGCAGCGTGGACCCTCAGAGCATGGCCGAAAGCTGGTACCTGCCGCTGATGGGGGTTCTCCTTCTCCTGGCTGGGATGGGCATCGGCTCTCTGGCGGCCCGGTGCGCACGAGGAGCCGATGCGGCCACTCGGGGCTCGGCGGCGTTTGCGGTCGGAACGCCCAACTGGCTCTTTGTCCCGCTCCCGATTGCCATCGCCCTCTACGGCGAGCAGGGAGAACGGATCGTGCTGCTGGTCAATGTCGGAGCGCTGCTGATCTTCTGGAGCGTCGGGGTCTCGGTCGTGCGCGGGACCAGACCCGATGCGGCGTCGTTGCGGGGGCTTGTTGTCAATCCCGGCCTGCTCGCAACGGTTCTCGCAGTCGCGGCCGCCCTGGCCTTTCCAGCAGCGCGAACCGTGGAGCGCCTGGATATCACCGAGGTGGGCATCGGGCTCGGTGCCATGAGCGTCGTCGTACAGGCGATGGCATTTCTCGGCGACGTCACCGTGCCCCTGGCCATGGTCGTCACCGGGTCCATGCTCGGCGACGAAGACGCCGAGGGCCTGTGGAGTGCCCGCATAACAGGCCTTGTCGCCATACGACTGGTGGGATTTCCTGTCCTGGTCATGTTGCTGCTGCTCCTGGCCCGGACCATCGGGCTGCACGTCGAGACGGCGACCGCAACGACGCTCATCATCATCTCGGCCATGCCCGTGGCGGTGACGTGTTCCGTCGTTGCCGAGAAGTACGGCGGGGACGTCTCCCTCGTGTCCCGGGCGATCTTTCTCAGCACCATGGCCAGCGTAGTCACCGTGCCGGCGATCGTCTGGCTTGGGCGGATCCTGGCCCTCTGACACGGAACCCTGCCCCGCCGGTTCTGGGTAACACTTCTGCGCCATCATCGCCCTGGCCGAGGGATCCAAGGATGGACCAGAGCAGGCTCCATTCACTCTGGCGATACGGGCCCAACGCATAGTCCGAGATCGTCATCGTGCGCGCCAGGGACAGCGTCACCAGGAGAGCCAGTGGATAGCGTCCTCGACCGTCGTGGCCCTGGTTGACTCCAAAGGTCTTGACCAGTTCCGGCGTACGAATCATCGACACACAGGTTCCATCGACCAGAACGACGCGATGGCCCTTCCAATGGTCATAGCCATCGCAACGCTGCTGAGCCTGCCGGGAGACGGCTGCAAACAGGCTCTTCCACAGGGCCACAGGCAAGCGGTTGCGGGTCTCGGCGACACGACGACGGGAGGGGCACTGCCCGTTGAACTGGGGAAACCAACGGAGGAAAGTATCCCACAACACCTGCCAGCAGGCATTGAATGACTACTCGGGCCAGATGGCAGAGAGGATCATGTGCAACACCGTAGCCACTGGCGTGATCTTGCGTTTGCGGAAGCGGTAACCGACCTCCTGGCAGGTGCGCGCTCGATGAGTTCGTCGGGCACTACATTGCGGATCGAATGCAGGACCGAACTCTGCAGGGAATCCGAAATCTTCACAGTGGTTCGATCGCTTTGGCCGATGGTATCCTTACGCATGTTTGGGTCTCTTTGCCGATAGAGGTACTCGTCAATACAACCATCAGCTACGGGAGACCTTTTTCTTTGATTCCCTTAACGGACCGCCATTCTATACTGGCCCCGGATTTCCACCCCACGACCGTCTTGACAACGCCTTGCTCATAGATGTCCCCGGATTCTATGAAAAACCGGAGTGAGCATTCGCCTCGCCCGAATTGGGCACGATCCTGCCCACCGGCATATAGGGGGGCTCGTAGTCTCCTGACAGCGTGGGACCGCTGCGGTCGCCGGCCTTCTTGACAACACAAGGAAAGAAGGAGCCACAACATGCGGAAGATCATCGCCTGCCTACTGCTCGTTTGTATTCTCCACGCCGCGGTAGCCCCCGCCTAAGCCGGAGCCATCCCCAAAAACCTGGTAACGCAGTCGGAGGAAGCCGATCTGGCGGCACAACAAGCCGAAGACGCCCCCGAATTGGCCGAGATCGCCGGCGGCGACGGCTTAGTAGTCGTCCTCGCGGTCGTGGGCATCGTACTTCTCGTCCTCGTCCTCACCGGCCAACTCAATTAACAACGCGCTGCCGTCTCGCTCGCGCGGCGTGGGGGCCTCTCTCCGGAGAGGAGACACGCAATGACAAATTCCAACCCTGCGCCCCATCGGGGGCGCGGTACCGTCATCGTAAGCCTGTCATGGCTTCTGGCAGGCATTTTCTTTCTATGCGGATGCCGTTCGTCGATCCAGACAACGGAAACCCCTGCTTTTCAGCGCAAGTATGGCGATTTCGCCTACTGCCCGGTCCCCGTCGCCGAACAGACGACGCGTCATAGCTGCGGGCCCGCCTGTCTCGCGAGCATCCTGACCTACTGGGACGCCAACCTGTCGGAAACCCGCATCCTCGAGACGTACCCGACCCCCGAAAGGCGCCCCTACTACCTCGTCGAACTTCGCGCCATCGCCGAAGCCGAAGGACGCAAGGCCTACATCCTCTCCATGGACACCCAGCCTCGCCAAGAGGCCGAGCAGCAGATCCTCAAAGAAGGACCACTTCGTCGTCGTCGGCGGACTCAGAGACGAGCAGGTCCTCCTCATGGACCCGGCCCACGGCTTCGCGACCCTCCCGTGGCGCCGCTTCGAACGGGCCTGGTCCCGCATGAAGCACGCCTGTCTCCTCGTCTCCAACTGACCACCCCGAAGACCCCGCCGATAGGAAGAAGGCCCCCGCCATCCGCCAGGGGCCCTGCGAAACCAGTAGGGGGGGCGAACGGGGTCGGGTCTTGAATTATAAGTTATCGTCTTTGGCGGCGGTTTCGACCGTGCGGCGGAACCTGGGATCTTCGTTGAGGCGCCGCTCCACTCTGCGACAGGCCTGCGACACAGCGGCCATCGGATTAATGCCACAAGGGTCGATGATCGTCCGCTGACCGCCGAGCCACTGGCCGAATACGAGGGCGAGTATTACCGTGACGAGCTGGATGTGACCTACGGCGTGTATGTGAATCAGGATCGGCTGTGTCTGCGGGCCCCGCGCGTGCCGGGTCAGTGGGTGTAGAGGCGGATGGTGGCGATGAGGTGCTGGAGGTTGTTGAGGTTGGTCTCGTTGGAGAAGACGCAGTGCCAATCGCCATTCGACGGGACCGGGACGATCATTTGGGCCTCGGTGGCGCGGGGATTCACGTGGAACGCATCGAAGGTCGCTCCGGCGGCGAACCGCTCGTACTCGGCGGCGTCGGCGACAAAGAAATCGATCCGGCCGCCCTCGATTCTCTCCAAGTGCTCCGTATAGGGGGCCACATCGTCGCGGAAAACGTTGCCCATAAGCACTTGTTGGGGCACGGCGAACGAGATGACGAGCCGATAGGGACTGTCTTCGTTGGCTGGGGCCTCGGCCGACGTGGCGTCGAGCATGGGCATCAAGCCTTCCAGTGCGACGGAGTGTGTATATGACTCGTCCGCGACCGCCTTCGTGACGAGTTCGATCCGCTGGTTGGGGACGTTCGGTTCGACGCCGATCGCCGAGGCAACGCGGGCGGCGTAGTCCAGGCGGTCGCCCACGACAAACGTGCAGCGGCCGTCGTTGTCGGTCAGCGCGTAGAAGTCCGAGAGGAATCTCGTGGAGGTGGGGCTCTTGGCGTACAGGCGCACTTCGGCCCCATCGACGGGATTGCCGATCGCGTCGGTGACATTCAGTTCGATCGTGGCGGTGCTCGGCGTATAGCGGTCGGTTACACCGCGAATGCGGCCATCGCTGCGGATCTCATAGACGGTACCAAAGACCTTGCCCCATCCGGTCGCGTAGACGAGCGGCTCATCCACGGAATTGTTGACCGGCTCCCACTGAATCCATCGCTCGTGCCAGAATTCGTTCCAGACATGGTCGGTGGAGGTTGAGGCGACGCTGGTGCAGGGGATCAGGGCGGTGCGGGCGGCGGCCGCGACCAGGTCGGCGTACTCGCCGCAGCGTCCGATGTGCTTGTCGTAGATGCGGATCGGCTGGTGCGGGCGCTCGGCTTCGGAGGTGAAGCTCATAGATGCGTTGATCCAACTGTTGACGGCGCCGATGGCGCTGTCGCCGCCCAGGCTCGTCCCATCGCCGGCGATCGTGCATCGCAACAGTCGATCCCGGAGGATGGGATAGCCGGGATCGGCGTAGTTGAACAGGTAATCGCGCCAGAAGTACCCCTCTTGCGCCGAGACGATGTTCTCGTTGTGCGAGCGGTTGCTCTCGGCCAGATCGGGGTCGATGAAGGCGGGAATCTCCTTGGCGACTCTGGGATGGACGACGTACCAGTAGTAGATGTCCCTCGGTGCATCGAGCGTCGTGACGGCGGGGACGCCGGTCCGCGTGCTGGCGGCGCGAGACTGCACGTAGCGCGTCGTCGAGTAGTAGTCGTCGTCGCTGTCGGAGTTGCCGACGTCGATGATTTCCACGTAGTCGAGCAGGGCGGCGTTCTCATAGATCAGCTCGGCGTTGCGCACGAACAGGTCGGGGCTGCCGTAGCCGCTGGTCAGGTACTGCGGCGAGGAATGGGCGATGGCAAAGGCGATCTCGTCGATATACGGGTCGTTGGCGTCGTTGACGGCGGCCGCCCACAGGTCCTGGGCGTCGGCGGGGATCTGCGAGAAGACCCAGGTCAGCTCGTGACGCATCCAGCGCGGCGCCTTGTCCACGGCCGCCCTGGCAGCGGTAGTCAACTCATGGTTTCGGATCGGGCCGATGGCGCCGAGCGTCTGCGTCGCTGGATCGTAACGGACGGCAAGGTGCCGGCCGGCCTCAAGGTACAGATCGAACTCGATCTCGTCCAGCAGCGTCCACTCAGCCGGAACGACGATGTCCAGGACGTCGTCAGAGGGTGGGTTGCCCGGCCCCTGATCGTCCTGTGAAAGGCCCTGTCCCGGGCAGGACAGCAAAATCAGGATGGTCCACAGCAGGCAGGCGGAAATGTGACTTCTCGTGGTCATGATGCATACCCTCACGCCGATGCTCCAATATTGTGGTTGTGACCTGTGCACGAAACCAGATTACCAAAAGGCAGTCGGCATCGTCAAGGAATTCACTATCTCCGCGGTCGTCAGAGCATCGGCGGCGAGTGTCGTTCGACGGCCTTGCCGGCGCGCCGGGTCGGCTTGAGGTCGTTCGGCACGGCAAATGACAAGCCCTTTCTTGTCGCGGCGAGTTGCTGCGCGCATTGAGATCGGTGCGGGTTACGCCCGGCAGGCTGAGTTTGGGTCTTGCCCTGAGCGGGTGCGGCTGGTATATGTAGGGGCCACTATGACGTATTTGGCGGTCCCCATATCGGCGAAGAACGCGGCCCAGGCCGCAGAGCAGGTCCGCCGTGCCGTGGCCGGCGGCGCCGAGATGCTTGAGTTGCGGACGGACTATCTCGAAGGGCTCACGGCGGACCTGGTGAAGGCGGTTGTGCGGCAAAGCCGGGTCGTGGCCGGCGAGTCTGTTGGCTTGATCGTGACCTGTCGCGATGCTCGTGAGGGCGGAGCCGTCGACTATCCGGAGTCGCTGCGGCTCGACGTCCTGACGGCGGCCCTGGACGAAGGGGCCGAGTTCATCGACGTCGAGTTCGTCCATTTCCGAAAGCCTGCCGTCCGCCGCAAGATCGAGGCGGCGCTGGCGTCGTCGCCGAAAGGCCGGCTGATCCTCTCGATGCACGACTTCAACGGTCCCTTCGACGACATCCGCCGGCGGTATCGTGACATCGTGCAGATGTGCCCGACGGCTGTGCCCAAGCTGGTCTGCACGGCCGGCCACATCAACGACTGCTTCGCTGCATTCGATCTGCTTCACGAGGCGCCAGGCGACTGCATCGTGCTGTGCATGGGGCAGGCGGGCCTGCTCAGCCGCGTGCTCGCGAAGAAGCTCGGCGGGCTCGTCACATTCGCCAGTCTCGACGAGATCAGCGGCACCGCGCCGGGACAGGTGACGCTGGATGCCTTCAAGGGGCTTTACCATCACGATTCCATGGACCGCGAGACGGAGCTGTTCGGGGTGCTGGCCGATCCGGTGGGCCACTCGCTCAGTCCGGCCATCCACAACGCCTGCCTGGCCGACAGGGGAATCAACGGCGTCTATCTGCCGCTGCTGGTCCAGGGCGACCGCGATGGGTTGTTCACTTTTCTCGATCGCGTCTTTGCGCGACCGTGGCTTGGCTTTCGAGGCTTCAGCGTTACGGTTCCGCACAAGCACAGCGCGCTTGACTACGTGCGGCAGAAGGGCGGTTTCATCGAGCCCCTGGTCGAGCAGATCGGCGCCGCCAACACCCTCGTCGTCGAGCGACGAGCGACGAGCGAGGAGCGACAACTTCGGGCCTACAACACGGATTACGCCGGGGCGCTCGATGCCATTGTCGAAAGGATGGGCATCGTCCGCGATGGGCTCGGCGATCTGCCCGTGGCCGTGGTGGGGGCCGGCGGCGTGGCGCGAGCCATCGTCGCGGGCCTGACGGACGCCGGGGCGAAGGTCACGATCTACAACCGCACGGTCGAACGAGCCGAGCAACTGGCTGCCGATTTCCACTGTGCGTGCTCTGGTCTGGAAGGCCTCTCACGCCTCGATGCCAGGCTCATCGTCAACTGCACCAGTATCGGGATGCACCCGAAGGTCGATGCAACACCGGTTCGGCCCGAAGTGCTCGGGCCCGACATGGCCGTCTTCGACACGGTCTACAACCCCCCTCAAACCCTGTTGCTTCAGCAGGCTCGGGCCGCCGGCGCCCGGACGATTGACGGCGTTGCCATGTTCGTCAATCAGGCCCTTGCCCAGTTCCGCCTCTTCACCGGCCAACCCGCCAATCCCACCCTGATGCGAAACGTCGTGCTGGATGCTGCCGCTGCAGCGCGTTCTTAGCGTCCATGAAGCGACCATGCCGAGCAGGATGGGGGGAGCGTTGTCGCGTGGGCGATTGCCATGATTTTCCTTGTTCCGGTCCGGACATTCGCCCATAATGGACTCCAGAAGACCCAGCCGTCGTGGAAAACCGCAATGCCGCGAGTGCACGAGGGTCTGCCGGGCGGTGTCTCGGGCCTCGTCGCCCGCCTTTCGCAGAGGTGACAGGACAGGAGTGGGCATGATGATCGAGAGAGCCACACGCATTCTCCATCCCAGACCAACGATCCGCGCGTCATCATCCAGGCCGAAGTCGGAGGGGTTTACCCTGATCGAACTGCTGGTCGTCATCGCCATCATCGCTCTGCTGATGGCCGTGCTGATGCCGGCCCTGGAGCGGGTGCGTCGCCAGGCGCGAGGCGTCGTGTGCAAGTCCAATTTGCACCAGTGGGGACTGGTCTTCGCCATGTATTGCGATGACAACAACGGCTATTTCTACAGCGGGCTGCTCGAGAGCTTCGGAGCGGACGTCGCCCACGGAGATTGGTGGCGTGAGTGCATGCGGCCCCTGTCGAAGGACAAGAAGATGTGGTTGTGTCCGACGGCCGGCAAGCATCGATCGGCGGCGTCGTTGGACGCGATGGCGATTGCGGCGACCCCGTTCGATGCGTGGCGGGTTCCCGCCTCCCACGGCAACGACGAGGGCAGCTATGCCCCCAATGGCTGGATGTGCAATCCTCCGGCCGGCATGGACAGTCTGTGGGGGCGAGGTCCGGCCAGCGACTACTGGCGGACCTATCAGGTTCGGGGGGCGCATAATGTTCCCGTCTTCACCGAAGGCTGGTGGGTGGACGGCTGGCCCCGGGACTCCGACGATCCACCTCCCTGGGGGCATGAGACACCCATTATGAGTGGGCACGAGATGCAGCGGCTCTGTGTCAATCGGCACGGGGGGGGCCAGTTCGTCCTGTTTGCCGACTGGTCGGTCAGGAAGGTGGCCCTCAAACAACTCTGGACGCTGAAATGGAGCAAGTCGTTCGACACGTCGGGCGTCTGGACCAAGGCGGGAGGCGTTGAGCCTGAGGACTGGCCCCGGTGGATGGCCAACCTCAGCGATGCATTCTGACGCCGCCTTTGGAGCACGCCTTGAAGGGGTCTTGCGATGCGAAGAGATCAAGGCTTCACACTGATCGAGCTGCTGGTGGTGATCGCCATCATCGCCTTGCTCATGGGGATTCTGATGCCCAGCCTTCAGCGCGTCAGGAACCAGGCCCGCTCGGTCGCCTGCCGGTCCAACCTCAAGCAGTGGGGTCTGATCTGGTATTTCTACACCGAGGACACCGACGGCAAGTTCAACGAGGGCGTCTACGAAGGCAATGCCGCCGCCAACGACTGGCCGGCCGTCCTGTTGCCCTACTACCGAGACAAAGGCAAACTGGCCATGTGTCCGTCGGCTACGCTGCCGGCGGCCGTGGGCGGACCGTTCGAATACCGCGCCTGGAACTGGGACGCAGGCGGCTGGGGCGACGTGCGGACCAAAGACCCCGAGCTTCGCGATCGGGGCAGCTACGGGCAAAACGAGT
The DNA here is from genome assembly GCA_964610435.1 of uncultured Pirellulales bacterium. Lineage (GTDB taxonomy): Bacteria > Planctomycetota > Phycisphaerae > Sedimentisphaerales > Anaerobacaceae > Anaerobaca. The sequence goes on along the minus strand of CAZSXM010000017.1, from coordinate 14,283 downwards.
GGATATGCAGTCGTGCGGACGACAGGTACTGGAAGACGGTTCGCCGCATCAGGCACCCGGAGAATGTCCCTCTGTTCTTCGATTGCGCCTACGTCGACGCGATGCCGCTGCATACCCAGGGCCCGCCGACGATCAAGGGCTTCGACGTTGCTGACGGAAACGAATGGAACGTCGTCTGTATCGACCGTCACTCGGGCTCGATCAATTGTGTCTTCGCCGACTTCAGCACCGTTCGTCCCGTCGGGCTCAAAGAGCTGTGGACCCTGAAATGGCACCGGGACTTCGATACCAGCGGTCTGTGGACGACGGCCGGGGGCGTGGGGCCCGGCGATTGGCCTGGCTGGATGAGCACCTTCAGAGACTTCTGATCGCCCGCAGTGACGAGATACGAACGGGGCCTCTCCACAGGCGTGGTTCACATGTACACGGGGCGTCGCTGCCTATTGCGGCGGGCGGCTGTTCGCTCACGGAATAGCGCGACGGATCAGAAGTCCTGGAACCTTCGCATCCAGTCGGGCCAATCGCTCGCCTCGACGCCGCCGGCGCGTGTCCAGGTCCCCGCCGTGTTGAACCCTTTGTGCCACTTCAGTGTCCAGAGCTCCTTCAAGCCCACTTTCCGAGCCGAGGCATCGGCGAAGACGCACCCGACGAAGCCTCCGTGGCGATTGATGCAGCAGCGAGCCATGTCCTGATCTGTCCAGGCCTCGAATTCGTACTGAGCCGGAGGCGTGGTATGCTGAGGCCACAGGTCGAATCGCAGGGCATCGACGAACAGGGGAACGTTGTTCGCTTGGCGCACGTCGGTAAGCTTGCCCCAATAGCTCTGTCGCTGGGCTTCAGTTTCCAACGGCCGACTCAACAGAAAGCCGTTGAGTCCGTAGCTGCCCGCTACGCCGTTCGACCCGGCCTCATACCCTTCGAAGGGGTCGCGGTAAATCCCCCAGGCGTTGAAGATATTGAGCGTCTGGATGGGGACGCCATACTCGTCCACAATCGGCCTGGTGGCTGTGGGACAGAACCACGTCTTGTTCTGCTTCCAGTCTCTCTGCGATTCAGGAAGCTGATAGATCCACCACCAGGCGTTGGCGCCGATGCCTCTCCAGAGCTTGCCGTCGTTGGTCTCGGCGTACATCGTGCTGACCAATCCCCATTGCCGCAGGTTGGCCATGCACCCGATCATGCGGGCCTGTTCCCGCACCCGCGCCAGCGCCGGCATCAGAACCGACATGAGCAGGGCGATGATGGCGATCACCACCAGCAGCTCGATCAGCGTGAACCCTCGATCTCTTCGCATGGCAACATCCCACCAGTGTGCGGTTGAAAGGGGGCTCCAAAGCATTGAGCCACCCGGAAACCATCATACCCAATCCGGTCTCCAAAGGCAAGGCTTGCGCGCGGTGCGGCCCGTTGCACCTCATCGATCGTAGCCCAGCCGGCCCCAGCAGGCCTTCTGGACGTTCTCAAGGTCCAGGTTGCCCGGCTGGGTCGTCAGGTCACTGCCCCTTTGGGCTTCGGCCTCCTGCCAGGTCAACTGAGCCCACTGGATCGTCCGCGGGTCGGTCCAGCGATAGAACTGGGCGTGCCCGTCGGCATGAGAAGCCACCGTTCCCTTGCCGTGGCGCATGGGAATGGGGTTCCACCATTTGGGCAGGTCGTAGTGCACGGCCCAGGCGGCGTCGTAGTCCTGTCCGTAATCGTCGATGAATACGATCCGCACCCCCGGCTGCTTGACGTCCTGAATCCGCCTGCAGACTGGAGCGATCCCCCCGAAGTCGTAGCCGTTCATGGCGTGAACGATACTGTACGTCCGCATCTCCGTCTTGGCCGCCACAGGGCAGCGAAACATCTTGACGTTCGGCGCATAACGGAACAGAACGCCCGCCTGCAATGCCTCGATTTGCTCCTCGACCGGCGCCTCGACCGGCAGCGTCCCCGCCGGCTTGCGGATCCAGCAGTCCGTGACGGCGGGATCCTCGCTCGCCTGGGCCCGGGGCAGCTTGCCTTCGTTCTCGTCGGCGTACATCAGCCAGGCCAGCACCAGGCTCTTGGTGTTGTTCAGGCACGCGGCACGTCTGCCTTGCTCCCGTGCTCGTCCCAACGCCGGCATCAAGATGGACATGAGCAGGGCGATGATGGCGATCACGACCAAAAGCTCGATCAGTGTGAAGCCTCGACCCCTTCGCATAGCAAAGCCCCGTCCAGGTGTGGTCGAAAGGCGGCGCCAACGCCCCAAGCCGCATCACGACCATCATACCCGCCTGGCCTCCGGAATGCAATCACAATGCGCACCTTCGGGCCGTAGCGGGTGCATATCGCCATGTGAGGGGTCTCAGCGGGCGCAAGGTTTTTCTCTCGGCAAATACAGGAATTCCCTGGTCGGACAGGCTCGACACAAACGCCTACGCTCACATAATAGCCTGGACTGCTGGATCGCCAGCGCAGTCCATTGTGAACCGCATATGTTGGAGAGATCCCATGGCGACCAACGGCAAACTCGTCCATCTGGAAGATTACGAACAGTTCATCGGGCCGGAGGCGACAGAGAGAATCTGCAAGAAGGCAAAGCCACTGGACGGCTTTCACGTCACGCACGTCAATTCAACGTATTACGGAGGAGGCGTGGCCACCCTGCTGGGCTCGCTGACGCTGCTGATGAACAGCCTGGGGCTCAAGGCGGGCTGGCGCGTCATCCAGGGTTCGCCCGACTTCTTCAGCATTACCAAGAAGATGCACAACGCGCTGCAGGGCGGCGAGATCAATCTCTCCGAACGCAAGAAACGATTGTACGAAGAGGTGGTCTATGAGAACGTGGTGAGGAATCATTTGGACCATGACATGGTGATCGTGCACGACCCGCAACCGTTGGGCATGGTGCGGCATTATCACAAGAAGGGACCGTGGGTCTGGCGGTGCCACATCGATCTGTCGCAGCCGAGTCCGCAGTTGTGGCAGTACATGTCGGAGCACGTCGAGCGTTACGACGCCGTGATCTTCAGCATCGAAGAATACCGGCAGAAGCTGCGTGCGCCCCAGTTGTTCTTCATGCCTGCGATCGATCCGTTCTCGATCAAGAACAGGCAGTTCAGCGACGAGGAGACGGATGAGCGCCTCGCCCACTACGACATCCCGACGGACCTTCCGCTCGTGGTCCAGATCTCGCGGTTCGATCGCTGGAAAGACCCGGAGGGCGTCATCAAGGCCTTCCGCATCGCTCGCAAAGAGGTAGACGCGACTCTGGTTCTGTTGGGCAACGTGGCCACGGACGACCCGGAGGGGGCGGAGGTCTACGAATCGCTTCTGGATTGTCGGGAAGAGCGAATCATCATCCTCAGCCGGGAGGACACGGCCCTGGTCAACGCGCTCCAGCGGCGCGCCGCCGTGGTCTTGCAGAAGTCGATCCGTGAGGGATTCGGCCTGACCGTCGCCGAGGCGATGTGGAAAGGTACGCCGGTGATCGGGGGCAACGTCGGGGGCATTTGCCACCAGATCGAGGACGGCGCCAATGGGTTTCTGGTTTCGTCCGTGGAGGAGGCGGCCAAACGAATCGTTCAACTGGTCAAGGACGAGTCGCTTTGCCGGCAGATGGGGGCCAAGGCCCGCGAGACGGTCAGAGACAGATTCCTCCTGAGCCGTCTGCTCGAGCAATACCTCGATCTGATGAACTCGTTCGAAACGGTCTATCGCCTCCGAGCCGGCGATGGCGGACGATAGCCCGCCCGGAGCCGCGGATGGGGCAATGGCGGGGGGCGAATGGGGGAAATCCCCGTGATCGTCCCGCCGCCGATGACGTAGAAGAAAGCAGAAGATGCCAGGGAAATCGATATGGATTGCCGCGGCCGAACCTGCCGTCGCGGGATCGTGCGCGAAAGGAGACAAGACGATGCTTCGTAGTCTCAGAGGCCTCCGTGGCTATTCGATTGGTGCAACCGACGGCGAGATGGGCAAGGTGTATTCGTTTCTCTTCGACGGTCGAACGTGGCGCATTCGTTACCTGGTGGCCGATACGGGCACATGGCTGCCCGGCCGCAAAGTGCTGATTGCGGTATCTGCCTTGGGCCAGCCGAACTGGCCCGATCACATCTTCCCGGTCGCCCTAAGCAAAGAACAGGTCAAGAATGCTCCGGACGTTGATACGGACAAGCCGGTCTCGCGACAACGCGAGATTGAACTGCATCAACACTACGGATGGACACCGTATTGGGGCATGGGTTACGGCGTGCCGGCCGGCGGTGTGCCGTTGCCTCCACCGGTGGACCCTGAGGACGCCAAGGCCGCCGCGAAGGGAGATCCACACTTGCGGAGCACGCGCGAAGTCACAGGCTATCGCATCCACGCCAGCGACGGTGAGATCGGACGCGTCGAGGATCTCATTGCCGGCGACGACAACTGGGTCATTCGCTATCTGGTCGTGGACACCAAGAAGTGGCTGCCGGGTCGAACCGTGCTGATTCCTCCCGACTGGGCCAGGGAGATTCGGTGGGACGAGCAGGCGGTGTATGTGGACGTCGCGAAAGAAGAGGTCAAGAACGCGCCGCCGTACGATTCATCGGCGGCGGTGAACCGCGAATACGAAATCCAGATGTACGACTACTACGCCAGGCCCAAGTACTGGCCGTGATCCGAACGGAGGCGGGGCCGCGACATGCAGGGATCGACCGCAGGCGAGATACGGCAGAATGTGTTGACCCGTCGCTGGGTGATCTATGCACCCGACCGGGCCCACCGGCCGTCCGAGATGGAGCGGGCAGAGCCGGCAGCCAGTGAGTTGCCGGAGAAGGACGCGCGCTGTCCGTTCTGTATCGGCAACGAGTCGATGATCCCGCCGATTCTCTTCGAGTTGCCGGCCGACAGCTCGTACGGCTGGCAAACGCGGGTGGTGCCGAACAAGTACCCGGCGCTCTGTCCCGACGTCGACGTGGCCGGAAAGAACGTCGGTCCGCACCGCACCACGACCAACTATGGCCGACACGAGGTGGTGATCGAGACGCCTTTTCACAATCGCGACGTCCCCTCGATGGCGCCGGTTGAGGTCGAGTCGATGATTGAGACGTATGCTCGCCGGACCAGCGACCTGTTCTGCATCGATGAAGCGATCGAAGCCGTGATCGTGTTCCGCAATCACGGTCGCGGGGCCGGCACGTCCCTGCTGCATCCCCACTCGCAGATTGTGGGCACGGGTCTCGTGCCCGAATCGGTCGCGCATCATGAGGCGGCAGCGGCTGAGTACCATCGTCAGAACGGGCGGTGTGTCTTGTGCGACGTGCTCGAATACGAGCGTGCCGACGGCGTCCGGACGATCCATGAGAACGATTCGTTCCTTTCCTGGGTCCCCTTTGCCGCGCAAGTGCCCTGTGAAATCTGGATCGTTCCGAAACGGCATTGTGCGGCTTTCGGCTCGATCGCACCACGGGAGCGAACGGATCTGGCGGCGGGCCTGAAGCACGCTCTCCAGCGGCTGCACGAGGTGCTGGGCGACCCTGACTACAATTATGTGATTCGAAGCGCCTCGAGGCAGGGCGCGATCGCTCCATACGTGCATTGGTTTCTCCAGATCCGCCCCCGACAGACCACGCCGGCCGGTTTCGAGATCGGCTCGGGCATGGAGATCAACCCTGCGCTGCCGGAAGAGGATGCTGAACGGCTCCGCGATAGCCGGTGATCGAGACAGCGCGTTGGCCCCGAGAATGGGCAGGCAGTTGACCGGTGGCGATCAGGACGTCTCAGGTTCATCCACGCAGCTTTTCCTGCCGCCTCAGAAGCACTCACCTAAGGGTCGGGAGAGCCCGAAATTGGCGAGACCGCAGGCTTGACAGACCGCCGTTGCAGCCCGATAGTAAGGTCTCTCGCTGAGCGTGGAAGTTCGTCCAATGGAGATACAGCCGATGATCGAACAGAACCGACAAGGGTGGACGCGACGCGGTTTCCTCCATGCGGCCGGACTGGCCGCCGTCTCGGCGATGGTGCCCGGCGGCTGCCGGAGCGGTCGGCTGAAGCGAATCGCCAGGCCCGACCAGCCGAATATCATCTTCATTCTGGCCGACGATTTGGGCTATGGCGACTTGGGCTGTTACGGCCAGCAGGTGATCCAAACCCCGAACATTGACCGGATGGCCGCTGAAGGCATGCTCTTCACCGATGCCTACGCCGGCAGCACCGTCTGCGCGCCGTCACGCTGCTCGTTGATGACGGGCCTGCATACCGGGCATGCCTATGTGCGGGGCAACAGAGAGAGCAAGCCAATGGGACAGTTGCCTCTACCCGAAGGCACTGTCACAATCTCGACGCTGCTCAAGAGTCGTGGGTATCAAACCGGGCTGATCGGCAAGTGGGGCCTCGGCGGACCGGGTAGCAGCGGGGCGCCCAACAACCAGGGCTTCGATTACTTCTTCGGATACCTCTGCCAGAGGCATGCGCACAACTACTATCCGGAGTTCCTCTTCCGCAACGCCGAACGTGTGCCGCTGGCCAATGAGGTGGCCGGCGATCGAGCCGATGGCGCCGGTGTCGCTACCGAGAAGGTTGAGTACTCGCACGATCTGTTTGTGGACGAAGCGCTGCAATTTGTCGAGCGGCACCGCTACGAGCCGTTCTTTCTGTATCTGGCGCTGACGATTCCGCACGCCAACAATGAGGCGGGCCGGGCGGGGATGGAGGTGCCGTCCTACGGGCCGTACGCCGACGCGGACTGGCCCGAACCGCAGAAGGGTCACGCTGCGATGATTACGCGGATGGACGGCGACGTCGGACGCCTGCTCGACAAGCTCAAGGATCTCGGGATCGACGGCGATACGCTGGTGCTGTTTACCAGCGACAACGGTCCGCACCGCGAAGGGGGCGCCGACCCGGCGTTCTTCCACAGCAGTGGTCCGCTGCGTGGCATCAAGAGGGATCTCTATGAAGGCGGAGTTCGCGTGCCGCTGATCGCCCGTTGGCCGGGCCGGGTCCCTGCCGGCTCGGGCACAGACCACGTCTGTGCGTTCTGGGATTTTCTGCCGACTTTCTGCGACTTGGCCGGCGCCATCCCGCCGGACGACAGCGATGGGTTCTCGATTCTGCCTACGCTGTTGGGCAAGCCCGAGCACCAGAGGAAGCACCGCTATCTGTATTGGGAGTTTCACGAGCAAGGCAAGAAGCAGGCGGTTCGGATGGGGCGATGGAAGGGTGTGCGCCTGAACGTGGCCGCCGATCCGGATGGGCCGATTGAGATATATGACCTGCTGACGGATCTGGGCGAGAGGAAGAACGTGGCCGACGGGCACCCCGAGGTTGTCACACAGATCGCCGCTCTGATGAAGGCCGCGCACAGACCGTCTGAGATATGGTCGTTCCCATGACAGCCTATGGGGGTCCTGACGCACGCGGCGCCGCGAGGCGTCGGCGAGAAGCGCGACATGGACCGAGAGCGAGGTTCCGTTGCCAGCAGGAACCACTGGTGGGGGGTACAATCATGGACAGGCGAATGTTCTGTGCGGTAACGGGGACTGTCCTGGTTCAGGTGATGGGCCTGTTGGCTCAAGTGCAGGTGAACGGCTCTGACCGGCATCACCAGACGCATCCGGCGGTGGCCCTGGCACGCGACGGCGGATTCATCGTGACCTGGGCGATTGGCCCGTTCCCGCATGACATCTGCGCTCAGCCGTTCAACCGCGCCGCCGCACCGGCGGGTGTCCAAACGAGGACAACGATCTGCGAGGCGGCCTAACTCAAACGCGTGCGCAGGTTGCGAATCAGCCCGGAGAGAACCTGGGGCGGGATGTTGGCGAGCTCCGCATCGGGAGGATCGTTCGTGGCCATTTGTCCGAGAATCTCCCTGGCCTTGCGACGATCGGCGGCGATGGTCTCTGCCGTCCGCTGGGCTGTATCGAGCTCTCCGTTGGCCATCTGACAGAGGTAGCGAACGATTGCCTCGGTCATCTGCTCGTCGCTGACGTCTCGATCGTTCTCGGACTGCTGATCTGCGTCCGGAACCTCCCTCTCCTGGAGGATGCTCTGGGTCAACTGGAAGGCCTCGGCCCGCAGACGCTTCTGACGCTCCTCTTCGGTCTCATCGATTGGAGCCAGCTTCAACTCTTCGTCGGTCTCCATCTGGGGGACGTAGACCTTGTTGTGGCAGGACGGGCACTTGCCCCATTTGCCGCCGGCGCTATCCGGGGCGTCAATCTTCTTTCCGCAGTGATCGCAATGAAACTTGATCGACATTGTCAGACCTCACGTCAAGCGCTCAGCTCCGCGCACGGTACTCGGCCACCACATCGGTTGTGATGCCGCCACGCGGTGTGAAATGGGCCGTCACCTTCATCCATCGCGGCTCGCATGCGCCGCTCAGATCGTCCAGAATGTCATTCGTTAGCGATTCGTAGAAGATGCCTTTGTTCCGGTAGCTCTGCAAGTAGAACTTCAGGCTTTTCAACTCGATGCAGTGCCTGTCGGGGCAGTATTCGATGGTGATCTCACCGAAGTCGGGCTGGGCGGTCTTGGGGCAGACGCTGGTGAACTCAGGGCAGCGGACGAGAATCCGGTAGTCGCGTCCGGGACGTGGGTTGTCGAACAGTTCAATTGTGCCGGATTGCTTCATGCCTTGGCCCTTGTCGCCAATAATGCCCTCAGTATAGGGCACGGGGCCTTTCGTGACAAGAGAGAATGAACCCTGTCGGTAGAAAACGAGCCGGTTGGCGATCGTGGGCTTTTGACATGGGGCGTCCGCGGCGATACCATGATCGGCCGGCCGGCAGACCAGGACATCGCCCGATCTCTCGACGGCGGGAGGGCCGTTTCGGTCCTGGGGGTGCGGTCGGGAGGGTCGTTCGTGCGGCAGAAGAAGGCTATCGTATTGGTCAGTGGGGGATTGGATTCGGCTACGACGTTGGCGATCGCCCGCAGCGAGGCATATGCCTGTCGTGCGATGACGTTTCTCTACGGACAACGCCATCGCCGGGAGGCCGAAGCAGCCAAGAGGGTTTGCGACTCGCTCGGCGTCGTCGAACATCGCATTGTGACGATCGACCTGGCGGCTTTCGGCGGCTCGGCCCTGACCGATGGTCGTATTGACGTGCCCAAGGATCGCGATCCGGTTGCTGACGGGGACATCCCCGCGACCTATGTGCCGGCCAGGAACACGATCTTTCTGAGCTACGCGCTGGCGTGGGCCGAGGTGCTCGGCGCGTTCGATCTGTTTGTCGGGGTCAACTCGACCGACTACAGTGGGTACCCCGACTGCCGGGCCGAGTTCATTGTTGCGTTCGAGGCTATGGCCAACCTGGCAACGGCTGCGGCCGTCGGGGGCAAGGGCCGATACCAGATCCACACGCCAATCATCGCGATGACCAAGGCACAGATCGTTCGGACGGGGACGGAGCTGGGGGTCGATTACGCCTTGACCCACAGTTGCTACGATCCGGACGCCCAGGGGCGAAGCTGCGGGCGATGTGACTCCTGTCGATTGCGGCTGAAAGGCTTTGCCGAAGCGGGGCTGACCGACCCGGTCACCTACGTTCATCAGGACCGATGACGAGGTCTCCATGCGCGTCGCAGAGATATTCCATTCCTTGCAGGGCGAGGGAATCCTCAGCGGGACGCCCAGCGTGTTCGTTCGGCTGGCGGGCTGTCCACTGCGATGTCGATGGTGTGACACGAGATACGCCTGGGATTTCTCGGCCGGCGACGAGTATACTGTGGACGATCTGGTTGCGGCGGTCAGCAGATACGCCTGCGACCATGTTGTTGTCACCGGCGGCGAGCCGATGGTGGGCCCCGATCGGACGGCCAGGGAGGGCTTGGTGGAGTTGACGGGCCGCCTTCGAGCCGAGCGGATGCACGTGACTATGGAGACGGCGGGGGGGCTCTTTGTGTCCGGTCTGGCCTGCGACCTGGTGAGCATCAGCCCGAAAATGGCGAATTCGGTCCTGCCAGGGCCGACGGTTGCCGTGGCCGAAGAAGGGCAGAGGATCGATCTTAGAGCCCTGGCCGCACTGATCGAGACCTACCCCTGTCAGCTCAAGTTCGTGATCGAGGCCGCAGACGACATCGGGGAGATTCGCCAGCTCCTGGACGGTCTGCCGCCGGTGTCTTCCGATCGCATTCTCCTGATGCCCCAGGCTCGGACCCGAGACGAGCTGTTGGCCAAGGCGCCGGTGGTCGCGAAGCTGTGCCGGGAAACGGGCTACCGCTTCGGCCACCGCCTGCACGTTCTGCTCTGGAGCGACCGTCGCGGCGTATGAGCTTGGGTCGCCGACGCGAACCACCACCCATTTTTCGCATTCCGGCCGAATCGCAGTTGACAATCAACCTCCGATCTTCCATAATGCGTTGTTTGTTGCCCGGGTGGCGGAATTTGGCAGACGCGCTAGCTTGAGGGGCTAGTGAGCTTCGGCTCGTGCTGGTTCGAATCCAGTTCCGGGCATTTGGCTTTCCGGTGACATGTGGTGCCAAATGCTTCATTCATAAGTAATTGCGCGGCCTCGATGTTATCACCCCGATTCTCACGCGAGGCACTTCCAGGACAAGGACTGCCAAAGAAAGACTGTGTTTCGGCACCATTTTGGCCACCCCTGAGCACCGTTTTGGTCACCCCTTTGGGCACACTGCCGTCCGTCCGCGTCTTCTTCATAGTCTCAGCGGCAGGGGAGTGGTTCTCGAAGTCCGCGAGCATCTCCACGGCGCGTCCAGTGTCCGTCAACGCAAGGTGCGTATAGTGTTTCATAGTCATGGTGATCGAGCTGTGTCGCATGATCCGCATGGCGACTTGTGGCAACACCCCGGACTTGGCCAGCTGGGTTGCCGCCGTATGCCGGAATCCATGCACATCCACTTGTCGCCCGCGCTCGTCGATCCGGGATATCCCAGCCGCTGCAAGATCGCGGTACAAAATCTCACGCAAGTCGTGGGGTACAGTGAAGACCGTCGCATCCGGGAGTTTATGCGATACCCACAGACGAAGTTGCTCGGCCAGGTCTGCTCTGAGCGGGATTTGATCGCCTCGGGCGTTCTTCGTGTTGCGCATTCTCAACTGAAGGTAGGGCGGCACCGCATCGAGATCAAAATCTGCAACGGTCAACTTCCAGAAGACGGGCTATTTCGCTCTCATTTCCTGCATCCTTGCCGAAAGCACACACTTCTTTGGGACAGCTACCGTGTGCTGTAGCCATCGCTCTTCTTCAACGTTCAACTGTCAATGGGACAAGCTTCCGGATTGCTGGCGAATGGATTACAATCACTGCTGGCCGCACAGTTCGCTAGGCTATATGAGCCCGGTGGCATTCGCGACGAGTTGTTCTGGGCCGGACGCCGCTACGCTTCGTCAGCCGCACAAAAGCGACAGCTCAAGACGCACGTAAGGAGTGGACGAAGATCGGGTGGGAAGGTCAGTGAATGTCCTCCTCTCTGAGGCTGACACATGAAGTCGGTGGCAGGCTAATGGTGTTACAATCGAATTTCGTTTCGGTCACCACCCCGATTGGGGACCTGAAGTCTGTCTGGATCGGGGAATACAGACACACGAGAGTTTCCCAGTATCAGACCACCTTCCTGACGGGTGTAAAACGCTTCCAGGCTCAAGGACTCGGAAGATCCGCGACCGATTCGGTCGAGGTATTCTCGCAAGGGGGTACCGGAATCTACAGTGATAATCAGATTCGCCAGATGGTCAACAATGCGTATGCTCAGTTGCGGGTTCATCCCATGGAAGAGCATCTCCAATCGCGCATGCAGAAGTCCCTGTACCGGGTCTTGCCGATCCTGAAGAGAGCTTTACGGAACCTGGTCGAACGAGGTAACTTGCAGGAGTTCGGTGAAGATCCGACGCACATGATCCTGCAGAAGCTCAAGAGATACCGCCTCATCCATGGTCCCAAAACGACGTTTGGCGCCTATATTGTCGAGGGCACGCTGTATGTGGAAAGGCCGTATCTGGCGCTCCATATGCGGGAGGAGATCTTCTTTCACGAACTGCTGGAAGCGTGTGGAATATCGCATTACCAGGCGGTGAAGCTGACGCAGGATTACCTCTGGGATGCCCTGCTCCCTGCCAAGGAGTACGTTCCAGCGGATGCGGATCGCATCCCCGACGAGTGGGAGGATGCGGATGCGGTTCTGGATGAGATCTACACGCCCCGGGAGGCGGCCATTGCATCTGCGAATGCCGACATCGAAGCCGCCCAGGAGGACATCCGGACCGCGCGAGCGTATGACTTGCCCGAGCAGAGCAACAAGGCGCAGGAATTCTTCCACCAGAAATTCGAGCGGTTCAACCGAGCCGTCCAGAACGCCACCGATCAATATGGAAATTACGTGGATCTGCGCGACCTGCCCAACGATGTGGAAATCCATGTCATTGGCGATGTGCATGCCTGTTGGGATAACGTGGAATTCATCCTCAGGCACAGGGCCCAGTTCATTCCCGGCACCACCTTCGCGATCGGTGGATTTCCACTGTCGTTGCTGGAGAAAGTACAAAGGGGCGAAGCGGTCCTTCTCTTCAATGGCGATGTCGTGCACTACGACATTCACAGTGAATATACGCTCGTACAGCAGGACGATATCCGGACCAGGGCCGGCCCGAACAAAGCGTTTCTGAGAAAGAAAGAAGCGCAGATCATGCGCAAGCTGGCGGATATGAGAGCCACCATGACCCTTCTTGACCTGGTCATGGACCTCAAGATCGAGAATCCGGATCACGTGTATTGGATCTTGGGCAATCATGATGACTGCATCTATCGCGGTGCGGGAAAATGGAACATCTATCAGCATTCGCTCTATTGGCTTGCATTGAAAGAGCGATTCGGCCCCGGTTGGGCCCATCACTATATCCGCTTCGTGGATGCCTGTCCGTTGGGCCTGGTCTGTGACGGAATGTACGCCTTCCACGGTGGATTCCCCAAGGAGCGGTTGGCGGATTACGAACGGTGCGAGAAGAGCGATCCCGTCGTCCATGAGTTCCTTGGCAAAGGCTTTCGCAATCGCGATTTTCACGCCGAAGTATCGGCGTTCCTGGAGGCCGAGGGGATCTTCTTTACGCTGATTCTGCTGAGCCATATGCCGGGCTTGTTGGAGAAGGATGAGTACTGGGCATGGTTGCACAGCAATTCCGTCTGCATGATCTACGGCGCCAAGATCTACACGGGATATGCCGTCTTCAAGAATAGAGGCAATCTTGCCTTTGAAAATGTTACCGACCCGAAAGGCGTGGAGCTTACGCCTCCCCGGGAGTTTGCCATCCCTCAAGCTGAAATCGAGGGCCGCTGGGACCGGGTAAGGATGTATGTCCGTAACGTGCGTCTGGGCCACTACCGAGACTACACATTGTACGACGAGACGTCTGTGGTCACGAGGCTCCAGAAGGAGGAACTCATCAGGGTGGCCATGCGCCGAACCGGCGAACCTGCAAAAGAGACGCAGGAGACCTATGAGTTGCCGCGTCAAAGTTGGCTTGCGACGCGTAAGGAAAACCTGCGATTCCTGCGCGATACCGCCTCGGCGGTTGGCTATGATGCCGTGATCGCCTTCGTCCGCGGGATGTGCTCTCTGGGCAGGAAACTCTGGGGCCTAGCTGGACTACTGGGACGATTGATTGGCCCTCTCATCGAACTATGGAGTGTACTGAAACGCGTCCTCCGTCCTGTCGTCAGATTCATAAAGATCGTAGCGCGTCCTTTCATTGGGGTGACACGCTATGTGATCCGCCTTGTCGGAAAAGCTACCAAGGCCATGGGCCGTATCGTCACGTCCCTGTATGACCAATACCGCCAATGGGGTTTGTCGGACCGCATGATTGTCTGCATGACCGGCCTGGAAGAAGGCTTCTTCAGCGGCATCTGGACCTACCTGGTCAACCCCGGCCTCAAATCCCTCCTGCGACTGAATCCATACAGTGGAATGAGCCTGGACCTGCTGGGCAATGTGATCCCGTTTCTGCTCTTGCACCACCAGCGCCTGATCTACAGAGGAGGGCATATCTGGCGCGTTCCGCCGGATGATACCAGGTGGGACAAACTCCGCGATCATGCTTGGCTGATCGGCATGCGCGTGTCGTTGAATTTGATCTTTGTGCTGATGCTTCATTTTCTGCCACGGAGCATAGGTGGTTTCTTAGGATTACCAGTCCTCTGGATCCTCCACAGCGCGATCAATTTCTTGGGCCAGCCCATGGGGATGGTTTCGGGCACAACAGAATTCGCAACCCCGCAAAGTGTGAAGGGCGGAGGGAAAGTGCAGCGCCTGGCGGGGCGGGGTAAAACTGTGACACTTCCGTAGATCTTCTGCGAAGATGCGTGGCTTTTCACGGCTGCG
>CAZSXM010000016.1:0-91169 GCA_964610435.1 uncultured Pirellulales bacterium | reverse complement strand
GATCGCCTCGCCGGCGTCGATGTCGTCGGTGTAGCTCTCGAAATCATCGACGACCAGATACTCCTGCGTCGCGAAGCTCCAGAGATCGCCTTCCCACGACTCGGCCTCCTGGACGGCGTTGACCTGCCAGTAGTACGTGGCGCCCAAAGCCAGCGCGCCGGGCGCGTAGCCGGTAGCCTCGGTCGTCCCCAGCAGATCCAGCGCGTCCGGATCAATCCCGAAGTACACCTCGTGAGAAACGGCATCACGACCGGCTCTCCAGGCCAGCGTGCTATCCACGCTGACATCGACCGCCCCTGCGGCCGGCTCCGGCTCGCGGGCGTGGGCGGGGATGTACAGGAAACGGACCTCGCTCAAACCAATCTGCGACAGCGTGCCCCAGTTGTCGTCGATCACCAGCCTCACAAACCGGGCAGGCACGCCGGCCAGATCTACGGTCGTATTCGCCACGTAGTCGGCCCGGCCCGGGGCCTGGGCGAGCTCAACGTCCCCCAGAACCGTCCACTCGGCGCCGTCGGTCGAGTACTCCACGGTCACGTCCCTGGCTCCGAACCCGAGCACCGGCTCAAACTGCACGTTGTAGTTCCACACCAACAGTTCGTACAGCTTATAGATACGATCGAACTCATACTGGATCCAGACGGGCATCTCCGGATCGGTAGCCGTAACCCACGTGTGCGAACTCTCGGTCGAATGCTGGTCGCTCTCGTTGAGTCCCGAGCCGTTGACGGTGTTCTCGGGCGACGTGTCATCCGAGGTGCTCGAGGCGGTCGCCACGATGTTCTCAATCGCATAGGCGAACGGTTCGGCTGTGAAGCTCCAGACGTTGCCCTTGAAGATCGTGTTGTCGGGCGCCGCGTTGACCTCGTCAATCCGCCAGTAGTACGTTGCGCCGAATTCCAGCAGGTCCGGCGGATCGTACCTGGTGGCCGTCTGGCCCTGACTGACAAGCACACCTCTCGGATCGGCCCGGCTGGCGTCGTTGACATCGTCGAACGACGTCCCCAGGTACACATCATGGGTCGCGGCAAATTCGCCGGCCGTCCAACTCAGCACGACCTCGCGTGGCACGTCGTCGGCCTCGTCCTCCGGGGCAGGTGCGAAGGCAACACCCGCCGGCGTGCTCGGCAGCGCTGCCACGCCGTACATGTTCCGGCTGCCGCCGTCGTTCTGTTGGAACAACGTGATCGTCCCCCTCTTGACTTCCAGAGCCCAAATGGTGGACCGTTGGTCGATCGTTCCATCGGCGCCTTCATCAATACCGAGGTCCACCTCCAGGTTGACAAAGCCCATCTCCAGCACCCACGGCATGGGGTTGCCAACCGGACCGGGCGCAGCCATGCTGCCACCACCGAGACGATTGTCGAGGATCAGATACAGGATCGCATTGCCGGACAACGTCACGTCCAACTCGTAGGCGGCCGGGTTCTTGTCGTCGTTGGCCACCATGACGTACTCAGCCCCAAGAAGGAACTCCGGGATATCCGTATACTGATGGACCCGATCGACATAACAGGGGGAATTGTCGGCAAGTGGGTCAGGGGCCACCTGCGGTGCGGTGTTGGTACTACCCCGCCGTTCGACACCAGTAATCAACTGCGCCTGGATTGTGCCCACAGCAGAGAGCACAATGCCAAGCAACACCATGAACCACACACATTTTCTACCCATGACAATCCTCCTTCACACAGGGTCGTAACAGGTTCGGTCCGGCCACGCGCCGGATCGCTTCCCTCCGCGATATCGAATCGTTCCGCCCGGACGCGCAGATCGCAACCGCCGTCCGTTGTCTCGGAACGTTTTCTTGAATGGAGAATCACTGACTGAACGGGCCGTCGTGCTCGCCCGACCCAATCGAGGACAACGCCGTGCCGTGAGGCAGGCGAAATGGCTGCCCGCAAATGAACACCCGGCCCCCCCTGACCACGTGTGTAACTCGACACACTCCATCAGGGCCTCCGATCCTGACCGCACAATGCGAGCGCTCCTCAGACAACGGCTCGCATCATTACAGAACCCAAATCCTCACACCCGACCTGTCGCGTGCCCAGACCGCCCGCAACCGGCTGCCCTTATTTGTATCATATTCGGCGTTCCCAATGCAAGCGGATTTTCGCCATCTTCCGTCTCCACTTGCCTGCGGGCGCGGCAGCGAATAGAATCTCCCCTCATGGTCGGCGGCGGGGTCAACGGATCGCCGCCTCAATGGAACCAGGATGATTTGCGACGCAGGTCACGATGCTCGGTGTGTTCGTTCCAGCCATTGTAGTGGCCTATCTGGTCGGCGCGGTCCCGTTCGCCCAGATCATCGCCCGGATGCACGGCCAGGACCTTCGGACGATCGGATCGGGGAACATCGGGGCGACGAATCTGGCGAGAGCGTGCGGCCGCAGGTGGGGCTATGCATGCTTCGCACTGGACGTCCTGAAGGGTCTGGTCCCGATGGTGGCGGCAAAAGCAGCCGCGGGGGGCTTGCTGGAAGCCAACGGCGCAACGGTCGGGCCCGGCTTCCTGGCCCTCTGGCTGGCGGTGGGGATCGCCGCCATCCTGGGCCACGTCTTCCCGATCTACCTGAGATTTCGAGGCGGCAAGGGCGTGGCAACCAGTTTTGGCGTGGCGCTCGGATTGTGGCCGTATTTCACGTTCGCAGCGCTGATCGCGCTGGCGGTCTGGCTTCTGTCTGCGGCGATCTGGCGTTACGTCTCGCTGGCCTCGATCTGCGCCTCGATCACCTTCCCCGTGACGCTGGCCGTCGCCATCGCTGTCAGGCGGGACTGGAATTCGGTAAACCTGTGGCCTCTGCTGATCGCCGCAATCGCCATTCCCCTGCTGGTGATTGCCCTGCATCGCAAGAACATCCAGAGGCTTCTGGCCGGCACCGAGAGCAAGATCGGCAGCGGAAAGGATCGCTCATAGGCGAGATGGACCGTCACGAAGCCGCGATCGGGACCAGGCAGAGGAAGCGCAAAGGGACGTCGCTGGTGTTTTTGAAGCAGTGTTCGGCCCCGCCGGGCATGAGAACGACGTCTTCGGTGCCGATGGGCGATGTCTTGCCGTTGCAGACCACCACGCCGTGGCCATCAAGCACAAAAACCTCGTGCTCGTGCGGATGCGTGTGCAGAGGGGTCTGGCCGCCGGGCTGGACCTCGAACATCCGCATGGCAAAGGTCGGCGCCCCGTCGGGTTTGCCGATCAACAGCCGCATCTGGACGCCCTTGGCGCCCTCGATCTCGACGGGATTCTTGGGGATATCGTTGCTATTTGCCAGCTTCATAAACGTCGCTCCGTTGGATCACTTGAGCTTGCGTTCGAGAATCTCCGAAACCACCTTCGGATTCGCCTGTCCTTTGGTCTTCTGGATCACCTGTCCGAGCAGGAAGCCCCTGGCCTTCTTGCTCTTCTTACTTTCCGTTACTACGTCCTGGACCGCCTGAACGTTCTCGGCCAACACCTGATCGACGATGCCCTCCAGTTCGCCGGCGTCGCTGGTCTGGATCAGGTTCAGTTCCTGGGCCAGTGCAGCGGGCGATCTGCCTGTCGCGACCATGGATTCGAGAATCGCATTGGCAGCCGTGGCGCTGACCGTTCCGGCGTCAACCATCTTCGCCAGATCGGCCACTGCAACGGGATCGAGGCCCAGCACGGATAGATCGCCTCCTCGGTCTTTGGCCAGCTTCAGACCAACCTGGGTCAGCAGATTGCAGACTCGTTTGGGCTCGCCTCCGGCCGCCAGCGCCCGCTCGAAAAAGTCGGCAGTGGCGCGCTCGGCCGTCAGGACGCCAGCGTCGTAATCGCTGAGGCCATATTCAGCGACATACCGCATCTGCCTGGCCAGCGGCAGTTCGCACAGACGCGACCGAATCTCGTCCAGTCGCTGCGGCGTGGTTGTCACGGGGACAAGATCGGGATCGGGGAAATACCGATAGTCGTGGGCCTCTTCCTTCTCGCGCTGGAGCACGGTGACCTCGTCCTGGTCGTTCCAGCCCCGCGTGGACTTGTTGCCCATTTGCAGAGTCACACCCGTCTCCAGAAACTGGTCGAGTTGCCGCTGCACCTCGTAGGCAACGCTTCGTTCCAGGGCGCGGAAGCTGTTGAGGTTCTTGACCTCGACGATGGGCGTTCGAAACTGCCCGTCCGGCCGCGTGATGGCGAGGTTGATGTTGGGCTCGAAGCGCATGTGCCCCTTCTGCATGTCGCCTTCAGAGACACCCAGATAACGCATGATCCGCTGCAACTCCACCGCCAGAGCGCGGACCTGCGAGGGACTGTTCATGTCGGGCTCGGTGACGATCTCCAGCAGCGGCGTCCCCGCCCGGTTCAGATCGACCTGCGAGAAATTGCCGGCGGTGTGGAGGTTCTTGCCGGCGTCCTCTTCCAGGTGGGCCCGCAGGATGCGGATTCGCTTGGTTTGCCCGTCGTCCAGCAGGATCTCGATGTATCCATGGCTGCCGATGGGCAGATCGTACTGGCTGATCTGGTAGTTCTTCGGCAGGTCGGGATAATAGTAGCTCTTACGGTCCCACTTGGTGAACGGCGCGACCTCGCAGTTCAGCGCCATCGCCGCCAGCATCGCGTATTCGACCGCCTGGCCGTTCATCACGGGCAGCGACCCCGGCATCCCCAGGCAGACCGGGCAGACGCGGGCGTTGGCCTCCTGGCCGAAGCTCAGCTCGCACGAGCAGAACATCTTGGTCTTCGTGCAGAGCTGGACGTGAATCTCCAGGCCGACGATCACCTCGTACGATATGTCACTCATGGCTCCACTCATTGGACCATCGCCGGTTTCTTCGTATGCCAGTCGGTGGCCGCTTCGTACATGCGCGCGATCCGCAGCAGGCGGGCCTCGCTGAAGGCGGGCGTCAGCACTTGCAGGCCGATGGGCAGGCCGTTCTCGTCACAACCGCACGGCACGCTGATGCCGGGGATGCCTGCCAGGTTGGCCGAGATCGTGTAGATGTCGCCCAGGTACATCTTCAGCGGATCGTCCACTTTCTCACCGATCCTGAACGCGGTCGTCGGGGCCACCGGCATGACGATCGCGTCACACTTCTGGAATGCTTGGACGAAGTCGCCGCGAATGAGGTTGCGGACCTTCAGGGCCTTGAGGTAGTAGGCGTCGTAGTAGCCGCTGGAGAGGGCATAGGTCCCAAGCATGATGCGGCGTTTGACCTCCTGGCCGAAGGCTTCCTCGCGCGACTTCGTATAGACCTCGACGTAGTCGGCCGGGTCGGGGGTGCGGTAACCGTAGTGGACCCCGTCGTAGCGTGACAGATTGCTCGACGCTTCGGCCGTGGCGATCACATAGTACGCGGCGATGGCGTAATCGAGGTGCGGCATGCCGATCTCGACGATCTGCGATTCTGCGCCGCGGTAGACGTCGAGAGCTGCATCGAGAGCCGCGCGGACCGATGGTTCGGCGCCCGCGTTGAAGGCGGGCGCGACGCCGATTCGCAGCCCCTCGACGGGCTTGTCGAGGCCGTCAAGGTAATCGGAAACCGGCGCGACGTTCTCATCGACACTGGTGCTGTCGGCCGGGTCATGCCCGGCGATCACGTTCATCAGCAGCGCCGCATCCGCCACCGTCCGCCCGAACGGACCGATCTGATCCAGGCTGGAACCGTAGGCGATCAGGCCGTACCGCGAGACGCGACCGTACGTGGGCTTGAGGCCCACCACGCCGCAGAAGCTGGCCGGCTGGCGAATGGACCCACCCGTGTCGGAACCCAGCGCCACCGGGCACAGCCGGGCCGCCACCGCCGCCGCCGAGCCCCCGCTGCTGCCGCCGGGAACGCGGTCCGGGGCCCATGGGTTGACCGTCTTGCCGAGCGCAGAGTTCTCCGTGCTCGAGCCCATCGCAAACTCGTCCATGTTCGTCTTGCCGACGATCACCGCGTCGGCGTCGAGCAGCTTGCGGATTGCGGTGGCATCGTAGGGCGAATGGAAACGCTCCAGCATGCGCGAGCCGCACGTGGTCGCACCAAACGTGGAGCACAGGACGTCTTTGACCGCGATGGGGACGCCCGCCAGCGGGCCAACCGGCTCGCTGGCCGCAATCCGGCGATCCACGTCTCCGGCGCGGGCCGCTGCCTCATCGCGGAACAGGCTCAGGAAGGCGCCGACCGTCGGTTCGAGCCGGTCGATCTGTGCGAACGTCTCGGCGACGGCTTCGGCACTGCTGATCCGTCGGGTGGCGATGGCCTCTCGAAGCTCGATGGCTGTCAGGTCTGTCAACGTCATAGCCGGACTACTTCCGCTCGGGTCCTTTGCGATGGCTCAGGAGCCATTCGTAGAGCTTCGGGTTGTCATATGTCGCCGTCCACGAATCGTGGTGCGCATCAGGATAGACCGTGAACTTCACATCGCCGCCGGCCGCCTTGACGGCCTCGACCATTTGTTCGGACTGGGCCAGCGGGACCACGTTGTCTTTCGCGCCGTGGAAGACCCAGATGGGCACATTTCGCAGTTGGCGGGCCATGCGGGGCTGGCCGCCCCCGCAGATCGGCACGATGGCCGCAAACCGCTCCGGCCGGCTCGACGCCAGGGACCACGTCCCGTAGCCGCCCATGCTCAGGCCGGTCAAATACACTCGCGATTCATCGACCTGGTACTTCTCGACGAGGTCGTCGAGCAACGCGATCAACACCTGGATCTGGGCGGGATCGGACCACGACCGGCCGGTGGGACATTGCGGGCTGGCGATGATGAACGGCAGCGACTTGCCCTGCGCGACCAGCTTGGGCGGACCGTGCACCTTGACCTTGTCGAGGTCGCTGCCGCGCTCGCCGGCCCCGTGGAGAAACAGCATCAAAGGCCACTGCTTCGAGGTCTCGCCGTATCCTTCGGGCAGATGCAGCAGGTAGTCGATCTCGACGGCGACCTGCTTGTTGAGCTTCATCGCCCGCTGCCCAGGGGCCTGCGTTGGCTTCGGGCGGCTGGCCCGATGGCTCAGCAGCCAGTCGTAAAGTTCCGGATTGTCGTAGGTGACGGTCCAGGAATCGTGGTCTGCCTCGGGATACACGGTCAGCTTGGCGGTGCCGCCGGCCCGCTGAACCGACTGAACCATCTTCTCCGACAGATCCAGGGGCACCACGGAATCTTTGGCGCCGTGAAAGGCCCAGACCGGGACGTTCCTGAGCCGGTCGGCCAGATACCACTCGCCCCCGCCGCAGATCGGCGCGATCGCCGCGAATCGCTCGGGGTGTCGGCAGGCCAGCGTCCACGTGCCGAAGCCGCCCATGCTCAGCCCGGTCAGGTAGACCTGCTCGGGGTCCACCGCATACTTCGATTCGATCTCGTCCAGCAAGGCCATCAGCGTGTCGGCCTTCTCGGTCCACCACTGCCCGGACGGACACTGTGGCGAGACGACGATGAACGGATAGTCCTTTCCCTGCTCGATCCGCTTGGGCGGCCCGTGCTTCTTGACCAGTTCCAGGTTGTCGCCCCGCTCGCCGGCGCCGTGCAGGAACACCAGAAGCGGCCAGCTCCGGTTCTTCTCGCCATAGCCGGCGGGCAGGGAGAGCAGGTAGTTGCACTCCACCGCCTTGCTAATGTGCTTCGTGAGTTTCTGTTCGGTCTGACCGGCTCCCATAACGGCATCGTCTCCCCAAATCCCAGCGATCCACAACACCGCAAGCAACAGTACCATCCGCCTGACGTCTCTCATGTTCGGTACCTCCCAACACAGCGACCTTGCCATTGCCGGTATTCGCACGGCGGCGTTCTACGCTGCCGAACTGTCGTCGAGAATCTTGGGCACCTTGAAGAACGGCCCATCCCGCTCGGGCGCGTTGGCCAGGATCCGGTCCGTGCCCAGCGAAGGCTTGATTTCGTCGTCGCGAAAGACGTTGCCGATCGGCAGACAGTGGGCCAGCGGCTCGACGCCGTCCGTATCCAGCTCGTTCATCTTCTCGACGTATCCGAGGATCGCCCCCAACTGGCCGGTGAACTCCTCGATCTCGCTTTCGGTCAGTTGGAGCCGAGCCAGCTTGGCCACCTTGCGGACCTGTTCAGCGTCGATTCTCTGCGACATGGGCAATTCCACCCAAAGAAAAAAAGCGAGGCAGACCTTGCCCCGCTTCGGCTTCTCGACTGCAAAGGAAGGTCTCGCTCAGCTTGTCGCTTTCTCCGCGGGTTGGTAATTCCGTTTGACGGGCTTGACGATCAGCCCCATGCGAATGGCTTTGGCGGAAACACGGATGCGGCAGACCTTGCCATCAACGACGGCACGCACCTTCTGGATGTTCGGCTTGAACTTGCGCTTGGTGACGCCGGTGACCTTCTTGCCGACACCGCCATGTCGTTTGGCCTTACCGCGACGGGAAATGCTCTTTCCCGAGATCGTTCGCTTGCCCGTAAAACAACATACTCTCGACATATAACCTGCTCCTGCATCAGTATTTGCTGCAATCGATCGCGTTCGTCACGCCCGCCCGTCGACGGACAAGTAAACCGGTATTTTAGCGAATCACTCGGACATTGCAAGACCTACCTGTGCAGAGAAGGCAGAAAATCTGAGTTCGCCTCCGGCGCCATCACCCAGAGGTCGACCGGCGCGGAGCCCACTCACCTGGCCTGCACGGCATCGACCTCGATCTCGAACAGCAGATCGTCACGGCAGACGTCGTTTTCGGCGACGATGACGGGAAACGGGGCAAGGTCGTTGTCGCGGCAGTAGGCCCCGAGAAGAGGGGCGTCTTCGGCCCGTTTGAAGTAGGCCAGCGAGCGGGTCACATCGGCCCAATCCATCCCTCTGGACTGGAGAATGGCTTGCACCACCTCCATCGTCAGTTTGACTTGGGCCCTTGTGTCGTCGAGGAAGACGGTTCGGCCTTCGACGTCGATGCTGGCAGTCCCCGATACATACAGTCGCTTGTGGTCGGGCATCGCGACCTCGACAGCCCGACTGAACGAACTTCCATAGTCCCGCGCCGACGACTGCAACGGCGAAGGCACGGCGTAGACCTCCACGCCAGGGATCTTGGGCTGCAAGGCCAGCAGCCCCGCTTCGAGGGCGGCCTCGGCGGCATTGCCCCCGCCGATCCCCGTGCTGGCCGGGACCAGCCCGTCGAAGATCTTCTTCTGCTCGAAGAACCGCGTGCGAACACGGTTGAAGTCGCCGTACCAGTCGAGAATATCATGGTTATAGAACCACGTGCGGAACACGTCGGAGAAGGCCAGGCCGTGCCCTGTGAGGATCTTGTCGATCCAACGGAGGATTGCGTCCGCCTGCTCGGCCCTGTCGCAAGAGGTATCGCCGGGCAGCAGACCGGTCAGACGGCAGTAACGCGCCCGGTCGTCCTCGAAAAGGCTGCCGACGACCCGACCCGCCGACCGCACGCGCGTGATGGTCATACCCGAGGCGATCCAGACATACAGCCCGCAGAGGTTTTCCGCCCGGGTGTTCTCCACCCATCCGATCGGCAGGCCCGTCCCATCGATGGCCCGCACCAAATCGGGCAGCCACGTTCGATCCTGCGACGCCATCCCCAGCACCTCGGCGCTGATGACCTGGCCGCCCAATGCATGGACCACCTCACCGGCCCGTCGGAACAACGAATCCGGGGCCTCGTTCCACTCGGGAGTCAGCGTGACAAAATGCTCGATGATAGGATCACGTTCGAGAGTCGTAATATCGGCCCCCGCCAGTACATGTTTCCGGATACGCGTCAACGCCACAACTCCTTTCAT
This sequence comes from uncultured Pirellulales bacterium, assembly GCA_964610435.1. Taxonomy (GTDB): domain Bacteria; phylum Planctomycetota; class Phycisphaerae; order Sedimentisphaerales; family Anaerobacaceae; genus Anaerobaca. Next base: position 81,482 of record CAZSXM010000016.1, on the reverse strand, counting down.
CAAGGCTTGGTTATGCCAACAGAAACTATCTATTTTACCAATAACGTCCGTCGCAGGCAATCACTTCACTGCGCCGGCGGAATTTCCCGACGCCGTCCAGAGCAATTCCCGATGCAGCAAGAAAGACCGAATAAACCGCGCATAAACAACCAGCCACCAGGAAGCAATCCGTTCGCCACGCACGTCGGTACCGGCCCCACTGCATGGTCACACCGCAGGATGGAGGATTATCAGACGCAGAGGACTCGGCACTCCGCAAGGCCCCGGCTTGCACCTGTGACTGGTCGGCCAACGTGCCCTACCGACGACCGGCTGTGCCGGTCGGCATTGATTCTCGTTTCAATGAGGTGATCTCCACTTGGGTCAGGGGCCTGTAGTGGCCCGAAGGGAGTGTCCCAAGTCTGAGCTTGCCGATGCGAATTCGCTTGAGGCTCTTGACCGAGACACCGACGTTCGCCAGCATCCGCCGAACCTGTCGATTCAGGCCCTGGCAAATGGTGATCTCGACCGAAGACTCCTGGCGTCCGGCTTTGAGCACCTTGACCGCCGCCCGGCCGGTCTTGCCCTCGGCCAGCCAGATGCCCCTCTTGAGACGCTGGACCGCCTCGGCATCGAGGCGACCCTTCACCGTCGCGATGTAGGTCTTGGGGACCTTGTACCGCGGATGCGTCAGGCGGTTGCTCAACTCGGCGTCGTTGGTCAGCACGATCAGGCCGGTGGTGTCGGCATCCAGGCGGCCAATGCAGAAGATCCGCTGCGGGCATCGGACCAGGTCGACCGCTACCTTGCGTCCCTGGGGATCGCGGTTCGTGCAGATCACGCCTTTGGGTTTGTTCAGCGCAAAGTACACCCGCTGCGACGGTCGCAGGCGTTTGCCGTCGACCGAAATCGCGTCCGTTTCCGGATCGGCGAACGCGGGCAATTCATCGACCACCCGGCCGTTGACCCGCACCACCCCGGCCAGGATCAGCTCCTCGCATTCCCTGCGGGAGGCCACACCGGCCGAAGCCATCACTTTTTGCAGTCGCTCTCTTGCCATCGTCGCTCACTCACAAGCCCATCACGCCCATGTATGGCAGGAACGCTCACCCCAGACCCGGCGTCCCCAGTGGCTGGTCCATGCCAACGCCGTAGATGATTCCGATGGACAGCAGCACCCAGAGCAGCATCCCGATCTGGAATGGGCGATCGCGAAGGATCAAACGAACCGGGTCGGAGTACACCCCCTTCTGTGTCAAGGCACTGAACCGGAAGATACAATACAGCACCAGGGGCGTCGTGTAAACGAGGTGGTTCGTTCCGAACACTTCTTGCGTGCGGTGGTCCATGGCGTACAGCAGGAAACACGTCACCGCCAGCACACTGGTCACGTCGAGCATGTGCGCCAGCAGTTCAGGGGTGTATTCGCCAAGGGTCTTACGGAAGGCCTCGCTGTTTTCCTGGAGCTGGGCGATCTCGCCACGACGCTTGCTGAAGGCCAGGAACAAACACAGGGCGAAGGTGCAGATCACCAGCCACGGGGAGATCGACACCTCAATCACCACCGCCCCGGCCACCGCCCGGAGAACGAAGCCGATCGCGATGACGACGCAGTCAATGATCATCACGCACTTGAGCGCTATCGAGTAGAGGAACATCAGGCCCATGTATATCAGGACCACCATGGTCAACCCCCGCGAGAGCACCAAGGCACTCGCCAGCGACAGCACGGCACAGCCAGCCGCTGTCATCAGTGCCGTAGCCACCGTCACTCGGCCGGCGGCGAGAGGACGAGTCCGGCGTTCGGGGTGGATGCTGTCGGCACGCCGATCGACGATATCGTTTAGAACGTACATCGCCGAGGCCGCCAGAGAGAAGCACCCGAACGCGCCGACGACCCTCGCCACGTCCACCAGCGTCTCATCCAACGGCCCAATCAGCTGCCTGCTGAAGACCAAAGCCGCGAAAACGAACACGTTCTTAATCCAGTGAACGGGACGCAACAGTCGCAACAACTCCATGAACCACCTTTCGGCAACGCGGATTCACACCGCCCTTTCTCGCCACCGCCACCATCGCACGAAACCGTGTTTTGGTCGACAACCCTGGACTCAACGGGTAGATTATACTCACCGCCTTGAAGATTGTATACGTCCCCAGAGTTCTTCTTTGCGTCACGAATAAGGATCAGACATGATCACCACGGTTGTATTCGACCTGGATGACACCCTCTATGATGAGATCGACTACTGCCGTAGCGGTCTTGCGGCCGGGGCGCGATTCCTTGCCAAGGTCGTACCGACGCCCTGCTCCGATGACGTGTTCGCCTGTCTCTGGAGACAGTTCAACCGGGGAAACCGAACCACAACATTCAACGCGGCCCTCGACGAACTGGGGGTCCCCGGCGACGAGGCCCTGATCGCGCAGCTCGTCGAGGTCTATCGAAACCACCGGCCCGATCTGACGCTGCCGGAGGACAGCCGTCGCGTGCTGGAGACCCTCAACCGCTCACACCGGCTCGCCCTGCTGACCGATGGGTTCCTGCCGGCTCAGCGGCTGAAAGTCCAGGCCCTCGGTATCGAGCCCCGTTTCGAGGCAATCGTGTACACCGAGGAGTTGGGCCGGGCCTACTGGAAGCCCTCGCCTGTCGGCTTCGAAAGGCTGGCGCGGATGCTGGAGACCACGCCGGACCAGATGGCTTATGTCGGCGATAACGAGGAGAAAGATTTTGTCGCCCCCAACCGGCTTGGCATGCTGACCATCCGCGTTGTGCGGCAGCGACATCTGCATCACGGATCAAGCAACCGACCGGACGCCAAGGCAACCGTTCAGACGACCCGCATCGAGGAATTGCCGAGTCTTCTGGTCCGATAGTAACGCCCTCTCGCCAGCGCCAACATTGCCCGGCCGTGTGGCGTTCTTTTTTCTTGACTACACCGCGACCAAAGGCGATAATATGGTGAAATTGGTGCCTATGGGCGATTTCCCGTGTTCCGAGGAGTCTTGTTATGCCGCCAGGTAAGAGACGTCAAAGCAATGCCATGCTCTATACGCTGATCACCTTCGTCGGACTGTTTATCATTGCCACGACGGTTGCGGTGATCTACTACGTCAAGGCCGAAGAGCTGCGCACGACGACTCAGGAAGCGCAGACTGAATTGAGCAGGATGGCTTCGGCCGATGAGGTGCGGCGAGTCGGAGACATCGTTGGAACGAAGCTTCCCGGCGAGAGCAACCTTGGGAGCATGGTGCAGTATTTCAACCAGCTCACCGCCCTGATCGTGGGACGTCCGATCCAGGTCACCAGCGCCGAAGTGAACGTGGGCCACGCGACCAAGGCGTTCCGGTCCCTCGTAGAGCAGGCGCGGCCCTACATCACCATCGCCCCTCCCGATCCCAATGCCGCGGATCCCGACCTGGCCGATCCCAACCGGGTATCCTTGAGGTCCATGACAAACGATCTGCTGGCACGGATCAGGCAGACCTCAGAACAGTTGGCCGCCAGAACCCAGCAACTCCAGAAGCTCCAGCAGCAGTTCACAGACGCAACCGGACTCTGGCAGCAGACGGCAGACGATCTCAACGCCAAGATCGGTGAATATGAGCGTCAGGTCCAGCAGACCCAAGCCGACTACAACGATCTGCGCGCATTGCTCGAGCAGAGTTCCGAGCAGCGGGCCGCCAACATCCTCAGGCAATTGGAGGAGGAGCGTGCCCTGTCGCGACAGTTGAATCAGGATCTGCTCCAAACGCGGGCCGAACTCGAAATCGCCCAGGAACGATTGAGCGGCGCCCTGACCGAGGTCGCCAAAGTCCAGCCGTCGCCCGATCCCGAAGCGCCCGCCCACAAAGCCGACGGCAAGATCATCCTGGTGGATGAGGCGGCAGGCATCGTCCATATCAACCTTGGCTCGGAAGACCGCATCTATCGGGGCCTGACGTTCTCGGTGTACGACAAAGCCTCCGGCGTGCCCAGGGACGGCAAGCCCAAGGCCGAGATCGAGGTGTTCTCCATCGGCAGAACAACCTCGACCGCCAGGATCCTGTCGTCCGAGAAGAGGAATCCCATTGCAACCGACGACATCGTGGCCAATCTGATCTGGGATGCCGAAAAGAGGAACCATTTCGTGATCGCGGGGGATTTCGACCTGACCGGCAAGGGGCAGCCGACGTACGACGCGAAGACCCGAATCGCCGACCTGATCCAGCGATGGGGCGGCGCCGTGTCCGACGACGTCTCGGCCAAGACCGACTTCGTCATTCTCGGCGCCGAGCCAAGCGTCCCTCCGGAGCCGACGTTCGAGAACCTCGCAAGCGATCCGACGTTGAGGGACAAGTACGAAGCGGCCCGACAGCGGCTGGACTACTACAACAGGGTTCGACAGCAGGCCCAGGCGTTCTACATTCCGGTGTTCACGTTCGACCGGTTCCTCCACGCCATCGGGTACGAGAACTATATCGGCAAGCCCGGGGCGTTCTGATCGCGAAGCGTTCCGTCGGACCTGACGGCACAACGATACGACTCAACGGTCGGGTGTCTCCGACCGTCGCCGCAGAAGAGCGTTCGCTCTACGTGGCCGTTCTCGGCTCGATGCCGATGGAGGCCACGTGGACTTCTCCGGTGTATTCCCCGGCGTCCGGACACGCGACAAACCCCTTCTTGACCGCCACGAAGGTCACCGTCCAATCGGCCCGGACCGCGGCACCGAGAGGCCGACCCGTGTCGCAGTCGAGCCCGGAGGGGATATCTACCGCCAGAACCGGGGCATCCAGCGTATTGATCGCCTCAACCAGTCTGCGGTAGCCCTCCCGCAACGGCCCCTGCAGGCCCGTCCCAAACAGCGCGTCGACAACCATGTCCGCTCCTCGGGCCAGCGAAGCTGCGAGTTCGGGAGCATCCGCGAGGTGCGGGTCCAGTTGCCGGATGTCCACGCCCAGTGCGCCAAGCACATCAAGGTTGATCCGGGCGTCACCGCGAACCTTCTCGCGGTCGCCGCAAAGGACGATACACACCGTATGGCCGGCGTTGCGCAGGTGCCGTGCAATGACGTACCCATCGCCACCGTTGTTGCCCGTCCCGCAGAAGATGCAGACACGGCCGCTCGCGCTGGAGCCGAGCCGGTCCATAACGAATTCGGCGCAACTGCGCCCGGCGTTCTCCATCAGCGCGACCCCCGGCAATCCAATCTCCTCGATCGCCCAACGATCCACCGACCGCACTTGATCGCGACTCATCATGCGAGGCTCCTGACGTGCTGTATGATCGTCCATGCCCGCCTTATACCGGCGCCGCACCGCCGGCGTCAAGCCGATCCTCCCCGTCGCCCGCTCGCCTCCTGCCTCGTGGCAGCAGGGTCTCGGAGCAAATTGACAGGTCCGGGCGGCATCGGTACAATACGCCCCGCTCTGCACGGGTCGGGCCTGAGAACCGACGCGCACGGGCCGCAACGACGCTCGGTTTCGGTCTGGGATAGGCTTCGTGGAATCATTTTCGGTCTTGTACTGATGCGCATCTTGCTGACAAACGACGATGGGATCTTCGCCCCGGGGCTGGCGGCGATCTACAAGCAGCTCATCCATCTGGGCGAGGTCCTGGTGGTGGCCCCCGCCGACAGCCAGTCCGGGGCCAGTCACGCCGTGACGTTCTTCGAGCCTCTGGCCTGCGCGAAGGCGGACATTGCCGGCCTGTTCTCCGGTTTTGCCGTCTACGGCTCTCCGGCCGACTGCGTGAAACTGGCCGTGATGCAGCTTCACAAAGGCCCCATCAACCTGGTCGTGGCCGGCATCAATAACGGGGCCAACGTCGGCATCAACGTTTACTACTCCGGCACCGTCGCCGCGGCGATGGAGGCCGCGTTCCTGGGCATTCCCTCCGTGGCCCTGAGCGTGGCGGCCGAGAAGGAGATGGACTTCGACGGGGCCGCCGAGCACTGCATTGACGTGCTGGAGCGACTCGGACCGCTGCAAGCACGAGATGTGATCAACGTCAACGTCCCCCTCCTGTCGCGCGGCGAGCCCAAGGGAATCCGCGTGGTTGCACAAGCCACAAGCGGATTCCACGAGTACTACATCCCCCAGGGCGATGACGAGACCCGAACGCTCTTCCAGTTGGCCGGAGGCGGCCACCGACAGGAATCGTTGCCCGTGGACACAACGGCTCTGGCCGACGGATTCATCACGGTCACTCCGCTGCGGTCCGACATGACCGACCACGCGAAGATCGAGCCGCTGAAATCGCAACTCGGAAAGGACGCCCGCCCCCCATCGAGAGGAACGTTATGACGCAGGACAGGGCATCGCAGATCTGCATCGTCACCGTCACCGGCGTCGACAAGGTCGGCATCGTCGCCAGGCTGGCCAACGTGATGGCCCGGGCCAATATCAACATCATCGATATCAATCAGAAGATCCTCGAGGACACCTTCGTGATGACCATGGCCGTCGATGTCGCCGAGGCGATGATCGGCATGGACAAGATCAAAACGCACCTTGACCGGGTCGGAAGGGAGATGGCCCTGAAGATCACGATCCAGGACGAGAACATCTTCAAGGCCATGCACAGGGTGTAGCGATGCGGATCTCCGTCGAAGAAGTCTACGAAACCGTCCGAATGACCCTGGACCATCACTTCGATATCCGCACGGTCACGTTGGGGATCAATCTGAAGGATTGCATGGACCGGGACATCGCACCGCTAACCCAGCGCGTCCGCGAGCGGATCGTCGAGAAAGGCCGACTGCTCAATCGCTGCGCCGACCTGATCGTCCAGAAGTACGGTATCCCCATCACGAATCGGCGCATCGCCGTGACTCCCGCCTCCCTGCTTCTGGAGCCCCTGCCGAAAACGAAGGCCACAGTGGTGCGATTCGCCAAAGCCCTGGACGCAGCGGCCCGGAAGGCCGATATCGACTTCGTAGGTGGGTTCGGCGCAATGGTCCAGAAGGGCACGACGGCAGCCGAAGAGAACCTGATCGACGCCATCCCGGACACCCTGTCGAAGACGCAGCGGGTCTGCGGCTTCCTGAACCTCGCCTCGACGCACGCCGGCATCAATATGAACGCCGTCGCCAAGATGGGACACGTCCTCAAGGACCTCGCCGGCCGCTCGGCCGATGGCATCGGCTGCGCCAAAATCGCCGTCTTCGCCAACGTCCCGGAAGACAATCCCTTCATGGCGGGCGCCCATCACGGCGTCGGCGAACCCGACTACTCGCTGAACATCGGCATCTCGGGTCCCGGCGTGGTCCGCAGCGTCGTCGCCAGGAACCCGGATTGTGATCTGACCCAACTGTCGGAGGTGATCAAACGGACCGTCTTCAAGATCACCCGGGCCGGCGAGCTGATCGGCCGCGAAATGGCCGGCCTGATGGGCGTGCCGTTCGGCATCGTCGATATCTCGCTGGCGCCGACGACCTCGACGGGCGATTCGGTGGCGGAGATCATCGAAGCGATGGGCGTCGGCCAGATCGGCTCGCCCGGCTCGACGGCGGCGCTGGCCCTGCTGATCGATGCCGTCAAGAAAGGCGGCGCCATGGCCTCCGGCAACGTCGGCGGGCTCAGCGGCACGTTCATCCCCGTCAGTGAAGACGAGGGCATGATCCGCGCGGTCCGGGACGGGACGCTGAGTCTGGAGAAACTCGAGGCCCTCACCAGCGTCTGCTCGGTCGGGCTGGACATGTTCGCCGTCCCGGGCGACACGGCGCCGGAGGTCATATCGGCCATCATTGCCGACGAGCTGTCGATCGGCGTGGCCAACCACAAGACCACGAGCGTTCGGATCATCCCCGCGCCCGGCAGGAAGGCCGGCGAGATCCTGCATTTCGGCGGCCTGCTCGGCTCGGCGCCGGTCATGAAGGTGCCGGGGGCCCCATCGTGCAGGTTCGTCCAGCGACAAGGACGGGTGCCGTCGCCGATCTCCTCGCTGCGGAATTGACGGCCGATCGGAGCGCACCGACCTGGCGGAGCGTCTTTTTCGCTTTCCTTTTGACACCCGTTCGGCTTTGGTGTATATTGGCTTGTGTGTGGCATCTATGATGTGCTGTCCCGCTGCTCCAGTTGCGCCAGAGAGGCTACGGATGACAAGGAGAGGGCTAACGCTCATAGAGTTGGTGGTGGTGATCGCGATCGTCTCCCTCCTGCTGGCATTGTCGTTGCCCGCTTTGGTTCGCGTTCGAAATCAGGCCCAAGCCACTGTCTGCATCCAGAACCTCAAGACGCTCTCGTTCGCCTGGCTGCTCTACAAAGACGACAACGACGACCGGTTGGTGGGGGGCCACGTGGGGCAAACCGCACACGACTGGGTCCAGGGCCCCACCGGCGCCGGCACGCTCGTTGAATGCAAGAAGGAAGGCATCCGTCAGGGCGCGCTGTTCCGCTATGTCGGCCACGAGGTGGACGTCTATCGCTGCCCTGCCGACTACCGAAAGCTCGTGCCGGGACAAGTCGCCTTTCGAAGCTACTCCATTGCCGGCGGCGCCAACGGCGAACTCTGGCAGAACACCTACGTGCCCGTCGAGAAGTACTCTCAGATCCTTCAGCCGGCAACCAAGTACATCTTTGTCGAGGAGGCCGACCCCCGAGGCTGGAACAAGGGTTCCTGGGTGCTGGATCCGCAGAACAAGATGTGGGTCGATCCCCTGGCGATCTGGCACAGTCGCGCTCGCAGTTCGCTGGCCTACGCCGACGGTCACGCCGAGATCCGTCGTTGGGTGGACGACAGCACGATCGAGATGTCACGCGAGCAGCAGTTCCTCGCTCCCGTGCCCAGGGACGAAGGGAGCGATCTGCACTTCATGCTCAGCGGCTTTCCACAGCGGATGGCAGACGGATCATTGACGCCCTGACTCGGGCGGATGGCCCCCCACACAGCAGAAGACCTTTTCGCAGACTCGCTATCCCGTCGGCGGGCCTCCGGTCAACTGAGACGCCACCGACGCCGTAGCCGCCCGGATCGCTTCCTCATCGCCGAGGTAGTAATGCGTCACGGCTCTCAGATCATCGTCCAGTTCATAGACCAAGGGGATGCCGGTCGGGATGTTCAGCTCCGTGATCGTCTCGTCGGACACACCGTCGAGATACTTGACCAGTGCCCGCAGACTGTTGCCATGCGCGCAGATCAGGACGCGCCTCTTCCTCTCCAATTCCGGGACGATCGTCTCATGCCAATACGGCAGCACGCGCTCCAATGTCGTCTTGAGCGACTCCGTCGCCGGCAACAGGTCCTTCGGCACGTCCGCATAGCGCCGGTCGTGAGAGGGATGGCGCTCGTCGTCGGCCGACAGCGCGCCCGGCGGCGTGTCGTAGCTGCGGCGCCATATCTGCACCTGGTCCAGGCCGTATTTGTCCGCAGTCTCTTTCTTGTTCAGTCCCTGCAGGGCGCCGTAATGCCGCTCGTTCAGACGCCACGAACGGTGGATCGGAATCCACATCAGGTCCATGTCGTCCAGCAGAATCCACAGCGTTCGGATGGCCCGCTTCAAGACCGACGTGAAGGCCAGATCGAAAGTGTATCCGTTCCGAGCCAGGACCGTGGCCGCCTCATGGGCCTCGCGAACGCCCTGCTCCGACAAGTCCACATCGGTCCAGCCGGTGAATCGATTCTCCAGATTCCACGTGCTCTGTCCGTGTCGAACCAGGACCAGTTTCACCATTTTGATGCTCCTCTCTTGACTGCCGGTCAGACGAACGAATACAAGCTCGCCGGTGCCGGCCTATGGCTCTCGCAACTCGTAGAGCTTCAGGATGCTCGGCGGCGGCACCGTGTCCCTTGGCCGATCGCGATGGACGCCGAGCGTCTCCCAACGAAGGGCGTACCGGATGCCCGGCCGTCCGCTCGTCCCGCTGTCGCCGCGCCAGTTCACCTGCATGCCCGGGAGATCTGATTCGGGCCGGACCAGTGCAGCCGGCCATTGACGCCGCTCCTGGACCTGGCCGATCGGCCTGAGGTCGGTCTCTCGCAGTCTCCACGTACCCGACCCGTATCTGTCGTGGCGGTATCGCTGGGTCAGCGATCCATCCGCATGCACCCTGACGGGTGAGACGCGAATCTCAAAGTGAATCGTGCCGCCTCCCTCGAAGTACCAGCGGTAGTCCCAGTCGGTCGCCTGGTAGATCCGCCAGCCGTCGTCCTCGTATCTTGCGTTGTAGACCTGGGTGAAGCCCTCATCGTCGAACTTGTGATAGGTCACGATGGGACGGTTCTGCGAGTCGAACCCGATCCGGGTGTTCCCATTGATCGCGCCGCCGCCGGGCGGAACGGGATCGACCACCAGCCCGGGCGTATCGAGCGTCATGGGCAATGTAACGGGCTGCCCTGCCACGGTCTCCCAGTTCACCAGGTCACGGCTGCGGGCATAGGAAACGTCGTGATTCGTGCGGCAGTCCGGCGTGTCACGCCAAATCCAGCACAGGTGATACCGGCCGTCCGGTCCTCGGTCCGGACCGACCGGGTACGCGTTCATCAGGCCCTTGCCATCCAGTAGGGGCGTGTCGAGCAGCCGACGCCACGTCTGCGTCCGGGCGTCATACGTGTTGTAGATCTGGTTTCCGCTGCCGCTGGAGCCATCCCGATACGTGAAGATCAACTCTCCTGCCGGCCCGTCGAAGAACCTCGGGTACGTACACCGGCGCTCCAGGTCGCCCACCATCGCCGGCACCGCGCGCAGACTCCGTATGTCACCCAACTCGTCCGCCCGGAAGTAGACCAGCGGATGTCCGTGCATGTTGCCGCTGACGTGCAAGCAGCCCGTCTCATCGAGGGCCATCGTAACGTAGTTGTGACTGTCCCATCCCAGCCTGGACGGGAGCTTCTTGAAATCCCACGTATCGACGTCACGGTCTCGCCGGGCGACCGTCATCTGCCGGTCCGAGTCGTAGAAGGCAACATACTGCCCTTCCGGCGAGGTCAGCAGGCAGAACCCTACGAAGTGCCCCGACCATACCGGCCCCACATCCAGACAACGTACCACTTCCGGGCCGGGGCCGCTCCATAACACCCCGCTCGCCCAAAGCACCACCCCGACAACGAGACAGCACAACTTTGTCTTCGTGTTGGTCATTCCCCACCCTGCCTGTTGTCTGAAGTGAGGCCCGATCCCTACAATTTCACCGGTTTGCAGAGGTTCTTCTCATGGGCCGCGACGCGACCGCAGACCTTGCACATGTACTGCCCGTCGCGGACCAGTTCTTTGTAGTCGTTCGGATTGCTGATCTGGAACCCCAGATTATTGAGGTAGCACAGGTGTTTGTCGTGCCCAGCATGAGGCATTTCGGCATTGGCCATCACAATATCCTTTCCATTCTGCACGTCGTGACATCATTTCAGGCACCCATTAAGGCGACTGACACTCGGCCCTGTCAACGGATTTTCCGCTGCGAGAGCACACTGTCTACACTCCTGGAGGCGGCCGGGTTCACATCTGCCCCGAAGATCGTCCGGCCCGCAGGACACGGTGCACGCTGGAGCAAGTCATATCTCGACTTGCCCGCGGGTCTCTGCTATACTTCGGCCGGCAGAACACTCGGAACCGACCCGGCTGAATCGACACACGAACGGAGAAAGAGAATGGATTACCGAAGAATCATCCCTTGCCTGGACGTCAGAGGCGGCCGCCTGGTGAAAGGTGTCAACTTCGTTGACCTCAAAGATGTCGGAGACCCGGCCGAGAACGCCGCCGCCTACAGCGACGCCGGTGCCGACGAGTTGGTCTTTCTCGACATTACCGCCACTCTGGAGAACCGCAAGACCCTGCTCGAAGCCGTGAAGCGGACCGTAGACCGCATCTCGGTCCCGCTGACCGTCGGCGGCGGCATCAGCAGTTGCCAAGGCATTGAGGAATTGCTCTCGCTCGGCGTCGCGAAAATCTCCATCAACACGGCGGCCGTGCGCAACCCTGACCTTGTGAAGGAGGCGGCCGGTGCATTCGGCCGCGAGAAAGTCACCGTGGCCATCGACACGGCCAAGAACCCCGATCTGCCCTCCGGTTTTGAAGTCATGGTCAGCGGTGGCACCAAAGGCACTGGTCTGGACGCCGTCGAATGGGCCCGCAAGGTCGAAGCCCTCGGCGCCGGGACCCTCCTTCCGACCAGCATGGACACCGACGGCATGCAGACCGGCTACGACATCGCGATGACCCGGGCCATCGCCGACGCCGTATCCGCACCCGTGATCGCCTCCGGCGGCGCTGGTACGCTCGAGCACCTGCACCAAGCCATCATCGACGGCCATGCCGACGCCGTCCTCGTCGCATCCATCGCCCATTTCGGGACCTACAGCATCCAGGAGATGAAAGCCTATCTCGCCGGACGGGGTATTGCCGTCAGGCTGTAGCCAACCGCTCATCGGCCGGTATCAATCCGACCTCGTCGCAGCAGCCTTTGACGGGTGGCTCTTTCCCCTTTTTGGTCGAAAGTCGGTCCGGTGATTGGCCGATAGGGGGAGGGTGATGCTGCGTAATGGCTTATCGTGAATGTCCGAAGAGATATGTTCAGCAAACTGCGAAAAGACGGATTCCTCTTGAAGACCAGATTGTTCACTCTCCGCTGGTATCCAAGCGGCCGTAGCTGCATTCGGATCGGGAATCGTCACCGGCCGCCGCAACAGATGCCGCCGTTGATGGTTCGCAAGCCTGAATGGCGCCGATAGAGAATCCCCCCCGGCCCGCAGACAGATCAATCCCCTCAACCAGAGTCCGCCAATCGCATCACTTACGCCGGAAGCACCGCCAACACCACGCCCCAGAGAACCCATTCCTTATAGGACGCCTGTCTCCGTCCGCTGGCAGGAGAAGCGGCCCGGAAGCCTGAGGATGCCATATGAGCTCACGAGACGGAAGAGAAAAGCTTCCCATAAACCCAAGACTCGCCATTTTCACTCAAGTTTCTTTTTGGCCCATACCGATATTACCCCAAATGCGCAATGCAACCCATATTAACATTGAACCGTATAGCAGTCGTAAGGAGAGATCGATGGTTAAGGAAGATATTCTCGCCCGGTACCTGACCCCCTTGCTCCGAGGTGATCGGAAGGCCTGCCGCTGTGTCGTGGAGGAAACCCTGCAAAGCGGCATCCCGGCCAATTCGGTGTACCTACACCTGATCTGGCCCGTCATGGCCGAGATCGAGCGGCTCAGCCGAGCAGACAAGATCACGCCGGTCCAGGAGCACCTGGCGACGCGTATCAACAGAACCATCGTCGACCAGCTCCAGAACAAGCTGCCGCGCCGGCCCGCCCGTCAGAAGAAGGTGGCCGTCTGTTGTGCGCGGGATGAGTTGCAGGAACTCGGCGCACAGATCATCACCGACCTTTTCGAAAGCGATGGGTGGGAAGTGCGTTTCCTCGGCGGCGGCCTGACCAACGACGACATCTTCGCATTCGTTAATGAATACGCACCGGACATTCTGTTCGTCTACGGCACTGCACCGAAACAGGCCCCCGATGTACGCCGACTGATCGACAGAATCCGGAGCGTCAACGCGTGGCCCGACCTGCGCATTGTGGTCTCCGGCGGATTATTCAATCGAGCCGAAGGTCTATGGGAGGAGATCGGCGCCGACGGGTTCGCCGCCACTGCCGCCGACGCGCTACGGGTGGCAGCCGACGAATCTCAGGTGGCCGATCCCGAACGAAGAACGGTCAACCGCCGCAAACGCAGGCGGCAGAACGCCGACCAGGAGGTTGCCGGCGCAACCGCATAAGACACCGGCCACGTCAGGAATCCCGTGTCGGCCGTCGGATCGCGCCGGCACGGGGTTGTTCTCAAACCATCGACCTCAGCCTCACTCACCCAGCCAGACGCTGCAACTTGTACTCCACGCTATCGACCAGCGCCAGCCAACTGGCCTCGATGATGTTCTCCGAAACACCTACCGTTCCCCAAATCGACTGCTTGTCGCGCGACTCGATCACCACCCGGACCCGCGCCGCCGTGCCCTCTTTGGCGTTGACCACCCGGACCTTGTAGTCGAACAGGTGCACCTCTTTCAACTCCGGATAGAACCGTTCGAGCGATTTGCGCAGCGCCGCATCCAGCGCATTGACGGGGCCGTCGCCCTCGCCGACGACGTGCTCGATCTCGTCGCCGACCTTCAGCTTGACCGTTGCCTCAGTAACGAGTTCGCCGCCGTTGCGTCTCTCCACGTCGACGTGATACTTGATCAATTCGAACGACGGCCTGAACGTCTCCATGATCCTGCGGACCAGCAGATCGAAACTGGCGTTGGCGGCCTCGAACTGATAGCCCTCATTCTCGAGGTCCTGAACGCGGGTGAGGATCTTGCGGGCCAGCACCTTGTCCTCAGCGATTTTGGCCTTCTCCATTTCGGCCAGGATGTTCGATTTGCCGCTCAACTCGGAGATCAAGAAGCGCCGCTCGTTGCCCACGAGCTGCGGATCGATGTGCTCGTAGGTCCGCTTGCTCTTTCGCAGGGCGTCGACGTGCAGTCCGGCCTTGTGGGCAAAGGCGCTGTCGCCCACATAGGGCAGACTCATCACAGGAGGCAGGTTGGCGATCTCGAAGACAAAACGCGATGCCTCCGTCAGCCGCTTGATCTTCTCGGTGTTCAGAGGCTCCAAGCCCATCTTGAACGCCAGGTTTGGAATTACCGAGCACAGATTGGCGTTGCCACAGCGCTCGCCCAGACCGTTGATCGTCCCCTGGACATGCCGGGCACCCGCCTGAATCGCCGCCAGGGCGTTGGCGGTAGCGCAATCCGAATCGTTGTGCGTGTGAATCCCCACGACGACCGAACCGAATGCCTCGCAGACCCGCTGCGAGATCTCGAAGATCTCGTGCGGCAGAGAGCCCCCGTTCGTGTCGCAAAGGACCAGGGCATCGGCCCCGGCTTCAGCCGCCGAGGCCAGCACCTTCATCGTGTACTCCGGGTTGGCCTTGTAGCCGTCGAAAAAGTGCTCGGCGTCGAAGATCGCCTCCAGGCCCTTCTGCTTGAGATAGCGCACCGAGTCGGCGCAGATCGTCAGGTTTTCGTCGAGCGAACAGCCCAGCACCATCCCCACATGGAGGTCCCAGGTCTTTCCGACGATCGTGGCGGCCTTGGCCTCACAGGCGAGAATCGAATTGAGCGAGACATCGTCCTCGACGGTGCAGTCGGCCCGTCGCGTACTGCCGAAAGCGGTCACCCTGGAGCGTTCCAGGCCGAGTTTCGCCACCTCATGGAAGAATCGCATCTCCTTCGGGTTCGATGCGGCGTAGCCGCCTTCGATGTAGTCAATGCCGAGGCCGTCGAGGCACTTGGCAATGGCCAACTTGTCCGCCAGCGAGAAACTCACGCCTTCGGCCTGCATTCCATCACGCAGCGTCGTGTCATAGATCGCAATCTTCGTCATTGCAGCTCCGGTTTCCATCATGGGCCCTGTTCCAGGACCCATGGAGTGGTTCTGTCCATTTCGCGTAAACCAGTGATTGTAGCACTCCAAGTGGCCCTGTAAAGGCCAAATTCGCCCCCTGATGGAGAAGACCGGGAACTTCTGTGCGTCCCTTCCGTCGTTGGTGGGACGAGACAAATACTGCGGCCGGGCACAAAAACGCTTGGCAGGATCAGGGGGCCGTGCTATAGTGCGACGCCTGTTGACCAGAATGAGTTGCCGAAATGTTGTCTTTCTTTGGTCGCATCTGCCATGATCCTGACACAAGTGCTGCAAGCAAACTGCGTGAGAGTTCCACTGGAAGGCACGGACAAAGATGCCGTGATCCGAGAACTGGTGAGCGTTCTGGATGAGAACGGGTTGCTCGTGAACAAGAATGCCGCCCTGGAGGCGGTGTCGGCCCGCGAGAAGACCCGCAGCACGGGCATCGGGTCGGGGATTGCCATTCCGCACGGCAAGTGCAACGCCGTAAAGGATCTGGTCATGGCGCTGGGCGTCTGCCGCCAGCCAATCGAGTTCCAGAGTGTGGACGGCAAGCCCGTCTCAATCGTCATGCTGCTGATCAGCCCGCTCGATCAGACCGGCCCCCATATCCAGGCCCTGGCGCGGATCAGCCGGCTGATGCTCGACGCAGCGTTCAAGAGCGCGCTGGAGCAGGCCCCGTCGGCCGAGGCCGCCTACAAGCTACTGAGTGACCGAGAAAACGAATGAGGGGTCCGCGATTTCCGGTCCGGGAATTCGCGAAAGGCACAGCATAGGGCCCAATCGTGTATTCGACGCGGCAACTCGCGGACGCTCTATCCCTTTTCCCAGAGGATCAGGCCGAAGTCGTAGGGATTGACCTGGTCGGGATGGTTGGGCAGCACGCGGACGGCCACGCCGTGCTGGCCGGTTGCCTTGCACGCCATCGAACCGCTGAACCAGTGCTCGCCATCATCTCCGACCCGCCGTTCGTGGCTCATCGGCGCAGGTGAACCATCCTGGATGTTGCCCCAGGAATCGGTCGGCCCCGAGTACAACTCGACGCAGACATCTGCTGGTTGGACGCGACCCAGCCTGACCAGGGCGCGAACGTTCAGTTCCGTGCCAACCTTCAACTGGGGCTGCCTCGGGTTCAACGGCTCACCATCCAGCCCGCCGTCGACCTGCACCGTGACCTCCTTGACGGCGAACTGCGACCAAGCCTGGCGGATGTCCGATTTCCACTGTGAGAAGGCCCTGGCCCGGGTCATCGCCTCGGCGGCCAGGTAGCGATGGCGTGCCGCCGCGGGGTTGTAGAACCGGCGCGTATATTCGGCCAACATACGATGCGTATTGAAGCGCGGCGCGACGTGCTTGATGGTCGCCTTCATCCTCTGAATCCAGGTGCGAGGCAGGTTGTCGGCGCTGCGGCTGTAGTACAGCGGCACCACCTCGTTCTCCAGGATGCTGTAGATCGCCTGCGCTTCGACCATGTCCTGATAATCCCGGTCCTGGTGGTCTTGGCCGTCGCCGATAACCCAGCCGCCTTCGGGGATATAGCCTTCACACCACCAGCCGTCCAGGGTGCTCATGTTCAGCACGCCGTTGACGGCCGCCTTCATCCCACTGGTGCCGCTGGCCTCCATGGGGCGGCGTGGATTGTTCAGCCAGACATCGACACCGCGGACAAGGAACCGCGCCACATCCATGTCGTAGTCTTCCAGGAAAACGATGCGCCGTCGCACCGCCTCGTCGGAGGCGAAGTGGATGATGTGGCGGATGATTTCCTTGCCGCCGGTATCTTTGGGATGGGCCTTGCCGGCGAAGATGAACTGAACGGGGCGTTTGGGATCGTTCAGGAGCTTCGCCAGGCGCTCGGCGTCATTCAGGAGCAGATCGCCCCGCTTGTAGGAGGCGAACCGACGGGCGAACCCGATGGTCAGGGCCTCGGGATCGAGAACCTCCTCGGCTTGGCGCAACTCACCCTGACACCGACCCCGACGCTGCATCTGGGCGATCAGCCGCTTGCGCGCGAAGACGATCAACTGATCTTTGCATCGCTGATGCGTGCTCCACAACTCTTCGTCGGGAATCTGATCCGTCTGGTCCCACACGGACTTGTCGAAAACACTTTCAGACCACGAAGGGCCAAGATAGCGCCGATACAGACCGCGTATTTCGTCTGACAGCCACGTCTTCAGATGGATGCCGTTGGTGATCGAAATGATCGGGACTTCCTTTTCCGGGATGCCGGGCCAAAGCGATCCCCACACCTCGCGAGAAATCTGCCCGTGTAGCTTGCTGACCCCGTTGACGTAACCACTCAGCCGAATGGCCAACACCGGCATCTTGAACGGCTCGCTCTCGTCATCAGGGAGCATCCGCCCCAACGAAAGAAACTGCGCGCGGTTGACGCCCAGGTGTGGAAAGTAGCTTCCAAAGTACTTGTCCATCAGTTCCACACTGAACTCGTCGAGCCCGGCTTTGACCAACGTGTGGACGGTGAAGATGTTGCCCGACCGCGTCGCCTCCACCGCCTCGTCAAACGTCATGTTCTTGGCATTGCGCAGTTGCCGAATTCGCTCGAGGGCCATGAAGGCGGCGTGCCCCTCGTTCATGTGGCAGACCGTCGGCTCGATGCCCATCGCCAGCAGCGCCTTGAGACCGCCGATGCCGAGCAGGATTTCCTGGCGAATGCGCAGTTCACGGTCGCCGCCATAGAGATTGCTGGTAATCATGCGGTCGACCGACGAGTTGGGGGCGATGTTGCTGTCGAGAAGATACAGCTTGATCCGGCCGACACAGACACACCAGATCTGGGCCTGGACGCTGCGGCCGGGGTATTCAACGCTAACCGTCAGAGGCCGGCCACTGTCTGTGCGAACCAGTTCGATCGGCATGTTGAACACATCGTTTTCCACGTAGGACTCCTGCTGCCACCCGTCGATATTCAGGTGTTGGCGGAAGTAGCCTTTCTGATACATCAGTCCAACGCCGACCAGCGGGACCCCCAGATCGGAGGCGCTCTTGAGGTGGTCGCCCGCAAGAATCCCCAGTCCGCCGGAGTAGATCGGCAGGCATTCGTGCAGGCCGAATTCGGCGCTGAAGTACGCGACCACCGCCTTGGTCGTCTGGGGACAGACTTTCTCGTACCACGTGGAGGACTGGAGATAGGATCGCAGGGCGTCCGCTGCCTGCTTCAACTCGTCCAGAAAGCTCTCGTTCCGAGCCAATGCCCGCAAACGCGCCTGCGAGACGCTGCCCAGCAGCTTGACCGGGTTGTGGCCGCACGCACTCCAGAGGTTCGGATCGATCCGTCGAAACATCTCGACGACCTGTGGATTCCAGGACCAGAACATGTTCCTTGCGACCCAATCCAGCTCTTGCAGCGACTCCGGTAATGCTGGCAGAACAGTGAAGTTACGGACACTCGGCATTTCTACTCCTCACAAAGTCAGGACATCCTGATACGAAGACACCACACCGGGCGGAGTTGGGTGTCACCTTCTCATCGGCAAATCCATCGACCGGCTTGACTCCAAAAACCCCCAAGTCGTTGCAGTCTTTGGCTGCTCGAACGTCCGACAACCTCGACCGCCCAGGCGCTGAAAGCGAAGCAAATAAAAAAAGGCCTGTACAAACAGGCCTTTTTATCTATTGCCAGCTCACCTCCACCTGTGCCGTAAGAATGGCTTTTGAAGAGAACCCATTACTGCAAGGTGGGCAATCGTTGCTCGCGTTCGAACGTCCTATCGAGTAGGCATGTCCGACCCGGCGAGACCTGACTTCCCTCAGAACGGGTATCGGTTCTTTCAACTGCACGCATTCTCAACGGACACCGCAGGGGTAAGCCCGCAATTCTCTTATACCAGATGAGGGCGAGTTCGTCAAGGAAATAGCACTCGGCAACTGGCCCGAAGGCGTATTCGCCCACACGTACTGTTGTTATCGACCGATTCAGCCGCGAACCTGAAGAAAAAGCTTCACGCGAAGGCAAAGAGGAATCTGGATGGCGCTTCGCCCTTCCATCAGGAACGAGCGGCTCCTGTGCCGGCAACCGACCGGACCCTCTTGGCCAAAGCCCAAAGACGCGGGATTCGACACGACCCGTGCGGGACACGACCCACCACGTGCCAGCCAATCCGGAGTCACGGTATGGTCACGCTCATCTGCCGGGGCGGGCCATTGCCTCTGATGCCGCGTGCTCGGTTACCTCAGGTCGGTGCCGAGCCGGCGAAAGAATCTCAAGCACATTCTTCTGGTATTCGTCCTGCCCCGTCTTCAACTCGCCGAACATCACATAGCGCCGGCCGATTCGCTCCTGCAAATACGCGATGCGACTCTCCGGGTTGGGATGGGTGGAGAAGAACTCGATCGGACGAATCGACTGCAAGTCCTGCAGAATCTGCATCGTCTCGACCATGCCGTTCGGATCGTACCCGGCCTGGACCATATATGAAAGCCCCACCAGATCGGCCGCTTTCTCATCCTCTCGGCTGTACTGGAGGCCGAGCACGCCGGAGACAAAAGCCGCACCCGCCATAAGGTCGCCGCTGCCCCGCCCCCCCACGCCCGCCGACGCCGCCACCAGCGCGGTCATCCCGATCTGACGACTCAGAGCCGCCATCGTGTCGCGCGCCACCACGTGTCCAATCTCGTGGCCCAGTATGGCCGCCAACTGTGCCTCCGACTCCAGCTTCTCCAGCAGTCCGGTCGTGATATAGATGTAGCCTCCGGGAACGGCGAAGGCGTTGATCTGCTTCTGACGGACCGCCGTGAAGTGATAGGCGATGTCCGGGCGGTGGCAGACCCGCGCCAGCCGCTGGCCGACGCGGTTGACGTACGCCTGAAGGTTCTCATCCGCGAACCGCCCACCCAGGGCCTTCTCGATCTGCGGCCCGTACCTCCTGCCCAGTTCCACGTCCTTGTCCGGACCGAAGAGCATCAACTCTTCCTTGCCCGTAACCGGATTGACCGCGCAGCCGCTCAGCAACGCGGTCAGCGGCAGACTCAGCAGCAGGATGAATTCCGTTCTCATAGCCACGACCTTCGGAATTGGCAAAGTTGTCGTTGAAATGCCAGTCCAAGCTATTATAATCCAGGTTTTCGCATTTGGTAGTGGAAACCATGCGACAGGCAAAGCCTTGTGAGGGTTGTCGTCAGGCCCACAACTGCGCAGGAGTCTATCAGCAACTCGGTCAGGCCGGGGGGCCTTCGGTGGCGTCCAAGGTAATGATCGCCTTCGCTTTACCGATCGCCACGTTCGCCGTCGCCCTGGCGGCCTTCGAGCATCTGCTTGCGGACGCTGTGGCCGAACGGAGCCGAACGTTCGTGGCGTTCGCGGCGGCCCTGGCCCTCACCGTCGGCCTGATGCGCGTGGTCAGCCTGCTCGTCGGACGGCGTGACGAGCCGCATGAGTACACGGACTGTTGCCATTATGACTGACGACCTGAGAGACAAACGCACGTTTTCTCGCGGGGTCCATCCCCCCGAGAGCAAACATGTCACCGAAGACCGGCCGATCGAGCCGGGGCCGGCCGTTGGAGAGCTGTCGATCCTGCTCAGCCAGCACATCGGCGCCCCCTGCCAGGCGGCGGTCAAGAAAGGCGACCTCGTCGAGGCCGGGCAGAAGATCGGCGAGTGCCAGGCGTTCGTCTGCGCCCCCGTTCATGCCCCCGTGCCCGGCAAGGTCAGGGATCTGGCGCTCAAGCCCCACCCGGTTCTGGGACGTTGCCAGGCCATCGCCATCGAGGCCCGGGATCCGGCGCGGCCGAGCCTGCCTTCATTCGACCTGCCCGCCGATTTCGATCCGGCTCGCTACAAACCCGACGAGATCTGCGAAGCCGTCCGAGACGCAGGACTGGTCGGCATGGGTGGAGCGGGCTTCCCGACGAGCGTGAAGATCCAGCCGGATGCGAAGCCGCCCAAGCACACCCTGCTCGTCAACGGCTGCGAGTGCGAACCCTATATCACTTGCGATTATCGCGTGATGCTCGAATGGACCGATCAGGTCCTCGCCGGCATCCGCCTGGCGCAGCGGGCCTGCGGCGCATCGAAGGTCTTCATCGGAATCGAAGACAACAAACCCAAGGCCATCGAAGCCATGACCACGGCGATCGCCAGGGCCGGATCGGCCGGCGACATCCGCGTGGTGCCCCTGCAGACAAAGTACCCCCAGGGTGGGGAGCGGCAGCTCATCAACGCTGTGCTCGGCCAGACGGTCCCCACGGGAGGCATTCCGCCCATGATCGGGGTCGTGGTGATCAACGTGGCCACGGCCGCCGCCATCGCCGACGCGGTCCTCTACAACCGGCCGCTGACACATCGCGTCGTCACCGTTACAGGAGAGGCCATCGCCAGGCCGGGCAACTACTACGTGTCGATCGGCACCCCGATCGAAGCCCTGATCGAGTTCTGCGGAGGGGTGACGGAGAAGTCGGCCAAGGTCGTCATGGGTGGCCCGATGATGGGGCTGGCCATCGCCGATCTGCGCACGCCGATCACGAAGACCGGCGGGGCGGTCACCGTTTTGACCCGCCACCAGATCGGTCAGGCCAAGTTCGAACGGCGGCAGACCGCGTGCATCCGCTGCGGCCGATGCCTGGAGGTCTGCCCGGAGAACCTCAATCCCACGCGAATCGCCCATGCCGTCAAGAGCAACCTCCTGGACGTCGCCGAGAGCGATTTCATCAGCGCCTGCATCGAGTGCGGCTGCTGTAGTTACGTCTGCCCGGCCAACATCGAGCTGACCGGGTACATCAAGACCGGCAAGATCTTCCTGGCCAGACAGAGAAAGAAGATGCCGGCCTGACGGAGGCGCCGGGCCACAGCAAGGGACAACGAGGACTCGATAGATGCTCAAGGATATCACGGTTTCGTTCGCGCCGCATATCAGCCAGCCGCTTTCGACACGGCGCGTCATGATCGACGTGGCGATCGGCCTGCTGCCGGCCGTGGCGGTCGCGGGGATCTACTTCCGCATCCATGCCCTGCTGCTGATTGGCACTTGCGTCGCGTGGTGCGCCGCGACCGAATGGGTCTGCAATCGGATTCGCAGGAAGCCCAACTCGCTGGGCGATTTCAGCGCCGTCGTCACCGGCATCATCCTGGCGCTGTCGCTGCCGCCGGCGTTGCCGCTTTGGGCCGCCGCCATCGGCAGCGCCGTGTCGATCGTCGTTGGCAAGATGGCCTTCGGCGGGCTCGGAGCCAACGTCTTCAATCCCGCAATGGTCGGCCGGGCGTTTCTGACCGCCTCGTTCGGCGTGATGATGACCACCTGGACGGTGCCCGCCTCCATCGACAGCGGCATGCCGACTCTCTCACCGGGCGATGCGGTCGATACCCGGACCCAGGCGACCCCCTTGGCCTGGAGCAAGACCGCCATCAAGGAGGGCGGCGAAGCGAAGACCTACAGCAGCCGGCTGTTTCTCTCGACCATGACCGGCGAGGTGGCCGGCTGTCTGGGCGAAACCAGCGCGATCGCAATCCTGCTGGGAGGGGCCTATCTGCTTTGGCGAAAGACGATCGGCTTCCATATCCCCGCTGCGGTGCTCGGCTCGGCCTTTGTCGCGGCGGCTATCGCGTATCTCGTCAACGCCGACACCTACGTTCAGCCGTTCTTTCATTTGACCAGCGGCGCCTTGCTGTTCGGCGCGTTCTTCATCGCGACCGATCCCGTCACGGCCCCGCTGACGCGTCGCGGCATGTGGCTGTTCGGCATTGGCATCGGGACCATCACAATGATCATCCGTATTCTCGGTGAGTATCCCGAAGGCATGATGTTCGCCGTGCTCCTGATGAATGCGGTGACTCCCTTGATCGATCGGCTTTGCAAACGCATTCCGGCCGGAGGCAAATCCCATGCGTAGCATCAGGCACTTCTTCGAGCAGAGCTGGCTGCTGATCGTCGCGTCGTTCTTCTTTGGCCTGCTCATCGCCATCACCAACGCGGCGCTGTCGCCCAGGATCGAGCAGAACAGGATCTCCAAGCTCAATGAACTGGCCGGCGGCCTGCTGCCGGAGGCGACCGTGTTTACCGCCGTCACCGAGAGCATTGAGATCACCGCCCTCGACGGCAAACGGCAAACGGTTCCGGTCTACCGAGCCGAGACGAACAGCCGGACAGTCGGATGGGTCTTCCAGGTGGTGGGGTCGGGATTTGCCGACATGATCGAACTGGTCGTCGCGGTTGACGCCGAATTCCAGACCATCGCCGGGTTCGACGTCCTTTCCAGCAATGAAACGCCCGGCTTCGGCGATCAGATCAAGGGCAGCTACTACCGCGACCAGTTCAAAGGCGCCCCGACGGATGGACTGACTCTCGTCAAGACCGGCGACGCGACCGCGATCGACTCCGAGATCGTCGCGATCACCGGCGCGACGGTCAGCAGCGTCGCCGTGGTCCGCGCTATCGACCATTACCTTCCCCAGGTCAAAACGCAACTTCAACAGAAGGGGCTGATCGGCAATGGCAACTGACTCCGACGGACAGATGTGCGTGTACAAGGACACTCTGCTCGCGGGCCTCTGGCGAGAGAACCCGGTCCTGCGCCTGCTGCTGGGCATGTGCCCGACGCTGGCGGTCACAGCGGCGGTCAAGCCCGCCTTCACGATGGGCATGTGCGTGATTTTCGTGCTGGTGTGCAGCAACGTCATGGTCTCTCTGATGCGCGATCGGCTCAAGCCGCACCTGCGCATCCTGATGTTCACCCTGACGATCGCCACGTTCGTGACCATCGCCGATTTGCTGCTCAAGGCGTTCCAACCGGAGATGAGCGATGCGCTGGGGCCGTACGTCCCGCTGATCATCGTCAATTGCGCCATCATCGCGCGAGCTGAGGCGTGCGCCAGCAAGAACCCCGTCCTGCTGAGCATCATCGATGCCCTGGGCATGGGCGCCGGGTTCACCCTGGCCCTGTGTGTCCTGGCAGGCATCCGCGAGGTGCTCGGCACCGGCAAGTTCTTCGAGATCCAGGTCATGCCGGAGGCGTTCGTGCCCTGGGCGGCTCTGAGCATGCCCGTCGGCGCATTCCTGGCGCTCGGGTTCCTGCTGGGGCTCGTCGCCCTGATCACCCAGAAGCGTAGTTAAGAGGTCGCAGTATGGATACCGTCTATCTCCTGATCACGGGCTTCCTTTCGGTCGTCCTGATCAACAATCTGGTCCTGACGAAGTTCCTGGGCATCTGTCCATACCTGGGCGTGTCCGGCCGAGTCGACATGGCCTTCGGCATGGGCCTGGCCGTCACGTTCGTCATGACGCTCAGCGGAACGCTCACCTGGCTGATCGACCACATGGTCCTGATCCCGCTGGGCCTGGAGGTGACGCGGTACGTCTGCTTCATCCTCGTCATTGCCAGCGCCGTGCAACTCGTGGAGATGTACCTGCGGAAGTTCTTCCCGCCGCTCTACGACAGTTTTGGGATCTTCCTGCCCTTGATCGTGACCAACTGCGCCATCCTGGGCCTGTGCCTGTTCCTGAATCTCTGGGGCATTGACAGCCTGCTCGAGGCGGTCGTGCTGAGCGTGGGCGGCGGTATCGGCTTCACGATGGCCATTTGCATCATGGCCGGCATCCGCGAGAACCTGCGCATGGTCGATGTCCCCCAGTGCCTGCAGGGCGCGCCGATTACGTTGATTACCGCCGGCATCCTTTCGCTGGCGTTCATGGGATTTGCGGGAATCATATGATGATCGTAGCAAGTATCGTCGATTTGCTGAGCAATGCCTGGATGGCGGGCCTGATCATGCTGGGCCTTGGATCTATCTTCGCGGTCGTCCTGTTGATCGCCCACGAGAAACTCAAAGTCGAGGTGGACCCGCGAATTGTACAGATCCACGCGGTGCTTCCGAATATCGACTGCGGCGCGTGCGGGTTTGCCGGCTGCGGCGGATACGCCAAGGGCGTGCTGGAGAACCCGGAGCTGATCGGCCGCTGCTCGCCCGGCGGCGCGGCCGTCGCCGACAAGATCGCGGACATCCTGAACCTGCAAGCCAGCGAATCCGGACCGGCTCAGAGACCGGTCGTGCACTGCCGGGCCCACACCGCCGACCGGACGTACTACGCCGAGTATCAGGGCATCCCAAGCTGCACCGCCGCCAATGCCTTGGCCAACGCCCAGGCGTGCAAGTTCGGGTGCCTCGGCTTCGGGGACTGCGTCCGCGCCTGCAAGTTCGATGCGCTGCACATCATCGACGGCCTGTCCACCGTCGATTACAGCAAATGCACCGGCTGCACCGCCTGCTCGAAGGCGTGCCCGCGCAACCTGATCGAGATGGTCCCGTTCGGCCACGAGAACATGATGACCGTCGCGTGCAGCAGCAAGGAGAACGGCAAGACGACACGGGCGATGTGCCAGGTCGGCTGCATCGGTTGCGGCCTGTGCGCCAAGCAGAGCGACGCCTTCACCATCGCCGACAATCTCGCCCGCATGGACTATGCGAAATACGCCCCCTGCGGCGAGAACGAGGCCGCCCTGAACAAGTGCCCCACCGGCGTCATCGTCTACCGTGGCAAGACCGCCCCACCCCCGCGCGAACCCAAAGCCAAACCCGCCGCGTCGGCCACCTCATAGAGCCCAGGGCGAGCAATAACTCACGCTTTCAGCCGGCTGTGTCCACGCGAATCCTATCGCTGCTCCAAGATTCGTTCCAATTCGGCGATCAACGGCGGCAGGTCATCTGTGACTGTATCCCAGAGAACTCTCAAGTCGATCATGTCATAGCCGTGGACAAGCCTGTTCCGCATGCCTCGGGCCTTATGCCAGGGGATGGAAGGGTAACGCTGCTGTCCTGCATCGCTGACGCGGCTCGCTGCCTCGCCAACAACCTCGACCAGGCGTACCAAGGCCAACTGGAGCATTCGATTCCGTCTCAGATCCTCGGGGGCCTTCCCTTCAAGCATTTCCACAGCTTCGCGGGAATGATCCAGCATATGACGGATGCGCGTCAGATCGTCATGCTGCGTCATAGTGGACCTCCGCTTCGGCCAGGACCTCGTCCCTGAAGTAGTCTGAGAGGAAACCGGGGGTATTCAGATCGACCCTGCGGCCCAGCATGTTGCCCAGGTCGATCTCAAGACCGGCCAGACGAAGCAGACCGACTTTTGCCTCCGGCTCGAACTCGACGAGGACGTCGACGTCGCTGTCGGGACCGAAGTCGTCGCGGAGGACCGAGCCGAACAGGGCCAGCCGGCGAATGCGATTGGCCCGGCAAAACTCGGCGATCCTCTCTTTCGGGATGTCGATCCGTGCCTTTGCCATGACAACTCCATTGTAGTCGGGCGCGGACTCCATGCCAATGCGGATTCGCCAGCGGACTACTGGAGTGTGCATGCAGCTTGCCGGGCGAGCCCATTTCGGGCACAGACCGCCACCGGTGGCCTTTTGTAAGGGCGAGGCATGCGTCGCCCTTCATTCTGCGGCGCTACGGCGCATTTGTCCGCAGGGCTTGGGGATGGTGGGCCGTTCGTAGTGTGCCCGTAAGGGCATACCCTCCACAGAAGGACGAACGCCTTACGGCGTCACTACGAACGAAGAACAATAGCGTCAGATGTCGCCACCACAAACGACCCTCCCCAAACGCTACCGCGCTTGGTGCCCCCCCCATACCGGGGAATCTTCGCACACACCTACTGGACGTAGGCCTGCGCGCCGGTGCTGAAGACAGGTTTGGTGTTCTCTCCGTGCGGGATGAGGATCGCTTCGGTGTCGGGGACCTGCTCGATCAGGGCCAGGCCCTTTTCAAGGCCGAGCACACTGACGGCGGTGGCCAGCGCGTCGGCGCTGGTGGCGTCGGGGGCGATGATGGTGACGCTGGCGAGGGCGTCGGCCCCCCGGCCGGAGCGGGTGTCCATGATGTGGCTCTGCCGCCGGCCCTTGACCGTCGCGAAGCGCCGGTAGTCGCCGCTGGTGGTTACCGCTCGATCCATCACCTTCAAGACGAACAGCGGCTTGCCGGCCGCTATGTCATCGGGCGAGATGTTCGGGTCCTGCAACCCCACGCGCCAGGTCTGCTGTCCTCTGGGCGGCTTGCCGAAGCAGCGGATGTCCCCGCCGATGTCGATCATCCCGCCAACGGCCCCGGCCACCTTCATCGCCGCGACGGCCCTGTCGATTGCAAAGCCCTTGGCGATGCCGCCCAAGTCGATCCTCACACCGTCGACGGCAAAACGCACCGTCCGGGCCGCCGGGTCGAGCCGCAGCTTGTCGTAGCCCACCCTGCTTCTGGCTTCCGCGATCTCGGCCTCCGTCGGCGCGGTGTCACGTGCGGCCGCTCGGCGCCACAGATTTCCGAGAGCCCCTATTGTCACGTCGAACGCCCCGCCCGAAAGCTCGCTGAAATGCAGCGCTCTGTCCAGGACCTCGAAGGTCGCTTCCTCGACCGTGACTGCTCTCTGATAAGCCTCGCGATTGACCGTGTTCAGCTCGGAATCAGGGTCGTGATAGCTCATCAATTCCTCGACCCGCCTCTGTTCGTCGAATGCAGCCGCGACACAAGCCCGCCCCGTCTCCTCGCTCGGCGCGATCGCAACGACACGCGAAAACGTCCCCATAACCACCTTGAAGCCGCTGTCAACCTGGACCGTCTCCGACGGCCGCAAGCCAACGTACAACGCGGCCCCAAGCAGCAGACACAGAACCCCAACAGCGATCGGACGACCAGCATTTCTCATAATACCCTCACGGCTCTTGCAGCGGGAAGCGCCCCGCTGCGACTGTCAAAGACCTGCAATGCCGCGTATAATAACCGCATGACAGACAGAAAGACAGAGACACTGACCGACCGCGTCGAGCGCGAGTTCCTTCCTTTCGTACGCCGGCCGGCTCGCTATATCGGCGGCGAGATCAACCAGATCCGCAAGGACCTCGACCGGTGCGAGTTGACCGTTGCGTTGTGCTTTCCCGACGTGTACGAAGTGGCCATGTCCAATACGGGCCTGGCCCTGATGTATCACGTCCTCAACAGCCTGGATGGCGTGGCGGCCGAGCGCGTCTTCGCCCCCTGGGTCGACGCCGAGGCGATCCTGCGAGAAAAGGGCCTGCCACTGTTCAGTCTGGAGTCCAAAGCGTCGCTGGCGAGCTTCGACGTGATCGGCTTCGGCCTGACCAACGAACTGTGCTATACGAACGTGTTGAACATGCTCGACCTGGCCGGTCTGCCGGTCCGAAGCGAGCAGCGTACGCAGGACGATCCGCTGGTCATCGCCGGCGGCGGCATGGCCAACGGCTGCGAACCCGTCGCCGAGTTCATCGACCTGTTCGTCCTGGGCGAGGCCGAAGAGGCCATCGTCGAGCTAACGAACCTCATCATCGCCGCGAAAAGAGACGGCACACGCAAAGACGAGGTTCTGCTGGAGGCCGCCCGGCGTTGCGATTGGGCCTATGTCCCCCGCTTCTACGAGTTCGCGTACGACGATACCCACATCGCGGCCTTTGAAACTCGCCGGGAGGGATTGCCGACGCGCTTCCATAATGCCGTCGTCAACGATTTCGAGAATGCCCCGGTCTCGACACGACCGATCATCCCGTTTGCCGAGGCGGTTCACGAGCGGGTAAGCGTCGAGATCATGCGGGGCTGTCCGGGCCGGTGCCGGTTCTGCCAGGCGAGTTTCTGTCGGCGGCCAATCCGGAGCCGAAGCGCCGAGAAGGTCTTCGAGCTGGCCCGGGCCTCGCAGGAGACGACAGGATTCGACACGGTGAGCCTGCTGAGCCTCTCGAGCGCCGACTATCCGTATCTTGAGGAACTGGTCGCCCGACTGAAAGGACACTTCGAGGACAAGCGTGTGGGGCTGTCGGTCCCGAGCCTTCGCGTCGATCAGCAGCTTCACATGCTGCCCAAGTACTTCACCAGCGTGCGCAAGAGCGGATTGACCATCGCGGTGGAGGCAGCCCGCGAGCACCTCCGGCGTATCGTCAACAAACCGCTGCAGGATGAAGACCTGTTCGCCGCGGTCGAGGCCGCCTATCGGTCCGGCTGGCAGAAGCTGAAGCTCTATTTCATGGTCGGCCTCCCCGGCGAGACGCTCGACGACGTCAAGGCGATCGTCGATCTGTCCGACAGGCTGGCGAGACTCCGCAAGGGCATCGATAAGCGCATCGCTCATCTGAACATCACGGTCAGTTGGTTCGTGCCCAAGCCGCACACCCCCCTCGGCTGGTTCCCCCAGAGGCCGAGAGACTACTTCGAGCAGGCGCGATCGCTGATTCTCGACGAGAAGCAGCGGCGGCGTGCGAACTACCTGCGTTTCAAGTTCCACGACATCTGTCGCAGCCTGCTCGAATCGGCCATCGGCCGGGGCGACCGGCGTTGCGGCCGGGTTATCGAGACCGCCTGGCGCGACGGCGCGCGCTTCGACCTGTGGGACGAGTGCTTCGAGTACGAGCGGTGGCAGACTGCCTTTGCCCAGGCAGGCGTGGAGTTGGAGACAGCCGCACAGAAGGCGTTCCAGCCCGAGCAGATTCTGCCTTGGGAGCACCTGGGAGGACCCGACAGGAAGTACCTCCTGACGCACTACCGCCAGACACTCAACCTACTCTGAGCGTCCGCAACCAGCCGACTGCAAGGATCGGACTGCCGGCGATTTCGTCCGAAAACCTCGCAGGTCCAACACGTTCGATAGATCTGTCGCGGCCCGTCTCAGGGTCGCGATGCCCACCGACCCCAGAGATGCATCCACCACGCAAACGCGCCGCCAGAAGAACCTTAACATACCACTGAAAAAGCAGTTAAGGTGGCCCTGCTCTCTCTGGAACCGGCAAAACGACGCGCGCCTTGTCTCGTCACCGTTCTCGCCAAACTCATCCTGGGATCCAAGCGAGCCAACTGAAACAAGGCGGTGAATGTGCCGATGAACCCGACAGTGGCAAACAGGGACCGGTCGCATCCGTCATAAGAACGCAGGAGAGAGTGAGTCATGCGAAACTGCAAACCGATTCTGCTCGTGGAAGACGACACCATCGACGCCATGACGGTCAGGAGGGCATTCAAAGAACTCAACGTGAGCAACCCTCTGGCACACGCCCTGAACGGAGAGGAGGCCCTGCTGCACCTGAGGCACGACGCGAACGAGAACCCATGCGTCATTCTTCTCGATCTGAACATGCCGAAGATGAACGGCGTCGAATTCCTCCAGATCGCCAAAGACGACCCCACGCTCAAGAAGATCCCGGTCGTGGTCCTGACCACGTCGAACGAAGAACGTGACATCATCGAGAGCTTCAAACTGGGCGTGGCCGGCTACATCGTCAAACCGGTGGACTACCAGAAGTTCGTCGAGGCGATCCGAACGATCGACCTCTACTGGACATTGAGCGAACTGCCCGGGGGAAACACCGAGTCGAAAGTCCGATGTTGCGAGAACCCCTGCATCAGCGAGCATTGAAACGACGGCCATACGAGTGCATCTGACGTGTGCGGCTGATGCGACAGGAAGACGCTCGGTCGTCGCCGCATACGGCATCGTGCAGGCCGACACCACCACGCCCGTGATCCTGGTTATTATGGGACACGCATACGCACGGTAGCCATCCTCCACTTGGTTGCCTCGCGGACCGTGAAAAGCATCCCGAAATCTTGGAGAAACGCTCAACTCAGCAACGGTTCCGTTCGATAATAACTCTTGCCGCACAAGGATTTCTTCGGAAAGACGGGATGGCATCATGCAAATTGAGTACGTGATCTCTACGATGGTCTTCTGGTGGCGCGAGCATCCGCTCTCGTTCGAGCAGGAGTGCGAGTACCTGCGTTCGCTCGGCTTCGGCATCGAGCTGTGGCCGAGTCTCCGGGGCCAAAACGAGTGCCGATACGAACCGCGCAACTGGCCGCGACTGAAGGCCGCCACCGAGGGCATGCTGGTCTCCATGCGTTCCCGAACCGACCATCCCACGCTCGAGCAGTGGGAAGAGCAGATCCAGTGCGCGACCCTGCTCGGCGCCAACATCGTCACGGAGCTTCGCAGCCTCGGGATCCCCGACGGCCCCGATCTCAACGGGACGGGTCTTGCCGCCGACGTGATCAGGATGGCCGACGCCAACGGCGTGACCCTGTGCCTTGAAACCGGCCCGCTGCCGACCATGCTGCACGTCGCGAAGCAATTCGATTCGCTGCGGTACTGCCTCGACACGGGGTTCGCCCACATCGACCGCAACCACTCGTTCACGCAGTACGTCGATGCTCTGGCGCCTCGGGTGACCCACCTGCACCTGACGGACAATTACGGCAGGACGGACGACCATGAACCGCCGGGCCTGCACGGCGGCATTCCGCGAGAGAACTGGGACTACCTCCTCGATGTCCTGGGCCGATACGACAACGACATCATCGGGTCGTTCGAGATGTGTCCCTGCATGCCAAGCGTCATGATCCGCCAGGCCAGCGAGTATGTCTTCGACGTCCTGAAATGGCCGAACCGCCCCGAGAGACACGCGGGGCACGACCGTCTCGCCGACCATCCGATGTAGCCGATCGCCTCCGAGCGATGGGTCTGGCTATGCCGTCGCGCGGACCGGGCCCGAACAGAGGCGGTCGATATCGCGGGCGACGATCTCCGCAACGAGCTGCTCCAATCGGGCCGCATCCAGGGCCGACGGCTCGACGGCGCGTTCCGCTCGCAGAGCGACAACGGGCGGCGCTTGAATCTCATTCGACCTGGCCTGAACACTGCTCGGCGCCTTTCTCTTGCGGGCGGTCTTTCGACGCTGCTCGGCCAGGATCTTCTCGCCGAGATCGAGAGTGGGGATGTGGCCGGCCCCGTCAGCGGCGGGGGTCGGCGGGCTCGGTTCCTTCCAGATGGCTTCCTGCTCGCGGGGTCGCTTCCACGGCTGAATCCGCGCCCCGCCCGGTTCACCGACGGGCGGCATCTTGCCGCAATCCTCATGGAACGGCGGAATCACGTCCATTGCACGAAGCACCTTTTCCACGTTGCTTCCCATTTTCCCTGTTTCGTTCACGATTCGAACAACCTCCTTGTCACCGCCCCTGTCAGGCGGCCGCCGGGCCCAGCGAGTATTGCGTGAACCGGCTCAGGTCCAGTTCGCGGATCAGCGTGTTGACCTCTTCGACGCCAACGGCCCGGACCGCCTCGACGTCGTCTTCGACCGGACGATATTGCCCCAGGTACATCCAGTTGAAGCCCAGATCGACCAGGCGCCCCATCGGCAGCTCGTTCTTGATGACCAGCGAGCTGAGGACCTTGTTGCGGGCCTTGGTCAGCTCGTCCTCGGAGATGCCGTCGCGCAGCAGGTCCCGGAAGATGCCGGCGACGATTTCCATGACGCGCGGGACGCCGGCCCGGCTGCATCGCAGATAGTTGTAGAAAATGCCCGTCCCGTCGAGCGGTCCGAAGTGCATCGAGGCGGCCTCGGCGATCGCCTTGTCGACGAGTGCCCAGTAGAAACGAGAGCCGAACTCATCGCCGACGATCAGCGACAGCAACGACGCCGCAAAGCGCCTCGGGTCCTGCGCCGAGACGCCGGTGTGGACCAAGCAGATGTGCTCGCGATTCAAGCTGGGCTTGCCCAGCCGCTCGCTCGCCCGCGTGCCTTCGAAGTCCGTCAACAGGCGATCCACCGTCTGCGGTTGCCAGCGGCCACACCGCGCCTCCACCGTCGCGCAGAACCGGCCCCAATCGAAGTTGCCCGAGCAGGCGACGACCATGTTGTTCGGCGCATAGCGCCGGGCGAAGTACTGCCGCATCTGATCGGCGGTCATGCCGTCGATGCTGGCAACCGTCCCCAGCACGCTGTTGCCGCACGGATGCGAACCGTAGTGCAGCGTCCGACACCGGTCGATCACGTCGAACGTCGGCGTGTCTTCGTACATCGCGATCTCTTCTTTGATCACGTTCTTTTCCATGTCGAAGTCGTCGTCGCGCAACGCCGGACGCATCAGCTCGGCCCACAGCTCGGTGATCTCCAGCAGGTACTCGGGCAGAACCGATGCATAGTAGACCGTGTTCTCTTCGCTCGTGAACGCATTGAACTGCGCCCCCCGGCGGTCGAACGCCTCGTTGACCTCCAGCGCGCCGAGCGAGTCGGTGCCCTTGAACAGCATGTGCTCCAGGAAGTGCGAGACCCCGTTGATCTCAGGCGTTTCATCGCGCGAACCCGTTCGGACGAAGAACCCGACCGCCGCCGTTTTGGCCGACGGATTGATCTCGCCGATCAGGACCAGACCGTTCGATAGCGTCATCTGCTTGAATTGCATAGGCTTACTCGACACGAACCTCCCTGGGGCCGATGGTCACGACGGTGAAGCTCTCGAAGGGCTTTCGCTTCAGGGCCGCCACGATCGAATCGACAGTGGCGCCGTTGATCCTCTCGGCGATTTCCCCCAGCGGCCGGACCCGGCCCAGCATGTAGTAGTCGCTGCCGATCGCGCCGGCCCGGCTACCGGATGATTCGCTCTGCATGATGAGCGAACTCTTGAGTCCGACCTTGGCGCGCTCCAGCTCTTCGTCGCCGATCCCCTCGGCCAGGCGTCGAAACTCGGCGATGATGACGTCCAGGGTCTCCTGGGCCTTGTCGGGCGTCGTCCCGGCGTAGCACATGATGCCGGCGGCGTCCTTGAGGCTGTGGTATCGCGCCCCGATGGCGTAGCAGAGACCGCGCTTCTCCCGGACCTCGGTGAACAATCGCGCGCTCATGCCACCGGACAGGACCGACGTGGCCACGCGGATATCGTAGTAGTCGTCGCCGGTAAACGGCACGGCGTCGGTCATCACGCCGATGTGGACCTGCGCCCCCTCGCTTGGAATGTGTGTATACCCGCCCGTTCGGGTCCCGACCTGAACGGCTCCCGAATCGAGGCTCTCGCAGGCGCCAAACAG
Source organism: uncultured Pirellulales bacterium (assembly GCA_964610435.1). GTDB lineage: Bacteria > Planctomycetota > Phycisphaerae > Sedimentisphaerales > Anaerobacaceae > Anaerobaca. The sequence continues at coordinate 47,337 of CAZSXM010000016.1, read as the reverse complement.
ACTCTCCACCTGTCCACAAACGGCGTCGAAATCGTACTTGCCCGCCACCGACAGAATCGTCCGGCCGATATCGAACCTCGTCCTGACGATCTCCCGGACCCGGCCGGCGTCGAGCCGTTCGAGGTCCTCGATCACCCCCAGCGTGCTGCGGCCCAGCGGGGCTGGATAGAATCGCTTCCGCAATTCCAGCATCACCTTCTGACGAGGCTCGTCGTCGAGGGCCAGAACGCCTTCCAGGGCCAGTTGCCGCGCCGGCGCGAACTCCTCATCGCTCAGATGAGCCCGCAGGATGGCGTCGGTGTGCAGCGTCAGCGCCTCAGCCAGATTGCTCGACTCCAGCGCCGCGCCCACGCACAGGTGCGAGCTGCCGACCGAGTCGGAGCGGTGCACACCCAGCCCATCCAACGCATCGCCCAACTGCCGATTGTCGCGGCCGCCGGCCCCCCGGAAGACCCAGTCCGAGATGACGTTCGCCGCACCGCAGGCCCCGTCGGGCATCAGGGCCGCCCCGGCCGGCAGCATGAACTCGAACGCCACCGACTCGACCCCGCCCATCGGCTCGCCCAACAGCACCATGCCGTTGCTCAATACGTATTTGTCCGTCTTCTGCTCCATGCACGATTCCCAGCCATTCACAAAGGACGGCGGATTCTACCACCTGCGTCGGCCCCTTTCAACAACATCTCGCCACCCAATCGAATCGCGTCCGTGCAGACTCGTTTCAGGCACAGAGAAGCGAGGGTGGCAGCCTCAAGCCCGCAGGGCTTGGGGATGGCCGGCACCGGCAGATGCCCCGAACCGATGCGACAACTCGACTCGCCATCCCCAAACGCTACCGCGTTTGAGGCTGCCACCCACAGGACCGAAGGGGCAAATCATCGCGAAGCGACAGCAGTGCTTGAATCGCGGGCCGCAAGGCGATAGGATGAGTCGTTCGTCCCGCGGAATGGGGATCGAGAGTTGCTTCGGGCGCCGTGCGTCGCACAGCAAACGTCGGCGTAAGCCTGCCGGATTCGTAATTGATGGCCATCGTAACGCTGCAAGACATACACAAAGCCTTTGGCTCGGAAGTCGTGCTCGACCATCTGACCGTGGCATTTCACCCGGGCGAAAAGGTCGGCATGGTCGGCCCGAACGGCTCGGGTAAGAGCACCATCCTCAAGCTCATCACCGGGGCCGTGCAGCCTGAGATGGGACGGGTCATCCGCCAGAAGGGCCTGCGCATCGGCTATCTGCCCCAGGAGGCCACCTTCAGCGGGCAGCGGACGGTCATGGAGGAGATGCACGCCGGAGTCGATCACCTGCTGAGGCTCCAGGCGACCATCCACGAGGTTTCCCAGGAAATGGAGAGCCTCAGCGGATCGGCCCTGCAGGCCAAGATGACGCAGTACGACCGCCTGACTCGTGACTTCGAGCTGGCCGGCGGCTACGAGTACGAGATTCGCATCAATGCTATCCTGGCGGCGATGGGCTTCGAGCCCGAGTTGTACCACGCCAGGACCACGGCGCTGAGCGGCGGGCAACTCTCGCGGCTCGGGCTGGCCCAGGTCCTGATGCTTGAAACCGACCTGCTGCTGCTCGACGAGCCGACCAACCACCTCGACCTCCAGGCCACCGAGTGGCTGGAGCATTTTCTGAGCAACTACCGCGGCGCCGCCATCCTCATCAGCCACGACCGCTATCTGCTCGACAGAGTCGTCTGCAAGATCGTCGAGGTCGAGAACCGCAAGGCCCAGGTCTGGAACGGCAACTACGGAACCTACACACAGACCAAAGAAACCGTCCGGCTCCAACAGGAGCGGGAGCACGCCAAACGCGTCGAGATGGTCGAGAAGACGCTCGACTTCATCGCCCGCAACAAGGACCAGGAAGGCATGCGGGGCACCGCTCGGGGCCGCAAGACCCGCCTGAGCCGCCTGCTCAAGGAGAATCCCGACTTCCTGGACAAACCCACCGACCAGAAAACCATCCACTTCTCGTTCGGCAAGACGGGCCGCATCAGCGATATCGTTCTGCGCTGCGAGGGCCTGCGAAAGTCGTTCGGCGACCTGACGCTGTTCGAGGACCTGACCTTCGATATCCTTCACGGCGAACGGCTCGGCATCACCGGTCCCAACGGCACCGGCAAGAGTACCCTGCTCAAGCTCGCCCTCGGACGCATTGAGCCCTCGGCGGGCACGATTCGCGTGGGCGCCAGCCTGCGGGTCGGCTATCTCGATCAGCACGGAGACGTGCTCGACCCGGCCAAGACGGTCCTCGACGAGGCGCGGAGCGTTCGGCCCGATCTGTCGGCCGAGCAGGTCCGCAGCCGCCTGGGCGCGTTTCTGTTCTCCGGCGACGACGTGTTCAAACAATGCGACGATCTCAGCGGAGGACAGCGCAACCGCCTGATGCTCTGCAAGCTCGTTCTGACCGAGCCCGACGTGCTGGTCATGGACGAGCCGACCAACCACCTCGACATCGCCAGCCGCGAAATGCTCGAGGCGGCGCTTGACGAATACGCCGGAACGATCGTCGTGGTCAGCCACGACCGCTATTTCCTCGACCGATCCGTCGACAGACTCCTCGTCGTCGGAACCGATGAACGGGGCAACCGGAGCCTGGGCCGAACCGAATTCGTCGTCGGGGAGCCCGCCTATTCGGTCTATGCCTCCCTGGTTCGCCGGCGGAACGAGGCCGCCCAGCAGACCAGACGATCCGACAAGAATAACGCCCGCAAGGGCCGATCACCCGCTGCCGTCGGCGACAAGGCCCGGACGGCAACGCCCGAAGAGCTTCGACGGTTCAACAAGTATTCGCCAGAACAGATCGAGGAGATGATCCTCGAACTCGAACGGGAAATCGAGCAGATGAAAGAGCGATTCGGCGACGCGGACCTGTACAGGAACCCCGACCACATCGGACAGCTCCAGCGCGACTACGACGCCAGGACGGCCGAGCTCGATCTGCTCTACCGCGCCTACGACCACCGTATCGGATGAAACACACGGAAAAGGAGAAAGAGCATGGCAGAATCTGGTTCAACGAAGCAGTCAACGACTCGGCGTGAATTCATCAGCCGGGCCGCCGTCGGGCTGACCGCAACATCGCTGTTGTCCGCGTCAGGCTGCTCTCACTCGATGGCCGGGGTGTCCGGCCGCGAGGGAGGGCTGATCGGGCCCGGCAGCGTCGTCCTGTTCCAGGGTGACTCCATCACCGATGCCGGCCGCGACAGGAAAAGGGAAGACCACGCCAACGATACAAGGGCGCTCGGCACCGGATACGCCTTCCTTGCGGCTGCCGCCCTGCTGGCCGATCACAGCGAGGCAAAACTGACCATCTACAATCGCGGCATCAGCGGGCACAAGGTCTTCCAGCTCGCCGAACGCTGGGAGAAGGATTGCATCGCCCTGAAGCCCGACGTCGTCAGCATCCTGATCGGCGTCAACGACATCTGGCATACGCTCAACGGTCAGTACGACGGCACGATCGAGGTCTACGAACGAGGCTATCGCGCCCTTCTCGAACGGACGAAGCGCGAGCTACCCGGCGTGAAGCTCGTGGTCTGCGAACCGTTCGTGCTCCGCTGCGGGGCCGTCAACGAGAAGTGGTTCCCCGAATTCGACGGCTATCGGGCGGCCGCCCGGCAGGTCGCAACGGCCTTCGATGCCGTCTTCGTGCCGTTCCAGACGATGTTCGACGAGGCCGTGCGAACGACGCCGCCCAACTACTGGGCCGGTGACGGCGTGCACCCGACCATCGCCGGCGCCGCCTTGATGGCCCGGACGTGGCTTCAGGCCGTCTCGACCGCCCGGACGTGAAAGGTCGCGCCGTCGCCGAAATTGACCCTCCACCGCCTGCAAAATGGTGTATGGTTTGTATAGCAGGAATTGGGGGGCCGGTTATGAACCGACAGGAGAACATCGGATCCGCGCCGACACCGGCTGCGGCGGGGCGAGTGTTGTGGTCGGGCTTCGATTCGCGTGATTCTCGGACTGTGCCAGGGCGGTTGCTGGCCGGGCTTGTCCCGTCAGCTATCGTGGTGCTGTCGATGTCCATCATCACCGCAGTCACTATCGTGCTCATTACGACCACGCTGGCGCACATTCACAGCTACAACGAAACGTGGTCGCGCCAGAGTGCGACTCCGGAGATATGGTTCGGCGACAACGGCACCATCCCTGCCGGCCATATCGCCATGGTTGAGCAGCAGATAAGCGAATTTGCCTTCGGCGAGACACGCTCCGATGCAATCGTCACACCAGACCGATAACACCGACCATCTGCTACAGATCAGTGCAGGGAGACCCTGGCCTTCTCGGTGAACTTGATGATCTCGTTCATCATGGCGACCGACTCAGACGGGAACTTCCCTGCGGCGGTCTCGCCGGAGAGCATGACGTAGTCGGTCCCGTCCAGGATCGCGTTGGCCACGTCGGTGACCTCGGCGCGCGTGGGCCGGCTGTGCGCGGTCATGTGCTCGAGCATCTGCGTGGCGGTAATCACGAACTTGCCCGCGTCGTTGCACTTACGGATGATCCGCTTCTGAACGATGGGGACTTCGTAAATCGGGATCGCCACACCCATGTCGCCCCGCGCAATCATGATGCCGTCGGCAGCTTCGATGATCGAGTCGATGTTGTCGATGGCCTGGCGGTTCTCGATCTTTGCGACGATGCCGCACTTCGGCAGGCGGGGCTTGACCATCTCAGCCACGTTGCGCACGTCGGCGGCGTCGCGCACGAACGACAGCGCCACGTAATCGACTCCGTGTTCGATGCCGAACCGGACGTCCCGCTTGTCTTTGTCCGTCATGGCATCGAACTCGATGTTCGCGCCCGGCATGTTGATGCCCTTGCGTTCCTTCAGGACACCCCCTTCGACGACCACGGCCTTGAGGCTGATCGTCGAGCTTTCCTTGACGCGCAGGATCAGGTACCCGTCGTCGATGAAGATGAACTGGCCCTTCTTGATTCTCGTGAGGTCGCCGGCGTAATCGAACGGTATGGTCTTGGGACCGCAGGCCGTCTCGTCGTTGGTCAGCCAGACGATGGACTGATTCTTCAATTCGCGCGTCTTGCCGCCGTGGAATCGTCCCACCCGAATGCGGAAGCCTTCAAGGTCCTGCATGATACGGATGCGGCGGCGATACTTGGCGTTGAGCCGGCGCACCAGTGCCATGACGTCGGCGTGCTGGGCGTGGGTGCCGTGTGAGAAATTCAGACGGACCACGTCGAGGCCCGCCACGAACATCTTGCGCAGGACGGTGTAGTTGCTGCTGGCCGGACCGATGGTCGCGATGATCTGGGTCTTGGGCATGGCTGTCACATTCCTTTCCACACACGGTGCATCTTCTCGATCGGAGGCCCCAGTGTACCTGCGCCCCTGCCGAAGAATCAACCAAATCCCCTTTCGATCCGTCGCCCAATATGGTAGTCTGCCCCCGACGTTCCCACACGTGACAGAGTACGAGTTAAGGGGAGACGCCACAGATGCCGGCTGTCATCATCATCGCAGTGGTTGCACTAATCGTCGCAGGGGCGGTGCTGGGCCATCTGGCCGCGAAGAAGCGGCGCGAGGCGATGCTCGCCCTGGCGGCTCGGCTGGGTCTGCGGTTCGATCCGGGCAAGAGCCGGGACCTGGCCCGCCGCTTTGAGTTCCTCGACAAGCTGCGGCAGGGTTCCAACCGCTATGCGTTCAACGTCCTGTCGGGCCGCTATCAGGACCGTGACATCACGGCCTTCGACTATCACTACGAGACCCATTCCACCGATTCCAAGGGACGCCGCCAGACGCACCATCATTACTTCTCGTTCTTCATCCTGCACCTGGAGGCGTCGTTTCCGGAGCTGAAGATCGGGCCCGAGGGGTTCTTTTCCAAGATCGCCCAGGCGTTCGGCTACGACGACATCGACTTCGAGTCGCACGAGTTCAGCCGCAAGTTCTGCGTCCGCTCCAAGGACAAGAAGTTCGCCTACGACGTCTGCAACGCAAGGATGATCGAGTATCTGTTGGCTCATCCCGACCTGACGATCGAGATCGAACACGACTCACTGGCGATCTCGTTTGGCCGGAGACTGAAGCCCGAACAGATCGAACCCAACTTGCAGAGACTGGTCCAGGTCCGGTCGTTGCTGCCCGAGTACCTGTTTGCACGGAGTTGACGATGACGTGGGTGCCGCTCGCAATTGTCGCCGGTGTCCTTCTGCTGCCGGCCCTGTACGTGATCCTGACGTACAACACACTCGTGGCGTTGCGCAACCACATTCGCGACGCCTGGGCCAATATCGACACGGAACTGAAACGCCGATATGAACTGGTGCCCAATCTCGTCGCCACGGTCAAAGGCTATGCGGCCCATGAGAAGGATGTGTTCGAGCGCATCACTCAACTACGGGCCCAGTGCATGGCCAGTCACGGCAGCCCGGCCCAGCAGGCGGCCGACGAGAGCCAACTGGTGGCGGCCTTGCAGAAGCTGATGCTCGTCGTGGAGAACTACCCGCAACTGAAGGCGGACCGGAACTTCCTCGAACTCCAGAAGGAACTGGTCAATACGGAAGATCGGATTCAGGCGGCCCGTCGGTTCTTCAACGGCAACGTCCGCGACTATCGCAACAAGTGCGAAACGTTTCCGAGCAACCTCATCGCCGGTATGTTCGGCTTCCAACCCGAGGACTATTTCAACGTCGATCCGGCCCTTCGCGAGGTTCCCAGCATCGATGTCAGTCGCTAGATCCTGGGCCGAAGAGCCCGGCCGCCGGCTTACTTGTCCTCGCGCTCGTTCTCGGGCTTGACGCGTTGGATCGAAATGATTCGAACCGGGTCAATCGGCAGATGCGCATTCGTGACGGGCACCTCACCGATACGGTCGACCACGTCCATGCCTTTGACCACCTGCCCGAAGACCGTGTGCTTGCCCGTCAGCCAGGGCGTGTCGACCAGATTGATGAAGAACTGCGAACCGTTCGTGTTGGGCCCGGAGTTGGCCATGGCAACGAACCCCCGCTTCGGAGCGTGGGACTTGAGCTTGTCGTCGTACTTGTATCCCAAATTGACGTACGCATCCTTGAGGCTCATCGAGTGCACCCGCGTCTCCATCTCGGTCTGTCGCTCGGCAAGCTCTTCGTTCGACGTGATTCCCATTGCTCGGAACAGCGGATGCAACACCCTGTTGTTGAAATCCTCCTGCGACCGGATGGCAAGCCAAGGATGGGGCTGGCCCTCCTCGTCGAGAACCTTCATCTTGTCCAGGCCAAGCGCATCAGCGTTGATCTCGTCTTCGAACTGATAGCCAGGGCTTCCCTTGCCCGTCCCGAGCGGGCATCCACCCTGGATCATGAACCCCTTGATGACGCGGTGGAACGTCAGGCCGTTATAGAAAGCCTTTCTGACCTTGTGTTTGGTTTTCGGATCGATAAAAACCTTGTTCCCCTCGGCCAGTCCGAGGAAATTCTCAACGGTTTTTGGCGCATCCTTGGCAAATAGCCGGATGACGATATCCCCATGGTTGGTCCTGATGATGCAATGGGGATCTGGCATCGGTTCATGCGCTTCGGTCGCCAACAAGGCTCCACTCAGACAAAGGACAAGGGTTATTGCTACGGCACATTTCATGTCCACCCCTTCTTATGAAGATTTGCCCATTTACTCAAACAACCCATATTATAACGAATCCGGAGGGCCTTTGCCAGCCTTCTTTGGCCTGATGTCGCAGACACAGAGAAACGATCAATTCTCGTCTGTGTCGCCGATAACCACCCGCTGCCCCAGACGCTGGCAACTCTCGCAACGGCAGCAGCCGACCTGTCGCAGATGCGACGAGCCGGCCAGACGCCGCGTCTCAATCAACCGGGCCCCTTTCGCCTCCATCTTGCGAAACGCCATCTTGGCCTCGCGATTGTCGTGGTAGCCGACCGCATCGACCACCACGGCTACCCGCTTGTTCCGTTGGAGCAGGCCCAGGGCCGCCGCCTTGATGGCCCCCTCGGCGCACGCACCGACCAGAACAAACTCGGCCGCACAGACTTCGCTGAGCAGACGGTCGATTCGAGGCTCGTCGAATGGGTCCACACATCGCTTGTGAAGCACCACCTGCTGATAGCGTCGCAGCATGTCGCGAGGCAGGTCCGTACTGCCGTCGGCGGGGAAACTGATGCGATTGGGCATCAGTGTGTAGCTGATCTTCTCCTGACCGGGGGTGCCGTCGATACAGTACTTTGGATCGCCGTTGTTGCTGTCGGGGAAGACTTCACACGTCGAGATGACCGAAATCTCTCTTTGCCGGGCCCAAGCCATCATCCGGCGGATGTGGGCCAATACCCTGCGGTGGTTCCGGATGCAGGCTCCGCCGTCGGCTAAGAGATAATCTCCTTGGGTGTTGATGTCGACGAGAACCTGCCTCCGTTTCGCCCTGACCATCTGAAGTATCATCCTTCAACTTCCTTTCCGCGCCGTTCAGGTCCCTTTGCCCTGGAACACCTGCGGCCCACAAAAGGGTTCACCTGCCTATTCATCGTGTGCCCGTATCCCATGCTTTAGTAACGGCGGTACGAGAAAAGTATTCACGCCTTCACTGCGCATCGGGCAATTTGTACAATAGGAGACCAAGAACCCTACTACCGAGTGCATCATTTGCTCTTTTTGAACGCGACGGGGCGATGGGACGTACATTCAGAGAATATGACGGCATTGCATTGAAACCGGAAGATCTGTCGGAAAGGGTGGATTTCGCGCAGGTTTTCGGACGCCACGGACCCGTTCACGTTGAGATCGGATCGGGTAAGGGGACGTTTCTCGTCCGGGAAGCCAAGGCGCATCCATACGTTGACTTTCTGGGGATCGAATGGGCGAGCAAGTACTATCGCCACGCCGTGGATCGTCTCGGACGCTGGGGTCTGAAGAACGTCCGCATAATTCGAGCCGATGCGTCGGCGTTTCTTCGAGATCGTGTGCCCGCCGGGTCGGTGGACTGCTTTCACGTGTATTTCCCCGATCCCTGGCCGAAGAAGCGGCACCACAAGCGGCGATTCGTCCGAAACGACAACATGCAGATCTTGATCGACCGCCTCAAACCGGGCGGAACGATCCAGTTGGCGACGGACCATGCAGACTACTTCGAACAGATGCGAGATGTGACGTCGGCGTTTCGAGGTGAACTGGAGGAAGTCGAATTCTCTCGTCCGGCCGGGGCCGAACCCGGAGAATTCACGGGAACCAATTACGAACGCAAGTACATCAAAGACCGACGGACCATTCGCGTTCTCGCGTTCCGCTATGCGCCGTCGAAACGGCTCAACACGGTCAGCGCCACGCGTTTGACATAATCGTCTGAGTCTTCCGTGGCGGCTCGGATCTGCTCGAGCGCCGGTTGCGCCTTCGGTCCGAGCTTGTCGAGCGCCACGATCGCCAGCATGCGGGTCTTGTCCGTCGGGTGCTTCAGGGCCGCCGCCAGCACGGGCAGACCGTCGCCTTCATCGCCCCAGTCGCACATCGCGTGGGCGGCCGCAACACGCACCACCGCCGACGCATCAGCCAGCCGGGCCTTCACCGCCGACTTGGCGAACGCAACGTCAGCCGTGAGTTTGCCTGCAGCATGCAGCCCCACCACAGCCCAGTATCGAACCGAAGGCTCTGCATCCTCCAGATAGGGAGGATAGGAATGCACGGCGTCGGCGCCCTTGTGGTCCAGCTCTTTGAGCGTCTGGAGCCGCTGACGCAGCTCGGATGCGTCGAGCCTGTCGCGCCAGTGACCGGGCCTCTTCGGGCCTGCTGCTTCCGCCAGGGGATCGCCTGGTCTGTATGTCAGCAGATCGCTGTCGCGAAATCCGATGCGGCAGGCCTTGGCATACAGGGTCTCTCCGGATTCGAGCCGAACGGGGCCCGCGTACAACGACCAGCCCGTCCGGCTCGTTGGATCACCGCCAATTCGGTAGGCGATAGAGGCCCCGCGCGTCGGGCAGGCCATCGTCACGAAGCTGGCATCCGCCGAGCCGCCCGTTCGCTCGACGATCACGGGCGGAGATGTCCTCTCGTACTGCCCGCCGGGGCGCTTCAGTTCATCGAAGATCGGCTCGGGGATCAGACCGACGTCCCCCGTGTCTCTATACCATTGCTCGTGGACACGTCGCAGGCGCTGAAGCGTCTCCGCGTAGGCGGGATCGCCGGCCAGATTGCGAACTTCGTGAGGATCGGAGACGGTATCGTAAAGCTCTTCGATCGGTTTGGTCGGTTCGAAGTACTGCTTCTGGGGCCCCTCCAGCTTGCCCTCGGCGTGCAGGCGGCGCATCGCCTGCATGGTGGGCATCTCGTTCATGTAGCGGATGTCCTGTCCGCGAGTGAGATACCACATATAGTTGCGAATGTACTTGAAACGCTTGTCCCGCACGGCCCGAATCAGGTCGTAAGCCTCATCCATGCGGTCGCGTGCGGCGAAGATATACTTGCGCGGCTCGGCCTTCTGGCTTCCCAGGAACGCACGGCCCTGCATGTGGGAAGGGATCTCCACTCCGGCCAGCGAGAGCATCGTGGGCGCGAAATCGATGAACGCGATCAGATCGTCGCTGACCGTACCCGGCGCAACGGCCTCGGGCCGGTCCGGCATGGCGAGCTTGCGCCACTTCGGGGGCACGCGGACGATCAAGGGAACATGAAGACCAGAGTCATAAATCCACCGCTTGGCGCGAGGCAACCCACGTCCGTGATCGCCCCAGAACCACACGATCGTGTCGTCGGCCAGGCCGTCGGCCTCCAGATCGTCCAGCACCTGCTGAACCTGCTTGTCCATCAGGGTGATGATGTCATAGTACTGCGCCCAGTCGCGCCGGACCTCCGCCGTGTCGGGGTAATACGGTGGAAGCTCGGCCCTGGCCGGGTCGTGCCGCTCGGGCGGGCTCAGACTTGCCAGCCGTTTGAGCATCGCCTCACTGCGGTTGCGGATCTGGCTCTCGTGTGTGCTCGTAAAGTTGATGACCGCGAAGAACGGCTTGCCCTTCGGACGATTCCGCCAGTGCGCGCGGCCGCTCGATTCGTCCCACGCCATCAGCGGAGGATCGAACTGATAGTCCGTCTTCGAGTTGTTGGTGCAATAGTAACCCTCGGCGCGAAGGTATTCGGGGAAGCACTTGACCTCGTGCGGCGGCACACCCGCACAGCGCATGTGGTGCGTTCCGATCGTCGTCGGGTACATCCCCGTGATGATCCCCGACCGCGTCGGCGCACAGACGCCTGAATGGGAGAACACGTTGTTGTATCGCACCCCCTCTGCGGCGAGACGATCCAGATTGGGCGTCACGGCATAGCCGTCCCCATAACAACCCAAGTCCGGGCTGATGTCCTCGGTGCTGATCCAGAGGAAATTGGGCCGGTCCGACCTGGGATGGCCCTGCGCCAGAAGCGAATCTCGCGGCACCATCATCGCCGCCATAGACCCTGATGCCATCTGGAGAAATCGACGTCGGTTCAGACTCATTGGGGCGCTCCTAAAACCCTCAGAGAATCCTCAATCAATGGAAGGGTCTTCGTTTCCACCTTCGGTTCGTCCGCTGTCCCGGTGACCTCCATGCGAACGACGGCGCCGCCGAGCCCCTCGGTCAGCGACTGGAGGATCGACGGCCTCGCGGCGGTCACGCGCCGGCCTCGAGCCGTCAGCGTCAGTGCAATCTCCCGGTCGTCCAGGTCCATGGTTCCGCTGCCGGTGAAGGCGAGATTCCGTCCGGACATATCAAACGTACCGATCAACAGCTTGTCGCGTCTGAGATACGATTCCACCAGCATCCGCTCAAATGCATAATCCGCAGGCTCGGTGAGGCTCAATACGGACAACAGCACGGCCAGCGGCGAGACTCGTCCTACCTGCATATCGGCCACGTTGACTCGACAGACGCCCAGGCGAGACGAGCCATCTCCGATGCGGGCGCCCAACCCCAACGTCGCGTTCATCGTCCCGCTCGTATAATTCCTCTCGACCGCTCGGTCCAGCCTGCCGCCCAGAAGGAACTTCTGTAGATCGACGCGAACCAGGCCGATCGTCGCCAGATACTGCACAACACCCGCCGCGACCGGCTCGATCCGAAGACTGCCAAGGAGCCGACCCCCGTGACAACGGCCGAGGAAGTTCTCTGCCGACCATGTGTGGCTGTTCGGATCGTACAGAAGCTCGGCCTTCAAGTCGGTGACGTCTTTGCCTTTGACGCTGAGCCGGTCGGCCGCCAACTGCATCCGCCCGCTTGAGAATCCACTGCCCACATCATAGGCCCCTGCGAAGTCCAGAGTCCCGCGCAACTCCGCTCCGGCGCCGGAGAGGTTGAGGCTGCACGTCTTCAGGTCCATCCGGCCGTCGAACCGGACACATCGGCGATCCGATCCCGTAACCTCCAAGGTCTCGACGTCCAGGTCGAACGGCCCTCTGGGCGCCGAATCACGATAGATCCCTCGAAGCCCCTCCGGAAGCGACTGACCCAACGCCTGCGTGAAGAGAATGTCGCGGGCCCCTACGGTGAACGTCCCCTCTCCACGGCTGTCGGGCAGGAGACTGAGACGTCCATCGGCTCGCACCAACGGATTCAGGGACGGGTCGGACTGCAGGGCCGGAGCGGCTCTGATGCCCGTAAACGTCGCGGCCTTCCCATCCACAGTGATCGTGCCCTGGACATCGTGCAGAGGATACGGGAAGCTCTCATGGCTGACCCTGTTTCCGAGACAGGTAACCGAGATTGCGTAGCTGGGCGGTTCGTTGCTGTCGGATGTGGCGTAATCCACGTCCACGTCGACGACCCCCTCCGGACGAAACGCCAGCACATGACTGCGAACGGGCTCGGGCACGAGGCCCAGCACCGTCTCGTCCAGCGGCGTTCGGCTCGTGGTCACGTTCAGATGGTATTGGCGCGGTCTGCGCTCCTTGGCAGATTGCATCGCTCCCGCCAGGCGAACCTCACTTTCGCGGTAGCGCCCGATGCATTCCCGGACCGTCGCCGAATCGGGGGTGATGGACGCTTCGGCCGAGAGGTCCGACAGCACTACGGGCCACGCATCCATCTTCAAAGTGGCATTCTCGACGGAAACATCGGCGGCAAAGCTGACGGGGTCTGGGTCATTCGAATCGTAACAAGTGAAGACCTTGGCGCGAATGTCGGCCGTCCCGGTGGTCTCAAATCGCTTCGTCAAGGCCCTGTACTGCTCCGGCAAGGCCTGTCTCAACGTCGCATCCAACGGGATGCCGTCGGCGTCAATCGTGATGTCGTAGACCGGTCGGTTCGTATCTCGTCCGGCCACTTCACCGGCCAGTCTGATTCGGTGCCTGTCCCCCGTGGCAACGACGTCCGTCAGAATCACGCTCTCGTGATCGATATACAGTCGCCCGGTCATGCCTGTCAGGGGATACGGAAACCTCCGATAGGTGGCCCCCACCCCATGCAGATCGACGCTGAGGTAACTGTGTCTGTTCGATGGACTCGATCGATTCAGCCGGTAATCAACGGCCACAACGCCACTCGGCCGGAAGGCATCCCAGACCCGCTTCTGGTCGGGCTGGAGCGCCGCGTAGAGATCGTCGTCCAGGATCATGTTGTCGCTGGTGATCTGGTACTGATACTGCCGGTTCTCCCCAAACCCTCTGGTCCAACCGTGGATATGCACGTTCACCTTGCCGTGCTTGCCTCTGAGCCGATTCAGCGTCACGCCGGACTCCGAGAACTCCACGGTCCCAGTCAGATGATCGATCGCATAAGGGAACCTGCTGTCCCGGACCGAGAGGTCCTCGCATACCACGGCGCCCATGACCTCGCTTTCGCTGAGGGCATCGAAGCGCCCCCGGGCCGTAAGACTGATCGATGCAACCTTCCCGAACGGACGGTACCGAGCGAAGAACCGCTGCGCCGCCGCGATCGGTCCGGACTGCGGGGCGGTCTTATCCGCCGCCAGGCGAAGGGCATCGACCTCCGGACTGTGCTTGCTGTGCAAATCTTTGACCTGCACGTTCAACTCATAGGCCCCCGTATCGTCGAATCTCAGATCGGCAGCCAACACATCGACGGCCCAGGCACGCTCCAGCGAAGGGATGTCGGTCGAGGACAGGCCGCCGGCCATCTCGAATCGCCCGCGGCCCCACGAGCCTCGCAGGGCGCTGTCTCCGTAGCCGCCGGACAGCCTGGCCGTCTTGATCTCAAAACCGTAACTCGCATCGTCGCCGATGCCGGGGAACCCGAAACGCGCTTCGATAGGCACCGCAGTGACCACCTCGATCTCCCCGCCGACCACCTTACAGTACCGCAGCCTTCCCTGTTGAAGGGTGACGACGGGCACCCGGGCGCCCCTGCCCGACGACGGTTTCAGCCGCAAGCCGCCGATGTTCCATCTTCCGGAGTCCAGATCGCACTGCACGTTTACAACGAAATCGTCGATATGGATCTCAGTGACCTGCGGCGACAACAGGAGCAAGCTGCCCAGGCTGAATCTCGCGTGGACGCGCCTCGCCCGCAGAATCGTGTCGTCGTAAGGCAACTCTTCTCCTTCGGGACGGACGATCATGCCATCGATGGAAACGGATGCGTTGCGGTGAAAACGGAACGACCCCATCTCAATCCGCGTGCTCGTCAGACGACTGATCTCGGCGGCCGCAATGCCGGGCAACGCCCGGGCCACCCATCGCCCCACGCCGACAAGCGTGCCCAAGAGGATGACGAGGACGACCACCGTCCGCACAAGGATGCGCCGGCGCCACCCTCTTTTCGTGAAATCCACTCCACTGCGTGCACGTGTGGATCGCGCCATGGAACACCACGCACTCAATAGAACCGAGACGCTACCGCGACCGCTGAATCGCCTTGTCGGATATATCGCGACGGCAGTAGGCCCCTTCGAAAGAAATGCGATCAACCGCTTCGTAGGCCCGCGCCTTCGCCGCGGCCACGTCGTGCCCGAGAGCCGTCACACCGAGGACGCGTCCGCCATGGGTGACGACGTCGCCGTCCTGCTGCTTTGTGCCCGCATGGAAGACGACCACATCCTCCAAAGACTCAGCGTCGGTGATCCCGGTGATGACCTTGCCCTTCTCATAAGCATCGGGGTATCCCCCGGACGCCATGACGACACATACGGCCGGGCGCGGGTCCCACTGGAGATGGATCTGGTCCAGTTGGCCGTTGCATACGGCCAGAAAGACGTCCAACAGGTCGCTCTTGAGCCTCATAAGGATCGGCTGCGTTTCCGGGTCGCCAAAGCGCACGTTGAATTCGAGCACGCGCGGCCCACCGCTGGTCATCATCAGGCCGGCGTAGAGGACTCCTCTGTACGGCGTGCCATTTCGATTCATCGCGTCCACGACGGGCACGAGAATCTCACGAGAGATGCGGCTCATCATCTCATCGGTGACCACCGGCGCAGGGCTGTAGGCGCCCATTCCTCCGGTGTTGGGGCCCGTATCCCCATCGCCGATTGGTTTGTGGTCCTGTGACGATTCCATCAGGTAGATGTTGCGTCCGTCCACGAACGCGAGGATCGACGCTTCTTCTCCCAGCAGTTTGTCTTCCACGATCACGCGGTCGCCGGCCGCACCGAAGATCCGGTTGACCATAATGCGCTCGGCGGCCAGAATACCGTCCGACGGCTCATCGCAAACAAACACCCCTTTGCCCTTGGCCAGTCCAGCGGCCTTGATCACCACCGGCTCGTCGCGGCTGGCGATATACGACTTCGCATCGCTGAAGCGGTCGAACACGCGGGATTCGGCCGTCGAGACGGCGCTGGCACGCATGATCTGCTTGGCGAATGCCTTGTCGGCCTCCAACTGTGCCGCCGCTTCGCTCGGACCAAATGCCTTGATGCCCGCCGCCTCCATGGCATCAACGAGGCCATATGCCAACGGGTCTTCCGGCCCCACAACGGCCAAGCCGACCTTCCGGTTTCGAGCGAAGTCCACCAACGCATCGACATCATTGTCGTTGATCGCTACGTTCTCTCCACACCGGGCCGTGCCTGCGTTGCCCGGTGCGATATACAGCTTGCCAAGCTGTTTGGACTGTCGAAGCTTCCAGGCGATCGCGTGCTCACGACCCCCACTGCCGATCAGCAATACATCCATTCTCTTACCTCAACTCTATCCTGAATTCGGCCCACACGACAGCCGATGGTGGCCGTCCACTCTACCAGAGCCTCAGCGTCTGCTCAAGCCGATTGTTGAGCGATCTGACATTCGATGGAACGCGCGGGCATCAAACATGAGGGGACCTTCGGGCGCACTGGCGCAACCTGCGCATCGCGCCCCGCAGTCGAACACCGGAGGCCCGGCTCGTTTCACGGAGACTTGCTCGCCTGCACAGTCCCCCCGTAAGCCCCCATGTTGATCCGTCCGCCGTGCGGCTCAGGCTCATCGCCCGTTGCGATCGACGGGTCGCCTGCGTCGATACAGGGGCTCGTCACATCGTCGATCACCCAGGTTTCGGATTGCGAGTCCCATCGTCCAGCACCGGACTTGAGACGATAGTCGCCTCTCGCCGAGTCGGCAAACAGCGGATCGGCCTCGATGTTGCCTTCTCCGGGCCAGCCACCCTGGATGTTGTTGAAGCAGACCTCATATTCCCCGGCCGAAACATGCGGCGCGACGTACATCTCGTTGTCCCAGACGATGTTGTTCCGCACGATTGTCCGTCCGTTCGACCCTCCCGTCGAATCCAGGTGCAACCCATTGGGCCGGTTGCGCACGATCGTATTGTTGATCACAAGCGGATGGCCGTCCAGGCTGTAGAGACCACCGCCCCAGTAGGCCCAATTCCGCGCAATGACGTTGTTGGCAATCGTAGGATCGGCATTGGAGACGTAAATCGCCCCGCCATCCCAGTCGGCGGCGTTGTCGATGAGGGTATTGTGCGTGACTACGGCTTGAGAATCATCGTAACACGCAATAGCGCCGCCACAGACGGCGTAGTTGTCGGAGAAGACGCAGTGATCGATCGTGGGGCTCGAGGCGGGACCGGCCAGTATGGTCCCGGTGCGCGGGTCGCGCGCCTTGCAGCACAGCACCGCTCCACCGACCAGATCGACAAAGTCGGCCGCCCCCGCATACGGCTTGCCGGCATACTGAAAACGGCAATATCGCAACACGTCGTCGTCGCCGGAGTTCACAAAGCGAACGCCGAACCAGCCTTCGATAAGGTCCGTGGCCGTGAAGAGAATCGGATCGCTCTTTGTGCCCACGGCGCGAAGCATCGCATCTCGGCCAACCGTCAGTCCGAAGCGGCCGGCAAACTTGACGACGACCCCCGGCTCGACGACCAACGCCTGCCCGCTGGCAACCTCGATATCACCCGTGACCGTGTAGGGACTTGCGTCCTTCATCCAGGTACCGCTCACCGGCCCGCCGGGAACGATCGTGCCCGAGCCCCCAACACCCTGCAAGGCGAGTCGTCGATACGAGCCGTTGCTGCTGGTCGAGACGATGTGAAGCAGAGCCGAGTAGACGCGCTCCCTGTCCGGAGCGAAACCGATCCTCACCCGGATCGACTGCCCCGGCGAGAGCGTACGATCGCGGACCGGATCGAGCAGCGAGAATACACCTCTGGCGTCGGAGATGCTGAGCGAACTGACTTCGAAGTCCACCTTGCCGGTATTGGCCATCTCCACCGTGGCCACCGCATCGGCGCCGACGGCGACGCAACCGAATTCCACCGTGCCGGCCGGGCTGACGCCGAGCAGCGGCAGGTCCAACTGACTCTCATACGCTCCGATATCGACCACGCCGCTGTAGACCCGCCTGTTTCCGGCCAGATCGGTGTCGCCAGAGGCGTGCTCACTTCCTCCGTTGATGCACGCCGAGCACGTTTGCAGCGTCCAGTTCGCCAGCGAAGCATCGTGGTATGCTCCGGCGCCGTGGGTGGGTTCAACGAAACACGGTTGGTCGTTGATGTTTCCCTGGCCGGGGTAACCTCCCTGGATATTCGAGAAGGATGCGATCACCTCCGATGCGTACGTCTGGATCTGGTATTCGGTGTTGCCCCAGACGATTGTGTTCGTCACCTCCGTGCCGTACTCGGACTCACTGAAGACTCCGCCCGGCGCGTTGTTGACAATCGTGCAGTTGTCGATCCGCACGGCGCTGCCCCGGTCGCAGACAATCCCACCGCTCTGTGGAATGCCACCGATCGACGTGTTGTTCGCAACGAGCGTGTTGCTGACGACGGCCGAACTTCGGTAACAATAGATCGCGCCGGCCTTGCTGCTGGTGTTATTGGTGATCGAACAGTGCGTAATGGTCGGACTCGAATCGTAACAGCAGACTGCACCGCCGAAAGGATCGGAATTGGATGGGCCCTCGGGGGCCACACCTGCCGCCCCCTTCCTTGCGTATGTGATGGAGCAATAGCTCAGCAGATCGTCATCGCCGGAGCCGACGAAGCGAATGCCCTCCCAACCCATTTCGCGGTTGCCGGCGGTGAATTCCACCGGTCGAGCGGAGGTGCCTTGGGCTCGCAGGCGCGCGCCCCGGCCGACGGTCAGGCCATACGGCCCCATGAAGACGACGCGCACGCCCGACTCGATGAGCAGTTCGCGGCTCTGGGCCACGTTGATATCGCCGAGGACGTAATAGGGTGACCCGGCCTCGGACCACATGCCGGACACATCGCCGGGCTCGATCTGCGTACCGTCGGACGTCGCAGCGCCGTCGAGCGGCACAAACTTGACCTGGCCGTTGCCGTAATGCACGGTCAGCATCCCGTAGTAGGCCCCTGCTGATTCAGGATGAAATTCGACGTGGATCGGCACCTCCTGTCCCGGCTGCAGCACCTCGAACCCGCCGATGCGATTCGCGTATGTGCCGTCCGACAGCGAAAGGACGAAGCCGTCGGGGCTCACAATCGAATCGATCGACAAGGCCGCGGACGCGTTGTTCGTCAGGGACAGCGTCAAGGGCTCCGACACCTGGCCCGGAATCCCGCGGAAGCTCAGAGCGGCCGGTCTGACCTCGATCTCCGGCGCCTTCGGACGAACATTGACCAAGACCGAGGAGATGGCATTCAACGAGGCGGGAATGTCGACCGGCAGGTGATACCACGCATCAGTGACCCAGTCCGGGTAGTACCCGCCCCATCCGAAATTCAAATGATACTCCCCCTCGCTATTGTAGCCGTCGCACACAATGGCGTGCCCAACCATGCCGTCGGGCGCGTAGATCCCCAGGATCGCGGGCAGTTGGTTGCTGAGGTTCTCGCGAAGCAGCCGCACGGTCTGCTGTGATAGATCGCCGAACAAGTCCGCCGAATGGAAGCCGAACTTCTCCAGCAGACCGCGGCGCATGTCGTAGGCGAACGCGCCCGATCCCTCGCTGGAGTAGTCCATGCGCGACGCGATCCCGCAGGCGAAGTTCAACGCCGCGAGGTCCGCATCGTCCAACTCGGCCTGGGCCTCGTACTTGAGGCGAACCACCGCAAGATGCTCGTTGAGCTCACCGAACGAAGGGAAGTCGTAGCGAACGCTGTCGGCGTCAATGTCAATGCCGCTGACTACCGTATACGAATCGTCTGGCGTAAACACCGCCTCGCATTGACGGTGGTAGTGAAGGACCTGGGCCATGGCCGTGGCAACGCAGCCCACGTAGGACCGGAAACCATCCACGGGATCCCGCGGACAGAACGCATTGTACGGCGCGTCCTGGTGCCAGGTCGTCTCCAGCCAGCCGCCCGTGGACGTGCTACCTTCCGGAGGCCATTGCTGAAACGCCTGCCCCTGGGCCATCGCCGCACCCTGCCCGGAATGGACCACCCACCGAGCGTTGTTCTGCGTTGTTCTCAAGGGATCGGCGTCGTCCCCAGCCTCGCTGCGTCGCCGCATGTCTTCCATCAAGAGGCAATGCAGCGGATGACGCGGGTCCGCCCAATCGGCAAACGCACTCCGGAAGGAATACGCGACGATCGGCCTGATGTCCGTGTCGGCCGAAGTCACAACGAACCCCCCGGGCTCCAGTTCGATCACGTAGGCAAGAACGGTCCCATCCGTGTGGCGAAGCGCGTGGGGTTCGGCCTCACCAGCAACCAGGCCAACGCCTCCCAGGGCGGACAGGGCGGACACCCCACCCCTCGGAGCTGCTGCCATCCAGGGCGACGCCTTCGACAACCGGGCGCCTCGCATCCTCAAGAAGGCGGTTGTAGCCTTTCGCGCCTGCTCCGGCGAGACCGGGTCGGCCCACAACACCGAACAACACAGCGACGCCGCAAGCACGTACAGAATTCCTGCAAGCCGACGATGGACGAGACGATTCATGCGTCATTCTCCCATCTGACCCCGACGGTCATCGGGAATCGTAACGGTGGCCACGGCCACGCTGTCATTCGACCCTGTCGATCCCGGAGGCAGGGCCGTATAAAACGACCAGACGGGCCCTTCAACCCGGCCCCAGAGATTGCGGGCCACGACCTGCCAGTAGTACGTCGTGTCTTTCCGCAAGCCCAAGGGTCGGTGCCGACCGACCACCAGATCGGACGCCACCAGGTCCAGGTACGCCGGATCGGTCCCCAGGTACACGTCATAGACAGGCACCATCATACTGAATGCCGTGGCCCGCGTCACATCTTCCCATTGGGCGCCGTCGCCGGACGGACACCCGGCATCCGGACAGACCAGCGATCGATCGCAGCCCAACGCTGTATCTTCGACAAAGTCGTCCATGCCCCGGCAGACAATTCCTTCGACCTGCATCGAGTCCAGATTGATCACGGGAGACCCGGAATTGCCCTGGTACGTATCCAGGTTCGCCTGAAAGAACGTCGGCTCGGTGTTCTGCCGCACGGTCGCCTCGGCGTCATACTTGCGGGGCAGGCCCCAGGGATGCCCGATAACCACCAGCGGCTGACCGTTGGAGACCTGCCCGCTGCGGCGCAGCGGCAACGGCGTACGGCCGACAACGCGACGGTCCAATCGAACCAGACCCCAGTCGGGATAGCCCTCCTGATAGCCGATGACTTCGTCGATCCCATAGACCTGATCGGCGCGGAACGTCGTCGTCGCAGTGAACTCATCTTCCATGACGAAATCGAACACGACCGCGACGCTGGAATCGCGGTCGCAGGAGATGCAGTGCCCGGCCGTCGCCATCAGATCGGACGCGACGAGAACACCCGTACACATACCGGCCAACGGCTGATCGCCGAAGGGCTCATCGGGACATAGCGCATTGCCCGTACCCAGCGGATCGAGCTGCTCGTACCACCATGCGAAGGACCCCGCGTTCAACTGGAACGTCCCATTCCCGAGATCGACGAGGTCGGACCGACGGATCAGCACCGCCGTGGCGCTGCCCGCATCTCGGATGCCCGCATCTGTTACCTCATATTCTTCCATGCGGTCGTCCGTTCCATAGATGGTGCCAAGCGGTCGCGATGCAGTTCGGCTGAGTTGGATTGCGCTTCGGTCGGCCTCCGCAGTTCCGCCCTCGACAGACGCGTTGTCCCAGGACAGCACGATCTCGATCCAATCGACCTCGGCGCCGTCGGGCGGATCGGACCCGGCCGGCTCGGACGCAAGCAGCGCCGGATGCGGAGTGACGGTGAGTGTGTAGTCGCCCGTTTCATAGTTGTAGCCGGCCACGCGAATCAGGTACTCCATCCCCGCGATCATCGGCATCACGATCACCGAGTTCGTGCCCTCGCAATCATCGTCTCCGCAGGCCAGTTCCGTGCCGGACGCGTCGAACACCGCCAGCGTCGTGTCGAACTCATCGCTACGGACGCGGATCGTCACCAGCCCCGTCTGTGCGGCCGTGTACGAATGCCAGACGTCCAGCACGTCGCGATAGCCGCAACTGCTCTGCGTTTGTCCGGTCGCGCCGCGCGTGGTGCTCGAATACGGCACAGCCTCTTCCACGACAACCGGATAGTTGCGGTCATCGTGCAAGCCCACGTCCCACGGCCCCTCATAATAGACCTTGATCCACCAGGAGTCGAGATAGCCGACGTTTCCCACGCGCATGTCCGTCGCGCGCAGGCTCCAGACCTGATTGACCGTCTCACCCGCGAAGTCGGTGATCCCCGTGACCGTCTCGCAGAGCCCCTCCCCATCGCGTGCGCCCATCAGCCACAGATTGCGGCGGCGCGTTCGAGATTCGTTGCACAGATCGACCCACAGCTCATCCACCGCCGGATGCACGATCTCGTAGTGCACGTCCACACAGGTGACCACGGCCTTCGAAGGCGCGGCAGAAAGCGAGATGTCACTATAGACCCACTCCCATTCAGGGATGGTCTGGTTCATCTCATTGCTGTCGGCGACCGCTCCCGATGCGCGCAACGACGCAGCAAGCGTCTGCTGCTCCTGCTGAATCACTGTCTCGCCATCGAGCGCTTCCCACAGCAGGAAGTCGCGCAACACGGTGACATCATGTCCTTGCTCGATCAGATCGCCGACGATTGTGGCCGCCAACTGCGCCGTGGCGCGCCGGCCGCCATCGAAGACGAGAACGCGACTGCCCGGCGCCCGGGGCAACTGCGCCAGCCGGGCGGGCGTGAGAAACTCGTTCAGCGTAACATCGATCTCAGCAAAATGGCTGTAGGGTGCGCGCGCCCATTTGCCCGGAGATCGCAGAGCCGTGCTGCCCCTTGGATATCCCGTCGCCGTGCCATGGAATCCTTCAGCCCCAGTCCAAACCCCAGATAGAGACAGTACCAATGCAGCAACGGTCGACAGGGTGTGGCTCCCCCCTCGGACCCGACTCGGCAATGTCACCCTCATGGCACGCTCCTTCCGTCGGTCCCCTGCCCGGCGTGTCGCGCTTGCAGCACAGTCGCTCTATCCACCGATTCCAAAGCCGGGGGGGCCGACTGGCGCCTCATTGTAACGAGATGCACCCAGCAGAACAATTGCCCAGTCTTCCTATTTTTCTCACGGCACGCAAACCTCCCGCCCCTCGGACGCGGCAGGCTGAGCACTGGAACCTGGCCGTCGGAGAAAGCCGAAGTCACGCAAACCGCCGTATCCCTTGCAGAATGCCCACCTTGTGACACCCGTCCCATAAAAGGTAAAGCTTTCTAATCAACCTTGCCGATGAAGACAAGGGGTGATAGGCCCATTCTCAGTACTGGAAACATCATCCCATCCAAGAGCGTGCGGCGCTGTGCGGATGCAGCGAAACGCACGCGGAAACGGCAAATGAGAGCCTGTTGTCAAAGTCATAAGAAAGGAATCACAATGAGCATGAAGAAGGGACTCGACACAAGGCGACCCGCCATCATAGCGATCCTGTTCGGTGTCCTGCTGGCCTCCGCGTTCGGCGCCGCGGGGTGCGGCAGGCAAATGGCCCAGATGCAGGAGAACCAAGTCAAACTCCAGGCCATGGTGGCCGCCAACGCCCGGCAACTGGCCACCCTCTCATCCCAGGTCTACGCCCACCAAGGTGAGACGGCAGAAGGTCTGGCTCAACTCGAAGAGAGCGTCAATCGCGCCGATGCGAAGGTGGCGAGCGTTCGCGACGAGCAGGCCGAGCTTCACGGCACCGTGGTGGCGAACGATCGGGATCTCAATACGAAGATCGCCCAGCTTGCCGACAATCAGGCGTCACTTCGAGAGGGCCTCTCACACGTGGCCGACATTGCCCAGCAAACCAACGCTACCGTCAACACGGTCGCGCGGGACCAGGCCACGCTCCATCAACTCGTGCAGAACCACAACAGGGAACTGGCCGACAGCATCACGGCTCTCGCGTCCGACGTGACCACGCTCGGCAACGAACAGATGGCGCTGCACGAGACCGTCAGAACCAACACGACCACCCTGGCCGAGAACATCGCGGTGGTTCAACAGAACCAGAGGCGCCTTCAGGCCGGCATCGGCGGGCTCGAGGAGAAGACAAAGGCCGCCAACGACCGACTTGTCGTACTGGCTACCGGCCAAGACGCAATACAGGGCACGCTCAAGACCAACAACGAAATGGTGGCGGCCCGCATGGCAAACCTGGAAAACAACCACCACAACCTCCACAATAACGTGAGCGCTCTCCGTGATACTTCGGACAGACTTCTGGCCGATCTCGGGACGCTCGCTTCGGAGCAGGCCTCACTGCGGCAGGTCGTCTCAGACAGCCATGCACACCTTGTCTCGGTGGCGGAAGGCCACGACGCCCTTCACCACGCGGTCGAACGTCTCGACGGCAAGACCATGACGCTCGCAACAGATCTGGCCAACCGACAGAATGCCATCCGCGCCGGCGTGGATGGGCTCCAGGAAGGTTCGAATCGCCTGGGCGACGAACTCGAACAGATTGCGTCTCAGCAGCGCGCAATGGAAAGCCGGGCCAAGGCCGACAGCGAGGTCGTACTCGGCCGCCTCGTTGCACTGGCCGAGAATCAGCACAACCTTCAGACGGGAATCCATCACGTCGGAGAACAGACCAGCCAGGTGGCGGGCGAACAAGCCGCTCTGCGCGAAACGATCCAGGGCCACCACGATGTGCATCAGGAACGCATGACCGCACTGGCCGACGGTCAGCGGATGATCCAGACCGGGCTGAACACGATGACCGCCACGACGAACCAAGGTGCGATGACCATCCTGACGATGGCCAACCGGCAGGCCGAGATGGAGCAGGGCATCCAGGCTGGGATCGCCGGCCTGGCCACCGAGACGCGGCAGCTTGCATCAGGCCAGCAGGCCCTGAACCAAGGGCTCCGCGACCGCAGCGAATCGCTCAGCAATCAACTGGTCTACCTGTCACAGGACCAACAGCAGTTGCGAAGCGGCCTGGACACGCTGACGGCCACAACGGACCAGGTGGCACACAACGTGCTCGCCATCAATGATGCCCAAGCCAGCCAGACGCAGGCAATGCAGGCCAACCAGCAGTATCTCGCCGCCAAACTGGATGCGACGGTACAAGGACAGCAGCAGATCAGCGAAGGATTGGACACGATCACCGCAACAACCATCCAGACCGCTCTCGACATCATGGCTGTTGCGGACAATCAAGAACGACAAGTCGAGGCTACTCGGGCCAATCAGCAGCAACTCGTCGCCCGGCTTGATGCCGCCGCACAAGGACAACAGCACATCAGCGAAGGCCTCGATACGATCACCGCGACCACAACACAGACGGCTCTCGACGTCCTGGCCGTCGCGGACAATCAGAACCGACAAGTCGAAACCACTCAGGCCAACCAGCAGCAAATCGTCGCCCGACTCGATGCGACCACACAGGGTCAGCAGCAGATTGACGAACGCTTGCATACCATCGCCACGACAGCCGCACAAGTCGCTCAGGACGTCCGGACGGGCAACGAGGATCAGAGGCAACAGGCCCTGGCTCTGCAGGCCGGCCAGCAAACGCTGACGTCGGAACTGACGACGGTCGCCCAAGGCCAGCAGTACCTGCAGGAGGATCTCGACACCATCGCCACCAACACCACCCAGGTCGCCCTCGACGTCACCACGGTCGGCGACAGCCAGATTCGGCTTGAGCAGGCCTTCGAGTCCAACCGCCAGGAACTGGTCCAGCGACTGGCGCAGATCGCCGAGGGCCAGCAGGAGTGGCTGACTCGCTTCGACGCCGCCCAGTCCAACATCGAGACGATGGCCACGGGTATTGCCTCGCTCGAACAGCGTGTCGCAAGTCTGCAAGGCACCTTGCAGACCAGCCTGAGCGATCTCAACACTCTCCTCGATGCCAGCCGGCAACAGCGAGCCCAGTTCGAGGAGACACTTCGCTCGGATGTACAGTTCATGGGCGATTCGCTCGTGCAGTTGCGGCAGGCCCAAAGCACTCTGGAGAACCAGTTGCAGCAGATGCACAACAGCAGCGAGAACCAGACGGAAGACCTTCTGGCAGCCATCGAGCAGTTGCGTCGAAGGGCCGAGACCGATGCCGCGTCCGCGCCGGCCCAGATTCGCAGTTCCAAGGCCCAGACTGAGGAGATCCTCCTGCCCTGACCGGTAAACGCAACTCAATATCCCGCGAACAACCAAGGGGATGGCCTGCAAGCCATCCCCTTTTCTACTGCATTCCTTCGGCGCCCGATGCAGGCTACAGCAGGGCGATCCCCGCCGTTCGACAGCTCGCGATCATCTCTTCGGGCCAGACGCTGGCGTGAACCTCACCGACGTGCAGCTTCCGCAGGAAGAACATGCACAGTCGCGACTGGCCGATCCCGCCGCCGATGCTCAGAGGCAACTCCCCGGCCAGCAGACGCTTGTGCCACTCGTATTCACGACGCTCCAACGCCCCGCGAAGCTCCAGTTGCTTCAGCAGGCTGGTCTTGTCGACGCGAATCCCCATCGAGCTGATCTCAAACGCCCGACCCAGCAGAGGATACCACAGCAGGATATCGCCGTTGAGCCCTCGCGTGCTGTCGCTCGTCGGCGTCACCCAGTCATCGTAGTCCGGTGCACGGCCGTCGTGCAACGTCCCGTCGGCCAGTTCGCCGCCGATGCCGATCACGAAAACCGACCCCCGCTCCTGCACGATCCGGTCCTCCCTCTGACGCGGGGTCAGATCGGGCCAGCGTGCGAGCAACTCCTCACTGTGCACGAAAGCGATCTCGTCAGGCAGCATCGGCTCGATATGCAGGTACCGCTCGCACACGACCGCCTCGGTCTCACGCAGGACGCTATAGATGGTGCGCACAATGTCCTTGAGGAAGTCCAGATTCCGCTCGCTCTCGCCGATGACCCGCTCCCAGTCCCACTGATCGACGTAGACCGAATGCAGGTTGTCCAGGCACTCCTCGTCGGGCCGGATCGCGTTCATGTCGGTATACAGGCCCTCGCCCGGCCCAAAGCCATAGTCGGCCAGCACCATCCGCTTCCACTTGGCCAGCGAGAACAGGCACTCGGCCTCGCTGTAGCCGTCGTCCTTGATCCGGAAGGTGGCCTTGGCCTCGACGCCGTTCAGGTCGTCGTTGACGCCGCAGCCCTTCCGCACGAACAGCGGCGCCGAGACCCGCTGGAGATTCAGCGCCTCCGCCAGGTGGTCCTGGAAGAAGTCCTTCACAAACTTGATCGCCTGCTCCGTCTGGCGAAGGTTCAGAATCGGTCTGTAGTCGCCGTTCACGATCAGGTCGGGCATCGAAACCTCCAACTTCTTCCCAGGTTGACTTCCCCTCTACAATGGTTCCAGACCATACCCCGGAGCCCCCGGCCGGTCAAAAGAAAATGTCGCCTCCGCTTGAAAAGCATGCGATGGGACGCAATAATCGGCCCCTGGCGACGACAACAAGGTCAGATCGGCCTCACAAGGACATTCAATGGGAGAAAATCGCATGGCCAGGATCAGTCTTATCGGCACACTCGTGCTCGTGACGCTCTTCGTCGGATGCTGCGTCAACGTGGGCGACGACTATCGGGCCAAGGCCCAGCGAAGCGAAGACCTCACGGCCCCGACAGCGGATCTGGCCGGACTGGACGTCCGCACGAATGTGGGAACCATCACCCTGGACAGCGCCGACGTCGGGGAGGTGCGGATCACAGCGGAGATCACCGTCAAGGCCAAGACCCAGGAAGAAGCCGAGGCCCTCATCGAACAGGTGCGAATCGTGGCCGAACGATCCGGCCGGACTCTCATCGTCAAGGCCGAGAAGCCCTCGAACTTCGGCCGCAATCAGCTTGCGGTGGACTTCCATATCACGGCCCCTGCCCGCCTGGCCCTCGACTGCACAACCAACGTCGGCGATATCCGGATCGCGGGCTTCGCCGACCGTGTCGCCGCCAAGACGGACGTCGGCACCATTCGCTGCGCCGACCTGCGAGGCGACGCCGACCTTCGCACCAACGTGGGCGACATCGAGGCCACCTATACGGCGGACGCTCCGGCGGCGCTTGCCGTCAGCGCCACCACCAACGTGGGCAATATCGACTTTGCCGGGCCGGATCGCATGTCGGCACGCCTTGGGGCGAGCGTCAACGTCGGCTCCATCGACACGGAACGCCCCCTGACCGTCACCGGGCCCATCAGGAAGTCCATCAAGGCCACCATCGGCGAGGCCGAAGGCAACATCACACTCCGCACCAACGTCGGCTCCATCCGCATCCGGTAGGGAGCAGCCGTGAGCGGCTTGCCGCCACCGAATTGAATCCATGTCACTGCTGCGCGGCCGGTTGCCTCTGCTCGCGAAGGCGCTGGATCAATTCCTGGATTCTCTCCGTAGTCAATCCGCCGCGAGGAGGCAGACGGACGGCCTTCTCAGCAATCTCCAACGCCTCGGCCCCCGCCTGCGGACGATGCTTGCGTAGGAAATCTGCCAGCCAGTAGTGGACCACCGGATTCTCCGGCTCAATCTCCAATAGCTTGCGGAAGTGCCTCTCGGCCTCGTCGAATGCCCCCGTCTTCTCGAGCAATTGGGCCAGGCCACCTCGCAACGGCCCTCGCTCAGGACAGAGTTCCACCGCCCGAGCGATCGGTTCGATCGCGGCCCGCGCACCCTGCAACTGCATGCGAGTGGCCGCCATCTGCTGCCAGAGGTAGGCGTTCCTCGAATCGTCCCTGACGGTCTCCTCAAGGATCTGAAGGCAGCGGCCGAAGTCCTTCCGGGCCGAGAAGAGATTCACCAGTGCGACCGCCGCCAGAGTCCGGGATTCGCCCAAGAGCCACAGAGGCTCCAGAATGCGCTGCGCTTCATTCGGTTCGCCGATCTCCGTCAGGAACTGGGCATAGAGTATTTGTGTGTTGAGGTTGTTCGGGTCCAGTTCCAGCGTCCGCTTGAAGGATTGGCGTGCGGCATCCATGCGGCCGAGGTCCTTATTCACCATCGCCAGCATCCCGTGTCCGTAGGCACTGTCGGGCCGGAGTCGGAGAAAAGTGCGAATCATCTCCTCGGAAGATTCATGCCGGCCCGGGCGCACCGAACGCCTGATGCGCAGGGCCAGCGAGCAAGCCTCGTGAGCGTCCGAAGGACTCTGCAACGGCGCATCGACCCGGAGCAGGCGGTTCTGATCGAAGTCGTTCCCCAGAAGCCAAGGCACACGGGTGGCCGCCGCACCTTTCGCCTCGTGGCGCAACACTCCTGATTCCTCTCCAGTTCTGGTGATGCTGGCAAAACAGCCGATCGCACTGTCGGTCCCTGGGACCAGAATCGGCGATCCGCTCCACCCAGGCCCAAGCTGCCCGATCGCACCGAGCGTGACGAACTGCGGCTCCTGCCCGCGCACTGCGATGAACGCCACCGGCAACTGCTCCTCGTCCACCGCGAAGGTCTCCACATCGGTTCCCGCCTGATCCTCCATATGCTGAATGACCGAGTGGAGACCTGTCACACAGGCCGATTGGGCCGAGGCAATTGCCCTGGAATCGGCAAGCGAGAGGGCTGGATGGCCCTCCCATGGGACCTCCAGTACCGCCAGGTCCAGCTCCTCGTCACTCGCCAGCACCCGCGCGCTGCATGCTTCGCCCAGGTACGGGCTGAACACGGAAACCAACACCGCTGCTCGATGAGGACCGCCCTTGGACTTCTCGAAGACCGCGTGATCACAGGTAACCACCAGGGTTCCATCTCCGATCACGAAGCCGTTGTTTACAAGCGTCCCGACATAGCTGCTGCCGGTGACGATCACCAGTGAGGACTCGGGCAAGCCATCCGTCGCCATGGATTCAGACGAACCGACGGCACCACCAATGAGGACCACAATCGTGACGACGACACACACCCAAACGCTCTTCATGAGACCGTCCCTCGACTTCGGCTCTGCTCTACAGAAGTCAATGTACTCGCTGCCTCCTCGGGCGAGCAAGCATCTCGTTCTGAAAAACGCTGCTGGACAACGCCGGCGGAAGAAACCTTCACTCAAATCAGCACAGCAGCCGCAAGACCGGCGGCGGCGATACAAAGGGCGGCCGGGAGCACCTTCAGGATGATCCGTAGTAGAGACGTCTGGAAGTAGCTGGCGGACAGGGCCAGGCACAGGTGGATCGGGCTGATCGCCAGGCCGAATTGCAGGCCCGCGAAGGCCAGGGTTTCCAGGCCCAGATTGACCTGTCCATTTCGCACGATGTAGGCCATCAGGAACGGATAGGTGATCGCGACCGTCCCCGTCGTCACGCCGGTGCTGGCGGCCACGAGGAACGGCAACAGGAAGACGATCGACGCCACCGGCATATGGAGCTGGGCGAAGAAGTCCACCACGCTGCCGACCGCCCCGCCGGCTTCGAGGTTGAGCTTGAACCAGAGCGCCCCGAACAGCAGCAGGACCATGTCGGGCTCTTTGGCTGCCTTGAAAATGCCGGGCCAGCGTCGGAGATTCACCCGATGCAGCAAAAGCAGGCCGAGGATCGCCAGCAGGATCGCAACCGCAGGCGGCACGTGCAGACCGATGTACAGAACAGCCGTGAAGGCAATCGGCCAGAATGCGTGCACGAAGTCCTTCGTGTGCGAGGCCAGGCCGGCCTTCGACTCGCTCTGGTCCCGTCGCCGAGGCGGGATGCCCACCAGCAACAGGAACACCACGCCGCCAACGATCCCGGCAAGGGTCAAGACCAGGTGGTAGCCGACCAGCCGCCCGGCCGAGACGCCCAGCATGCTCTGAATCAGCGGGATCGCCGGAAACAGCGGCCAGATGGGCTCCCACTGATGGCGAAAGAAGAAGTTGATCGCCGCCAGCCGGCTTCGCTCGACGCCGATCTTATCGCCCGCCTCGCGCACCATCGGCGCCGAGAGCATGATGCCTCCCGGCGTCGGCAGCATCCCCATCATCAGCGGGACGACGGCCAAGGCCACCCGCCGGCTACGGAACAGCCCCTGCATGGCCGGCGCCAGACGCGACGAGAGCCCGATCTGCCCCATCGCCTCGCCCACAACGTTGACCAGCAGCAGTAGCGACGCCAGCGACACGAACAGGTACGGCGTCGTCCGCGTCAATGTCCCCTCCCGCCACTCGGCCGCCAGTTGCGCCCCCATCGCCTGCGGCGTCACCCCGAGCAGGACGGCCAGCACGCCGGCCGCCACCACCAGAGACAGCCCGATCTTGATCCTGAGCCGCAGCAAGGCGACCAGGACCAGCAACGAGACGACAATGGCCCCTAACGCGTACATATCAGCTCGCTGGCACTCCGGAAAAACTCTGAGGCGACAAACGCGGCACCTCCAAAAGACCGGGCGATTCTAACCGGTCTCTACGCCTTCGCAAAGATCCTCGCTTATTCATCCGGGGTCCGGCCTTTTCGCTTCTGACGCTCGGCGCGATAGACCTCCTCGTAGAGGAAGTAGTCCTGGAAGACCTCGCACTCGCGATGCTTCTTGCGGTTCTTGCCGTCGCGGCAATAGGGCTTGGCGATCCGATGGACGAGCGGGTGGCAGGACCACGGCGTGACACCCGTCGCCTGCACGAAGCCATCAATCAGCAAGTCCTTGGCCGATTGGGCCATGCTGGCGTGATAGTAGAGGCCCGGTCCGATGCTGCCGAGGATCGATGGAATGCTGCCGAAGAAATGAAAAGGCCCCGCCGCCAGGCAGGGCCTTTCAGACTCTGGAGTCTTGCGTGAATCAGCCGGGGATCACGTTGGTCGCGCACGGGCCCTTTTTGCCCTGGCCGACCGTGAACTCGACCTTCTGACCTTCGTCGAGCGACGCGTAGCCCTCGGTCCTGATTTCGGAGTGGTGGACGAACAGATCGTCGCCGCCATCATCCGGAGTAATGAATCCGTATCCCTTATCCGCGTTGAACCACTTCACCGTGCCTGTACCCACTTGCTCTTCTCCTCAGGCCTACCGGGCCTATAATGCGCTTTCCCTCTGACTGAACGCAAGGCGTAGACCTCGAGGGAAGAAAGCATACACCTTCACATGGCCGCCATGCTATCGCCCCGACCGTCCTGCGGCCAATAAAATAACGAGAAAAAGGAAAAAATTGATCGGCGGGACTTCCGACTCAGCTACCCGCTGGCCGATCCGATGGAGGGGCGCCCGTGACAACTCCGCTCCGGCGTACGGAGGGGGTTGACGCCGCAACGCACTGGTGGTAGTCTCAGCGGCGCCTTTTTGGGAGATGCTCAACCATGGAACTGTCATGGATTAACAAGGTCCGCATCGGTGCAGTCATCACACTGGGCGTTGTGTTCGTCGGCGTTCTCGCCTGGCCTCTGGCCGCTCCCCAGGATCCAACGTCCCCGGTCCGTTCGAGCGACATCGGCTTTATCGGAACGATAGGACTCCTTGCACTGAGCTTCGCCGTCGGCATCGCCAGCTTCTTTGTCGCGTGGCCGCACGGCCGGGAGATCGGAATCCTCGCCGTGCCCTTCGGCCTGGCCACATGGGCCCTTCGTTGCGGTCCCATGCAGTCGCTGACCCAATCCCACGTCACCGTCCAGGCAAGGCAGGAGCTTGTCCGCTCTCTCGTGTTCGAGCCGCTCTACTGGCTGCTGATCGTCTCGGCGGGTTTCGTCGGAGTCCTCGTGGCCCAGTGCATCTGTTCAGATCGGTCATCCAAGATAAGCGTCGCCAAGATTCGAGGCTGTCTCAAGCCAAACGCGGTTGTTATCGGCCTGTTGGCCCTGCTCGTGGCGGTCTTGGCGTCCGTGTTCTTCATCGGGGCCTTCGCTCAAGACCTCCCCACATCGGTAGCCGCCCAGCCTCGGCGGGGCCAGATTGTCTTCGCCGGCATTGGGGCATTTGCTGTCGCCGGGTTCATTGTCAAGAAGTTCTTCGACCTGGACTACACATGGCCGGCCCTGGCCGGAGTTTTCGTAATCCCTTTCTCCAAAATAGCTTACTACCGAGCTGATATGATTGAGAAATTCGCGGAAACCCAACCGGCGACGTTCTTCCCGCACGCGGTCTTCGCCGTCTTGCCCGTTCAACTCGTCGCTTTCGGGGCCATTGGCTCTGTCATCGGCTACTGGCTGGCCATTCAATACCAGTACTGGAGACAACACGAAAACACTGGATAACCTGCGGTGGATTCCTTTTTTTCTCCGAGCGGTCACAGCGCAACTCTTTTCTTTTTAGAGTTTTACACGCATTTCATGCCATGACCGGCCCTCTCCGGCCAAAGAAAGACAGAATTCCCTGGTTTCGCCCGCCTAATTGACCGACATATAGATGTCCTTACCCCCCTGTTGGAAGGACGCAGGACGGGCGCACGGCTGGCGGCCGCAGCCCCGCAGAAAATCTGGAACACAACAAGACGAACATAGAAAGACCCCTTTACGTAGGGAATACTGTAAAACCAGCAGCCAAAAGGAGTTAACGATGTTGGTTCTGAGCAGACAAAGAGATGAGTCCATTATGATCGGCGATGACGTGGAAATCACCATCGTCGACGTCCGCGGGGACAAGGTGCGATTGGGCATCAACGCGCCCAAGCACATTCCCGTTCATCGCAGGGAGATCTACGACGCCATCCAGAAAGAGAAGGCGGAGAAGGCTCAGGGCGGAGCCGAGGCCAGAGAGACCGAGCAGAATGTCTCTCCGAAGGAACCATAAGACGCCGTCACTCTGAATCCGCTCACCGCATCCCTTCTGTCACGCCCCCATTGATGTTCCACGACCCTCTCGTCCCATAAGAGGGTTTTTCGTCTTTCTGCTGTGGGCTCTGCAAACCGCATCGAGCTGCATTCTCTCTCACCCGCATTCATCTTCCTCATCTGCATCTGTCGCGCGCGGCCGCCCGACCCCACAGCGACCTGGACGCAGCAGAAGGTTGCACGAATCGCGACGAAGGGTATGATGGAGTATCCGAATCTTCCGTATTAACCTTCATGGCAAAGGATGGTCGAGATGTCACATCAAGCGAAGAGCACCACTGGCCTTGTGGCAATCATCGTCGTACTGGGACTCTTGTCGTCGTCGTACACCAGCGCAGACCAGGCGCAGCTTCAACGGGACTACCATGTCAAACCTGTCCCGTTCAATCACGTCCACGTCGACGACGGCTTCTGGACGCCCCGCCTGGAAACCAATCGCATAGTCACGATCCCCTACGCCTTCGGCCAATGCGAGGAGACCGGCCGCATCCGCAATTTCGAGAAGGCCGCCGGCCTGCGCGAAGGCAAGCATGAAGGGATCTATTTCGACGACTCCGATGTCTATAAGGTCATGGAAGGCGCCGCCTATTCGCTCCAGGTCTACCCCGACACCATGATGAGACTCTACCTCGACAAGCTGATCACCATCATGGACAAGGCCCGATGGGACGACGGCTATCTGTACACCTTCTATTCCCTTCCTGAAAAGCAGCCGGAGAAGCTATGGACGAACATCCAGGTCATGCACGAACAGTACTGTGCCGGACACATGTACGAGGCGGCGGTCGCCCACTACCAGGTCACGGGAGATTCATCCTTCCTGAAGATCGCCATCGACAACGCAGACCTGATCTGTGAGACCTTTGCCCCGGACAAACGCACCGATCCGTCGGGCCACCAGGAGATCAAGATCGGGCTCTGCAAGCTCTATCGGGTGACCGGTGACGAGAAGTATCTCGAGCAGGCCAAGTTTCTCCTCGACCAACGAGGCCGCAAGGGCCGTCGAGGCCCGGACGGCAACGGCGGACTCTACGGCGAATACGCCCAGGACCACAAGCCCGTAACCGAACAGACCACAGCGGTCGGCCATTCCGTGCGGGCGGCGTATCTATACACGGGCATGGCCGACGTAGCGGCGCTGACCGGCGAGATGCAGTACATTCATGCCATTGATGCGATCTGGGAAGACGCCGTGGGCACCAAACTCTACGTCACCGGCGGGATCGGGGCCAGCGGCGGCAACGAGGGGTTCAGCGAGCCGTACGAACTGCCCAACCAGACCGCCTACAGTGAAACCTGCGCCTCAATCGCGAATATCTACTGGAACCATCGCATGTTCCTCATGCACGGGGACGCCAAGTATATCGACGTCCTTGAGCGGACGCTGTACAACGCCGCTCTGTCGGGCGTTTCGATGGACGGGGATCGCTTCTTCTATCCGAATCCCCTCGAATCGGCCGGCGGACATGAACGGAGTCCTTGGTTCGCCTGCGCGTGCTGCCCGTCGAACGTCGCTCGCTTCATCCCGTCGGTCCCCGGATACGTTTACGCTCATAAGGACCGTAACGTCTACGTAAACCTGTTCGTCGGCGGCGACGCAACGATCCGGACCACCGACAACACGGTGACGCTGACGCAGCAGACCGAGTATCCTTGGGACGGTAGAGTAACGATCCGCGTCGAGCCGCAGAAGAGCGAGACGTTCTCGGTGTATGTCCGCATGCCAGGCTGGGCGCGGAACGAGGCGGTCCCCAGCGACCTGTATTGGTTCGAGGGCGTCGTAAAGGACGAGGCCGTGCTGAGAGTCAACGGCAGGCGTGTCACGCCGCCGGTCGAGAAAGGGTATGCCGGCATCGAGCGGCAATGGGATTCGGGCGACACCATCGAACTGCGTCTGCCCATGCCGGTCCGTCGGATCGTCGCCCACGAAGCCGTCAGGGCCACGCGGGGCCGGGTGGCCCTCCAGCGGGGCCCGCTGATCTATTGCCTCGAAGGCCACGACAATGACGGCCAGGTCCTCAGCCTGGTCATCTCCGACGACGCCCGATTCAAGGCCCAACACCGCCGGGACCTGCTCGGAGGCGTCACAGTGGTGACGGGCCGGGCCCGCGCCGCCAAACGCACGCTCGACGGGGACGTGGTCCTGACGCGCGAACGGCCCTTCACCGCAATCCCGTACTACGCCTGGGCCCATCGGGGACGCAGTCCGATGACGGTTTGGCCCGCCCGCGTGCCCGAGGCCGCCCGCGCCGAGCCGGCCGATACGCTGGCCTACATCAGTAAGACGACCGCTTCGTTCGTCCACAAATCGCTTCCGGCCGTCACCGATCAGGTCTTGCCGGCCAACTCGGCCGACGCATCAGGTGGCCAACTGGATTTTTGGCCGCGCAAGGGCACCACGGAGTGGCTCCAATTTGAGTGGGACCGCAGACACCCCGTCTCCCACGTCAAGGTCTACTGGTTCGACGACAGCAATCACGGCGGGTGCCGCGTGCCCCAGTCCTGGCGCGTGCTGTACCGCGACCGCGCGGGCCGCTTCCAACCGGTTCGCACCTCAGGCGCCTATGGGACCAAGAGGGACCAGTTTAACGAGGTGGCCTTCGAGACCGTCGAGACGGATGCGATCAAGATCGAGATCGTCCTACACGAGGACTGGTCGGCCGGTGTGCAGGAGGTCGTAATCGACTGACCCCACGCGTCAGTCTCAGAACCGGTTGAGGTGGACCTTTGAAGTCTTGAGTTCCTCCGCCGGCAGCGGCGTGCGCCGCTCGGCCGGGTAGCCGACCGCGACGATGGACTCGACCCGAACGTGCTCCGGGATGCTCAGGACGTTCCGGATGTAGTGCTCAGCACTGATCTGGTCATCGTGCATGCGTTTGCGCACCTGAATCCAGCAACTGCCCAAACCCACCGACTGCGCCGCCATCTGCACGAGGATCGAGGCGATGGAACAGTCCTCGACCCAGACGTCGCTGCGGGTGTCGTCGCCGCAGATCACGATCCCCAGCGGCGCGCCTTTGAGGAAGGCGGCGCCGTGGGGCTTGCATGCCGAGAGCTTCTTCAGCATCGTGCGATCGTCAACGAAGACGAACTCCCAGGGATGGATGTTCCGCGAGGACGGCGCGCGCAACACGGCCTCCTTGAGCAATTCGATCTTCTCAGCCTCGATCGGTCGATCCAGATACGTTCGGATACTCCGTCGGTCTCTGAGTAACTCGATCATGCCTTCTCCGCTCCCATCGCAGCGGGAACTCACGCGCGCTGCTCGATGGGCACGTACTGCCGTTTGTTCGTTCCGGTATAGATCTGTCGCGGGCGAGCGATCCGGGCTTTCGGGTCGCGCACCATCTCCTTCCAGTGGGCGATCCAGCCAGGCATCCGTCCGATGGCGAAGAGCACGGTGAACATGTTCGTTGGAAAACCGAGGGCGGTATAGACCAAGCCGCTGTAGAAATCGACGTTGGGATAAAGCTTGCGGCTGAGGAAATAGTCGTCCTTGAGGACCGCCTCTTCCAGCCGCAACGCGATCTCCAACAACGGCTGGTGGGCCGCCTCCTCCTCGAGCATCTTCATACAGATCTTCTTGATGATCTTGGCGCGCGGATCGTAGTTCTTGTAGACGCGATGGCCGAAGCCGGACAGGCGGAAGCTCGAATTCTTGTCCTTGGCCATGTCGATGTACTTCTGGACCTTGCCGCCGTGACGCTCGATCTTGGCAAGCATGTCCATCACGGCCTGGTTCGCCCCGCCGTGCAGCGGCCCCCATAGGGCCGAGATGCCTGCCGAAATCGAGGCATACAGATTCGCGTGCGCGCTGCCGACCATGCGAACTGTGGAGGTCGAGCAATTCTGCTCGTGGTCGGCGTGGAGAATCAGAAGGACGCTCAGCGCACGGACGTGGTCGTCCCGCAACTGGTAGTTGTTCACGGGCGACCAGAACATCATTCGAAGAAAGTTCTCACAGTACTTGAGGTCCTTCTTTGGATAGACGATCGGATGGCCGATGCTCTTCTTATAGGCATAGCAGGCCGTCGTGCGGATCTTACTGATCAGACGTGTCGCCGTCTTGTCGATGTGTTCGCGCATCGACAGCAGATCCACGTTCGTATAGAAGCTGCTCATCGCATTGACCATCGTGCCGAGGATGTTCATCGGATGCGCGTCGCGCGGGAAAAAGTTGTACAGGTGACGCATGTCCTCGTGCAGCAGCGAGTGCTGGTTGAGCAGTTGCGAGAAGCTCTCCCGCTGCACCAGCGTCGGCAGACGATTGTGCAGCAGCAGATAGGAGACCTCGGTGAACGTCGAATGCTCGCACAGGTCTTCGATGTCGTAGCCACGGTAGCGCAGAATGCCTTCTTCGCCGTCGATGAACGTGATGTTGCTGGTACAACTGCCGGTGTTGGCGAATCCCTGGTCCATCGTGATGTACCCGGTCTCCGCCCGCAATTTGGTGATATCGATCGCGCGCTCGCCTTCGGTCCCTTCGATGATGTCGAGTTCCAACTCGCGACCGTCAACGATCAGCTTGGCTTTCTTCTTCTTGGCCATCTGCACCTCTTTCGAAAAGACATGTTCTCTTGCTCGGCGCCGTCACGGCAAAGGGCCCCTGCCCGGACGTGGCGCGGCGGAAACACCACCACAGACGCTGCGGTCAAGCCGTATGGGCGGGATTATAGGTCATCAGAGGCGTTCCTGCAACAGCCATCAGCCATCTGTCCCCCGCCGGCTCACTTGACAGCGTCGCACCCATCTTCTGCTGTGCCGTGTGGGTTAGACAGGCGACGGAAGGGTCCAACCGTACCAATCCGAGACGGAATCGCGTCACCATCGACGGGGCCCGGGACAGAACGCCCTACTACCTCATCGAATTCTGAACCGGCCACGGCAATCTACAGGGGCCGGCTGAGGAAGCCGACGGTGGATTCCATGATGCGGGCCTGGAGCTGTTGGGCACCCTCGGCGGTCTGGCTCTCGAGGTCCTCCAGATTCGCCAGGCAGAAGCGGCAGCCCAGCACGTGGAGGTGGAAATCGACGTAGCGCTGCCAGGCGTTGTCGAGCGTCTTGAGCAAAAAGCCGCCGAGTGTGCTGCGCTTGGGACAACTGAACCGATGGTATTCCCAGATGTCGGTCAGCAGCCCCTCGAACTCCTCGGAGGCGGAACCGGCCGCAATCCTCTTGCCCTCGATGAAACGGCGAACCTGCTTGAGACTGCGATGCTTGACCAGCGCAACGGTCTTCTCGTCAATGCTCATCGTCTCGGCCACGCGTTTGTTGGGCAACTGGCAGTACAGCAGCAACTCGATGATCTGCAGGTCACGGAATCGCAGGGCTTTCTTGAAGCCGTCCACAAGCTCCTCCAGCGCCTCGGCCAGCACCGTCTTCTGAAGGTCGTACTGCTCATCGGCCCGGGCATACCAACTGGCGGTCTGGGCCGGAGAGGCGACCTGCTCGAAGGCGTCGGATGAGCCGTCATCGGTAGCCGGCTCGTAGGCGTCCTGGATCAGGCAGACCTTTCGCGCGTCCCTGCGCCGGTAGCTGTCGATGATCTTGCGGCGGATCAATGAGAACAGATAGGTCTCAAGATCGCACTCGCCGCGAAACCGCTCCAAGCTCCGGAGGAAGGCCATGAACGCATCCTGGACCACGTCCTCGGCGTCGGCCCGCTGCGGCAGTTTGGCCCGCGCGAAGCGCAGCAGACGGCCTCGATATCGCCCGATGAAGTCGGACCACGCCTGCTGGTCGCCCTGGCGAATCCTGTCGAGGAAGTACTGTTCGGGCCGAGAGATCTTTTCCATGGTTTCATAGGTCCCATAGGACCTACAAGACCTATGGGACCGATTCACCTCAGAACCAGAAGGATCGAGACGATGGCCGCAATCGCCAGGACAACCCCGGCGATCCGCAACGACCATACATAATACCCTCTCGTGGCCATGTTGAGGAAGAGGTAGGTGACGACAATTACGATCAGAACGCCGAGAGCCGAGAGAATCATATGAGCCCAGGCGACTCGCTCGCCGTGCATTTCGGCCGCTTTGCGGCTCTGGAGCCAGGCGAGCTTCGGCCCCGAGGCGTCGAGCAGGATGGACTGTCGCCAGATTCGTCCCGCCGAGCCGTCAAAGCTCTGGACGAATTGGTCGAGGATGAAGTCCCCTTCCTGCACGTCGCGGGAGCTGACCGTCAGAGGAGGCCGGCCGGGAACCGCCGTCCATTTCTGGCCGGCGATGTTGCTGAGCTGATCGCATGCATCGCGGATGGCCTGCTGTCGAGCCTCGTTCTCGCTGGTGCACGCCTCCCGCGACCGAGCGATCAGGAAGTGCCCGTCGGGCTTGCCGGCGACAAACGACGAGAAATCGTCGGCCCAGGGCTTGTCGATGTAGTCGGACCCGGCGCTGGCCCGGCGCTCGTCCGTGAAGACCGTCCCGGTGATCCTGCCACCCATGACCCGTTCAATGATCGTCAGACCTGTGCCCTGATTGCGAGGGACTTCCTCCTGAACCCGTGTTTCGGCACGCAGCGTCAGGCCCACTTCGCCGGGACGGATGTTCCTCAGATCGGCCTCGACGGAGCATGGCACGGCAGACAGCTCTCTCTGGAGGACGCGCTGAATCGTTGAAACGACCTGGCGATTGTTGCCTTCCTGGAACAGGACGATCCGAACCGGCGCATTCGGCTCGGCGACCACGGTCTGAATGGGCCCGACCAGCCGCCGGCCCAGCGCCTCTGCCGCCGCCAGAGCCGACGGATAGATGTCCGCCTCGAATTGATGCTCGACGCCCTCCGACCAGATGGGCGACGGCGCCTGAGGCGGCGCGGGCGTAACCGGCTGGGCGACGGCTGTTACAGTGTGAACGCTGCGGTGAGATGCGACGGGCATCATCACCCAGAAGCCGAGCACGAGCATGACTACGATAGCGACGATCAGGGCGGCCCCCACCTTCGGGGCCTTGGCCGTCAGGATGACCAGAAGGACAAACAGGAACGTCAACGGCACGACAAACAGCGGAACTGCCTCCGGATGGGACAGAGACCCCCTCGCCGCAAGGCGCAACAAGGCAACCGGAGCCAGAAGGAGGAGCCCCCCCACGACCCAAGCCCCTGCCTTGGGCGACTTGGCGACCAGGATGATGAGCAGGACAAAGACAAACGTCAATGGCACCACAACGAACGGCACAATATCAACGCCAGGCATCATAAGACCACCCCCTGATTGGGCATCGGTGCGAACATCGGCGTGTGTCGGCGCGGCGGCCAGGCCAGTATGAGTATGGAGACCAGGGCAATCACACCGGCGAAGATCGCCTCCTCCTGGCCCAAGGCGCCAAAGAGCCGTTCGAGGCCCGGGCCCACTTGCTTCTGGCTGATCAGATCGGCGATGCTCCGGGCCTCCGACGAAGAGACAACTTCACTTCGAAAGAGCGAGATCGCCCAGAAGAACCCGCCCAATCCCAGCAAGGCACGAATCAGATGGGCCGCCCCATTCTTGCGCCGGCCGATCATGATCAGGACCGCCGCAAAGAACAGCAGGGCCACGATGAGCAGGCCGCCGCCCTGCTCGACCATCCTCGGCCATTCGGCGTAGCCGAAGATCCCCTCCAGCTTCTCGGCCATCTCGGGATCGGGCCAGCCGGCCGCCACGACGGCGGGCAGGTGTAGGCCGATGGCCAGACCGACCAGGATCGCCGCCAGCAACAGGATATGACCGAGAGCACAGATCAGACCGCTGAAGGGGTGCCACGGCTCATAGATGACCGTTCCCGTGCTGGCATACGAAGGAGAGGACGAAGGTTCACGTGCGGGGGACACGGCGGCCGCGTCGGGCTTTGGGGCCGGTGCCGGTTCACTGCCGGACGCCGGCGATGCAGCGCCAACCGCCGGAGCCACCGCCCCGCGGCCCGGCACGTCTGCCGTTGCAGAGTCCGGACCGTGCCAGTTCACCACGGGCAGCCCGTTCTTGTCTTCAAACGATCCGACCAGGATCATGATGATATCGACAAGCTGACCGATGCCGAACAGCCCGCCTGTAAACAGCCAGAGAACGCCCGTGCCGATCTTGCCCACGTAAAACCGCTGGAGGCCGCACAAAGGAGGGAGCGGAACCATCGGAACTAAGGCCAGGATCAAAGCCCAAAATCGCTTGGCCGGCGAAACCGTGCCGCTCGGCGCCGTGCGAGCGCAGGAGCGGTGCCGCAGAGGGCCGCCGGCGGCATCCGATACGGCAACGTCGCGTACACCGAACGCGCTGGGCGGGGCCAGCAGGAAAACCAGAAACAGACCGTTCGGGAAGACGATGAAGAAGATCATCATGGCGACCTGTGGCCCGTGCAGACTCAGGTTTCCCAGCAGGATCGACGCGGTGACCACAGTTTGAACGCAAAGGGTCAACAACACCGGTCGAACCAGATACCGATACCAGCCGGTGAAGGTGCCCCGGAACATCATGACAAAGCACAGCACCGATAGGATGAAGGCATCAACGCCGAACGCGACGGCAAACCCGAAGGCGTTACCCCTCAGACTCGTACCGGCCAGAATGCAGAGGAACAAACCCAGTCCGATGCAGGCCAGCCAGCCGAACATCCACAACGGCCGGGCATACGCCGGGACGGGGCGAGCATAGATGCCCGAGCGGGTCTGCCGCTCCGCGTTCTTTGCTGCCTGGGCCCCGATGACCTCGGCAAGCGGTTGGCCGCAGGGGCTCAGGGTCTGAACCACCAGAGCCGTCCCGGCCAACGCACAGGCGACGACGACCGGAGGCATGCCGAACATATTGCCGCCGATGTAGCCGAGGAACCCGGCCCACAACGCCGGACCCAACGCCACCCGCGCTTTGCGCTGCGGGTCGCTTAGGTCCCACCAGTCCACCAGCAACATGGGCAGAGCCATCGCCAGCGCACTTCCGAAACGTACCCCGCCGACAAACGGCAACCATCCGAAGAGATGAAGGCCCCGGAATGCCGCACCGTTATGCCCACCCATACCGCCGAAAATGCCCGCCACCATCGCCGCGGCCAGGACCGAGGCAAAAGCGGCGCCGAAACACGTGGCGGCCTTGCCCAGCCATCGTGAATCGGCGTCGAGACCGGACCACCATTGCCGGCGAGAATAGAGGATGATCTTCGACGCCAGGCCGATCATCACGAAGACCATGGCCGCAGGACCAAAGCCGTGACCGCTGAAAATGCCCGCTCCGATGGCGATGGCCAGCATGGTCACCAGGGCCAGGGTGCGACGTTGCCCGGGGCCCATCGGATCGGCCACCGCAACCGGACGCAACCCGCTCTGCTGGGCCCGTTCCTTGGCGACCTTGAGCTTCTCGGCCATCTGCCCACTGAAGGCCTCGACCTTCTTGGCGATCAGTTCGGCCTTCTTGCCGATCTCCTTGCTGAAGTCCTTCGGCTCCTGGCCTTTTGCCTGCTGCGCACGGGCCGTGCCCATCTTGTGCGCGATGTGATCGGCGACGACCGACAACTCCTCCGGCGAAAACTGCGAGACGCTGTTGCGGACGTGCTCGGCGCCGAAGACGTCCTCGACCATCTGCTGCACGGTTTGGTAGCGCTCGTCCGGGTCCTTGGCCAGGGCCTTGCGAATGACCCGGCGGAACGGCTCCTCGATGTGTTCGAGCGGCGGCGCCGCGGTCATGTGCTTCATCAGGATCTCAGCCGGACTGGACCCGAAGAACGGGACCTGCCCCGTGAGCATCTCATACAGCAGCACGCCGAGCGCGTAGATATCAACGCTGCGGTCGTACCGGCCCGCGCCGATCTCCGGCGCCATGTAATGGACGGTCCCAACCGTGATCGTATGGCTGACGTGATGGCTGGTGCTGATCGCCTTGGTCAGGCCGTAGTCGCCGATCTTCACGTAGCCGTTCTCGTAGAAGATGTTGCTGGGCTTGAGGTCGCGGTGCACGATCCCGCACTCGTGCAGATACGACAGGCCCTTGGCGATCTCGCGCAGGAAGAAGGCCGCCTTCTGCGTGCCCAGCCCCCCGGACGACTCCTTGAGCAGATCGCTCAACGCAGGGCCGGAGACGTATTCCATGATCACGAACGGCCGACCCCGATCGTTGTGCTTGACGTCGAAGACCGTGACCAGGTGCGGACTCTTGAGGTTCATGCACTGGCTGATGCCCCGCAGCTCGATCTGCTCGTGGCTCTGGATCACCTTGAGCGCCACCTGTCGGCCGCTGTCGCTGACGGCATAGTACACCTCGCCGAAGCCGCCTCGCCCGGCCGCTCGCTGGATGGTGTATCCCTCCAGCGGTCGGTCTCCATATTTGTATTGGTACGCGTCCATAGTGTTTTCTGCCGGATCAAGAGGTCATCGTCACTTACCTTGCTGCTACGCGTGGAACCCTGCTAATACCATAGAGAGGTTGCCGATCCGAATCGGCTTGTCCATCATCAGGCCCTTCTCCGGCTGCATCGGTCGGCCGTCGATCGCAACAGGCTGACTCGCCCGGCACAGCAGCCGCTCGTTCTGCTCGAAGAACGTGATCGTCTCATCGAGGTGCTCGCTCTGAATGTGGTGGTTCGTGTACGGCCCGGCCAGGATGTCACGGCCCATGAGAAGTACGTGCCGGATATCGGGCCGGCCGAGCCTGGCGCCGCTGAGCATCAGTACGGCGGTCGTGCTCGCCGCATTAGGCAGACGGAATCGCAGCCGGCATCGGGGTGACAGCGCGATCACGTCGCCGTCGGCCAGCAGTTTTTCGGTCACGGGCGTGCCGTTCACCTCAATCACGCGCTCCGAACGGACGAAGTAGTCGGCGTCGATGCGCTCGATGCTGATGACAGGCAAATCCGGCTCGGCCATCAATCCCAGCGTCGGCCGGGCCGAAGAACTGATCGGGCCAATCGTCAAGCGTGCATCGCGAAAGACCAGATAGCTGCCAATGCCGTCCATCTGCATGACGAACGCCGAAGGCAGCGGCGACGTCGTCGGGTCGTTCCTTGGCGCATTCATAGCCCGTGCCGCCTCATGCATCGCCTCATCCCGAGCGGGGATATCGTTTTCATCGTGCATCGCCTGGTTCCGAATGCCGACGGCGTCGGCAATGCTCAGGCCCAGCGGCCCGGCGTCGAGTTCTTCCAGCGCCTCGGCTGCCTGCTTGACGTCGCCAAGGACCTTGTCCAGCCACCTGGCCGACGGATACATCGTCTTGACCTTTCGCAGCAGCGGCAGCGCCGCACCGGGCCGCCCTGCCGCCACCCGTTCGGCCGCCTCGTGGCATTGCATCAGCGCCCTGCGCAGCTCGGCGATCTCCTGACCGTCGCCGTCCAGCGGGGCCAGTC
Organism: uncultured Pirellulales bacterium; assembly: GCA_964610435.1. Classification (GTDB taxonomy): domain Bacteria; phylum Planctomycetota; class Phycisphaerae; order Sedimentisphaerales; family Anaerobacaceae; genus Anaerobaca. Next base: position 2,646 of record CAZSXM010000016.1, on the reverse strand, counting down.
TCTGCAACAACGATTGGGCGCGGTCGATCCGGCCCTGTTCGAGACTGGCCTGGACCTGCTCGCCGGCCTGTTTCCTGATTCGGCCGAGCAATTCACCGACCCGGCCGTTTCGGTTCTTCGCAACGCCTGCGGCACGCAGGACATCGACGGCCGCAACGAGGTCTCCTCGCTTCAGCGCCTGCTCGGCCTTTGCGACGGCGTCTTCGGTGTGCAGCCGCACGGCGTCGAGTTCCTGCCTGAGCAACGCGGCCTGGGCGTCGCCCGAACCGGCCCGTTCCAGGATCTGCCCACCGACCGAATGCCAGCCGTCCGCAATCCGCTGCCGGGCTTGCGCGACCCGGACGGCCCCCTGCTGATGGCCCTGTTGCCGCTCGACGATCGCCCGGCACACGGCCTCTCGCAGTTGCGCCACCTCGGAGGCGCTGCCCGCCAGCTTCTCGGCCTTGTTGCAGTCGGCCAGCGCCGTCTCCAGTCGGCCGCCGGCCAGGGCCTCACGACCCCGCTGCACGTAGGCCCGCGTGAGCCGGCCAATGAGCCGCTGACCGTGACGGTGACGCCGGACGTCATCGGCCCTGGCGATCTCGAAGGCCTCGTCGAGCCGGCCGTCGGCCAACGCACACTCCGCTTGTTTGATACGAAGGATCAACACGGCAAGGCTCCTTCTCGTTACAATCGCCGGTGAAGTGGGCCTAATTCTGGATTCTATCACGCGGCACAGGTCTCTGCAACGCAACCGTGCTTCGGAAGAACATCGCCTGTCAACGAGACGCTTCTGGGCCGTGCGCCTTGGCCATCGGGCTCTGGGCTTCGGCCGGTCCTTCGTGCTGCTGGAAGTACTCGTCGACCTGGGCAACGAGGTCTGCTTCGATGACGGTATCGACCGGGATCGACTCGATGAACCGGCTCTCGTGGGCCAGCACGCGCTCGGCCACGTCCAGACGCTTCTGAATCTGAGCGATGAGCTTTTCGGTCTGGGCGAGCTTACCGTTGTCGACCTGGACCTTCGATCCGACGGACGCCGCCTTGACAATCCGATACTGGCTGGCCAGCGTCTCGATCTTGTTCTCAAGGATGTGCTTCTGCGACCGCGTCTTCTCCAGCAACTGCATGGCGGCGTTGAGCGAATTCTCGCGCGAGGCCAGCAGGCGCTGCTTGCTCGCCAGGACCAGTTCGCCCTCTTTGAGTCGCTCGAAGCGCGCGGCTAGATCGGCTTTCACGTCGCCTCGGCTGTATTGCCGGCCCGCAAACACATATTGCGCCTGCGGGGTCTCCAGCGACCCGCGAAGCGTCCTGATCCTGGCTCGTTCGTCTTCGAGGCTCTCTTGCCCCTTGGCGATTTCGGCCTTCAGAGCAGCCACTTCCACCTCTTCCTGGGCGATCAGCCGGATGTTGGCGTGCATTTCCGGGATGATCTCTTCCAGGAGATCGCGGGCCCGACGCAGCTCGAACTCGATCGGGACCGAGTCCTTGACCACGGTTCGCACGCCCTTGGCGGAACTGCGGACGTAGCTGGCCACGTCCTTCCCAAACAGCAGACCGCCGGCCAACCCCAGGCCCACCGTCGCGATTGCTCCCATTTTCAGCCATCTGGTAATCATGGTACGACTCCTCAAATCTCATGAACCCCACTGATTGCCTGTTTTCGGCCTGCAATTGGCCACATTGGGTTGGTCGCCGGCCAGGGTGGTTTATTGCGTGGAAATTCCCGCCCAGGGGCGGCTTCTCAATCCAAACTTGCGGGTTGGGAGCCGATCCGATAGCATGCGGCCCAAACGATCTGAAACGAGTGGTCCGGCAACGATAAGGAGAGCATGCGATGAAGGTTGTGGCGTTCAACGGAAGTGCCCGAAAAGACGGCAATACCGCCATTTTGGCCCGTCAGGTCTTCGCCGAGCTGGAGTCAGAGGGCATCGAGACCGAACTGGTCCAATTGGCGGGCCAGACCATCCGGGGCTGTACGGCGTGCGGGCGGTGCATACAGAACAAGAACGGACGATGCGTCATCGACGACGACGTCGCCAACGACTGCATCGAGAAGATGGTCCAGGCCGACGGCATCCTCCTGGCCTCGCCGACGTACTTCGCCAACGTGACGACGGAAATGAAGGCGCTGATCGACCGAGCCGGGTTTGTCGTCCGGGCCAACGATGACATGCTCCGGCGCAAGGTCGGCGCCGCCGTGGTCGCCGTGCGGAGGGGCGGCGCGATCCCCGTCTTCGACGCAATCAACCACTTCTTCCTGATTGGTCAGATGATCGTACCCGGCTCGATCTACTGGAACATGGGCTTCGGCCTGGCCAAAGGCGAGGCCGAGCAGGACGAGGAGGGCCTGCGCACCATGCAGGTCCTCGGCCAAAACATGGCCTGGCTGCTCAAGCGAATCGCATAGCCGCTTTGAACAGACATTTGACCCGCCCAAGAGACTGGAGCCTGGACCGCATGGATCCAGGCTCCAGCTACAACTCTTAACAACAATGCTCCATGCAGCCTCGAGCTACCGGAAACAAACCTCCTCGACCGGACCGCCTTAGAACGGTCTGTGCCGCGGCATCGTCTGTCCGGAAAGGCCGGCGATCTCGCCGTCCGACAGCGGACGGTTGTAGATCCGCACGTCGTCAACCAACCCTTCCAGGTAACGCCCGGTTG